>DASUDP010000023.1:0-5747 GCA_036275535.1 Acidimicrobiales bacterium | reverse complement strand
GACGTCACCCGCATGGGCGAGTGGTCCGAGGAGTGCCACGCCTGCGAGTGGCACGACGGGTTTGACGGCCCGGCCGTCGGCGCCGTGTTCGACGGCCACAACCGCCACGGGGACCACGAGTGGACCAGCCAGGGCAAGGTCATCGAGGCCGACCCCGGGCGAGCCTTCGCCTTCGAGTGCTCCATGTTCGACTTCCACTACGCGACGTGGGGGTACCGGATCGAGCCCACCGAGACGGGCTGTCGGGTGACCGAGTGGAGCGAGGACCTGCGCCCGGACTCGGTCCTCGAGATGAGCAAGCAGATGTCGGGGGTCGAGGACCGGCCCGAGCGCAACCGCCAGACGATGAGCGGCACGCTCGAGCGGCTGGCCGCCGCCCTCGAGGGCTGATCCGCGGCCCCCGACGGGGCGCCGCCCATGGTTGGCCGGAGGGGCCCGGCGCGTAGCCTGTGGACGTGACCGACGCCCTCCCGTCCGCCGAGCCCGCGCTCGACGCCGACCTCACGCTGCTGGGCCGCCCCCACAACGGGCCGGTCGAGCACGTGGAGACGTTCCCCGCGCCAGAGGGCTGCACGAAGGTCGTGTTCACGAGCGACGAGGTCGCGTCGCTGTGCCCCGTCACCCGCCAGCCCGACATCTCCTCGGTGCGAATCGAGTACGTGCCGGGGGAGCGCTGCGTCGAGTCGAAGTCGCTCAAGCTGTTCCTCTGGGGCTTCCGGGATCGTCACGTCTTCGCCGAGGCGCTCGCCGTCGAGATCGCCGACGAGGTGTGGCAGACCGTGCGGCCCCGGTCGGTCGACGTCGTCGTGACCCAGCACGTGCGGGGTGGGATCGTCACCGAGACCCACTCGTCGCACCCCCGCGGCTGATGGGCCCGAAGGCCATCGTCCTGCTCTCCGGCGGGCTCGACTCCGCCACCGTCGCCGCCATCGCCAAGGCCGACGGGTACGACCTCTACGCCCTCAGCATCGACTACGGCCAGCGCCACGCGGCCGAGCTCGAGGCGGCGACGCGGGCGGCCGCCCACATCGGCGTGACCGACCACAAGGTCGTGCCGATCGACCTGCGGGCCTTCGGCGGCTCCGCCCTCACCGCCGACATCGATGTCCCCAAGGGCCGCGACGCCGACGAGATGGGCAGCGGTATCCCGATCACCTACGTGCCGGCCCGCAACACCATCTTCCTGTCCTTCGCCCTGGCCTGGGCCGAGGTGCTGGAGTCCTCCGACGTGTTCATCGGCGTGAACGCCCTCGACTACTCCGGCTACCCGGACTGCCGGCCCGAGTACATCGCCGCCTTCCAGACGATGGCCCGCCTCGCCACCAAGACCGGCGTGGAGGGCATCACCGAGCTCACGATTCACACGCCGCTGATGACCCTGACCAAGGCGCAGATCGTGCAGCGCGGCACCGACCTCGGCCTCGACTACGGCCTCACCGTCAGCTGCTACGACGCCGACGACTCCGGTGCCGCCTGCGGCGAGTGCGACTCGTGCGTGCTGCGCCGCAAGGGCTTCACCGAGGCCGGCCTCCCCGACCCCACCCGCTACCAGGCGGGGGCCCCGTCGTGACCTACCTCGTGAAGGAGCTGTTCTTCACGCTGCAGGGCGAGGGCTTCCAGACCGGCATGCCGGCCGTGTTCTGCCGCTTCAGCGGCTGCAACCTCTGGACCGGCCGGGAGGAGCACCGGGAGATCGCGGTGTGCCGGTTCTGCGACACGGATTTCGTCGGCACCGACGGCCTCGGGGGCGGGCACTTCTCGTCGCCGACGGAGCTGGCCGCGGCCGTCGCCGCCGCCTGGGCCCCGGGGCCCGAGGGCGACCGGCTGGTCGTCTGCACCGGCGGCGAACCGCTCCTGCAGCTCGACGCCCCGCTCGTCGACGCCCTCCACGCCGAGGGGTTCCGCGTCGCCATCGAGACCAACGGCACCCTCGAGCCGCCGCCCGGCGTCGACTGGGTCTGCATGAGCCCCAAGGCGGGCGCCGACCTCGTGCTGCGCCGCGGCGACGAGCTCAAGCTCGTCTACCCGCAGGCCGGCCTGGCCCCCGAGGACGTCGTCGAGCTCGACTTCGACCACCGCTTCCTCCAGCCCATGGACGGCCCCGACCGCGAGGCGCACACGGCCGCCGCGGTGGCCTACTGCCTGGCCCACCCCCGGTGGCGGCTCAGCCTCCAGACCCACAAGTACCTGGGCATCCCGTGATGGAGATCTACCGCGAGGTGACCTTCGAGGCGGCCCACCGCCTGCCGAAGGTCCCCGAGGGCCACAAGTGCGCCCGCCTGCACGGCCACTCGTTCCGGGTGTCGATCCACGTCGAGGGCGAGCTCCACCCCGCGCTCGGGTGGGTGACCGACTTCGCCGACCTGGCCGCCGCCTGGAGGCCGCTGCACGAACAGCTCGACCACCGCTACCTCAACGAGATCGACGGCCTCGAGAACCCGACCAGCGAGGTGCTGGCCATCTGGATCTGGGACCGCCTCGCCGAGGCCCTGCCCGGGCTGTCCCAGGTCGGTGTGCGCGAGACCTGCACCTCCGGCTGCGCCTACCGAGGTCCGGCCCGGGCCTGAGGCCGGCGCCATCCACCTCGTCGGGCGGGCTGCTACGTTCCGTCTCGACCACGCGGGAGCCTGCTGAGGGCTGAGAGGGTCGACGGTGCACAGCACCTGAGGCCGACCGCCGAACCTGATCCGGGTAATGCCGGCGAAGGGAGTGTGTGATGACCGATGTCCGCGTCGATGGCGCGTCCGCCCGCCGGGTGGTGCACGTCCGGGGGGATCGCCCCGGGGTGCGGGTGCCGTTCACCGAGGTGCACCTCGAGCCCTCCGTGACGGCCGCCGGGTCCGTGCCCAACGACCCCGTGCGGCTCTACCGCACGGAGGGGCCCGAGGTCGACGTGCGGGTGGGGCTCGCCCCGATGCGCCGCGCCTGGATCCTCGGCCGCGGTGACGTGGAGGAGCACGACGGTCGGGCCACCACGCCCCGAGATGACGGCCGAGCCGCCGGTCGGGGCGACCGCTGCGCCGAGCCGTTCCCCGGGCCGCGACGGCGCCCCCTGCGAGCCAAGCCCGGAGCGTGCGTCACCCAGCTGCACCACGCCCGCCGCGGCGAGATCACCGAGGAGATGGAGTTCGTCGCCATCCGGGAGGGCCTCGAGGCGACCTTCGTGCGCGACGAGGTGGCCCGGGGCCGGGCCATCATCCCGGCCAACCTCAACCACCCCGAGTCCGAGCCGATGGTCATCGGCAGCCGGTTCCTCACCAAGGTGAACGCCAACATCGGGAGCTCCGCGGTGACGTCGTCCATCGATGAGGAGGTGGACAAGCTCCGCTGGGCCACCCGCTGGGGGGCCGACACGGTCATGGACCTCTCGACGGGCCGGGACATCCACACCACCCGGGAGTGGATCCTGCGCAGCTCGCCCGTGCCGATCGGGACCGTGCCGATCTACCAGGCCCTCGAGAAGGTCGACGGGCGAGCCGAGGAGCTCACCTGGGAGGTCTTCCGCGACACGGTCGTCGAGCAGGCCGAGCAGGGCGTCGACTACATGACCGTCCACGCCGGCGTGCTGCTGCGCTACGTCCCCCTCACCGCCGCTCGCCGGACCGGGATCGTGAGCCGGGGCGGATCGATCATGGCGGCCTGGTGCCTCGCCCACCACCGCGAGAGCTTCCTCTACGAGCACTTCGAGGAGCTGTGCGAGATCTTCGCCGCCTACGACGTGTCCTTCTCACTGGGCGACGGCCTGCGCCCCGGCTCGATCGCCGACGCCAACGACGAGGCCCAGCTGGCCGAGCTGCGCACCCTGGGCGAGCTCACCGAGATCGCGTGGCGCCACGACGTGCAGACGATGATCGAGGGCCCCGGCCACGTGCCGATGCACAAGATCAAGGAGAACGTGGAGCTCCAGATGGAGCTCTGCCACGAGGCGCCCTTCTACACGTTGGGTCCGCTCACGACGGACGTGGCCCCCGGCTACGACCACATCACCTCGGCCATCGGCGCCGCCATGATCGGGTGGTTCGGCACCGCGATGCTCTGCTACGTCACGCCCAAGGAGCACCTCGGCCTGCCCGACCGCGACGACGTGAAGGCCGGGATGATCGCCTACAAGATCGCCGCCCACGCCGCCGACCTCGCCAAGGGCCACCCGGGCGCGCAGGCCTGGGACGACGCGCTCAGCAAGGCTCGCTTCGAGTTCCGGTGGAACGACCAGTTCAACCTGGCCATCGACCCCGACACCGCTCGGGCCTACCACGACGAGACCCTGCCGGCCGAGGGGGCGAAGAGCGCGCACTTCTGCTCGATGTGCGGGCCCAAGTTCTGCTCGATGCGCATCAGCCAGGACGTGCGCGCCCACGCCGCCGGCGCCGTCCCCCTGGCCGCACCGGCTCGCCGGCCGTGACCGTCGCCCTCGGCACGGTCCACGTCCTGGTGGACTCCGTCGAGCTGGCCGCCGCCGCGCTGCGGGGTGGCGCCACGGTGCTCCAGGTGCGGACCAAGGTCGGCACCGACAGGGAGCGGTTGGCGCTCGTGCGTGGCGTCGCCGGTCGGTGCCGCGCGGCCGGCGCCCTCTGCGTGGTCAACGACCGCGCGGACCTGGCCCTGGCCGGGGGGGCTCACGGCGTGCACCTCGGCGCGGAGGACCTCCCGGTCGCGGTCGCGCGGGCGCTGGCCCCACAGCTCCTCATCGGTGGCACCGCCCGCAACCCTGAGACCGCCCAGCGGCTCGTGTCCGAGGGCGCCGACTATCTCGGGGTGGGTCCGGTCTGGGCCACCACGAGCAAGGCCGGGCTGCCGGACCCGATCGGCACCGAGGGGCTCGAGGCAGTGGCCCGCTCGGTGCCCGCGCCGGTCATTGCCATCTCGGGGGTGACCGCCGAGCGCCTGCCCGCCGCGCTGCGGGCGGGCGCCGCCGGCGTGGCCGTCATCGGCGCGGTGTCCAAAGCGCCCGACCCGGCCACAGCCACCCGGGAGCTCGTCGAGGCCCTCGACCGGGAGCGGATCCCATGACGGGAGCCGGCGCCGACGTCGTCGTCATCGGCGGCGGGGTCATCGGGCTGGCCTGCGCCTGGCGCATCGCCCAACGGGGTGCGACCGTCACCGTGGTCGACCCGGCCCCGGCGAGCGGGGCGTCGCACGTCGCGGCGGGGATGCTCGCCCCCGTCACCGAAGCCCACGTCGGGGAGGACGCGCTGCTGCGCCTGAACTTCGAGTCGGCCCGACGATGGCCGGCCTTCGCCGCCGAGCTCGCCGCGTCCGCCGGCCAGGACATCGCCTTCGAGGAGGCGGGCACGCTCGCCGTCGCCTTCGACAACGATGACCGGGCCGCCCTCGAGGTGCTCGCCACCCACCTCGACGCCCTCGGGCTCTCCGTGCCGCGCCTGCGCTCGCGCGAGCTGCGGACCCTCGAGCCGATGCTGGCCCCGACCGTGCGGAGCGGGCTCTGGGCGGCCGGCGACCACCGGGTCGACCCGCGAGCCGTCACCGCCGCCCTGGTGGGCGCCGGCCGCCGTCACGGCGTGACCCTCGTCGCCCGACGGGTCGCTCGGCTCGACTGCGCCCGGCTCGACGGCGACGGCGACGGCGATGGCCGGCCGGCGGTGCGGGGCGTCACGCTCGACGACGGCCAGCGCATCGCGGCGAGATCGGTGGTGCTGGCCGCGGGTGCCGCGGCTGGTCGCCTCGACGGGCTCACCGACGCTGACCGCCCGCCGGTGCGTCCGGTCAAGGGCCAGATCCTCACCGTC
>DASUDP010000022.1:0-13802 GCA_036275535.1 Acidimicrobiales bacterium | reverse complement strand
GTCGGGGGAGCCGTGTCTGGGGGAGCGCTCGTGGGGGGAGCGGTGGTCGTCGACGTGGTGGTGGTCGGAGCCGTCGTCGTCGACGTGGTGGTGGTCGAGGTCGTGCTCGTGGAGGTCGTGGTGCTGGTCGATGGGGTGGTCGTCGACGGGGCGGTAGGGGCCACGAGCAGGGAGGCGCGCAGCTCGTCGAGGGTGGGCCGGGCCACCCGCTGCGCCGGGGTGGTGGTGGAGGCCCAGGCGTCGAGCGGGAGGTGGGGGACCGTCGCCGTCGCCACGACCTCGAGCGCGGCCTCGCCCGGAGAGACGACCACCGTCGCGGTGCCGTCGTCCGCGGTGGTGAGCTCCTCGAGCTGGTCGCCCCACCGCGCTTGCACCGGGAGGCCCCCGACCCCGGTGCCGGCCTGGTCGGCGACCCGGACGGTCACCGGCTGCCCGCCGTCGGGCCCGGGCGACGCCGGGGACAACGTGAGGACGAGCGGACCCCGCAGCGCAGCGTGGGCCAGCCCGTCGGCCTTGGCCGCCCGGGCCGCCGCCAGCACGTCGTCGGCCCGGCCCTCGAAGCCGGCCGTGTCGGCCTGGGTGAGGTGGTCCACGTCGAGGCGGCCCCTGGGATAGGTGGCACCCATCAGGTCGTGCAGGGCCAGCATCAGCCCGGCGTGGGCCGCTGGGTCGTCGCCCTGGCCGTGGCGAGCCACCGCCCAGGCCACCGCGCTCTGGCGCTCGGCGGCGATCGTCGACAGGTCGGCCGGGGCGTAGGCATAGGCGGGATCGGGCGAGCGGATGCCGTGGTCGATGCACCACGCGGTGCCGAGCGGGCCCATCCCGTAGCTGCCGTACCAGCTGGTGAAGCCGGCGACCGTGGCCCGGAAGCCGTGGAGGTGCGTGACCGCGGCGGCGGCAGGGGCGGGGCCGGCCAGCTGGAGGGCCCCGGCGGCGAGGAGCAGGGCCAGCCCGAGCCAGGCCCGCGCCAGCGGACGAGGCCGACCACGGCCCGCCTGCGCGCGCAGGGCGGGGGCCGTGCTCACGTCGGCTCCGGGGTGAGCAGCTCGAGCACAGCCCGCTGGACCAGCGGGCCCACCTCGGCGCCGAGCAGGGCGGTCACGTCGGTCACCAGGCTGAGCGGGTCGGGGAAGGCGCCGGTGGCCCACCGGGCGAAGAACCCGTCGTCCATCCAGCCGGCGATGGCCGGCGGCAGGCCGCCTCCGGGCAGCGGGAGGGCATCGGGCGCGCCTCGCAGCCGGGACCATGGCCACGCGGCGGTGTGCTCTCGGGCCAGGGCCACCAGGGCGTCGAGGGTCGTGGGAGCGGTGCCGGTGACGACGGCGGGATGGCAGGCGGCCACTGCCGCGAAGGAGCTCGTGAGGCGCCGCCGCTCCCGTGGCTCGCCCCAGCGCTCGAGGACCGAGTCGAGCCAGGACAGGGTGTGCAGGACGGCGGTGGAGGGTGGGGCGGGTGCGGTGGGACGGCCCAGCACCCGGCGGCAGAGGTCCGGCAAGGTGCCCTGGGCGGTCTCGGGCACCTCGGTGACGGCGCCGCCCATCCGCAGGAGGGTGACCTCCTCGCCGGTGCGGGCCAATAGGAAGGTGGTAACCGTCCGCTCGCGGCGGCCCTCGACGGCGAGGTGGTGGCCCGTGCCGTGCACCCGCAGCCCGAACATGGACCACTCGGGCGGCGCCACCAGGCCGGACAGCTCGGTGAACGGGTGGATGTCGGTGGGGAAGGGGCGCAGGCCGACCTCGACCTCGTCCGCCGGGCCCGCGCCCTCGGCGACGTAGATCGCCAGGTGGGAGGGCTCCGCGGCGGTCGCGCCGTCGATCGCGTGGGCGAGCTCGGTGATCGGGCGATGGCGGGGCGGGCGGGAGCGCAGGCGGCGGGTGGACGAGGGAGCGCGCATCGGATGACCTCACAGCGACGGGGTGGTCGGGAGGCGATCCGGAGATCGCGAGGCGCTCAGGCGAGCGGGGGCCTCAGCATGGCACCGGCCGCGGGCCAGGTGAAGGGGCGATCCGCTACGCGGAGAGGGTCTGCGAGGGGTGGCGCCGGATGGCGGCGGCCAGGGCGACCGGGTCCGCTGACAAGGCGGGGTCGACGCGGTCGATGCAGCGCGAGGCGGTGGCCCAGCGGCGCTCGGTGAGGATCCGGGCCAGGCGGGCGTCGCTGGCCGCGTAGGCATGCAGCGCTTCGTTGGAGAGGTCGTGGATGCGGGTGCGGTCCACATCCACCGGGGCCAGGCCGACGAACCGGGCGATCGACTTCAGCGAGCAGGAGATGCGCAGCGCCGGACCGACGTCGCCGCGGTACACCCGGTAGGCGTCGAGGTGCTGGTGCCGGTACCAGGCACCCCGGTAGGCGCCCTCGTGGCCAGGGAGCGGGGCCCGGCGCATCGTGATGCCGGGGTCGAGCTGCAGGCGCAGGCCGAGGTCGAGGTCGTGGAGCTCGGCGCGATCGGCGATGAAGGGCAGGTCGAAGGCGGCGCCGTTCCAGGTGGCTAGGACGCCCGGCTCGAGCTCGTGGAGGCGCTGGTCGACCTCGAGGAGGATCTCCGCCTCGTAGCCGGTGAAGACCTCTTCGTAGCCCGGGCCGGCCAGGGCCACCGTGACGACGGCGGCGACGCGTGGATCGAGCCCGTTCTCCCTGGTGTCGGTCTCGATGTCGAGCCCATAGACCGGCGGTCTGCGTCGCATCGCGTCCCCTGCGGTGGTCGTCGATCCGAGCGTAGGGAGGCCCCGCGCCGGGGTGGTGGATGGTTCAGCGCAGGTGGGGGAGGGGCAGGCGGGTGAGCAACCCCAGCCGCCGGGCCAGGTCAGGCGTCAACGGCTCGTCGACGTGCTCGAAGCCGAAGGTCACCGCGACGTCGCCCGTGCCGTGGCGGACGTCGGTGATGCGGGCGCCGCGGGGCAGCGGCGGCAGGGGCAGGTAGCCCCGCAGGAACCGCACCAGGGGGGCGGGCAGCCCGACGATCGTCATGCGGCGGGAGGCCAAGCGCAGGAACGAGCCCGTCACCTCGAGGTCGGCGAGGGTCTCGGTCATCGTGAAGCCCCGCAGCCCGGTGGCCAGGAGTACCCCCTCGTCGGTGAGGGTGAGGCGGATGGGCAGGTGCGAGGTGCGCACCCAGCGGTCGACGTTGGCCTGGCTGACGTAGGCCCGCAGGGTCACCGGGCCGGCCCGCAGGCGGGGCGGGAGGCCCGGGGCGACCCGGACGCGCTCGGCCCGCAGCACGAGGCGGTCGATGACCAGCCCGGCCGCCAGCACCGCCGGGATCTCGATCTTGAAGACGTCGACCTCGCCCCGCAGGAGCCCGGCCGGCGTCGCCTTGATCCGAGGTCGGACGGGATGGTCGAGCAGGCGCGACGCGGCGTCGTCGACGAGCGCCAGCAACGACGCGAAGAGGGGCGGGTCGTGCCGGGCGTCGTCGGTGGCGGCCGCGGCGGCCGCGACGACCTCGTCGTCCTCGATGAGGCCGAAGCGCGCCTCACCAGGAGGCGGCGGGACGAGCGCGTCGTCCGAGGGGTCGTCGGGGTCGTCGGCGGGGATGGTGCCAGGCTACGGCTGGTCCGGCCCCTCAGAGGCGGAGGGCGGCGAGGGACGCCACCTCGGAGCGCTCGCAGTGGGCCAACCGCACGTGGCCGAAGCAGCGCTCGCCGTCGAACGCGTCGATGAGCACGGACACGGCGTTGTTGTGCTCGGAGAGGTACGGCGCGTCGATCTGGCTGGTGTCGCCCGTGAACACCACCTTCGTGCCCTCGCCGACCCGCGTGAGGATCGTCTTCAGCGTCGTCGGCTCGAGGTTCTGCGCCTCGTCGACGAGCACGTAGGTGCCGTGGAGCGACCGGCCCCGCAGGTAGGTCACGGCCTCCAGCGAGAGCTTCTCGCGCTCGGTGAGCTCGTCGAGGACGGCCCGGGCGTCGGCGTGGCTGCGCCGCTCGGTGAGGGCGACGAGGGCGTCGTGGACCGCCGTCATCCACGGGTTCAGCTTCTCGTCGAGGGTGCCTGGCAGGAAGCCCAGCTCGGCCTTCCCGACGGGCACGACCGGCCGGTACACCGCCAGCTTGTCGTAGAGGCAGGTCTCGATGACCTGCTCGAGCCCGGCGGCCAAGGCGAGGAGGGTCTTGCCGGTGCCGGCCATGCCGTCGAGGGCGACGATGCGGATCTCGGGGTCGAGCAGGAGGTCGAGGGCGAACTGCTGCTCCTTCGAGCGCGGTCGCAGGCCCCAGGGCTCGGGCACCCGCTGCATCGCCTCGAGCTGCCCGTCGAGGTGACGGACCAGCACCGACTGGCTGCCGGCTCGCAGCACCGCGTAGCGGTCGCACAGCTCGGTCCGGAGGCGCTCGGCGTCGCCCGCCGGGAGCTCCTCGACATCGAGGCCGTTCGGGTCCGTGTAGACCGCGTCGATCGCCGCCGCGCTGACCTCGATGGTCCTCCAGCCCACCGGCCGCTCCTCGGCCCCGCGGCCCCGGAGGCGCTGGTGCTCCATCGCCTCCAACCCGAGCTGGGCGGCCTTGATGCGCAGTGCGGCGTCGTTCGAGACCACGACGGTGGGGGCGTGGACGGCCTGGCCGAGCGACGCGGCCAGGATGCGGTTGTCGTTCTTGGTGGGGTCGAGGCCGTGCTCACGGATCTCGTTGAGGTGCAGGCCGTTGGTCTCGATGCGGATCGTCCCGCCGCCGGGCAGCGCCACGGGCGTGCGGATGTCGCCGCCGTTGGCCACCCGCATCTCCTCGATGGCTCGCAGCACGGCTCGAGCCGCCCGGCCGACGTCGTCAAGGCGGGACTTGTGCTCGTCCAGCTCCTCGATCACCACCAGTGGGATGACGGCGTCGGCGTGGGGGAACGCCGTGATCGAGTCCGGATCGGAGATGAGCACCGACGTGTCGAGCACCATGCGGGTGGTCCGCGTCGCCTCCGGGGCGACGACGGGCTCGGGCGCGCCGAGGCGCGCCTGGTCGGCGAGGAGATCGGTCAAGGAGCCCCCAAGGGGTAGCCGGGATGGTGGGAACGGTGGCCCTGCTCGGTGCGGGCGGTCGCCGTCCGGGCCGCCGGTGGGTGCCGGTCGCTCTGCGCCTCGGAGGTGTGGATCGCCCGCTGGGTCACCGACGCCCAGTGAACCCCACCGCCCACGCGCGGTGGTGGATGGTTCCCGACCGTGCCCGGAGGGCGCCCCATTAGCGTCGGCGCGGTGGACGACCCGGGGCGCCGCCGAGAGCTGCGCCGGGCGCGGGTGGCCGTCGCCGTGCTGTTCGTCGTGAACGCCGCCGCCTACGCCAACGTCGTGCCGCGGCTGCCCGGCATCAAGGCCGAGCTCGGCCTGTCGAACACCGCGCTGGGCACGGCCGTGGCGGCGGTGCCCGCCGGCGCCCTGCTGTCGGGCCTCGTGGCCGGTGCGCTCATCGCCCGCTGGGGCAGCGCTCGGGTGGCGACGGCCTGCGGGCTCGGCTTCGCCGTCGTCGTCCCCGTCATCTCCGTGGCCTGGTCGTGGGCCGCGCTGGCCGCCACCTTCCTCGCCTTCGGCCTGCTCGACTCCGTCATGGACGTCTCGATGAACGCCCACGCCCTGCGGGTGCAGCGGGGCTACGGCCGCTCGATCGTGAGCGCCATGCACGGCCTCTGGAGCCTGGGGGCCGTGGCCGGCGCCGGCCTCGGCAGCCTCGCCGCGGGGGCGGAACTGGGCCTGCGCCCGCACCTCCTCCTGGCCGGGCTCGCCCTCGGCGCGCTGACCCTCGTCGGCCGCCTCCGCCTCCTGCCCGGCTCCGATGACCTCGAGCGGGGCGCCGGCGCGGTGGCCCCCGAGTCGGGCGCCGACGCCGGAGGTCGCGGATCGGCGCACGCCGTCACCCTCCTCTGGCTCGGCCTGGTCCTCGTGCTGGCCGGCGCCGTGGAGGACTCGCCCGCGTCCTGGGGGGCGGTGCTCCTCCGGGACGAGCTCGGTGCCTCGGCCGGCGTGGGCGGCCTCGTCTTCGTGGCCTTCCAGGCCGCCATGACGGTCGGTCGCCTCCTGGCCGACCGCGTGGTGGACCGGCTGGGCTCGACGGCGGTGCTGCGGACCGGCAGCGCCCTCGTCGCCGTCGGGGCATCGGTGGGGCTCCTCGTGGGCACCCCGGCGTCGGTGATCGCGGGCTTCGCGGTGGCCGGGCTGGGCGCCGCGCCGCTCTTCCCCGTCGTGTTCCACGCCGCCGGCAACCTGCCCGGGTTGAGCACGGGCCACGGCGTGGCCGCCGTGGCGTGGGCATCGCGCCTTGGCTTCCTCGTGGTGCCCCCGCTCGTCGGGCTCGTCGGCGACGCGGTGAGCGTGCGAGCGGCCTTGGCCGTGGTGCCCGTGGCCGGCCTGCTCCTCGTGCTCCTGGCCGGCACTGTCCGCTCCGCCCCGTAGCCTCGATCGGCGATGGCGAAGGGTCCCTGCACGTTCTGCTCGATCCTGGCCCGCGACCTGCCGGCCCATGTGGTCCTCGACGACGACGTGGTGCTGGCCTTCCTCGACGTGCGCCCGGTCTTCCCCGGCCACGTGCTGGTCGTGCCCCGCCACCACGTCGAGACCCTTGCCGACCTGCCAGTGGACGAGGTCGGCCCATACTTCGAGCGGGTGCAGCGGCTGAGCACCGCCGTCCGGGACGGCACCGGCGCCAAGGGGTCGTTCGTGGCCATCAACAACAAGGTCAGCCAGAGCGTGCCCCACCTCCACACGCACGTCGTGCCCCGCACCAAGGGCGACGGCCTCAAGGGCTTCTTCTGGCCCCGCACGCCGTACCGCGACGACGACCACGCCGCCGAGGTGGCGGCGGCCATCGCCGAGCGGGTCGCCGAGCTGGGCTAGGCGCGGGAGTGCTGCTCGAGGTCGGCGTCGCCGACGCCGGTGGCCTCGACGAGGGCGTCGAGCTCGGCGTGGAGGTCGTCGGCGATGTCCCAGACGTCGTCGACGAGGTCCGGGCAGGCCAGGAGGCCGAAGTCGAGCTGGTCGAGGTAGCTCATGACCGTCATGTTCAGGCCCCCACCGTCGAAGATCGGGCCGACCGGGTAGCTGGCCAGCATCCGGGCCCCCGCTGAGTAGAGCGGGAACGGCGGGCCGGGGACGTTCGAGATCGTGACGTTGAACAGCGGGCGGTGGGCGTTGGCCCAGTTCATCCGGGTGTAGAGGCGAGCGGCCCGGCCGAGCAGCGCAGGCGCCGCGAACTCCGACCACTGCTGGAGCGTGTCGGCGCCGATGGCCTGCTGCTGGGCCTTCGCCTCCGACGTGACCTCGTGGATGACCTTCAGGCGCTCGAAGGCGTCCTCGATGTCGGTGCCGAGCGAGGTGAGCGTGGAGCTGACCTGGTTGCCCATCGCACCCTTCTGGTCCGCGGTGCGGACCGAGACCGGCACCATCGCCACCAGCGGACCGTCGAGCTCCTCGCCGCGGTCCTCGAGGTAGCGGCGCAGGGCGCCACCGCCGAGGGCCAGCACGGCGTCGTTCACCGTGCACCCGGCCGCGGTCTTGACGGCCTTCACCCGGCGGAGGTCGAGGGTCGTGTAGGCGAAGCTGCGGCGCGGCGTCAGCGCCGCGTTGAACGACGTGCGAGGGGCGGCGAAGGGGGCCGGCGGCAGCATGGCGGCCGTGGACTGCTGCCCCATCCGCCGCACGTCGAGGGCGGCCTGCGCGGTGCGGGCCACCGCCTTGGCCACCCGCACCGGCTGGCGGGCCAGCGAGGAGGCGGCGTAGGTGAGGAGCTCGGCGTCGGTGGGGACGCGGTCGGGCACCCACTCTGTCTCGGGGACGTGCTCCTCGATGGTGGGGGACAGGTCGAGCAGGGCCACCTGCAGCTCGTTGCCGGCGGCGCCGTCGATCGCCGCGTGGTGGACCTTGCTGAGCAGCGCCACCTTCCCGCCCTCCAGCCCCTCGATGAGCCAGATCTCCCAGAGCGGGCGGGAGCGGTCGAGCGGCAGGGCCACCAGGCGGCCCACCAGGGTGGCCAGCTCGTCGGGGCCGCCCGGAGCGGGGATGGCGGTGTGCCGCAGGTGGTTGCGGATGTCGAAGTCGGGGTCCTCGATCCACAGCGGGTGGTGCAGGCCGAGGGGCACCGTGGCCAGGCGGCGGCGGAACGGCGGCGCCAGGTGGAGCCGCTGGCCGTACACCTCGACGATGCGCTCCAGCGTCAACGGGCCATCGGCCGTGCTCGGGTCGAAGATGGCCAGGCTGGCCACGTGCATGTGCGACGACGGCGTCTCCAGTGCGAGGAATGCAGCGTCAAGCCCGCTGAGCCGTTCCATGGGCACTTCCCTTCGTGTCCGAGTCGCCCTATTCCTACTATCTCGCCCCAGCTTCCCGTACCGGCCCCCTAGGGCTCGAGGACGACCGACGGCTGGCCGTCCCGCACCGTCAGTGTGCCCGGTGTGCCCAGGGCGTCCACCTCGTCGAGGTGCAGCCCGACCGCCTGCAGGGCGACCACCTCGCCCTTGTGGGGTCCGCCCAGGATCGCCACCTCGAGGCTGAGGGCCCCCTCTGGTCCGGGGGCGGCGGTGGCGTCCACCACGATGATGTCGTAGGCCCCGTCGCTCAGCACCGCGCCACCGTAGGCCCAGCCCCCGGCCGCCTCGGGCGCGAGACTCCCTCCATGCCCTCGACCTCGGGTCGCCTGCTCATCGCCGAGCCGATGCTGGGCGACCCCAACTTCGACCGGGCGGTGATCCTGGTGGTGGACCACACCCCCGGGGGAGCCTTCGGGTTGGTGCTCAACCGTCCGACGGACCTCCCCGTCGCCGGGATCCTGCCCGACTGGGCGCTCCTGGCCTCCGCGCCGGCGGTCCTCCACGTCGGGGGGCCGGTGGAGGCCGAGAGCGGTTGGTGCCTGGCCCGGGTGCGCCACCCCGACCGCCCCTCGTTCGTGCCGGTGCTGGGCGACGTCGGGCTTCTCGACCTCGACCAGGACCCCGACGGCCTCGACGACGAGGTCCTGGCCCTGCGCCTCTACGCCGGCTACTCGGGCTGGGGGCCGGGCCAGCTCGACGCCGAGCTGGCGCAGGACGCATGGATCGTCGCCGACGCCAGGGGGGACGATCCGTTCCTGGCGGAGGGCGCCGACCTGTGGCCGCGCATCCTGGCCCGCCAGGGAGGCCGGTTGGCCCGCCTGGCCACGTTCCCGCCGGACCCGTCGCTCAACTGATCGGCGCTACAGGTCGTCGATGAGCTTGAAGGCCTCGGCGTCGACCACCCCCGCCGCCTCGGCGTCCGCGATGCCGTGGCGCTGCAGCCCGGCCCGGACCCGGTCGTCGAAGGCCTGGCGCTGCCGGCGCACCTCGTCGGGGGTGGCGCGGTGGTCGATGTGCATCGTCGAGAGGAGCTGGCTGGTGTGGGCGTGGAGGGCGGCCAGCTTGGCGTCGACGAAGCCCGTCGCCGTCTCGGCGTGGTCGGGCTCGTCGGCCTCGAACAGCAGGAGGGCCTCGGGCCGGTGGTGGGGGAGGTTGTGCTCGGGGAAGAAGTGCGGGTCCCGGGCGGCCACCACGCCCTCGACGGCCAGCAGGCCGGCGTGGCGGTGGTCGGGGTGGAGCCGGTAGCGCTTCCAGGGGTCGTGGCCGAGGACCACGGTGGGACGGAGCTCCCGGATCCAGTGGGCCACCTCCCAGCGCTGCCGCAGCCCGGACTCGAGCTCGCCGTCGGGCCAGCCCAGGAACACGCACCGCCCCGTGGCCCCCAGCGCCTCGGCCGCCGCCCGCTGCTCGGCCTGGCGGGTGACCACCAGCTCGGCCACGTCGGTCGCAGGGTCCCAGCTGCCCTTCGACCCGTCCGTGCAGATCAGGTGGTGGACGACGCAGCCGGCGGCCGACCACTTGGCCAGCGTGGCGCCGGCCCCGAACTCGACGTCGTCGGGGTGGGCGCCGATGGCCAGGGCCACGGCGGGGGTGGGCAGGTCGAGCGACATCAGACCTCGGCGGGGGACGGGTCGGCGGAGGGGTCGGGGGAGGCCGCCTCGGCGGCGGCGCGGAGGAGGGCGGCGACGGTGGACGGGAGGGTCAAGTGGTCGGCCAGGGCGAGGTCGGCCGCTACGTCGACGTCCCAGCCCAGCCGCTCGTCGGGCACGAGCCGCGCCGGGAGACCGAGCCGGATCGCCTCGGCCCGGTGGGCGGCGAAGCTGGCCGGTCCATAGGCGAAGCGGAAGCCGGCCCCGGTGGGCACGACGGCCACGTTCGTGCCGTCGAGGCGCCGATCGGGGACGAGCGTGACGACGTCGTCCCCACGGCGGCCGGCGGCGGCCAGCCAGGCCAGGTCCGTGGCGAGGGGCAGGTCGGCGTGGGACACGACGGCCCGGGCGATGCCCCGCCGGGCCAGGTGGGCCACCCCCGCCTCGACCGCCCCGTTGAGCCCGAGATCGGGCGTCCAGACGACCTCGGCGTCCTGGCGCTCGGCCCAGGCCCGCACCTCGAGGTCGTCGCACACGACGTAGACGGGGAGGGGCGCGGCGGCCCGCAGCACCTGGGCCGCCATGGCCCGCGCCAGCTCCGACCGGGTGGCCGGCTCGAGCACGTCGGCCAGGCGGAGCTTCGCCTGGGCGAACGCCTTCACCGGCACCAGGACGGCCGCGGCATCGGCCGGCAGGGCGGAGGGGAGCCCGGTCATCGTCGCCCACCCTAGGAGGCGACCCGGGGCCTATCCTCCCGCCATGCCGATGCACGTCGCGGTGATCGGTGGGGGATCGTGGGGGACGACGATCGCCCACCTGTGCGCCCACAACGAGCCCACCACGCTGTGGGCCCGCCGGGAGGAGGTGGCCGCCGAGATCCGAGCGCGCCACACCAACGACGCCTACCTGCCGGGCTACGCGCTGCACCCCGAGCTGCAGGCCACCTCATCGCTGGAGGAGGCGGTCTGCTCGGCGGACCTGCTCGTGATGGGCGTGCCCAGCCACGGCATGCGCGACACGGCCCGCCAGCTGGCCTCCTGCCTGCGCCCCTGGGTCCCGGTCGTGAGCCTGTCGAAGGGGCTCGAGCAGGGCACTCGGCTGCGGATGACCCAGGTGCTCGAGGAGGAGCTCCCCGGCCACCCCTGCGGCGTGCTCACCGGGCCCAACCTGGCCAAGGAGATCCTGGCCGGCGACGCCGCCGCCACCGTCGTGGCCATGGGCGACACCACCATCGCCGAAGCGCTCCAGCGGGTCTTCGCCACCGACCTGTTCCGCGTCTACACGAACACCGACGTGGTCGGCTGCGAGGTGGCCGGCGCGCTGAAGAACGTGATGGCGATCGCCTCGGGGATGGCCGACGGGCTCGGGACGGGCGACAACACGCGGGCCGCCGTCATCACCCGCGGCCTCGCCGAGCTCACCCGGCTGGGCTGCGCCATGGGCGGGCACCAGGTCACCTTCGCCGGGCTGGCCGGCATGGGGGACCTCATCGCCACCTGCATCTCGCCGCAGAGCCGGAACCGCTACGTCGGCGAGCAGCTCGGCAAGGGCCGCAAGATCGACGACATCATCGACGAGATGCACATGGTGGCCGAGGGGGTGAAGACGTCGAGGGTGGTGATGGAGCTCGGCGCGCAGTACGGCGTCGAGCTGCCCATCGCGCAGTCGGTGCACGCGGTGATCCACGAGGGTGCTCCCGCCGGCGAGGTCTACCGCGGGCTGCTCGGGCGTCGGGCCCGCCCCGAGATGCACGACATGCCGAGTTCCTGATCTGATGGCGGGCATGCGCCTGCGCCTGCGTCGAGCCGACTCCGAGAGCCGCCTCGACGAGGCCCTGGCGGAGCCCGGGCCCGCCCCCCACCTCCCCGACGGGTGGCGGCGACCGCGCCGATCCGGGCGCGGCACCACGATCGGCACGCTCGACGGCGTCGGCCGCTCCCTCGTCGACCCGGCTGGTCTGGTGACGCTCCCTGGCGCCTCGTGGTCGCTCGACTGGTGGATCGGGGCCGAGGACCGCTGGCACCTGCCGGCCGAGGAGGTGGCCGTCCGCCAGCGCCTCCAGTCCAGCGCCCCCGTGGTCGAGACGAGGCTGCGGGTGCCGAGCGGGGACGCGGTCCAGCGCGCCTACGGCGCCCGCTCGGCGACCGGGGACGACGTCGTGGTCATCGAGGTCGAGAACCAGTCGAAGGTGCCCTTCGCCGTGGCCCTGGCCGTCCGCCCGGCCACCGACGCGGGCCGGGGGCGGATCGCGACGATCGGGCTCGAGGGCACCACGGTGCGCGTGGACGGGGCGGTGGCCCTGGTCCTGCCGAGGTCGCCGGGGCGGGCCACCCTGGCCACCGGCGCCGACGGCGATGCGGCGGTAATCGTGCTGGCGGGGGCGGCGAACACCGTCCGCGCCGGATCGGTCGACTGCGGCGACGGGCTGGCCAACGCCGCTCTGCTCTTCCCGCTGGCCCATGCCGCCACCCTGCGCGTGGTGCTCCCCTTGTCGGGCCGAGCCGTCTCGCCCGACGAGGTCCCCGGACCGGCTGACGTGGCGTCGGGCTGGAGGCGTCAGGTCGAGCGGGGGGCCCGGATCGAGGTGCCCGACCGTCGCCTGCGCGACGCCGTGGCGGCCAGCGCCCGGCACCTCCTGCTGGCCGAGCCCTCGCCCGCCGTGGCCAAGGGGCTCGACCTCCTGGGCTTCGACGAGGCTGCGGCCGCCGCGCTCGGAGCGACGGTGCTGGCCCACGGGGCGTCCCCTGCGGCTCCCGGCGCCGCGCTGGCAGCCCTGGGCCGCCACTGGGACCTCACCCACGACCTGGCCTTCGCGCTGGAGGCCATCGACGCTGTCGGCGCCCTCGTAGCCGGGTTGGCGGCGGCCGAGCCGGCCCAGCAGGCCCTCGGTCACGCCGCGCTGGGGGCGGTGGCCCGCCTGCTCGATGCCGCCGGCCAGCCTCGGGCGGCCACGGATGTGCGGCGGCTGGTCGCCCGGGCGGGTGACGACGGTGCCGTCGCGTCGCTGGCCGACCGGCTGCGCGAGGCCAGCAGCACCTGGACCTGGCCCGGCCCGGGGGCAGCCCACGAGCCGGCGGCCAACGCCGAGGTGGTGGCGGCCGTCCGGGAGCTCCTCGTGACCGAGGCCGATGACGGCCTGTCCCTCAGCCCCACCGTCCCGGAGCCGTGGCTCGGGCAGGGCTGGGAGCTGCACGACCTCCCCACGCGCCACGGTCGCCTGTCTTTCGCCGTCCGCTGGCACGGCGAGCGCCCCGCCCTCCTGTGGCAGCTCGAGCCCCATGCCGACACCTCCGCGGTCGTGGTGCGCCTCTCCGTGCCGGGTCTCGACCCGTCGTGGTCGACCACCGAGCCCACCGGCGAGGCGCTCCTGGCCCCGGTCGCCCTGCCCGAGCCGGCCCCCCGGCGTGGGCTCACGCTGCCCGTCACGATCGAGCCGCTCCACCGGGGGGCATCGTGACCGACGCCGATCAGTCGGCGCCGCCGGCGGCGTCGCCCGCCCCGTTCGCCGCGGGCCCCGCCGTCCCCCAGAAGGAGCTGCTCTCCATCCTGCGGGCCTTGGGGGTGGCCCCGTCGGAGATCGCCCGGGCGGAGGCCGATGGCACGCTCGCCATCCTGGCCATCGACCGCCTGGCGCTGGGCCAGGAGATCTGCCACGACGTCACGGCCGCGGCCGAGCTCACGGGGCTGTCGGAGGACGATGTCCGACACATCTGGCGCTCGCTCGGCTTCCCCGAGCCGGCCGAGGGCGAGGCCGCATTCTCGGACGAGGACGTCCGCAACATGCGGGCCATGGCCGAGCTGATGGAGGCCGGAGTGGTGCGGCCCGACATCGCCTTCGGCATGACGCGCGTGCTGGGGTCGTCGATGGCCCGGGTGGCCTCGGCCATCGTCGACGCCGTCAGCGCCCAGGCCGAGGAGCTCGAGCAGTCCGAGGTG
>DASUDP010000021.1:0-3124 GCA_036275535.1 Acidimicrobiales bacterium | reverse complement strand
CGTGACGACCACCGCCAGGACGGCCAGCCCGGCGAACCAGCCCCGCTCCCGCCGATCCGAGAAGCTGGGCGACGCGAGGGCCAGCGGGGCGACGAGGAAGGGCACGAGGAGCACCCCCTCGCCGCGGGTGAGCGCGGCCAGTCCCACCAGGAGCCCCAGTGCCACGGCGAGGCGGCGCTGCGGCCGATCCCACGCGACCACGCCGGCCCAGAGGGCCGTCGCCACGAGCAGGGCGTAGAGGCCCTCGGGCATGACGAGGCCGTCGTTGATCCAGAGCTGCGGGTGGACCGCCGCGACGACGGCGGCGACGAGACACGCCATCCGACCGAACAGGCGCCCGGCGAGGAGCCCCACCACGGGGACGACGGCGGTCCCGATCACGGCGGTCACGACCCGGTGCGCCTCGAACGTGTCCAGCCCGAGCCGGCTCGCCGCCGCAAGGACGACCACCAGCAGGGGTGGGTGCCCCGCGCTGGGCTGGCGGCCCGGGAGGTGGGGCGCGATGAAGCCGAGCCCGTCAGCCACCGCGTTCGCCTGACGGTGGTAGAAGATCGGGTCGAAGTTGACGAGGAACCCGGGCTGGCTGGGGACGTCGTGCCAGCCGAGGTACCAGAGCCGGACGACGAGGCCGAGCAGGGTTGCAGCGGCGAGGCCCAGCACCCACGGCCGTGAGCCCGCGCCGTCGACCGTTGGGTTGACCGCCATGGCGCGACCCTACGAGCCGCTGCAGGGCGGAGACTGGCTCAGGCCAGGATCGCCCGGGCCACGAGGTCGGTGCCGAAGGCCGTGAGGATGGCCAGGTACAGCAGGCCGGTCGCCGCCATGACGGCGGAGTACTGGCGCTCCTTGAGGGCGGCCCGGGTGACGACGACCAGCGCGATCGTCGTGACGGCACAAGCGATCCAGAACCAGCCGAGCATGCCGTTGTAGCCGTCGTCGATGGAGCCGTTCACGACAGAGACCATCCCGGTGGGCCAGAGGAGCGCCGCCACCTCGAACGGCCAGATCCAGCCCAGCCACCGCACCTGCTCCAGGAGCGCGGCGCGGGGCATGCCGGGCTGCACGAGGTACCAGTGGCCGAGGAGCATCCCGTCGGTCACGCAACCGAGGAAGGCGGCGCCGACGACGGTGCGCACCACCGACAGCAGAGCCGGGTCCCCCGCTGCGATGCCGGCGGCGACCAGGCCCACTGCGCCGACGATCGGGGCGGCGAGGTCGAGGGCGGGCGGGAACTCCGGACCGGTGGCAGCCGCCTCGTCGCGGTGCCGCTCGATGCCGGTCATGGCGGCCACCCGAGCACTGCGCCGGTCGTGCTCCTCCCGATCTCCGCTGACCCCGGCCCGGCGGCGCACGATGGACAGGGCGAGGGCCACGCCGGAGGCCAGCACGACGCCGGCGCTGGCGACCTCGCGCACGGGCACCCCGTCGCCGTAGCGGAGCCCCGCCAGCAACGCACCCAGCGCCATGAGGAGGTAGGTGCCCCTCAGCAGCCACCCGTAGCCGAGGCTCACCTCACGGCGACGGGTGGTGACCCAGAGGAACAGCAGGCCACCGGCGGCCCACTGCAGCAGCACGGTGGCGGCATCGAGACGGAACACAGCCCGGCGAGCGTACGGGGCCGGCTACAGCAGGGCTAAGTCGTGATCAGCGTGGTTGAGCGGGTCCGGGCCGGCCGTCGCCGCCACGACGATGTCCTCGAGGCGGAAGCCGAAGCGGCCCGCGACGTAGATGCCCGGCTCGATGGAGAAGGCGTGGCCCGGCTCCAGCGGCGTGTCGTTCCCGCTCACGATGTAGGGGTCCTCGTGCTCCTCGATCCCGATGCCGTGCCCCGTGCGGTGGATGAAGCGCTCGCCCCAGCCCGCCTCGGTGATGATCCGTCGGGCGATGGCGTCGATGTCCTCGCACGAGGTGCCCACCACCGCGCCGGCGACGGCGGCCTGCTGGGCCTCGAGGAGCACGGCATAGGCGTCGGCCACCTCCGGCTCGGGCTCACCGACGAAGACGCAGCGGGTGATGTCGGAGCAGTAGCCCACGCCGTCGGGGCCGACCATCGTGCCCCCGAAGTCGCACAGCACACCCTCGCCCTCGCGGATCACCCGCTCGCCCGGCTCGTGGTGGGGGCTGGCGCCGTTGGCCCCGGCGGCCACGATGGCGAAGTTCACGCGGTGGTGGCCCTCGGCCAGGATGCGGCGGCCCAGCTCGGCCGACACCTCGGCCTCGGTGCGGCCGACGAGCTCGATGCCCCCCGCCTGCAGCTCGGCTGCGATCCGATCGACGGCGGCGCCGGCGCGTCGCAGGGCCTCGATCTCGGCCGCGTCCTTCCGGGCCCGGAGCGGGCCGAGCACCTCGCTGGCTCGGGTCCAGGTCGCCGAGGGCAGTGCGTGCTGCAGGTCGACCACGAAGCGGGCCCAGGTACGGTCGCCGATGGCCAGCGAGCCGGCCGCTCCGACGAGGTCGGCCACGATCCCGATGGGATCCTCCGTCTCGCCCCAGGCGCGCAGCGAGAAGTCCGGGCGCTCCACCACCCGGGGCGCCTCCAGGCGGGGGATGACGAGGGTGGCGTCGCCCTCCCTGTGCAGCACGAGCATCGTGAGCCGCTCGAGGGGCATCGCCTCGTACCCGGTCAGGTAGGGCAGGTCCGGGCCGACCGAGAGCAGGACGACGTCGATGCCGCACTCCCCCATGGCGGCCCGCACCCGGTCGAAGCGATCCGTGAACATCCGGCCGAGGCTATCGACGGCGCTCAGCGGTCGAGGGCGGGCAGCCCGTCGATGCTGGTGACGTTCTTCTCGTCCCAGTAGGCAGCCAGGCCGTCGTCGCCCTTGCGCTCGGCCCATTGGATCAGCGTCGGCCGCTCCTCCCGGTACTCCATGAAGGGGATGGAGTACCCGCAGGAGGTCTGCACCCGGTCCAGATCGATGGTGATGATCGACCGGGCACCGACGAGGTCGGGGAACCGGGGTCGGAGCTCCTCGAAGCGCTCGGTCCCCATCGGGTGGGCCGTGCCCGTGCCGAAGAGGCGCAGGATGCGGGGCGGGCCCTCGAAGGCGCAGAACATGATCGTGATGCGACCGTTCTGGCGGGTGTGGGCGATCGTCTCCGCCCCGCTGCCCGTGAGGTCGAG
>DASUDP010000020.1:0-3510 GCA_036275535.1 Acidimicrobiales bacterium | reverse complement strand
TCGTGATGGTGACGCTGCTCCCGGCGCTGCTGGTGATCGCCGGCCGCTGGGTGTTCTGGCCCAAACGCCCCACGTTCGGCTCGCCGGAGCCGACGAGGACCGGTGTCTGGGCGAAGATCGGTACCTGGATCGCCGTACGCCCCCGGCGGGTCTGGGCGGTCACGACCGCCGTGCTGGCGATCGCCTGCCTCGGTCTCTTCCGGCTGGACACCGCGGGCCTCGCGACCGAGGACAGCTACACCAAGGAGTTCCAGTCCATCACCGGCCAACAGGTGCTCACCGAGCACGGCCTGGTCGACGCGTCCAACACGGTGATGGTGGTGGCCGACCCGGCTCGGGCCGCCGACGTACGCGCGGCGATGACGGGGATCGACGGGGTCGGCGAGCCCTCCGAGCCCGTCGCCCTGGGCGGGGTGGCGTTCGTCGAGGCGACGGTCGCCGGCGACGTCGCGTCCACGGCCGCCTTCGACCGGGTGGAACAGGTGCGCGACCGGGTCCACGCCGTCGAGGGAGCCGACGCGTTGGTGGGTGGGTGGTCGGCCATCTTCCTGGACACGAAGGTCGCCGCGAACCAGGACAACCTCACGATCATCCCGATCGTGCTGCTGGTGGTGTTCCTGATCCTGGTGCTCCTGCTCCGCGCGGTCGCCGCACCGCTCATCCTGCTGGCGACGGTGGTGCTGTCGTTCAGCGCGGCGCTCGGTATCTCGGCGGTGCTGTTCGAGTACGTCTTCGGGTTCGCCGGGTCGGACCCCGGCTTCCCGCTGTTCGCGTTCGTGTTCCTGGTGGCGCTCGGCATCGACTACAACATCTTCCTGATGACCCGCGTGCGCGAGGAGGCGCTCGAGCGGGGGACCCGGGCGGGGGCGCTGGTGGCACTGACGACCACCGGCGGAGTGATCACCTCCGCCGGGCTCGTCCTCGCGGCGACGTTCCTCGTGCTCGGCACGATCCCGCTGGTGTTCCTGGCCGAGCTCGGGGTCGCGGTGGCGCTCGGCATCCTGCTCGACACCCTGGTGGTCCGGTCCGTCCTCGTGACCGCGCTCAACCTCGACCTCGGGCCGCGGATCTGGTGGCCCCGGATGCTGCCGAAGGACCAGGAGCTGGAGCTCTCGCCGCCCACCGAGCAGGCGCCGCGGGGAGCGCTGGTCGACCCCTGAGCAAGGCGTGCCCGTTCCCAGCAGCGGGCCGCATGGTTAGTGTCGCGGAGGGGGACGTCCCCGCCCACACGCAAAGCGGAGGTGCACCATGTTCGTGCAGGTGATCCAGGGCAGGACCTCGCAGCCGGACGCACTCGTCCAGGCGTTCGACCGCTGGCAGGCGGAGCTGGGCCCCGGTGCCACGGGCTGGCTCGGCTCCACCGGCGGCGTGACCGAGGACGGCAGGTTCATCGCCGTCGCCCGCTTCGAGTCCGAGGAGGCGGCCCGGGCGAACAGCGACCGCCCGGAGCAGGGGGCCTGGTGGGCCGAGACCTCCGAGCTGCTCGACGGTGAGGCCTCGTTCCGCGACAGCACGGACGTCGAGGTCGACCTCCACGGCGACCCCGACCAAGCCGGTTTCGTGCAGATCATGCAGGGCCGTGGCAGTGATCCCGACCGGGCCAAGGAGCTGATGGCCCAGGACGCCGACGCGTGGGCGGCGTTCCGGCCCGACGTGGTCGGAAGCCTCTCCATCGGCCACGACGAGGGCGCCTACACGATGGTCACGTACTTCACCTCCGAGGCCGAGGCGCGCGAGGGGGAGCGCAAGGAGCTCCCGCCCGAGCTGCGGGCACAGATGGAGGAGCTGGGCGGGCTCAGCCTCGGCGAGCCGGAGTACTTCGACCTCACCCGGCCGTTCCTGCGGTCGCCCGGCTGAGCTCAGCCCATGAGCAGGCGGAGCCCCACGACGTAGCCGAACAGGACGACGAGCACCCGGAACGCCGTACCGGGCAGTCGGCGGCCGAGGTGCGCGCCGACCCAGCCGCCCGCGACCGACCCAGCCGCGACGAGCCCGACGACGGCCCAGTCCAGCGGCGCCAGCGCCACGAAGACCACGGTCGCGGCGACGTTGGCGGCCAGCACGGCGAGGTTCTTCAGCGCGTTCACCGTCTGCAGGCTCACGTCGAGGCCCAGTGCGAGGAAGGCCACCAGCATCACCCCCTGGCCGGCGCCGAAGTAGCCTCCGTAGACCCCGACCACGGAGGCCACCGAGGACAGCCCGGCGCCCATCGACTCCCGGTCGTCGCGGACCGTCCCGCCCCGCCGGAGCGCACGGCGCCGCAGCCACGCGGAGACCCACGGCTGCAGCCCGACGAGGGTCGCGGCGAAGAGCACGAGGTAGGGCACCGCCTCCGCGAACGCCCCGGGCGGCAGCACCAGCAGGAGTCCGGCCCCGGCCAGTGCGCCCACCCCGCTGGTGGCGGCCACGCGCCGGACGAGGTGGGGGTGGCCGGCGAGCTCGCGGCGGTAGCCCCAGGTGCCCGTCACGCCGCCCGGCACCAGGCCGACGGTGTTGCAGACGTTGGCCACCAGGGGAGAGAGGCCGACGCCGAGCAGGATCGGGAAGCTCACCAGCGAGCCGGCGCCGATCGCGGTGATCACCACCCCCGCCCCGAAGCCCGCGCCGATGACCCACAGGACCTGTGCCCAGTCCATGCGGGGGCCGTCAGTCGCGCAGCAGCGCCACGTCGCTGACCTTGTCGACGTGGTCCCGCATGGCCTGGGCCGCCGCCTCCGGGTCGCCGGCCCGGATGGCCTCGGCGATCCGGCGGTGGCCCTCGAGCGACTCACGCGGCCGGTCGGGCTGGGACAGCGACTCGATCCGGGTCTCCAGGATCAGGTCGCTGATCTCGTTCATCAGCTGGGCGAGCAGCGCGGAGTGGCCGGCCGCGGTGACCGCGGCATGGAAGAGCTCGTCGCCCTCGACCCCGCGGCCGCCGGCGTCGATGTCGCGCTCCATGAGGTCGAGCGCGTGGTCGATCCGCTCGAGGTCGGCGTCGGTGCGGCGTACGGCGGCCAGCGCGGCGAGCTTGCTCTCCAGCGCCTCGCGGGCCTCGATGACCTCGGGCAGCTGCTGGGCGTGGCGCCGCAGCGCCCCGACGACCTTGGACACGCCGGCGGACTCGACGAGCGTGGCCCCGTCCCCGTGCCGCACCGCCACCACGCCGACGACCTCCATGGCGACCAGGGCCTGGCTCACGGTGGCCCGGCTGACGCCCAGCCTCTGGGCCAGCTCCCGCTCGGGGGGCAGCCGGTCCCCGACCCGCAGGTCGTTGTCACGCACCCAGTCCAGGATCTGCTCCACCACCTGCTCGTACAGGCGGGGGCGCGTCACCGGACGCAGAGGCGTCTTGTCGCTCATGGGACAGGAGTCTATTGACAGACGCGCTTTTGGACTATTGGCTAGTCCACTGGTCCATGTGACTGCGGTCACCATCTCGGGATAGGACGTGTCATGTCACCAGAGTGGGTATCCATCCTCGCCCTCCTCTTGCTCTTCGTCGTCGGCACGGTGCTGCCGATCAACATG
>DASUDP010000019.1:0-8006 GCA_036275535.1 Acidimicrobiales bacterium | reverse complement strand
GCCCCGCAGTACGCGGTCTCGGTGCTGCTCGAGGAGTCCGGCTACGGCGGCTCGGTGGCGGCCCCGGTCGCCCGGCGGCTGTTCGACGTGCTCTCCGGCACCATCCCGCTCCCGGCCGCCCCCCTCGGGGGCAACCTGGCCGACCTCGGCGCTGCCGTGCCCGAGACCGAGGTGACCGACCGGTGACGACGACCTTCTCCACCCGCACCCGCGTCGCTCCTGGCGCGCTGGGCCGCACGTCCCGCAACCCCGCCGCCCCGTGGCGCCACCTCGACCTCGTCCTCGTCGGCTGCGTCGCCGCCATGTCCGCCCTCGGCTGCCTCATGATCTTCAGCGCCACCCGCGGCCGGGATCCGTCGGACTTCGACACGAGCTTCCTCACCAAGCAGATGCTCTTCGTCGGCATCGGCTTCGGGGCCATGGTCGTGACGGCCTTCTTCGACTATCGGCGCTACCGGGAGCTGGCCCCGATGGCGTACGGGGCGGTGGCCTTCCTGCTGCTCCTCGTCGTCACGGGGCTGGGCAGCGAGCGCAAGGGCTCGCAGGCGTGGTTCCAGCTGGGCCCGTTCCAGCTCCAGCCCTCGGAGCTGGCCAAGATCGTGGTGATCGTGACGCTGGCGTCGGTGATCGCCCACTTCAACAGCGAGCTCGACGCCCGGCGGCTGGGCCTGCTCCTCGTCGTTGCTGGCCTGCCGATGGCGCTCATCATGCTCCAGCCCGATCTCGGCACCACCCTGGTGTTCGTCGCCGTGACCATGGGCATGCTCCTCATCGGCGGCGCCCAGGCCCGCCACATCGCCGCGCTCACGGTCGTGGGCCTGATCGGCGTGGTCGTCGTCCTCAACTCGGGGATGCTCGAGACCTACCAGCAGTGCCGGCTCACCTCGTTCCTGGAGACGCAGAACCAGGACTGCGAGGAGCGCGACGCCGCCTACAACCTCGACCAGGCCAAGGTGGCCATCGGTTCGGGCTCGGTGTTCGGCACCGGCCTCTTCGAGGGGACCCAGACGCGCCTCGACATCGTCCCCGAGCAGCACACCGACTTCATCTTCACCGCCGTGGGGGAGGAGCTCGGCTTCGTGGGCGGCGGCACCCTGCTGGCCCTCCTGGCCATCATCTCCTGGCGCATCTGGCGCACCGCCCAGCTGGCTCGGGATTCGCTCGGCACGCTCATCTGCGTGGGGATCCTGTCGATGTTCGTGTTCCAGGTGTTCGAGAACGTGGGGATGACGATGGGCATCATGCCGATCACCGGCATCCCCCTGCCCTTCATGAGCTACGGCGGTTCCAGCACCCTCACCGCCTTCATCGCCATGGGTCTCGTCCTCAACGTCCACATGCGCCGCTTCAGCTGACCCCACCCCACCCCACCCCACCCCACCCCACCCCAGCGGGTTGGGGGCGCAGCGGTACCGATCCGGTCCCCTGGCGCCCCGAAGGTGCGGTTCAGGGCAGGGAGTGACCGTTTGGGTCTCCTGGTGCCCCGAAGGTCAGGCGGCGGTGCGGTGCGCTCCCGTGTCCAGGACGATCCGGACGGCCCACTCCGGCGTGTCGACGAGCTGGTGCCACGTGAACCGAAGCGTCTGCAGGCCCGCGGCCGCCGCTTCGGCGTCGCGACGGCGGTCGCGCTCGAAGTCATCCGTGCGCGTGTGCCACGCCCGGCCGTCGCCCTCGATGATCGTCGCCCACTCCTCGATGAGCCCGTCCACCCGCCGGTTGCCGGGCTGCCGACCGGGGAACGGTGCCTGCCATCGGATCGGGGGGATCTCCGGCATGGTGAACACCCGGCGCATGACGCGCTCGAGCTCGGACTCCGTCGGGACGTCACCAACCCCGAAGCGAGTCAGGACCCGCTTGAGGGGGCGCAGATCACGTCCACCCTTCGGGGCCAGCTCGCAGTAGCGGTCGCGCAGTGCGCGGAGCAGGGTGGGTGACCGGTCGGCCGCCGCGGCCACCGCCGCCCGCAGCCGAGGCTCTCCGACGACCTGCGTGAGGTCGACGAGCACCTGGGGGAGGGTGGAGCACGGGATCCCGCGCACTACCTCGGTCTGAACGTCGATGCCTCGGTGGACGACGGCGAGACGTCCCCGCGCGTTGGCGCCGGGCCGCACCGTGATGGTGGGACGTCCGGGCCGGAATTCAGGCAGGCGGTGGAGCACGGCGGCCGCCTGGTGCGACGCGATCGCCCAAGGCTCAGCGAGCACCGCGGCCATCACCGAACGCTCCCAGGTGGCTGGCGCCTCGGGGGCCGCGAACACGGCCGTGTCGAGGGCGATCCACCGGCCCGCACCGGTCCTCCGCTGGATCATCCTGGGGGTCATGCCGGCCGCAAGGGCCTGGCGGCGGCTCCATGCGCCGTGCTGCTGGCGGGCCAATCGGGCCACCTCGGCATCGAGGTCGCGGGCGGTCATCGGACGTCCTTCCGTTCGCTCTTCGCCTCCGGATCACGGCGCTCAGGTCCGGCCGGAGCTCGTCGGGCGGGCTGCTCGCAGCCGCCGATGCGGGGAAGGTGGTCCTCGGAGGGCGGGCCGAAGGCTGCGACCGCCTCAGCCGGCGTGCAGGCCGCGTCGTGCGCCGCGGAGGGGGGTGCCTCCGAGCTGCGCCCGATCGGCGGCGGCGCTGCCCTCGCGCGCCCCGGCGTAGGACGATGCCGTCGTGCGGCGGCTGGCCAGGCGGGGGAACTGCTCGCGCATCGCTCGGTCGACGTCGTCGTCACGCCTGGCCAGCACCAGGGCGACGGAACGTCCCGATGTCTGCTCTGCGGCACGCTCGGCGTCCGCCGCGGCGGCCCGCAGGCGCTGACCGATGCGGTGCGCGAACGCGAGGAGGAAGGCATGCCGGAACCGACGGGGGGTGTCCCCGGCCGGCACGCGCGCGCTGAGCATCATGCGCGTGGCATGGAGCGACAAGGCGGCGAAGAGCATCCTGGTGCTCTCGACGTCCGGGCGTCGGCCCACGAGGACGCAGCGCTGCGTCCCGCGCCCTGACGAGCACACCACCAGGCGGCAGCCGTTGGCTCTGGCCACCTGGCCGAGCAGCGAGGCTCGCGCCGAGGCGTAGGGCGGTTCGACGTGCACGTTCTCGGACACGATGGGCGAGTGGTCGTGCTCGGGTTGCAGCATCGACTCGTCGATGGCGTGGCGGGCCATCAGCTCCTGGGCCTTGGCCAGGAAGGTCTCGGCTTCGTCGGGGTACTGGGTCGACTCGGCCTGGGCGATCAGCGCATGGACGCGTCGCAGCCAGGTCGCTCGGGGAGCATCGGAGGTGGACATCAGGGGGACCTCGGGTCGCGGGGCGGGGGCGGGGGAGGTGGTCTGATCATGCTTCGGCGGTGTGACAGCCGCGGCCGGCCGGCTCCTGGCCACTTTGGGGGCGTGATGGGACCGAACCGGGCCTGCAGTGCCCCGAACGTCGGGTTGAGGGCGTGGTCGGACCGAACCGGGCCCGTAGTGCCCCCAACCTCCACCGAGGATGGCGCTGACCAGGGGGGATGCCGGATCGGCGGAGGGCGTCCGGTACCCTGGGCGGGCCATGGCTGACGTCTGGGCTCGTCTCGAGCCGCACCTCGCCTCGGTGCAGAAGCCTGCGCGCTACATCGGTTGCGAGCTCGGTGCCGAGGTCCCGGCGCCCGCCCCCCATCGGGTCGGGTGGCTCTTGGTGTACCCCGACACCTACGAGATCGGCCTGCCCAACCAGGGCCTGCAGATCCTCTACGAGATCCTCAACGAGCGCGACGACGCCCTGGCCGAGCGGTCCTACGCCCCGTGGACCGACCTCGAGGAGGTCATGCGCCGCGAGGACATCCCCCTCTTCTCGGTCGACACGCACCGCAGCGCCGACGACTTCGACGTCGTCGCCTTCAACCTCAGCAGCGAGCTCGTCTACACGAACCTGTTGAACTGCCTCGACCTCGCCGGCATCCCGGTCCGCAGCGCCGAGCGCGGCACCGAGCACCCGATCGTCGGCGCCGGCGGCCACGCCACCTACAACCCAGAGCCCATCGCCGACTTCCTGGACTTCGTCGTCCTCGGTGACGGCGAGGAGGCCGTGAGCGAGATCACCGAGGCCGTCGATGCGTGGAAGCGCAGCGGCCGGGCCGACCGCGCCGAGATCCTGCGGGCCCTCGCCGGCATCGAGGGCGTCTACGTCCCGAGCCTCTACGAGAGCTCCTACAACGACGACGGCACCCTCGCCGCCACGAGCCCCATCGACCCTGCCGCCCCCGAGAAGGTCGAGAAGCGCACCATCGCCGACCTGGCCGACTGGCCGTACCCCAAGCAGCAGCTCGTCCCCCTCACCGAGGTGGTGCACGACCGGCTGAACGTCGAGGTCTTCCGCGGCTGCACCCGGGGCTGCCGCTTCTGCCAGGCCGGCATGATCACCCGCCCGGTGCGGGAGCGCCCGGCCGAGCAGGTGGCGTCGATGGTCAAGCAGGGCCTGCGCCGCACCGGGTACGACGAGGTCGCCCTCACCAGCCTCTCCACGGCCGACTTCTCCGGCATCGAGGACGTTGTCGGCGCGGCCATGGACGACGAGGTCGGCTGCGGCAACATCAGCGTCAGCCTCCCCAGCCTGCGGGTCGACGCCTTCACCGTCGGCGTGGCCGCCCAGATCCAGCGGGCCCGCCGCACCGGGCTCACGTTCGCCCCCGAGGCCGGCACCTGGCGGATGCGCCAGGTCATCAACAAGCTCATCACCGAGGAAGACCTCTACGCCGCGGTGGACTCCGCCTTCAGCCAGGGCTGGCGCCGGGTGAAGCTCTACTTCCTGACCGGCCTTCCGACGGAGACCGACGAGGACACCCTCGGCATCGTCGAGCTGGCCCAGCGGTGCCTCGAGCTGGCCAAGGCCAAGGGCCACAAGGGCTCGGTCACGGTCAGCGTGGGCGGCTTCGTCCCCAAGGCCTTCACCCCGTTCCAGTGGTTCGGGATGAACACCGAGGAGGAGCTGCGCCGCAAGATCAACCTCCTGCGTGACGCCGCCCGGTCCAAGAAGGCCAGCAACGTGCAGCTCAAGTGGCACGACCCGAAGGCCAGCCTCATCGAGGGCCTGGTCAGCCGGGGCGACCGCCGGTTGGGCGCCGTGATCGAGCAGGTGTGGCGGGAGGGCGGCACGTTCCAGGAGTGGAGCGAGCACTTCCAGCTCGACCTCTGGCAGAAGGCGATGGCCGACCAGGGCCTCGACATGGACTGGTACTGCCACCGGCACCGCACCGAGGACGAGGTGCTCCCGTGGGACCACCTCTCGGCCGGGCTCCACAAGGACTTTCTGTGGCAGGAGTGGCGCGACGCCCTCGACGAGGTCGGCCTCGAGGACTGCCGCTGGACGCCCTGCTACGACTGCGGCGCCTGCACCGGGTACGGCATCGAGCACGTCGTGGCCTCGGCCGTCCCCCCGGCCGGCGGCAGCCAGGGCACCGGGCAGGACCTTGAGCGCGGCGGCGAGGTGCCGGTGACCCTGCTGCCCCGCAAGCCCGCCGGGGTGAGCGCGTGAAGGTGCGCCTCCGCTACGACAAGCGGGGCAAGATCCGCTTCCTCTCCCACCGTGACCTGGCTCGCGTCTGGGAGCGGGCCCTGCGGCGAGCGGCCGTGCGGGTCGCCTACAGCGAGGGCTTCTCGCCCCGTCCCCGGCTGAGCTTCGGCCTCGCCCTTTCCACCGGGTACGAGAGCCTGGGGGAGTACGTCGACATCGACCTCCACCCCGAGGCCGGCGTTGAACCCACCGAGCTGCCCGCCCTCGTCACCCCCTCGTTGCCGGTGGGGATGACGGCCCAGGTGGCCGTGCCCCTCGACGCGGGCACCGAATCGCTCCAGGCCGCCGTCACCAGCTCGACCTGGGAGATCGAGGTGGTCGGCCCCGACCGCGCCGGCCTCCAGGCCGCCGTCACTCGGGCCCTCGAGGCGACAGCGCTGGCGATCACCGTCGAGCGCAAGGGCAGCCCGGTCGAGGTCGACGCCCGCCCCGCCATCCTCGCCCTCGCCCTCAGCGACGGAGAGGCCCCCACCCTGACGGCCGAGCTGGCCACCCAACCCCGCAGCCTCCGCCCCGCGGAGCTGCTCCGTGCCCTCGACCCCGCCTGGCGCGAGGGTCGGGTGCTGCGGACCCACCAATGGACGCTGGTCGACGGCGCCCGCTGCGAGCCGATCCCCCTCGGGGACCTCGGCGCGCGTGCGGCGACGTCGGCCCCGCACGCGGAAGCGCGTGCGTCATGAGAAGGGATCTCCCCGATGACCGACACCCCCACCGCCGACGCGAGCGGCCCCACCCCCGAGCCGCCCGCCGCTGACCGGGCGACCGACCCGACGCCCCCCACCGACACCGGTGAGGGCCCGGCGGCCGACGCCAGCCCGGGCGGGCCGAGCGACGAGGGATCTAGCGAGAGCGCGGCGGCCAAGCGGCGCCGGCGGGGCTCGCGGGGCGGCCGCAACCGGAGCCGAGCCCGCACGGAGGGCGCCGCCGGCGACCCCGACGACGGTGGCCCCGAGGCGAGGGGCGGTGAGGGCGACGGCGAGGCCGGCGCCGGAGGTCCGGACGATCGCGACCCGGACCTGCCCGATCGCCACCGCGAGGGCAAGCCCGCGTCGGTCGAGGCAGCGGCGGCGGCGCTCGTGCCCCGGGCGCCGCGGAAGCCCCAGATCGGTGACTCCATGCCGGCCCCCACGCCCGCTGCCGATGCCGCCCAGAGCGACGCCGGTGAGGGCGGCGGGAAGCGCAAGCGCCGGCGTGGCGGCCGGGGCCGGGGGAGCGGTGGCGGCGACCAGACCGCCACCGGTGCCGCCTCCCAGGGCGACGGCGGCAAGGGCCACCAGGGCAAGGGGGGCGGCCGCGGCCGGAAGGCCAGCCAGCCCATCGAAGCGGTGCTGCCCACCGGCGGCGTGGACCTGGACGACGACATCCTCGAGGCCCGTCGCGGTCGCGAGCGCAAGGGCCGCCCGGTCGGCCGCTACCTCATGGCCGTCCACAAGACCGACAAGGCCACGCAGATCGCGGTGCTGGAGGGGCGGAACCTGATCGAGCACTACGTCTCGAAGCCCTCCGACGACGTCTCCCAGATCCACGGCAACATCTACCTCGGGCGGGTGCAGAACGTGCTGCCGGGCATGGAGGCGGCCTTCGTCGACATCAGCACCCCGAAGAACGCGGTGCTCTACCGCGGCGACGTGCACTTCGACGCCGAGGACCTCGAGGGAGGCGGCAAAGGCGGCAAGAGCAGCAACCTGCGCATTGAGCAGATGCTGAAGGCCAAGCAGACCATCATCTGCCAGGTCACCAAGAACCCGATCGGGGCCAAGGGCGCCCGCCTCACCCAGGAGGTGTCGCTGCCCGGCCGGTTCGTGGTGCTGATCCCGAACAGCTCGACCTACGGCATCTCCAAGCGCCTCTCCGACGACGAGCGCAAGCGCCTGCGGAACATCCTCGACAAGGTGAAGCCGAAGCAGCACGGCGTGATCGTGCGGACGGCCGCCGAGGGCGTCACCGACCAGGAGATCGAGCTCGACGTGCGGCGGCTGCTCGACCAGTGGAACCAGATCGACGCCCTGGCCCAGAAGACCCAGGCCCCGGCCCTCCTCTACCGAGAGCCCGACATGGCCGTGCGGGTCATCCGCGAGGAGTTCAACAGCGACTACCGCAGCGTGATCATCGACGACCGCGAGCTGTACGAGTCGGTGCGGGACTACGTCGCCAGCATCAGCCCCGAGCTGGCCGACCGGGTCGAGCTCTACGACCGTGCCGAGGAGCCGCTGCCCCTCTACGAGCGGCTCCACATTCACGAGCAGCTCCACAAGGCCCTCGACCGCAAGGTGTGGCTGCCCTCGGGCGGCTCGCTCATCATCGAGCACACCGAGGCGCTGACGGTGATCGATGTCAACACCGGCAAGAACGTCGGCACGTCGAACCTGGAGGAGACGGTCTTCCGCAACAACCTCGAGGCGGCCACCGAGATCGCCCGCCAGCTCCGCCTGCGCGACGTGGGCGGCATCATCGTCGTCGACTTCATCGACATG
>DASUDP010000018.1:0-12012 GCA_036275535.1 Acidimicrobiales bacterium | reverse complement strand
CGCGGCCACTAGCCCCCGCCCCCGCGCTGACCTCCCTACCCCTGGCTGAACCCGCGGTCAGAGTTGTCGCCTTTCGCGCAACTCTGACCGCGGGTTCCCGGTTGGGTGGGGGCGGCGCAGCACAGTGACCGGTCGCCGGGTGGGGGAGGACCTTCTGCCCTAGCCGCCGTGAGGTGCGACGCGGACACTTCGGGCATGACCACCTGTTGCCGCGTCGCCCGAGGGGGGTCCTGGTGACGCGACGGCGGGTGGCTGCGGTCGCCGGTGGGGCGCTGGCGGGGCTGGCGGGGTGGGACCTGACGCAGCGCAAGCACACGATCCTGCGCAACTACCCCATCATCGGGCACCTCCGGTTCCTGCTCGAGGCCATCGGGCCGGAGCTGCGCCAGTACATCGTCACCGACAACAACGAGGAGAAGCCCTTCAGCCGCGACCAGCGACGCTGGGTGTACAACTCGGCCCAATCGACGAACCGCTACTTCGGCTTCGGCACGGACAACGACCTCGAGCGAGCCCACAACTACGTGGTCGTGAAGCATGCGGCTTTCCCGCTCAGCGCCCCTGACGACGAGCCGCACCAGCCCGACCCGGCCCGTCCCCTGCCGGCAGCGAAGATCCTGGGGGGTTGGCGCGGACGAGCCAAGGCGTTCCGGCCCCCGTCGCTGGTCAACCTCTCGGCCATGAGCTTCGGCTCGCTCAGCGCGGCGGCCGTCACCGCGCTGAACGAGGGCGCGGCCCTGGCCGGGCTGCTGCAGACGACGGGGGAGGGCGGCATCTCGCCCCACCACCTCCACGGCGGGGACCTCGTCTGGCAGATCGGCACGGGCTACTTCGGCTGCCGCGACGCCGCCGGCCGCTTCAGCCTCCCCGCCCTGGTGGACCGGGTGGCGGCCACCCCCAGCGTGCGGGCCATCGAGATCAAGCTCAGCCAGGGGGCCAAGCCCGGGTTGGGCGGGATGCTCCCGGGCATCAAGGTCACGCCGGAGATCGCCGCCATCCGGGGCATCCCGGTGGGGGTCGACTGCAAGAGCCCCGCCGCCCACACCGCCTTCCGGGACGTGGACGGGATGCTCGAGCTCGTCGAGCAGATCGCCGACGCCACGGGGCTGCCGGTCGGGATCAAGTCGGCCGTGGGGGAGGACCGGTTCTGGGTCGACCTGGCCCACCGCATGGCGGTGACCGGTCGAGGCGTGGACTTCGTGACCGTCGACGGGGGCGAGGGCGGGACGGGGGCCGCCCCGCTCGTGTTCAGCGACCACGTGGCGCTGCCCTTCCGCTGGGCCTTCCCCCGGGTGTACCGGGCCTTCGCCGAGGAGGACCTCCACCATCGGGTCACCTTTGTCGGCTCCGGGAAGCTGGGCCTGCCCGAGAACGCGCTGCTGGCCCTGGCCCTCGGCTGCGACCTCGTGAACGTCGGGCGCACGGCGATGTTCTCCATCGGCTGCATCCAGGCCCAGCGCTGCCACACGGGCAACTGCCCGGCCGGCGTCGCCACGCAGTCGGCGTGGCTGCAGCGGGGCCTGGACCCCACGCTCAAGTCCGTCCGCTGCGCGTCGTACCTGGCCACGCTGCGCTACGAGCTCCTGGCCCTGGCCCGGGCCTGCGGGGTGCCGCACCCCAGCCTCGTGCCGCTCGAGGCGCTGGAGCTCATCGAGGCCGATCTCCGCACGGTGAGCGTCGTCGAGCTGTTCGGCTACGAGCCGGGCTGGGGCCTCCCGGGCGAGGACGACCGCCACGCCCTCGTCGGGCTGATGGGAGCGACGGCGAGCTCCGCGCGCTGATCGAGCGGCCTCGGCCGGCGACGCTGTCCAAAATGTGACGCCCAACGCACGACGGTCGAGGTCGGCGGTGCGTCAACCGACCCGCAGCGGTCACTTGGGAGAAACCTCCCGGTACCGGGCCGTCTCTACGTTCGCCGCAATGGACAGACGACGGTTCCTCCAAGGCATGGCCGTGGCCGGCGCCGGGCTCGGGCTCGGGCTCGCCGGCTGCGGATCCGGCGGCGACTCGAGCACGGCGGCCACGGTCGCCTCGGGAGGTGGAGGCGGCGGTACCCGGAAGGTGAAGCTGGGCTTCATCGCCCTGACCGACTGTGCCTCGGTGGTGATGGCACGCGAGCTGGGCTACTTCGCCGACCGGGACCTCGACGTGACCATCGAGAAGCAGGCGTCGTGGCCCGCCACGCGCGATGCCCTCCTCAACGGCCAGATCGACGGGTGCCACGGCCTCTACACGCTGCCTCTGTCGGTGGCCACCGGCGTGGGGGGGAACGGCAGCCGCGACCTCCGGGTCGCCATGATGCTCAACAACAACGGGCAGGCCATCACCCTGGCGAAGGATCTCGCAGCGGCCGGCTACGGCGACCCCGCCGCGGCAGCCGATGCCATCGCCGCCAAGAAGGGCGCCAGCCTGGCCATGACCTTCCCCGGGGGCACCCACGACCTGTGGCTGCGCTACTGGCTGCTCGCCGGAGGTGTCGACCTCTCGTCGGTCGGCATCGATCCGGTGCCGCCGCCCCAGATGGTGCAGAACATGAGCGTCGGCAACGTTGCCGGCTTCTGCGTGGGCGAGCCGTGGAACGCCGTCGCGGTGAAGCAGGACATCGGCTTCACCGCCATCGCCTCGCAGGACATCTGGGAGCACCACCCGGAGAAGGCGCTCCTCGTGACCAAGCGCCTCGCCGAGGAGCAGCCCGACGTGACCAAGGACCTGATCGGCGCCGTCCTCCAGGCCAGCCAGTGGCTCGACGACCCGGCCAACCGCTCGAAGGCGGCGGACACGCTGGGCACCGAGGCCTACGTCAACGCGCCCGCCGATGAGATCCGGGGGCGGCTGACGGGCACCTACGACCTCGGGGCGGGGCTGGGCAACCGGACCTTCGAAGGCGATCAGATGCAGTTCTTCCGCGGGGGCAAGGTCAACCTCCCCCGTCGGGCGCACTACATCTGGGCGGCCACCCAGTACCAGCGGATGGGATACCTGGACCAGGCTCCCGACGCCCAGGCCCTGGCCGACGAGCTCATCCTGACCGACCTCTACGCCGAGGCCGCCCAGGCCGCCGGGGTGGACGTCCCCGACGACGACATGGCGCCGTTCGAGGTGCGACTCGACGGCGTCACCTTCGACCCCGCGCACCCCGCGGAGGAGGCAACCCGGCCATGACCCTGCTCGACATCGCCCCGACGGACACCCTGCCCGCGCCGCTGCCGCCGGTCAGCCCGCCGCCCGCCGCCACCCGCCGCCTGGCGGCGGGGCGGCGGTTGCGCTCCACCCTGGCCACCCTCGGCTGGGCGCTCGTGGGCTTCGCCGTCGTGCTCGCCATCTGGCTGCTCGGCGCCGCCAAGGTCCCCCAGCTGCCGACGCCGGGGGAGACCTTCTCGACGCTGCGCACGCTGCTCGAGCACCCCTTCTACGACAACGGGCCCAACGACAAGGGCGTGGGCCTGCGCCTCGTGACGTCCCTGCAGCGGGTCTTCCTCGGCTTCGGCCTGGCCACGCTCGTCGGTGCGCCGCTCGGGTTGGCCATGGGCGCCAGCCGGCGGGCCTGGCGGGCGGCCAACCCGGTCATCCAGGTGCTCCGGCCCGTCTCGCCGCTGGCCTGGTTCCCCATCTGGCTCGTCGTGTTCAAGGACAGCGCCAATGCGGCGGTGTGGGTCATCTTCATCACCTCGCTGTGGCCGACGCTCCTGAACACGGCGGCCGGCGCGGCGGAGGTGCCGGAGGACCAGCGCGACGTCGCTCGCGTCTTCCGCTTCGGCCGGCTGGCCTACCTGCGCCACGTCCTGCTGCCGAACACGCTCCCCTCGACGGTCACGGGCCTGCGGCTGTCGATGGGCACCGCCTGGATGGTCATCGTCGCCGTCGAGATGCTGGCCGGCGGGGGCAAGGGCCTCGGGTCCTACGTGTGGGAGCAGTACAACGCGCTGAACCTCGCCGCGATGGTCGCCGCCATCGTGATCATCGGCGTCGTCGGCTTCGTCCTCGACCTGGCCTTCCTGCGCCTCGGTCGTGCGGTCGCCATCCAGGAGGTCACCCCGTGAGCCTGATCGTCGATGCTGTGCGCAAGCAGTTCGTGCACCGTGGGTCCAGTCAGGAGGTCCTGCGGGGGGTGGACCTCGAGGTGCACCCCGGCGAGCTGGTGGCTCTCATCGGCCACTCGGGTTGCGGGAAGTCGACCCTCCTGCGGGCGATCGGCGGGCTGCTGCCCGTCGACAGCGGCCGCATCTCCCTCGACGGAGAGGCCGTGGCTGCCCCCGGGCCCGATCGGGCGATGGTCTTCCAGCACTACTCGCTCCTGCCACGGCTGAGCCTGCTCGACAACGTCCGCCACGCCGTCCGGGCGGCCCGGCCGGACTGGTCTCGGGACCAGGCCGAGGCTGCCGCCGAGCGGTACCTGACCGCGGTAGGCCTGTGGGAACACCGGGGCAAGCGCCCCAGCCAGGTCTCCGGGGGCATGCAGCAGCGCACCGCGGTGGCCCGCGCCTTCGCCGTCGAGCCGCGCGTCCTGCTGCTCGACGAGCCCTTCGGGGCGCTGGACGCGCTGACCAGGGCCCGCCTGCAGGCGCAGCTCATCGACCTGTGGCGCAGCGAGTCGGACACGGAGATCGTGCTGATGGTGACCCATGGCATCGACGAGGCGATCCTGCTCGCCGACCGGATCGTGGTGATGGGGAACGGCCCGGGACCTTCGGTGATCGACGTCATCTCGGTCGATCTGCCCCGTCCTCGGGATCGGGTGTCGGTCATCGACGAGCCGGCCTACCGGGCCGTACAGGCCCGCCTCCTGGAGCTGTTGATGAGCGAGGCCGCCCCCGATGCGGCGGCGTGACCAGAGCACGCACATCCTGCCTCCGGCCATGTGCGCGAGCCGACTCCTGCCCTTCACGCCGGGGCAACCATCGGGCAACGGCCCCGGTGTTCCCTGACCTGCATGGCTAAAGGATTCCGTCACGCAGGGCACGCCCCGAGCCTCGCTGCTGCGCTCATCCACTTCGATGTGTCGTTCCTCTGCTGGGTGCTCCTCGGCGCCCTCGGGGCCTACGTCGCCTCCGACCTCGGGCTGAGCCCGACCCAGAAGGGCCTCATGGTCGCCGTCCCGCCCCTCGGTGGTGCGGGCTTCCGGCTGCTCCTCGGCACGCTGAGCGACCGGGTCGGCCTCAAGCGGCTCGGGCTCACCAGCCTCGCCCTCACCCTCGTGCCGCTGCTGTGGGGGGCCACCTTGGCCACCTCGTTCGTTCAGGTGCTCGGTGTCGGGCTCCTCCTCGGCCTGGCGGGGGCCAGCTTCGCCGTGGCCCTGCCCTTGGCCAGCCGCTGGTACCCGCCGGAGCACCAGGGCCTTGCCCTCGGGATCGCCGGGGCGGGCAACTCCGGCACCGTGATCGCGGCGCTGGCCGCGCCGCGGCTGGCCGAGCACGTCGGCTGGCACGGGACCTTCGCCCTGGCGATGATCCCGGTGGCTTTGGCGTGGATCGCCTTCGCCGTGCTCGCCAAGGAGCCGCCCCGGGCGGCGGCCGGCGGGGGCGGCGGGCCGCTCTCCCTGCTGCGGGAGGGGGACCCCCGGTGGCTGTGCGCCTTCTACCTCGTCACCTTCGGCGGCTTCGTCGGCCTGTCGGGCTACCTGCCGATCTTCTTCGTCGACCGCTTCGAGCTGACCAAGGTCACCGCCGGGGCCTTCGCCGCCCTTTGCGCGGTGACCGGCTCGCTCCTGCGCCCGCTCGGCGGTGCTCTGGCGGACCGCCTCGGCGGGACCCGGGTCCTGACGATGGTGCTCGTGGTCGCCGGGTGCCTCGCCGCGGTGCTGTCGACGCTGCCACGGCTCGGCCTCACCGTGGCGCTGCTGGCCACGCTGCTCGGGCTGCTCGGCATGGGCAACGGAGCCGTGTTCCAGCTGGTCGGGTGCCGGGTCCCCGAGCGCGTGGGTGCGATGACCGGGTTGGTCGGCGCGGCCGGCGGGGTCGGTGGCTTCCTGCTCCCGTTCGGGTTCGGGTGGCTCGCCTCGGTCACCGGGGCGTTCACCGCCGGGTTCGCGGTGTTCGCCGTCGTCGCCGGGGGGGCCGCGGTGGCGGTCGTCGGGCGAGACCGGGCCTGGCAGGTCGGCCCCCGGCCGGTCCAGGTGGCGGAGCTGGCGGCCTGATGGCACCGACCATCGTCGTCGTCGGCCACGGGATGGTCGGCCACCGCTTCCTCGAGGCGGCCGTCGAGCGGGGTCTCCACCTCTCCCACCGCATCGTGGTCCTGGCCGAGGAGCGGCGGGTGGCCTACGACCGGGTGCACCTGTCGTCGTTCTTCGACGGCTCCGAGGCGGCCGACCTCGCGCTTCGCCCCGATGACTGGTTCGTCGAGCAGGGGATCGAGCTCTGCCTGGGCGAACCGGCCACCGAGCTCTGCCCCGACGAGCGCATCGTGGTGACGGCGACCGGGCGGCGCATCGAGTACGCCGCCTGCATCCTGGCCTCGGGCTCGTCGGCCTTCGTGCCGCCGATCGACGGGCACGACGCGGCCGGCTGCTTCGTGTACCGCACCCTCGACGACCTCGAAGCCATCCAGGCCTGGGCCAGCGGGGCCGAGGCGGGAGTGGTCGTCGGCGGCGGCCTGCTGGGGCTGGAGGCCGCCAACGCGCTGCGCCTCCTCGGGCTGCCCACGACCGTGGTCGAGATGGCGCCTCGCCTGATGGCCGTGCAGCTCGACGACGGGGGCGGACGGGCGCTGCGTCGCCACGTCGAGGACCTCGGGATCGACGTGCGGACCGGCGTCGCCGTCCGCGGCGTGGCCACCACCCCGGACGGCCGGGCCGCCGGGCTGCGGCTCGGCACCGCTGACAGCGACGAGGAGACCGTCCTCCCCGCCGACCTCGTGCTCTTCGCGGCCGGCATCCGCCCCCGCGACCAGCTGGCCCGCGCCGCCGGCCTGGCCGTCGGGGAGCGGGGCGGCGTGGTGGTCGACGACGTCTGCGCCACCTCGGCGCCGGACGTCTTCGCCATCGGCGAGGTGGCCTGCCACGCCGGCCGCGTCTACGGCCTGGTGGCTCCCGGCCAGAGCATGGCCGAGGTGGTGGCCGAGCGGCTCTCGGGCGGCACCGCCGACTTCGCCGGGGCCGACCTGTCCACCCGGCTCAAGCTCCTCGGCGTGGAGGTGGCCAGCGTGGGCGACCCGCACGCCGCCGGCCACGACGTGGTCGTCAGCGACCCCACCTCCGGCACCTGGAAGCGGGCCATCCTCGACGACGACGGCCGCCTCGTCGGTGCGGTGCTCGTCGGCGACTCGACCCCGTTCGGCCCGCTGGTCTCGGCGCTGCGCACGGGCACGCCCGTCGCCGATGCGCTGGCCGTGCTCTCGCCCGCCCCGGCCGGGGCGGGCGCCGGCCCGATGGCTGACGAGGCGAGCGTGTGCTCCTGCCACAACGTCTGCGCCGGGGTCGTCCGGTCAGCCGTCGACGATGGCCACGAGGCGGTGGCGGACGTCAAGCGGTGCACGAAGGCCGGCACCGGCTGCGGCTCCTGCGTCCCGATCCTCCAGGAGCTGATCGATGAGCAGCTCACCGCCTCCGGGCGAGCGGTGGTCCGCCACCTCTGCTCGCACTTCGCCATGAGCCGGGCCGAGCTGTTCGACGTCGTGCGGGTGACCGGGATCCGCAGCTTCGCCGAGCTCGTGGCCCGCCACGGCACCGGTGGCGGCTGCGAGATCTGCAAGCCGACGGTGGCGTCGATGTTCGCCTCGCTGGCCTCCGGCTACATCCTCGACGGCGAGCAGGCCAGCCTCCAGGACTCCAACGACCACTTCCTGGCCAACCTCCAGCGCGACGGGACCTACTCGGTGGTCCCTCGGGTCCCGGGCGGCGAGATCACCCCCGAGAAGCTCATCGCCATCGGCGAGGTGGCCCGTGACTTCGACCTGTACACGAAGATCACCGGCGGCCAGCGCATCGACCTCCTGGGCGCCCGGGTGGACGACCTCCCGGCCATCTGGCGCCGCCTCGTCGACGCCGGCCTCGAGTCCGGTCACGCCTACGGCAAGGCCGTGCGCACCGTGAAGAGCTGCGTCGGATCAGTCTGGTGCCGCTACGGCGTGCAGGACTCCGTGCAGCTCGCCATCGACCTCGAGCTCCGCTACCGGGGGCTGCGGGCGCCCCACAAGATCAAGCTGGCCGTGTCCGGGTGCGCCCGCGAGTGCGCCGAAGCGCAGAGCAAGGACGTCGGCGTGATCGCCACCGAGCGGGGCTGGAACCTCTACGTCGGCGGCAACGGCGGGATGCGCCCCGCCCACGCCCAGCTGCTGGCCGAGGACCTCGACACCGAGACGCTGGTGCGCAGCATCGACCGCTACCTGATGTGGTACGTCCGCACGGCCGACCGCCTCGAGCGCACCGCGACCTGGCAGAAGAAGCTGCCCGGGGGCATCGAGCAGGTCCGCCGGGTGGTGATGGACGACGCCCTCGGCATCGGCGCCGACCTCGAGGCGGACATGGCCCGCCACGTCGAGTCCTACCGGTGCGAATGGGCTGAGACCCTGGCCGACCCGGAGCGCATGTCCCGGTTCCGGTCCGTCGTCAACGAGCCGGGCGGGCTGCCGTTGCCCACCCGGGTGGAGATCCGCGGGCAGCGGGTGCCGGCATGAGTTTCCCAAGTCAACCCCTACGCCGCGATTTCTTCGTCGGTGGTGTTGAGGAGTCGTCGTTCGGCGCCGTGGAGGTGGGGGTCGTACGCGGTGTTGGTGTGCCAGCAGGCCCAGATGACGCGCATCCAGGCGCGCATGAGGATGCGGATCGCGTGGGGGTGTCGTTTCCCGCGTGCTCGGGCGTCGTTGTAGAGCTTGGCGGCCCAGGGGCTGGCGTGGCGGCTGTTGTCGGCGAAGGTGAACAGTGCTTTGCGGGCTCGGGTGTTGACCGCCCAGCGGAAGTTCACGGCGCGGCCCTTGCCGGACTCCTTGGTGACCGGGGTGGCGCCGACTTCGGCGCAGGCGTGGTCGACATCGATGGCCCGGGCAAGGATCGGTCCGACCTCGCCGACGACCTGGGCGAGGTTGACCTCACCGATGCGGGGAAGCGGTGCGAGCAGCTGTGCCTTGGAGTGCTCGAGCAGCGCGGCGCCCATGGCCCGGTCCAGGTCGGCGATGGTGCCCAGCAGGGTGCGGAGCAGCCGGACCTGGGCGCGGACGAGCTCGGCGAGGACCTCGGGGGAGAGCGCCTCGGTGGGTTCGGGCGCGGAGCGGAGCCGTTCGACCAGCACGGCAGGGTCACGGCGACCGCAGTAGGAGTGCCGGCGGCAGAACATCTTCATGCGTGCCTCGCCGAGCCGGGCGGCCGATGCTGGGGTCGGGTAGTCGTCCAGGAATGCCAGGGTGATGTCGCTGTCGAGGCGGGCGAAGATGGTGGTGGCGCCAGGCCAGTGCCGCTCCAGCAGGGCACGCAGCTGGTTGGTGGCGGCGACCTTGGCCTCGACGTGATCGTCGCGCATCCGGGACAGGGCCTGGACCTCGGCGGTGGCGTCGTCGAGGGGCTCGAGCCGGCGGAGACGATGGCCGTCAGTGCGCACGTAGTCGGCCAGCTTGTAGCTGTCACCGGGATCGGACTTGGCCCGACTGGCGCTCCAGCGGGGTCGAGCGGCGTTGAAGGCGTTGGGGTGGATCGGCACCACCGGATGCCCGGCCGCCAGCAGCCGATCGACAACCAGGCCGCTGGTGGTCTCGATCGCCACCGGCAGATCTTCAGGATCGCCGTGTCCGGACAGACGGGCGAACGCTGCGGCGAGATCGGCGGCGTCGTGGCGCAGCGCCCAGCGGTCGATGATCTCCCCGCTGTCGTCGATCACCGTGACGTCGTGGGTCTCGCTGGCCCAGTCCCAGCCAACGAACAGCATCGAAATCTCCTTCCTCGAGTCGGTCTGGTTCACTCATCGGTGTCGAGGCTCCGGTGCCGCTCGCTCATTGTTCGGCCCTCGGTCGGGCATGTTCCCAAGGGCGGTCTCGGGGCCTCGGCGCGTCGGGGGCGGCGGTACTCACGCTGGCTCTCGAGCAGCTCGCGCCGGTGGCCGTCCCCCGAGCGCTACCGAGGAGCGACACCAACCAATACCAGTGCCGCTACATGCATGGTGGACCAATGAGCTCCGCCGGACGGTACGGGGACCAAGCCGGCACCAAGCGGCCCCCAGCGGGTGAGGCGATGGTGGTCAGCGGGCCGACAGCCCGGGGGTGAGCAGCGGGATGTCGACGATCCCCCGCGGCCGCAGGTGTCGCACCCGGGCGTAGGCGGCGATCATCTCCCGGTAGGTCGTGACGTCGGGACCGCCCACCTCGTAGACGCCGGGGGCCACCGCGCCGTCGAGCGACCGCTCGAGGTGGGCCAGGAGGTCGACCTCGGCGATGGGCTGGATCCGGGTGCGGATCCAGCGCGGGCACACCATGGCCGGGAGGCGCTCGGTCAGGTAGCGGAGCATCTCGAACGAGATGCTGCCGCTGCCCAGGATCACCGCCGCTCGCAGCTCCACGACCGGCACCGCTCCGGAGGCCAGCGTCTCGCCCACCTCGTGGCGGCTGGCCAGGTGGTCGGACAGGTCGCCGCCGCCGAGGCCGCCGAGGTAGACGATGCGTCGTACGCCGGCCGTCGCCGCTGCGGCGGCGAAGGTGGCGGCCAGCTGCCGGTCCCGCTCCGCGAAGTCGGCCCCGCCGGCCATGGAGTGCACGAGGTAGACGGCGGCGTCGACGCCCTGCAGGGCCGCGGTGAGCGCGGTGGCGTCTTCGATGTCGACCGCTCGGGCCTCGATCTCGTCTCCGGGCCGGATGCTGTCGACGGAGCGGGCCAGGGCCACGACCTCGTGCCCCGCCGCCGCCAGCCGGGGCACGAGCTTGGTCCCGCCGTACCCGCTGGCTCCCGCGACGGCGATGCGCATCGCTCCCGTCTACCCCCTGTGCCCCACGCCGAGCCGGTGGGGCTCGATCAGGCTCAGGGTGACCGCATGGAACGGGCTCGGGGCGGGACCGCGGGGAGGGTCAGGGCGCATCGGCAGCCTGGACGGCAGGGAGGAGCTGCTCGATGAGCAGCGGCAGCGCCCGGCGCAGGAGCTCTCGGGCCTGGGCCCGGGTGAAGCGCTGGCGCTCCAACCACTCCCGCGTCACCTCCTCGGCCATCCCGCCGTAGGCCCGGACGAGCGCCCACACCTTGTCGGGGGCGGTGTCGGGATCGATGCTCAGAGCCTCGAGGCAGCGGCGGGCCGTGGCCTCGCGAGCCTGGTCGAGGATCTCGTCGAGCTCGGGGTCGCGCCCCACGCCCCCGCTCCGATGGCGGTCATCCAGAGGTCGCGGGTGGCCTCGATCAGGTGCATCCAGCCGTCGACGCTGAGCTCCCAGACATTCTCGGCGTCGACGGTGTCGTCGACCTCGTGGACCTCGGGCAGCGGCATCGTCGGCACCTCGACGAGCTGCCGCACGACGGCGAGGTAGAGGTCCCGCTTCGAGCCGAAGTAGTGGTGAAGCAGGCCGCGGGCCGCGCCGGCCGCCTGGGCCAGGTCGGCCATCGACACCTCGTTGTAGGGGCGCTCGCAGAACAGACGGCGGGCCGCGGTGAGGATCTGCGCCCGGCGGTCGTCGTAGTCGAGGCGGACCCGCTTGCGGGACGGGACGGTGTCGGCGGCCACTGCGGCAGGCTACGGAGCCCCCCGCCCTGAACCCGTCCGCTGCCTGGACGCGGCCGTCGAGCCGCCCACTACGCTCAGGTCCCCACCGGCGCCGGCGAGCGACCGGTCCCGGGGGCGTAGCTCAGCTGGCTAGAGCACCTGCTTTGCAAGCAGGGGGTCGTGGGTTCGAGTCCCATCGCCTCCACCGGAACCACCCAGGTCAGAGCGCTGCGGCTCGGCGAATCGGTAGGACGTCCGAGGGTCGTGGCCTCGGCGTGCCCTCCAGCAGCGGTCACTGAGGGGTCATCGGCGGTGATGCTGGGCGCCTCCGGCGCGTGGTCGAACCGCTCGAGGTAGCGGACGATCTCGGCGTCCAGGCCATCGATCACGTGCTGGTAGCGGAGCG
>DASUDP010000017.1:0-3949 GCA_036275535.1 Acidimicrobiales bacterium | reverse complement strand
AGGATGCAGATCTTGTCGTAGCGGCGCTTCTCGACGTCGAACTCCTCCCCCACCCCGGCGCCGATGGCGGAGATGAGGGCCTGGACCTCGAGGTTCTTCAGCATCTTGTCGAGCCGGGCCCGCTCGACGTTGAGGATCTTGCCGCGGATCGGCAGGATCGCCTGGCGCAGCGGGTCGCGGGCGTTGACGGCGGAGCCGCCGGCCGAGTCGCCCTCGACGATGAACAGCTCGCGCTCCTCGCGGTTCTTGGAGGAGCAGTCCTTGAGCTTGTCGGGCATGCCCGCGCCGTCGAGGAGGGTCTTGGAGCGGATGACGTCGCGCGCCTTCTTGGCGGCCATGCGGGCCTGGCTCGCGGCCACCGCCTTCTTCACGATCTTGTTGGCCTCGGTGGGGTTCTCCTCGAACCACTGGCCGAGCTTGTCGTTCGTGGCCTTCTGCACGAGCGTCTTCATCGCCGTGTTGCCGAGCTTGGCCTTGGTCTGCCCCTCGAACTGCGGCTCGCGGAGGCGCACCGAGATGATGGCGGTGATGCCCTCGCGGATGTCCTCGCCCTGGAGGTTGGCGTCCTTCTCCTTGAGCAGGCCCTTGGCCCGGGCGTGCTTGTTCACCACCGTGGTGAGGGCGGCCTTGAAGCCCTCCACGTGGGTGCCACCCTCGATGGTGTTGATGCCGTTGGCGAAGGAGTGGATGCCATCGGCGTTGTAGCCGGTGTTCCACTGGAAGGCGACCTCGACCTCCTGCTCCTCCTCGGCCAGCTCGTAGTAGCCGACCTTGGAGAACAGGGCCTCCTTCGACGTGTTGAGGTGCTTGACGAAGTCGATGATGCCGCCGGCGTACTTGAAGGTCGTCGGCTCGTTGTTGTGGTCGGGCCGCTCGTCCTTGAAGCGGATCTCGAGGCCCTTGTTGAGGAACGCCATCATCTGCAGGCGCTCGAGGATCGTGCGGCCCGAGAACTCGACGGTCTCGAAGATCGTGCCGTCCGGCCAGAAGGTGACCGTCGTCCCCGTGCGGCCCCGGGGGGCGTCGCCGACGACCTCGAGCTTGGTCTGGGGCTGGCCGCCGTCGGCGAACTCCATGCGATGGCGCTTGCCCTCGCGGTCCACCTCGACGACCAGCCGGCGGGACAGGGCGTTCACGACCGACACACCCACGCCGTGGAGGCCACCGGAGACCTTGTAGCCCTCGCCACCGAACTTGCCGCCGCCGTGCAGCTTGGTGAGGGCGATCTCGACGCCCGTCATCTTCTGCTGCTTGTTCATGTCGACGGGGATGCCGCGCCCGTCGTCGACGACCTTGCAGCCGCCATCGGCGAGGAGGGTGATGTCGATCCGGGTGGCGAACCCGGCCATCGCCTCGTCGACCGAGTTGTCGACCACCTCCCACACGCAGTGGTGGAGACCGGCCGGGCCGGTGCTGCCGATGTACATGCCGGGCCGCTTGCGGACCGGGTCCAGGCCCTCCAGGACCTGCATGTTGTTGGCCCCGTAGGAGCTGGGTGCTTGCGCCACGACGTACGTCCGTTCAGGTGGTGGGCCCGGCGCCTGCGGCCGCCAGGCTGCGGCGGGGTGCCCGACGGGCCGCGGAGGCGCGAAAACCCTGGTCAGACACCGAAATCACAACGACGTGAGTCTACCAGCCGAGGTGTGACATCCCGGCCATCGGGAGCCCCGAAGATCGCTACTTCTTGCGCCCCACCCGCAGGTCCAAGGCGGTCACCCGGCCCGGTCCCAGGAGCTCCGCCAGCTTGGCCAGCAGCTCGGCCTGGAGGAACTTCACGTGGGTGGCGATGGCCGGCTCGTCGACCGCCAGCACGAGCCGGCCGCCGTCGATCTTGAGGGGGCGCGTCCGCGCCGCCAACCCCTCCCCCACCACCTCTGACCAGCGGTCGAACACGAGGTGCACGCCGCTGGCCTCGGGGGCGCCGAAGCTCCGCATCACGGCGTCGAGCGAGCGCCCGAGCGGCTGCGGGCCGGGACCAGGGCCGGGCAGCGGGCGGGCGGGCATCGCAGCGATCGTACCGGCCCACCACCCCCGCGTTCCGGCGCCGATCTGTGCACAAGACCGTCACAGATCGGCGCAGGAACCCGTGGGGGTTGCGGGGCCGTGGCAGACGTCACGGGCTCCGGAGGTAGGGGAAACCGCCCAGGGGGGTACAAGACGGCGACGGCATCGGCGGACCGGCCGGCGCCCTGACGCGAACCCGGCCCATGGACCTCATCCCTCCCTCCGAGCACCACGTCATGGTGTTCCTCGTCGCCTACCTGACGCTGCTCGTCGCCGCCCGCGGCCTGGGCGCCCTGGCCCGGCGGGCGGGGCAGCCGCAGGTGGTGGGCGAGCTGGCCGCCGGCCTGCTCCTCGGGCCCTCGCTCCTCGGCCGGCTGCTGCCCGAGGTCGAGGGCTGGCTCTTCCCGCCCGACGAGGTGCAGACGGCGATGCTCTTCACCGTGGCCTGGCTGGGCGTGATCTTCCTGCTGCTCGGCACCGGCTTCGAGACCGACCTGGGGCTGATCCGCCGGCAGGGCCGGGCGGCCGCCATCGTCTCCACCGGCAGCCTGATCGTGCCCATCGTGGGCGGCCTGCTCGTCGGGGCCGTGATGCCGGCCCTGTTCGTGGGCGACGCCGACCGCACCCAGTTCGCCCTGTTCATGGGCGCCGCGCTCAGCATCTCCTCGCTGCCCGTCATCGCCAAGATCCTCACGGACATGGGCTACATGCGCCGCAACGTGGGCCAGCTCACCCTCGCCGCGGGCATGGCCAACGACGTGGTGGGCTGGGTGGCGCTCGCCGTCATCGCGGGCATGGTGTCGGCCGGCTCGATCACCGTGGCCGGCGTCGCCACCACGATCGTCGGCATCGCCGGGTTCTTCCTCGTCGCCTTCACCGTCGGTCAGCGGGTCGTCGACGGGGCGCTGCGCGCGTTGCGCCGGGTCGACGCCGCTCCGAGCGCCCGCACGACCGTGGTCGTCGCCATCACCCTGGCCGGCGCGGTGGCCACGCAGTGGCTGGGCATCGAGGCCGTCCTCGGTGCCTTCGTGGTAGGGATCGTCGTCGGTCGCTCGCCCTACCGGGACCCCACGGTGCTGCGCGGCATCGAGACGGCCTCCGCCGCGTTTCTGGCCCCGGTGTTCTTCGCCACCGCCGGGCTGCGCGTCGACCTCGGGCTCCTCGCCGATCCCACCGTCCTCCTGTGGGGCGTCGTCGTGGTCGGCGTGGCCGCCCTCACCAAGTTCGGTGGGGCGGTGGTGGCCGGCGCCCTGGCTCGACTCCCCGGGCGGGAGTCGGCGGCCCTGGGCGTGGCCCTCAACGCCCGAGGGGCCCTGGAGATCGTCATCGCGTCGGTGGGCCTCGCCCTCGGCGTCCTGAACGACGGGTCGTACACGATCGTCGTGCTGATGGCGATGGCCACCTCGATGGTGGCGCCTCCCCTACTGCGAGCCGTCCTCCAGGGCTGGCCGGGGACGATCGAGGAGCAGGACCGGCTCCGGCGGGAGCACGCCCAGCAGACCAACGTGGTCGTGCGGGCCGACCGCGTCCTGCTCCCCGTCCTCGACGCCGGCGCGGCGGCCCTGGCCGCCCAGGCCCTCGACCTGGCGTGGCCGACCGAGGCGCCGGTGACGGTCCTCACCGCCCACCGGCCGGGCCACGGCAACGGGAACGGCACCGGTTCCGATCCCGTCCTCGCTTCGTTCGCGGACCGGGCCGTCACCGTGGCCGGCCCGAGCGACCCGGTCCTCGTCGACGCCGTCGTGGCGGAGGTGAAGCTGGGGTACGGCGCCGTCGTCCTCGGCATCGGCGAGGACCTCCCCGGCGACAGCCTCCCGGCCGCGGTAGCCGAGATCCTCTCTCGCACCGACGTGCCGGTGGTCCTCGTGCGCCGCCCGAAGGGGTTGACGCGCCTCACGCCGCCCGTGTTCGGGCGGGCCCTGGTCCCGGTGGCCGGGAGCCGCAC
>DASUDP010000016.1:0-36841 GCA_036275535.1 Acidimicrobiales bacterium | reverse complement strand
CAAGGGCCGCCTGGCCCGCCACGAGGTGTGCGACGCCCATCCCGAGCTCAAGCGGGCGGCCGAGTTCGCCAGCGAGCCGACCTCCATGGAGTGCCCGATCTGCGAGGAGGACAACATCGTCCTCGTCACCTACGCCTTCGGCGACCGGCTGCCGTCGTCGGGGCGCTGCATCACGCAGAAGGGCGAGCTCACCAAGCTGGCCAAGGGCCGCCGCCGGCTGTCGGCCTACGTGGTCGAGGTCTGCCCGTCCTGCTCGTGGAACCACCTCGCCCAGGCGTTCCTCTTCGGCCAGGGGTGACGCGCTCCCCCCTTGAGCTGGTGCGCCTGGCCGCCGCCTCGGCGGCGCTGGTGCTGGCCCTCACCTCCCAGGGCGACGCGCTCGTGCTCGGGCTGCTCCTCGCCGTCACCGCCTGGCGCCCGCTCGCCGCGCTGGCCATCGGGCTGGCCCTCGGGGCGGTGTCGTGGCGCTGGGGGTCCACCGCGCTCGAGGCCTGGGCGGGGGGCCAGGCCGTCCTCGGCCCGGCCGGGTGGCTGGAACCGGCGCGCACGGCCGCGGGCGCCTGGCTGGCGGCCGGGGCGCTCGTGCTGGTCGCCCCGGTGCCCGGCTGGCGGACGGTGGTGAGCGACCTGGCCGGCGGCCACCGGGTGGCCACCGTCGAACCGGCCCGGCGCAGCGCGGCCGCCACCGCGGTGACCGTGGCCCTGGGGCTGGCGGCGGCGGACGTGGTGGCCGGCCCCGCGCTGGGGGACCGCTGGTGGATCCGGGTGCTCGGCGCCGTGCTCGGCCCGCTGGCTGCTCTGGCCGCCCGCTCCCTCCGCCGGCGGGTGGGGGGACGGCTCGACGTGGTGGCGCTGGCGGCGGCCGCCGGCGCCCTGGTCGCCGTCACCGGCGAGGCGCCCGCGTGGTCTGGGTCGTTCGACGGCGCCGCCGCCGGCCAGGGCCTGGTGGTGGCGCTGGCGGTGTCCGTGCTGAGCGCCACGGCGGTGGCGGCGCTGGCCGCGATGGGGCTCCGGCGAGCCCGCCGCCTACAGTTTCCGGGCTGATCCGGGTGACCCGCCCCACCCGGACCATCCTCCATGCCTGAGCGTCGCCCCCCTGCTCCCAAGCGCGGCTCTGCCGCGAGGTCCGCTCCCGCCGGCGCGTCCCGGTCCCCGAAGCGGGCTCCAGGGGCGAAGGGCGGCGCCAAGGCCGTGGCCACCCGCGCCCCGGGTGGCCGGGGCGCGCGTCCTGCGGCCGGGCCCGGGCAGGGCGCCACGGCCCGCCGCAAGGCCGACGCCGATCGCAGCTTCCTGTGGCGCTGGCGCCGGGGCCTGTTCCTGAGCGGCCTGGTGTCGGTGGCGCTCATCGGGGGCGTGGCCTCGGTGGTCTTCAACATCGCCCTGCCTCCCGAGGAACCGCTCCTCCAGACCTCGTTCCTCTGCGCCGCCGACGTCACCGACGCCTGCGGGCCCGACAACGCCATCGCCACCTTCAGCGCCGAGGAGGACCGCATCAACGTCCCCCTCGAAGAGGTCCCGTCCGTCCTGATCGAGGCCGTGCTGGCCACGGAGGATCGCGGCTACTTCGAGCACGGGGGGATCGACCCGGTCGGCATCGCCCGCGCCCTGTACCAGGACCTCCGGGGCACCAGCTCCACCCGCCAGGGCGGTTCGACCATCACCCAGCAGTACGTGAAGAACGCGTACCTCACCTCCGAGCGCAGCATCACCCGGAAGGTGAAGGAGGCGGTGCTGGCCGTGAAGCTCGAGCGCGAGCTCGACAAGGACCAGATCCTCGAGCGGTACCTCAACACCATCTACTTCGGGCGGGGCGCCTACGGCGTCGGGGCGGCCAGCCGGGCCTACTTCGGCAAGGACGTCCGCCAGATCGGCGTGCCCGAGGCGTCCTACCTGGCCGGTCTCATCCGCTCGCCCGGTCCGGCCGACGCCCAGGACTTCCCGGAGGAGGCCAGCCGCCGCCGCCGCCTCGTGCTGTCCGCCATGCGCGAGGAGGGCTACATCGACGCCGCCCAGGAGGCCGAGGTGAGGGCCATGGGCTGGGACTACGTCATCCCCCGCCGCGACCGGCGCAAGATGCAGGTGCGCGACGAGTGGCAGGGCATCGGGGCCGAGCACTTCATCGAGGCCGTCCGCATCCAGGTGGCCAAGGAGTACGGCGAGGACATGCTCTACGGCGGGGGGCTGCGGATCTACACGACCCTCGACCGCGACATGCAGGCCGCCGCCTGGGACGCCGTCACCAGCACCCTCGACCAGGAGGACGACCCGGCGGGCGCGCTCGTGGCCGTCGACGAGTACGGCCAGGTCAAGGCGATGATGGGCGGCCGGGACTGGGAGGCCGACAAGGTCAACCTGGCGATGGGCCGCGACGGGGGCGGGTCCGGCCGGCAGGCGGGGTCGGCGTTCAAGCCGTTCGTGCTGGCCGAGGCCGTCCAGCAGGGCATCTCGCTCAACTCCAAGTTCAACTCGCCGAGCAAGATGGTCTTTCCCAAGGCCAACGCCGGTGAGGACTGGACGGTCCGCAACTACGCCAACACCGAGCAGGGCGTGCTCGACCTGCCCGACGCCACCCGAGTCTCGTCCAACACCGCCTACGCCCAGCTCATGCTCGAGGTGGGCCCCCAGGCCGTGGTCGACCTGGCCAACCAGCTCGGCATCAGCGCTGAGCTGCCGGCCGTCAACTCGCTCGTGCTCGGCACCGGCGAGGTGTCGGTGCTCGACATGGCCAGCGCCTACAGCACCTTCGCCAACCGCGGCGTCCACAACGACCCCATCCTCGTGACCAAGATCGAGCAGGTCGACGAGAAGGGCCGGGTCCGGCTCGTGGCGCAGGCCACCTCGACCAACGAGGTCGTCCTCACCCCCGAGCAGTCCGACCTCGTGACCTACTGCCTTCGCCAGGTCGTCGAGGGCGGCACCGGGAAGGCGGCCAACATCGGCAAGCCCGTGGCCGGCAAGACCGGCACCACCCAGGAGAACCGCGACGCTTGGTTCGTCGGGTATGGGCCGCACCTCACCGCTGCGGTGTGGATGGGCTACCCGGGGGCGCCGGGCGTGGAGCCCCGCTTCATGAGCGACGTGCACGGCCGGGCCGTCACCGGCGGCTCGTTCCCGGCGGAGATCTGGGCCAAGTTCATGCGCGAGGTGGCCCCGAAGGTGCCGGAGTGGGGCAGCTTCACCACGCCGAGGTCGTTCCCCGGCCGCGAGCTGAACGTCGAGCTGCAGCAGTCGACGACCAGCACGTCTGCCGCGGCGACGTCGAGCCCGTCCACCACCGAGGCCCCCACCACGACTGCCGCCCCGGCGACGACCACGACCACCGCCGCTCCGGCGCCGCCGCCCCCGCCTCCGCCCTCCTCGGCCCCGCCGACGACGGTCGCCCCGGCGCCGGCCGGGTAGGCGTCAGCTCCCCTCCGCCACCTCCTGGTGGGGGTAGTGGGTGCGGCACGGGTAGCACCACCGCTCCACGTCGTCGACGACGTCGACCCGGCCCTCGGTGTCCCAGGCCTCGGGCGTGACGTAGACGCGGTGCACGGCGAGGAGGTCGTCGCTCTCGGCGCCGCAGCTGTCGCAGGTGGAGGGCTGCATCGCCGCATGCTATGGGCGCAGGGTTGGTGGAGGGCAACGGCGGGGCCTACGCTTGAGGGTGCCGCCGGCAGCCACCCAGGCGCTGGACGGTCAGGAGGTACAGAGCCATGCGCACGCAGCTCACCGCGCCCGCCATCCGGTCGACCAAGGTCCGCGACGGGCGGGATCCGCTCGTCATGGTGACGGCCTACGACGCCCCCGGGGCCCGGGTCGCCGACGAGGCCGGCGTCGACCTCATCCTGGTCGGCGACTCGGTGGCCATGGTCGTGCTGGGCTACGACGACACCCTCCAGGTCACCGTCGACGACCTCGCCCACCACACCGCCGCGGTGGCCCGCGGCCTCGCCACCTCCGCCCCGGACCGCACCGAGAAGAAGCCGCTCGTCGTGGCCGACCTCCCGTGGATGAGCTACCACACGACCCCGGTCGACGCGATCCAGAACGCGGCGTCGCTCATCCGCGCCGGCGCCCAGGCCGTGAAGCTGGAAGGGGGCCGCAAGCGTCTCCCCATGATCGAGGCGATCGTGGACGCCGAGATCCCGGTGATGGGCCATCTCGGCCTCACCCCGCAGTCGGTCCACGCCATGGGCGGGTTCAAGGTCCAGGGTCGTGAGCACCAGGCCGCGCTGGCCCTGGTTGCCGACGCCAAGTCGGTGGAGGCGGCGGGCTGCTTCGCCATCGTGCTCGAGGGCGTCCCGGACGAGGTGGCCCGCATGGTCACCGACGCCGTCGACGTGCCCACCATCGGCATCGGTGCCGGTCCCGGCTGCGACGGCCAGGTCCTCGTCTTCCACGACGTCCTCGGCCTCGAGGACCGCATGCGGCCGAAGTTCGTGCGCCGCTACGCCGATCTGAAGTCGGCGTCGGTCGAGGCGCTGGCCGCCTACGCCGGCGACGTGCGCAGCGGCGCCTTCCCCGCCTCCGCCGAGAGCTACCACCTGGCGGCCGACGTGGCCGAGACGCTCGGCCTCTACGGCCACGACAGCGGCGACTGACCGCCCGGCCTGCCCCTCGCCGCCCGGGCGCGCCGGGCAAGATGGCCCGATGCGCGACACCGACCGGCGGACCCGACAGCTGCTGTGGGCGGCGGTGGCGGTCTTCGTCGTCGGTGTGCTGGCCTTCGTCGTCGACGGGGCCGACCGCCCGGCCGATCCCGTGCTGGACCCGTCGCCCACCACCGCCACAGGGCAGCCCATGGCGTCGGCCCCGGCCGACCTGCCGCCTCCTGGCGACCCGGCTCGGGTCCCGCTGGACGGCTTCGACGAGGTGGCCGTCCGCGTCCTGCCCGAGGGCGGCACCGACTGGCTGGCGTGGTGCCTGCTGGCCGCTCGCACCGCGGCGCAGCGGGGGCGGGGGCTGATGGAGGTCACCGACCTGCAGGGCTACTCGGGCATGGCGTTCGTCTACGACGAGGACGTGCAGAACGCGTTCTACATGCGCAACACCCCCACGCCGCTGTCCATCGCCTGGGTCAGCGTGGACGGCAGGGTGGTGTCGACGGCTGACATGGCCCCCTGCGAGGACCGCGAGGGGTGCCCCACGTACCCCCCGGCGGGCCCCTACCGCTACGCCCTCGAGGTGTTCCAGGGCGGCCTCCCCGACCTCGGGATCACCGCCGGCGCCACCGTCGAGGTCGGCGGCGCCTGCGCCCCCCGCACCTGAGCCCGGCCGAACCCGCGGTCAGAGCTGGCGGTTCCTGCGCAGGAACGACCGCGGGTTCACGGGGGTGGGGTGGGGGAGGCTCAGGCGGCGGTGACGTAGCCGAGGCGCTCGCGCCACTCGGCCAGGAGGGCCACGGTGTCGTGGTCGTCGGGGTGGAAGTCGCGGCGGTCGTAGTCCCGCAGGCGGCGGACGACGTCGCGCTGGAAGAACGGGTGGGTCCGCAGGCCCTTGAAGCTGCGCCACAGCTCCTTCGGGTGGCGGCGGGCGTGCTGGTCGATGGCGACGGAGTGGAGCACGGCGAAGGACATGCCGGCGAGGAACATGACGTGGGTGGCGTACATCACGCCCACCCGGATGCGCCGCTTGCCCGAGACCTGCTGGAACACGTCGTAGGCGACGGACTTGTGCTCGGTCTCCTCGAGGGCGTGCCAGGTGAAGAGGGTGCGGATCTCGTCGGAGCCGAACTCCGCCTGGGCAGCCTCGTCGCGCAGGAGCGTCTCGGCCAGGGTGGCCGTGTAGTGCTCGAGGGCGGCGGTGACGGCCAGCTGGCGGTCCTTGGGCGCGATCTTGGCGAGGAAGGCGAGCCCGGCCTTGGTGCGCCGGTCGACGAAGGCGGTGGGGTACCCGAGCTCCTGGAGGCGCTCGTTGAAGTGCCGGTGCTCGCGGCCGTGGATGGCCTCCTGGCCGATGAAGCCCTTCACCTGCTCCTTCAGCTGCGGGTCGGCGACCTCGTCGCGGTAGGCCCGGACGCTGCGGACGAAGAAGTCCTCGCCCTCGGGGAACACGGCCGAGAGCATGGCGGCGATGTGGCTCCGCATGATGTCGCCGGCCACGAAGTACTTGGGCAGGGCGGGCTCGGGGTACTCGAGGCCCGGGCGACGGACCTCGATGGTGCGGGCCGGGATGGCGCTCCGGGCGGGGGTGGCGGTGGGCATGATTTCCTCCAGCGATCGGCGGCCGGGCCATGCCAGCCTTTATCTTACTCATGGTAGTAGAACTCGTGGGAGGTGCCTAGGGGGTCTCCCCGGTCCTCCGTCACACCGGTGGCCTGGTGGTACCAGACGTTCGCCTGCGGTTCACTCGGCGGCGGCGAGGCGGCCAGATCGGGTCTCTACGGTCCGGAGCACCGACCCGTCCCGCACCCAGGAGACCCCGTGCCCGACACCGACGACCTCGGCTCGAACCCCACCCACAACCCCCACCTGGCCGATCTGATCGAGGCGCGCGTGAGCCGACGAGCCGTGCTGGGCGGCGGCCTCGCCGCCGCGGCGGTCGGCTTCTTCGGGGGTGGCCTGCTCTCCCCGGGCGTGGCCGGAGCGGGCCAGGCCAGCCGTCGGGCCGGCGCCAGCCCGTCCGCGACGGGGCGACTCGGGTTCACCGAGGTGCCGCCCAGCACCGCGGATGCCGTCGTCGTCCCCGACGGGTATGTGGCCGAGGTGCTCGTCCCTTGGGGCACGCCGCTGTTCGACAACAGCCCCGCCTGGGCGTCCGACGCCTCCAACACAGCTGCCGACCAGGCCCTTCAGGTGGGCTTCAACCACGACGGCATGCACTTCTTCCCGCTCGGCGATGGCCCGGACCAGAACCGCCGGGGCCTGCTCGTCATCAACCACGAGTACACCGACGCCAGCCAGATCTACTCCGCCGCCCAGGGCCAGACGATCACGCCCGACGCGGCGGGCCGCGAGAAGGTGGCCAAGGCGCTGGCCGGCCACGGCATCACGGTGGTCGAGGTGCGCCGCCGGGCCGGCGGCGCCTGGGAGCACGTCCAGGGCTCCCAGTACAACCGGCGCCTCACCGGCACCACGCCCATGACCTTCTCCGGTCCCGTCGGGGTCGACCACCCGATGCTGCAGTCCGAGCTCGGGAACGCGCCGCTGGGCACCCTCAACAACTGCGCCTACGGCGTCACCCCCTGGGGCACGTACCTCATCGCCGAGGAGAACTGGAACGGCTACTTCGGCACCGACCAGGCCGGCTGGACCCCCGACGCCCTCCAGCGGCGCTACGGCGTGAGCGCCGCCGGGTTCGGCTACGGCTGGCACAAGGCCGAGGCCCGCTTCGACCTGGCCGCGAACGCCAAGGAGCTCAACCGCTTCGGCTGGGTGGTCGAGGTCGATCCCTTCGACCCCAGCTCCACTCCGGTCAAGCGCACCGCCCTGGGCCGCATCAAGCACGAGGGCGCCACGGTCGTGGAGCAGAACGGTCGTGCCGTCGTGTACTCCGGTGACGACGAGAACGGCGACTACCTCTACAAGTTCGTCAGCGCCCGCCCCTGGCGGGAGGACCGGGCCCGGGGGCGCAGCCCGCTGGATGAGGGCACCCTCCACGTGGCCCGCTTCGCCGAGGATGGGACCGGGACCTGGCTCCCGCTGGTCCACGGCAGCGGGCCTCTCACCGTCACCAACGGCTGGGCCGACCAGGCCGACGTGCTCATCCGCACCCGGATGGCGGCCGACGCCCTCGGGGCCACACGCCTGCATCGGCCGGAGTGGGTCGCCGCCAACCAGCGCACCGGCGAGGTCTTCGTCACCCTCACGAACGGCTCCGGCAACAGTGCGGCGGTCAACAGCGGTCGGGCCAACAACCCCTACGGCCACATCGTCCGCTTCCGGGAGGTGGGCAACGCCAACCACTCGACGGCCTTCGCCTGGGACGTCTTCCTCTTCGCCGGCGACCCCGCCTACCCGGCGCTCGAGGGTGGCAAGGTGCCGGCCGACCAGCCGCTCTTCGGCTCTCCCGACGGCCTCTGGGTCGACCCCGACGGCCTCGTCTGGATCCAGACCGACATCTCCAACAGCAGCCAGAACCTGGCCACCCGCGGCTACGACCGCATCGGCAACAACCAGATGCTGGTAGCCGACCCCTCGACGGGCCAGGTGAAGCGCTTCCTCACCGGCCCCCGCGGCTGCGAGCTGACGGGCGTGATCGCCACGCCGGACCAGACAACGATGTTCGTGAACATCCAGCACCCCGGCGAGGCCACCACGGCCTGGGGCACCCCGACCACGGCCAACCCGTCCGCGGTGAGTGCCTGGCCTGACCCAGCGGCGGGTCGTCCCCGTCCGGCCACCGTGGTCATCCGCCGGGTCGACGGCGGCAAGGTGGGCTCCTGATGGGCATGCTCGGCAGCTCCGAGCTGCTCATCGTCCTCGCCGTGGTGGTGCTGCTCTTCGGCAGCTCCCAGCTCCCCAAGCTGGCCCGCTCCCTCGGCCAAGCCCAGCGGGAGCTCCGAGAAGGGATGCAGGAGATCCGGGGCACGCCGACCGACCACGGCAGCGACGTCGCCTGAGCCGCTCGGTCACCCGGTGACGGGCCGCCCAGCATCGGCCCGTCACCGGTACTTCACCCACTGTCCACCTCGATGAGGCACCCTCGGGGCGATGGATGCCGTGGCCCCGGACCCGTTGCGCCGTAGCCGGGACGCGCCCCCAGCCCGCACGCTGGTGGAGATCCTCGCCGCCACCGCCGCCACCCACCCCGACGAGCCGGCCATCGACGACGGCCGGGAGGTCCTCTCCTACCACGACCTCCTGGCCGCGGTCGGGGAGCTGGCGGAGCGGCTCGGTCGTTCGGGGCTCGGTCGCGGGGACCGCGTCGCCGTCCGCCTCTCGTCGGGCACCAACGACCTCTACGTGGCCATCCTCGCGGTCCTGCACATCGGTGCGGCCTATGTGCCGATCGATGCGGACGACCCCGACGAGCGGGCCGGGCTCATCAGCCGCGAGGCCGGTGTGGCCGCTGTCGTCACGGACGGCCCGGCGATCGAGCTGACTGACCGGGCCGACAGCGCCCGCGTGGCACGCCCCGAGCTCGACGACGACGCCTGGATCATCTTCACCTCGGGATCGACCGGGCTCCCCAAGGGCGTGGCGGTCACGCACCGGTCGGCGGCCGCCTTCGTCGACGCCGAGGCCCACATCTTCCTGGCTGATGACGAGGATGGCCTGGGGCCAGGGGACCGTGTCCTGGCCGGCCTGTCCGTCGGCTTCGACGCGTCGTGCGAGGAGATGTGGCTGGCTTGGCGCGCCGGGGCCTGCCTCGTGCCCGCCCCCCGCTCGCTCGTGCGCTCCGGGATGGACCTGGGGCCGTGGCTGGTGAGCCAGGGCATCACGGTGGTGTCGACCGTGCCGACCCTGGCGGGGCTGTGGCCCGCCGACGCGCTCGACCAGGTGCGGCTCCTGATCTTCGGCGGGGAGGCCTGCCCGCCGGCCCTCGTCGAGCGGGTGGTGGTGCCGGGCCGTGAGGTCTGGAACACCTACGGGCCCACCGAGGCGACGGTGGTGGCGTGCGCGGCTCGGCTCGGCCGAGACGGGCCGGTGCGGATCGGGCTGCCCCTCGCTGGCTGGGACCTGGCAGTCGTCGACGACCAGGGCCACCCGGTGCCGGTGGGGGGGACCGGCGAGCTGATCATCGGCGGGGTGGGCCTGGCCCGCTACCTGGATCCGGCCAAGGACGCCGAGCGGTTCGCCCCCGCCGCTGCGCTCGGATGGGAGCGCGCCTACCGCAGCGGCGACCTCGTCGTGCACGATCCAGACGGCCTCCTCTTCGTCGGACGAGCCGATGACCAGGTGAAGCTGGGCGCCCGCCGCATCGAGCTGGGTGAGGTCGACGCCGCACTGCTGGCTCTTCCCGGCGTGCGCGCCGCCGCCGCCACGGTGCAGACCACCCCAGCGGGACACCACGTCCTGGTCGGCTACGTGGTGGGCGAGGACATCGACCTCCGAGCGGCAACGGCCGAGCTGCGCGAGCGTCTTCCGGCCGCCCTGGTTCCCCTTCTCACCGAGTGTCCCGAGATCCCCACCCGGGTGTCGGGGAAGGTCGACCGAACCCGGCTGCCATGGCCGTTGCCAGGGCGAGACGATCGCTCGGACGAGGTGGTCCACGGGATGGCCGGGTGGCTGGCCGACTGCTGGCGGGACGTGCTCGGAACGGCCCCCGGGTCGCTCGACGACGACTTCTTCGAGCTCGGGGGTGGCAGCCTGGCCGCGGCGCAGCTCGTGTCGGGCCTGCGCGGGGAGTACCCCCAGGCCACCGTCGCCGACGTCTACGCATTCCCTCGACTGGCCGCGATGGCCGTCCGCATGGAGGAGCTGCGAGCCATCGGCCAGCCCGCCGACCGAGCCTGGGTGCGGCGCACGCCCCGCCCCACGCAGGGCTTGCAGCTCGGGCTCACCCTCCTGCTGCAGACCGTGGTCGGCCTGCGCTGGCTCGTGTGGCTCCTCACCCTGACGGGGCTCCTGGCACGGACCGGTGACCACCCGTGGGCGCCCACGGCGTCATGGTGGTGGGTGGGCGCGGGCTGGGTGGTCCTCGTCAGCCCCGCCGGGCGGATGGGGTTGGCCGCGGCAGGGGCCCGGCTCCTCCTGCGAGGTGTCCAGCCGGGGACCTACCCGCGCGGCGGGTCCGTGCACGCGCGCCTCTGGGCGGCGGAGCAGCTGGCGGACGCCGCCGGCGCCGCCACCCTCGCCGGCGCCCCGTGGATCAGCTACTACGCCCGGGCGCTCGGGGCCACGGTCGGCCAGGGGGTCGACCTCCACGCGCTCCCGCCGGTGACCGGCTTCCTCACGCTGGGCGACGGCGCGTCGGTGGAGCCCGAGGTCGATCTCGCCGGCTACTGGATCGACGGCGACGATCTGCGCCTCGGACACATCACGATCGGGGCGGGGGCGGCGGTCGGGTCGCGCAGCACCCTGCTCCCCGGCTGCCGCATCGGTCCCGGCGCCGAGGTGCTCCCCGGTTCGGCCGTCGACGGTCGGGTGCCGGCACGGGAGCGCTGGTCGGGCTCCCCTGCTCGGCGGGTCAGCAAGGCCAAGCCGCCCTGGCCCGATGCGCGTCCGCCGCGCAACCGGCGCTGGGTCGCCGCCTTCGCAGTGGCCTCCGGGGTGATGTCACTGCTCCCGTTGGTCGCCGGGGCGGCCGCGGCCCTCGTGCTCGGCTGGGCCGTCGACGGTGCCGTCGACGGGGGGGAGGCCACGGTGCGGGCGCTGGCGGTCGTCCCGCTCGCCACGGTCGTCGGGTTCGCCACCCTCACCCTGCTCACCCTCGGGGGCGTGAGGCTGCTCGGGCTCGGGCTGCGGGAGGGGACCTTCCCCGTGCGCAGCCGGATGGGCTGGCAGGTGTGGGCCACCGAGCGGCTCCTCGACGCGGCCCGCACGATGCTGTTCCCCCTCTACGCCAGCCTCCTCACCCCGGTGTGGCTGCGGGCCCTCGGCGCCAAGGTGGGCGCCGGCGTCGAGGCCTCCACCGTGCTGCTGGTCCCCAAGATGACCGTCGTGGGCGACCATGCCTTCCTGGCCGACGACACGATGATCGCGAGCTACGAGCTGGGCGGTGGCTGGATGCGCGTGGCGTCCGCCAAGGTCGGGAAGCGCGCCTTCCTCGGCAACTCGGGCATGGCCGCCGGTGGGCGCTCCGTCCCGAAGAACGGCCTCGTGGCCGTGCTGTCAGCGGCGCCCAAGAAGGCCAAGGCCGGCACCTCGTGGCTGGGCAGCCCACCGGTGAGGCTGCGCCGCACCGCCCAGGTCACCGACGAGCGACGAACCTTCGCCCCGCCCGTGCGGCTGCGGGTGGCGCGCGGCGCGGTCGAGCTGTGTCGCATCGTCCCCGTCATGGTGTCGGTGGCGATCGCAGTCGGCGTCCTCGGCGCGCTGGCGGCGCTGGCCGACCGGTACGGGCTGGTGGCGTCGGCGGCGCTGTCCGGGGCCGTCATGCTGGCGGCCGGGTTCGTGGCCGCCGCCACCACGACCGCAGCCAAGTGGCTGGTCGTCGGCCGCCTGCGACCCGACGAGCACCCGCTCTGGAGCGGCTTCGTCTGGCGCAACGAGGTCGTCGACACCTTCGTCGAGATGGTCGCGGCACCGTGGTTTGCCAACGGTGCCGCAGGTACGCCGGCGCTGTCGATGTGGCTCCGCAGCCTCGGGGCGCGAGTGGGTCGCGGGGTGTGGTGCGAGTCCTACTGGCTCCCCGAGGCCGATCTCGTCCGCCTCGGCGACGGGGCCACCGTCAACCGGGGGTGCGTGCTGCAGACGCACCTGTTCCATGATCGTGTCATGAGCACCGGCACCGTCGACCTTGACCACGGAGCCACGCTGGGTCCCCACAGCGTCATCCTGCCGGCGGCCGCGATCGGGGCCGACGCCACGGTGGGGCCGGCGTCGCTCGTGATGCGCGGCGAGCACGTCCCTGCCCGCACCCGGTGGACGGGCAACCCGATCGCCCCGTGGGACGAGTCGGACGGCCGCCGTGGTTGAGCCCCCGGCCGTCCCCGCGACGGTGCCGGTCGACATCGACCCCTATCTCCCCGGGCGGGGGGCGCCCGGCTACGAGGTCACCGGGTACGACCTCGACCTCGCCTACTCGGTGCCGAGCAACCGGCTCACCGGGCGGGCCCGGATCGGGGTCGTTCCCCGCGTGCCGACCGCACGGGTGACGCTCGACCTGGCCGGCCTGCGCGTGACGAGGGTCGCCGTCGATGGCCGTTCGGTCCGCTGGCAGCACCGGGGCACGAAGCTCCACGTCCTCGCCGCGGCGGCGTTGACGCCCGGGCGCGAGGTGACCGTGGAGGTGCGCTACGGGGGCACCCCGAAGCCGGTCGGGTCCCCGTGGGGTCCGGTGGGATGGGAGGAGCTCGCGGATGGGGTGCTCGTGGCGGCCCAGCCGAGCGGTGCGTGCACGTGGTTCCCCTGCAACGACCTTGCCGCCGCCAAGGCCCCCTTTCGGATGGCGGTGACCGTCGGCTCCTCCTACCTCGCCGTCGCCAACGGCACCCTCGTCGCGCAGCGGCCGCACGGCAGCACCACCACGTGGGTGTACGAGCAGGTCGAGCCGATGTCGCCCTACCTCGCCGCCCTGCACGTCGGCCGTTACCGCCGTCAGGTGCTGGCGCCCAGGCCCGTCCCGATCCACGCCGTGGTGGGCCCGGAGCACCAGGCTGCCTTCGACCGGGCGTTCGCCCGGCTCCCCGCGATGATGGACCTGTTCGTCAAGCGCTTCGGGCCGTACCCGTTCGTCGCCGGGTACACCGTGGTCGTCTGCTCCGAGCCCCTCGAGATGCCGCTCGAGGCCCAGGGCCAGGCCGCCTTCGGGACCAACCACCTCGCCGGCCACGACGAGCGCCTCATCGCCCACGAGCTCGCCCACCAGTGGTTCGGCAACAGCGTCACCGCGGCACGCTGGAGGGACATCTGGCTGCACGAGGGGTTCGCCTGCTACGCCGAGTGGATCTGGTCGGAGGGCTCGGGGGGCCCCACCGCCTCGGCCCTCGCCGCACAGCACCACCGGCGCCTCCAGTCGCTGCCGCAGGACCTCGTGCTCGGCGACCCCGGACCAGCGGACCTCTTCGACGACCGGGTCTACAAGCGGGGGGCGCTGACGCTGCACGCGCTGCGCGAAGAGCTCGGGGATGCGGCCTTCTGGGGGGTGCTGCAGCGGTGGACCGCCGAGGGGCGCGACCGCGTCGTCACCTCGGCCGCCTTCGAGGCGCTCGCCGCGGACGCCGCGGGACGGTCGCTCGACGCCCTGTTCGACCGGTGGCTGCGCGACCTTGCACTGCCGCCGCTCACCGCCCTGCGCTGAGCCTCGCCTCGGCGATGTCGAGCCGCAGGGGTCGCCGTCCGGCCCTTGCCACGGCCGCCAGGTACCCGGACGCCGCGCCGAGGTCAGCGATCTGGAGGACGGGGCGGCGACCCGGACCGTCCCAGCGGACGAGGTGCGGCCCTGCGGGGCGGTCCACCACCTCGAGGAGCGAGGGGTCGACCTCGAGCCCGTGACCCGTCGCCTTCAGCACGGCTTCGGTGCGCACCCACCGGCGCAGCTCGTCGGCATCGCGTCGGCGGCCCCCGGCGGCCAGCGGCTCGACGTCGACACCGACCGGTCGGGATGCGACGGCCACGATCGAGAGGTCGCCCGCATGGGTGAGGCTCACGGCCGGTCCTGGCTCCGAACCGACCGTGACGAACAGCCGGCCGTGGGGTCCGCCACAGCGCGGACACCGCTGGTGCAGGCCCACCTCGTCGGCCGCGCACCCGGCGACCTCCGCCACCGTGGCCCGCACGAGCCCTCGGGCCACGATGAACCAGTGGCGGGCGGTCGGGGAGGTCAGGGCGGCCAGCCGCGCTTGCTCGTCCGGACCGAGGTGTGCCGCGTGTGCCGTGGCTGAGCCGTCGCGCCGCGCCCACCGCACCGTCGTGGCGGCGGGCGATCGCCCAGCTGTCACCCGCGTCGGCCGGTGGCGACCACCGCGTGAGCGGGAGGGTGGTGTCATGCGCCTGGGTCCGGGGCCGGGCCAGCGGGGAGGAGCTGGGGGAGGATGAGACTGGCGGCTGTGCCGGCCGTCGCAGCCGACAGGGCGATCCCCCAACCGACCGGTCCCATCGGACGGCAACCGAAGAGCTGGCTGACGCCCGGAGTCTGCACGAGACCGACGAGGACGGCGGCCGAACCCAGCCCGGCGGCCAGCACCAACGGGTCCCGTCCGCCGACGGCGAGCGTCTGCCCGAGCTGTGTGCCGACGAGAGCGGCCATGCCCACGGTGCTGGCCCGGCCCGCCGTCCCGGTGGCGCGGGCGACCAGCCAGGCGGCGCCCGCCGAGGTGCCGGTGACGACGGCCCGCAACGCGATGAGCCGGTTCAGGCTCTCGCCCAGGGAGGCGTCGGGCCCCTCGCGCAGCAGGGCATCGGGCGACACACCACCCTGAGGGCGCACGGCGACCGCCATGGCTGGCGCCACGTCGGTGAGGAGGTTGACGACGAGGAGCTGGCGGGCGTTGAGCGGTGTCGAGCCGCCGACGAGAGAGCCAGCCACGGTGAAGCCGATCTCACCGAGGTTCCCCCCGACGAGCATGGCGACGGCGTCGCGCACCGATCCCCACATGCCCCGGCCCTCGACGATCGCGTCGACGATCGTCTCGATGCGGTTGTCGAGCACCACGAGGTCCGCCGCCCCGCGAGCGGCCGCCGTGCTCCGCGTCCCGAGCGCGATGCCGACGTCGGCCAGGCGGATGGCCGGCGCGTCGTTGGCGCCGTCGCCGGTCATGGCGACCACCCGACCCGCCCGCTGATAGGCGCGCACGATGCGCACCTTGTGGGCCGGGGTGACCCGGGCGAACACGGTGACGGTGCCGAGTCGGTCGTCGAGGGCGTCGTCGTCGAGCTCGTCCAGCTCGGCCCCCGTGATGACGGCCTCCCCCTCGACGAGGTCGAGCTCGGCGGCGATGCCCTCCGCCGTGCTCGGGTGGTCGCCGGTGATCATCACGACGCGGATCCCGGCCCGGCGGATGCGGGCGATGGCCTCCTGCGCGGTGTCCCGAACCGGGTCGGCAAGGCAGAGGAAGCCCCGGAAGCGGAGCTGGCGCACCGAGGCGTCGTCGAGCTCGAAGGTGTCGGGCACGGAGCGCTCGGCCACGGCGAGCATCCGGTAGCCGCTCAATGCCAGCCGGTCGACGGTGGCGGCGAGCCCGGCACGGGCGGCCGGGTCGAGGCGCCGGGACCTTCCTGAGGGGTGGGCCCAGGTGGTGCACAGGGGCAGGATCAGCTCGGGGGCGCCCTTCACGCTGAGGAGCCGCTTGCCGTGGGTGCTGCCCAGCACGGCGTGGTACCCGCGGCCGGGCTCGAAGGGCAGGGCGGCCACCGCCGACCAGCCCTGGATCCCGTCGCCCGGGTGGATGCCCGTGGCCTCGTGGGCATGGACGAGGGCGCGGTCGGTGAGGTGCGGGAGCCGCCGCCCGTTGGTTGCGCGCGGCGTGGCCCGCAGCCCCACGGCGAGGATCTGGGCGGCGGCCCCTTCGAGCTCGTCGATCGGGTGCTCGTCCATGCCGTCGGAGACCGCGCCGACCCGGATGCGGCCCTCGGTGAGCGTGCCGGTCTTGTCGGCGCACAGCACATCGACTCGGCCCAGCGCCTCGATGGCCCGCGGGGAGCGCACCACCACACCGCGTTGTGACAGGCGGCGGGCGGCGGCCAGCTGGGCGACGGTGGCCAGCAGCGGAAGGCCCTCCGGGACCGCGGCGACGGTGAGGCTGACGCCCGAGGACGCGATCTCGGTCAAGGGACGGCCGCGCAGCAGGCCAAGCCCGACGATGCCGAGGCCGCTGGCCGCGGCGATGGGCACGGTCAGGTCGGTGAGGGATCGGAGCCGGGCCTCCACCCCGCCGGGATGGGCCCGTTCGCCGGCGAGCTCGACAGCCCGGCCGGCCTCGGTGGCGGAGCTCACCGCGACCACGACGGCCCAGCAGCTCCCGCTCGCCACCGCGGTGCCGTCGTAGAGCATCGACGAGCGCTCGGCCAGGTCGGTCGCCCTCGTCGGAGCGGTCGCCTTCGCGACCGGCAGGGACTCGCCGGTCAGGCTCGACTCGTCGGTCTCGACAGCGCTCGCCTCGATGATGCGGCAGTCGGCCGGCACGGCGTCGCCCGCTTCCAGCCGGATGACGTCTCCCTGCACGAGGGTGTCGGACGGGACCCGCTGCTCCACGCCCGACCGGCGGACGACGACCTGCTCGACCGCTCTGGCACCGAGGTCCGCCACCGCCCGGTTCGCCTGGTGCGTCTGGATCCCGCCGATGAGGGCGTTCAGCCCGACGACTCCACCGACCATGGCGGCGTCGAGCACGGAGCCGACGGCCAGGGACAGGCCCGTCCCGGCGGCCAGGATCGGGGTGAGCGGGTTGACGAGCTCGGCTCCGACGGCCTTGGCCACGCTGACGAGGGTGGGGTCGACGGGGGCCGGCACCTCGAGGCGGGCCAGCGCGGCGACCTCGTCGAGGCCCTGCCAGGAGGACCCCAGCCGATCGAGCACCTCCTCGACGGGCAGCGAGTGCCAGGGCGTGGGATCGCGGGGTGGCGGGATGGGTCGGCGGGTCACGCCGAGGGCGGCCCGAGCGCCGTTGGCGACAGCCACGGCGGTGGCCAGGTTCACGGCGCTGGTGGCCCGGTTGGCGAGGCCCGGCACCAGGCCGGTGAACGACACCAGCCCGGCCACGCTGGCGCCAGCCAGGGCGATTCCGGCGCTCTGGCTGCTCACCTCCTGCGCCACGGGGCAGGCCTCCACCACCAGCGAGGCCAAGCCGCGATCGGCCGGACAGAGGACGTGCGCCGACCACGGCGTCGGGTGCCCGGTCCCGGCGATGCCGATCGCGCAGTCGGCGACGGCGAGGCCGGCGTTGGTCTGCGCGGTGCCGATCACGAGCACGACCTCTCCCGCCTGCTGCCGGCGGCGGACCTCCGCGGCGAGGTGGAGGTCGTCGGGCACGACCTCGTGGGGTCCGAAGCGGCTGCGAGCGGGCGCCGACCCGGCGATGCAGAGGGCGAGACCAGCGCGCTCCACCGTGGCGGCCACGTCGTCGCCCCCGGCGAGGAGCCGGGCGTCGAGGACGACCGTGCTGACCCTGTCGAGGAGTCGCAGCACTCGGGCGTCGAGCACGACGGCGCCGCGGGCGGCGAGGCCGCGGCTCAGGTGCACGGCAAAGGACTCCCGGCCGAGGCGGGCCGCCTTGGGCAGCCCGGCCGACAGCATCGCCGTCGCCCGCTCCAAGCTCCCGGTGAACGGCAGAGCGACGGCGAAGGCGCCGAGTGACACCGGCCAGGCTCGCTCGGCGTAACGCTCCACCGGGCCTCGCGGCACCGGTACGGGCCGAGCGCTCGTGGCGAGGACCGCCGCCGTCGGCCCCCGGGCGGCGAACAGCTCTGGCTCGGCCGCCTCCCACGCCCGGCGGCGGGCGTCCGCCTCGGCGATCGAGCTGGCGCGGTGGACGAGGTCGACCAGCGGGCCCAGGGGGCCCTGCCCGAGCCCCGACGAGACGGCGCCCGTCACCTCCAGGGCTGCTCCGACGATGGGCCAGCCGACGCGGTGTTCGACGGCCTCCCGGAAGCGGGGGACGTGCTGGGTGACACCCACCATCACAGCGACGTCGGTCGCCGCGGCGCGGACCGGGGCGGGCACGAAGCGCCGGATGAGCCCCAGGCCAAGGCCGGCGGCGTCACCCCCGAGTGCGAGGAGCTGGCGACCGAGCGCCTCGACGTCGGACGGGTGGTCGGGGGCGTCCTCCACGAACGGCTGGTGGTGGACCCCGAGCTCCTCCTCGACCTGGGCGACGATCTTCCGCACCTGGTCGTCGGCCCGCTCCTCGTGCAGGCCGACGACGAGGCGCTGCATCCGCGGGACGAGCTGCGTCCAGGCCACCTCAGGTCGCGCCTCGAGGGCGGCGATGAGGGCCGTGGTCACCTCGTCGGCGCGGCCACCGACGGCCCGGAGCTCGACGTGCACTCGCCGGCCGGCCGTCCGCACCTGGCGTCCTCGCTGCACCACGGGCAGGCGCGGCACCGGTAGGTGGGGTAGGCGTGGCAATGGCACGCGTGGCATGGGGACAAGGGGCACCCACCCAGTCTGTGGAGGGACGGTCCCGGCCGAACAGTGACGGAGGGCCCATTCTCGCCGGCGAGCCGAGTGTTCCATTGCCATTCACCTCCCGGCTGTCGGAGGTTCAGCGCGTCGGGTGCCACGGCGGGGCACGCTTGCCCTGAATCGTTCCGATCACCCGGGGGAGGGTGTCCGATGCCGCTCGTCATCGCCCTGCTGGAGCTCGCCGCCGCGGTGTCGGCCTGGCGCCGAGAGCTGAACGCCACCCGCTCCGGCTGAGGGCGCAGGACGTTCGCCTCTGCCGTGGCAAGCCGGGGTGCGCGCACGATGGGCCGCACGACCCAGGAGGCCAAGTCATGCCCACAGCGCTCGTCCCCGCCGCCACCGGAGCGATCGTGCTCCTCGTCCCACCACTCCGTCACCGGGCGGCCACGATGGCCAAGGTGAGCGTGGCCATCGCGCTGGGTCTCGCGACCGTGACGGCCCGTGGCGCCCGGGACCTCGCCCGAGCGGCCGTGACCGGCCGCGAGGGGCAGGTCGGAGGCCAGGGGTGACCCGTCGCCAGGACGACTACGGGGAGGACTGGCTGCGGAACCAGGTCGGCCTCGTCGAGCGCTCCCTCAGTCGGGACTTCGGCGGCCACCTGTCCAGCGAGCGCATCGCGGACGCCGTGGCCACGGCCACCGATCGGTTTCGCGATGCGGCCGTCAGGCCGTTCCTGCCCGTGCTGATCGACCGCGCGGCAAGGACCCAGCTCCGCACCGAGCTCCACCACCGCCAGGTCGCCTGACGCACGCGTCCCCGGCGCGGCCGCCGGCACCCGGGTCGGTTGACGCTCCTATGTCCAGTGGCGGCGAGCGTCGACGAGATCGGCGACAAACCATGAGTGTCACACCCGGCGAGTTGACTCAGATGTGTGCAGGACCACCGCCCCCCGCTACCATCGCCCGGCCAACCGAGCACCCCTTGCCCCCAGGTCGGGGGCCCCGGCGCCGCCGGGTCCAGGAGGAGGACGATGCCCCATGCGGGCCTATGAGCTGATGGTCATCTTCGATTCGGGTCTCGACGACCTCGTGATCGACGACCAGGTCAAGTCGGTCACCACCGCCATCGGCACCCGGGGCGGCACCGTCGCCTCCACCGATCGGTGGGGTCGCCGGCGCTTCGCCTACGAGATCGACCACAAGACCGAGGGCTACTACGTGGTGTGGGAGCTCACGGCCGACGGTGCCGATCTCGAGGCCCTCGAGCGGTCCCTGCGCCTCGCGGACGAGGTCGTCCGCCACAAGCTCGTGCGCCTGCCCGACCACGAGGCCGCCCGTCGTGGCCTCCTGGGCGAGCAGGCCCAGCCGGCCAACGCCGGATAGGAGGCCACCATGGCACGCAACATCAACACCATCACCGTCAGCGGCAACGTCACCCGCGACCCGGAGCTGCGCTTCACCCCGTCGGGGCAGGGCGTCTGCTCGTTCAGCGTCGCCGTCAACCGCAGCTGGCAGAACCGCCAGACCCAGGAGTGGGAGGAGCAGACCTCCTTCTTCGACGTGAAGGCCTGGGGTCAGCTCGGCCAGAACATCAGCGACACCCTCTCCAAGGGGGCGCGCGTGGTGGTCTCGGGCCGGCTCGAGCAGCGCTCCTGGGAGACCGAGCAGGGCGAGAAGCGCTACGCCTTCGAGATCGTGGCGGACGACGTCGCGGTCAGCCTGCTCTACGCCACCGCCGAGATCTCGAAGAACGAGCGCCGCGAAGGCGAAGGCGGCGGCTTCTCCGGCGGTGGGGGAGGCGGCGCCAGCCGTCCGCAGCCCTCCAACGCCGCCCCTGCGAACTACGACCCTGCTGAGGAGCCGTTCTGATGGCCAAGCCCTCCCCCCGCACGAAGAACAAGGACAGCGCCCGCCGGGCCAAGAAGAAGGTCAGCCTGCTCATCAGCGAGCGGGTCGACTACGTCGACTGGAAGGACGTGAACCTGCTCCGCCGGTTCATGTCCGACCGGGCCAAGATCCGGGCCCGTCGCGTGACCGGCAACAACGTGCAGCAGCAGGCCGAGATCGCCCGGGCCATCAAGAACGCCCGCGAGATGGCGCTCCTTCCCTACGCCAGCCGCGTCACCCAGACCCGCGGCCCCAAGCGGGGCGACGGCGAGCGGGGCCCGCGCCGCGAGCGCGACCTCCCGGCGCCCGACGGGGCCCTCGATGGCACCGACATCGAGCTCGACGAGGGCATCGACGAGGGCGCCGACATCGAGGCCGTGGCGGAGGAGGTCTGATGAAGGTCGTCCTGCGCACCGACCTCGAGCAGGTCGGCAAGAAGGGCGACATCGTCGATGTCGCCGACGGGTACGCCCGCAACTACCTCGTCCCCAAGGGCCTGGCCTTCAAGGCCACGGCTGGCGTCGAGGCCCAGGCCACGGCCATGCGCCGCGGCCGCGACCTGCGTGACGCCACGGACCGTGCCGCCGCCGAGGCCGTGGCCAAGGCGCTCGTCCCCAAGGTGATCACGATCGCCCACCGGGCCGGCGCCGAGGGCAAGCTCTTCGGCTCGGTCACCACCACCGAGATCGCCGAGGCCATCGAGGCCCAGGCCGGCATCGAGCTCGACCGTCGCAAGCTCCACCTCGACGAGCCGATCAAGACCCTCGGCCAGCACCTCGTGCCGGCCAAGCTCCACAGCGACGTGGAGTTCCCGGTCACCGTCGAGATCGTCGCCCCGTAGCACTCCGGACCGGCCGCGCCGGTCCCCACGTCACGCCGTGGAACGGCTCCCCGGGGCGGCTCGCCCAGGGGGCTGTCCACAGCGCGCCCCCGTTTCCCCCAGGCTCGTCCACCGCCGGTCCACCGGGTATCCCCAGGGTTGTGCCTCTGGTTCCCCACAGGCCCGACGGAGCAAGGTGAACCTCCCCATGGCATCCCGACCTCAGGACTCCGCGCCCCGTCGCCCCGCCCCTGCCGGACGGGTGCCACCGCACGACCTGCAGGCCGAGGAGTCGCTCCTCGGGGCGATGATGCTCTCGCCCCAGGCCATCGCCGATGCGGCCGGGGTGGTCGGCGCGTCGGACTTCTACAAGCCGGCCCACGGGCACGTCTACGACGCCATCCACACGCTCTACGCGTCCGGCCAGCCGGTCGATGCCGTCACGGTGGCCGACGAGCTGCGCCGCTTCGGGCTGCTCGAGGCTGTCGGCGGACCGGCCGTGCTGGCCCAGATCCTCTCGTCGACGCCGGCCACCACCAACGCCGCCCGCTACGCCGGCATCGTCGAGGAGCACTCCCTGCTGCGGCGGCTGATCTCGGTGGCGGGCGAGATCGCCGAGATGGGCTACTCGGTGCCCGACGACGTCCAGAAGGCCCTCGACCGGGCCGAGTCCCTCGTCTACGAGGTGAACGAGCGGCGCGTCACCGACAGCACGAAGCAGCTCTCCGACCTCCTCGGTGAGAACCTCCAGCGCTTCGAGGACCTCTACGAGAAGGGCGACGCCATCACCGGCACGCCCACCGGCTACCTCGACCTCGACGGGCTGCTCTCGGGGCTGCAGCCCAGCTCGCTGGTGATCGTCGGCGCCCGCCCGGCCATGGGCAAGACGTCCTTCGCCCTCGGCATGGTGGCCCACGCCGCCCTCGAGGCCCAGCGGCCCGTCCTCATGTTCTCCCTCGAGATGAGCAGCGTGGAGCTGTCCCAGCGGCTCCTCTGCGCGGAGGCCAAGGTCGACGCCAGCCGGGCCCGCAACGGCCGCCTCGAGTCCGACGACTGGACGAAGATCTCCCGGGCCATCGGCCGCCTCGGCGAGGCCCGCATCTGGATCGACGACAACCCGAGCCTGTCGATCATGGAGATCCGGGCGAAGGCCCGCCGCCTGAAGAGCCAGGTCGGCGACCTCGGCATGATCGTCATCGACTACCTGCAGCTCATGACCGGCCGGGCCAGCGCCGAGAACCGCCAGGTCGAGGTGTCCGAGCTCTCCCGCGGCCTCAAGATCCTGGCCCGCGAGCTCGAGACCCCGGTGGTGGCCCTCTCGCAGCTGTCCCGCGGCCTCGAGATGCGCGCCGACAAGCGCCCCATGCTGGCCGACCTGCGCGAGAGCGGTTGTCTCACCGCCGACGCCCGCGTGCTCCGCGCTGACACGGGAGCCGAGGTGACGCTGGGAGAGCTCCTCTTGTCGGGGGCGACGAACATCCCGGTGTGGTCGCTCGACCGTGACCTGCAGATGGTCCCCGCGACGATGACCCACGTCTTCCCCACGGGGGTGAAGGAGGTCTTCGAGCTCCGGCTGGCCTCAGGGCGCACCGTCACCGCCAGCGCCAACCACCCCTTCCTCACCGTCGGCGGATGGGCCCGGCTGGACGAGCTTGCCGTGGGGAGCCGCATCGGCCTGCCTCGCCGGGTGCCCGCCCCGTTCGATCCTGTGCGCTGGCCCGTCCCCGAGGTCGTGATGCTGGCCCACCTGCTGGGCGACGGCTGCGTGGCCAGCCGCCAGCCCGTGCACTACACCAGCGCCGACCCCGACAACGTCGCCGCCGTCGAGCAGGCGGCCGCCCACTTCGCGATCACGCCTCGCCGGGTGGCACAGGGAACTTGGACGCACGTCTACCTCCCGTCGCCCCACCGCCTCACCCATGGCCGTGGCAACCCCATCCAGGAGTGGCTGGACCCCATGGGCCTCCGGGGCGCGCGGTCCCACGAGAAGTTCATCCCGGCGGGCGTGTTCCGCCTCCCCGACGACCAGGTGGCGCTCTTCCTGCGGCACCTCTGGGCGACCGACGGCTCGGTGTACCGGAGGGGGCGAGGCGCCACCGTGTACTACGCGTCCACCAGTCGAGCGCTGGTCGACGGGATCCAGCAGCTCCTGCTCCGCCTTGACATCCAGAGCCGGATCTCCGAGGTGCCCCAGGGCACCCATCGCACCAGCTACCACCTGCACGTCACGGGGGCAGCCAACCAGCTGCGCTTCCTGGATCACGTCGGTGTGCACGGTCGCCGCGGGAAGGCAGCCGAGCGAGCGGCCGAGCACCTGCGCACCATCGTGCCCAACACGAACACGGACACGGTGCCGCGCGAGGTGTGGAACCGGGTGGAGGACGCGATGCGCACCCGGGGCGTGTCGGCCCGAGCCCTCGCGGCCGGGCTGGGGACCCAGTGCTGTGGCTCCACGCTCTACAAGCACAGCCCGAGCCGCGAGCGGCTCGACCGGGTGGCGACGCTGGTCGACGATCGGGTCCTCCGGGCGCTCGCCACCTCGGACGTGTTCTGGGACGAGGTCGTCGCCATCGAGCCCCGCGGCCTCGAGCCGGTCTACGACGCCACGGTCCTCGAGACGCACAACTTCGTCGCCAACGGCATCACCGTCGAGAACAGCCTCGAGCAGGATGCAGACGTCGTGATGTTCATCTACCGGGAGGAGGTGTACGACGCCAAGCCCGAGAACACGGGCCAGGCCGAGATCATCGTGGCCAAGCACCGGGCCGGGCCGACGGGCGTCGTCCAGCTGGCCTTCCTGCCGCAGTACACCCGGTTCGCCAACATGGCCCGGGGGCTGGACTAGCCATCAGCGGGGGAGGCCGAGGCGCTGCCGCGACTGGCGCGTGACGGCCTTCATCAGTGCCTGCTGCGGTGCCGTGCCCCCCGCATGAGCTCCAACTCGGGCGCCCGTCCCGGCGGTGCGGTCAGGGGTGGGTGGAGCGAGCGATGGCGAGGGCGTCGGCGGGGGTGATCCCCGCCCGGCCGACGAGGTAGCAGGCGATCGGTGCGGCGGTCCGCTGCGACGCGTGGGCCGCCACGCCGGCCAGCTCCAGCAGCGTGTCGATGGCCGCCACGTCCGGGGCCTCGAGCCCGATCTGGCGGGCGAAGGCCTCGATCCACTCGGCGCCGGAGGGGGTGGTGTCATCGGCCATGGCGCGAACCTACCGTGGGGCGGTGGCCGAGGGTCCCGAGCTGCTCCGGGTGACGGGCAGCCTCACGATCCCCCTGAGTGAGCTGCGGTGGCGCTTCACCCGCTCCGGCGGCCCCGGCGGCCAGCACGCCAACACCTCGGACACCCGCGTGGAGGTCCGCTTCGACGTCGCCGGCTCACCGTCGCTCGGCCCCCGGCAGCGGGCCCGTCTCCTCGCCCGGCTGGGCCCGGAGGTCCGGGCTGTGGCGGCCGACAGCCGCTCCCAGGCCCGCAACCGGGAGCTGGCCCTCGATCGCCTCCGGCAGCGGCTGGCCGAGGGCCTTGCCCCCACCGCGCCGCGGCGGGCGACCCGCCCGACCACAGGGAGCGTGCGCCGCCGCCTCGACGACAAGCGACGACAGGCCGAGCGCAAGGCGAGGCGACGCTCCGTCGATCCCGACGGCTAGCGTTGGCGGTGCCGCGCTCCGTGGTGGCCGCGGCCGAGACCTCAGAGGCGGCGCGGCCCGGCGGAGTCGCACCCCGTGTGCTCTCATGGAGCATGGTCAGGGGCCGGTGACCGGGCCCGCGGCGGGGTCCTCGTCACCTCGTCCAGCCAGAACGGGAGCGGGAACGGCATGAGCAGCGAGCAGCGGCGGTCGCCGACGGCGACCGGGACGGGCCGTCGGCGTGCGGCCGCCGCCCTGCTCCTCGCCGCGCCCGTCCTGGCCATCGTCGCGGCGGTGGCGCCCTCCGACGTCTCCGGCCGCTGGCTGCAGGCTGGGCTGGCCGTGGCCGCCGGGCTGGCCGTGGTGGTCGCCGCCCCCCGCAGCGGCCGGGCGGCGGTCGCTTGGAGGACCCTGGGCGTGGGGCTGACGGTGTGGGGCGCCGGGCTGCTGGCCGCGGTGGCGTCCTACCGGGACCACGAAGCCATCCCGTCCCCCAACCCGACCGACGTGCCGTGCCTCGTCGGGATCGGGCTCCTGGCGGCCGCCCTGGTCCTCATGGCGGTGGCCCGATCCGAACGGGTGGACTGGATCCCCCGGATCGACGCCTTCATCGTCGCCATCGGCGGCGCCGGCGTGATCGTCGCCCTCTTCGCCGGGGAGCTGGCTGACCGGGCGGACTCCCAGGCCGAGCGCATCGTCAGCCTGCTCTCGCTGGGGATGGCGGCCCTCGTGGCCACGGCGGTCGTCCGGCTGGCCCTCACCGGGGCGCGGCGGCTGGTCGCCGGCCGGTTCCTCGTCGTCAGCTCCCTGCCGCTGCTGGCCGGCGCCGGGCTGCTGCGAGCCCACCAGCTCGACCTCACCGCCACCCACATCGAGCGGGTCGGGCTGGGGCTCGCCACCCTGGGGTCGCTCGGGCTGGCGGCGTCGTCGGTGCACCCCAGCGCCGTGCGCATCGGTGACGTCGAGCACCGGCCCGCGCACACCCTGCCCCACATCCACCTGGCCGTCCTGGTGGCCGCCGTCGTGGCCACACCGGTCGCGACGACCGTCCAGCTCCTGCGGGACGTCGAGGTCGACGGGGTGCTGGTGGCCTCCACCGCCACGGTCCTCACCCTCCTCCTGGTGGCCCGGCTCCAGCTCGTGGTGCGGTCGGGTCAGCGCCAGGCCCGCCGCTCGCAGGCCCTGCGCGACGCCGCCCTCGCCATCGCCGCCGGCCGGAACGCCGACGAGGTGCGCCGAGCCGGGCTCACCGCCGCCGTGGCGCTGACCGGCGGCAAGGTGCGCTACGCGGCCTGGCTCGTCGGCAACGAGCGCGGCACGATGTCGCCCCTCGACGTGGCCGGCCCGGACCGGCCCCTGCGCCGGGAGGACACCGACCTCGACGCCGTGCTGGCCCACGTGGCGGACCTGGGGGAGCGCTCGCTGCGCCTCGCCGACCGCCAGGGCCACGAGATCCTCGTCGCGCCGGTGCCCCGCCGGCTCGGGGGGCTGGAGGCGCTGGCCCTGGCGCCTCGGCGGGCCAGCGTGCACGAGCTCGACGAGGCCATGACCGTGCTCGGCACCCACTGCGGGCTGGCCCTCGATGCGCTGGAGCAATCCAGGGAGCTCCAGCAGCGCCGGGGCGAGGCCCGCATGCAGCAGCTGGTCCGCCACAGCAGCGACGCCGTGCTCATCGTGGGCCGTGACAGGATCATCCGCTACCAGACCCCGTCGGTCGTGCGGGTCCTCGGGTACCTGGCGGTCGACCTCGACGGGCAGCCGGTCACCCGGATGGTCCACCACGACGACATCGGGCACTTCGAGCACTTCCTCGACTCGCTGGTCCAGATTGCGCCCGAGGGATCGCGCACCCTCGAGGTCCAGCTGCGCCGGGCCGACGAGTCGGTGATCCACAGCGAGGTCGTCGGGATCAACCTCCTCGACAACCCGGACGTGCACGGCGTCGTGCTGTCCATCCGCGACGTGACGGGTCGCCGGGCGCTGCAGGACCAGCTCCGCCACCAGGCCTTCCACGACTCGCTCACCGGGCTGGCCAACCGGGCCCTGTTCGCCGATCGGGTGGGCCACGCCCTCGATCGGGTCCGGCGCAGCGACAGCATCACCCCGGCGGTGCTGTTCATCGACCTCGACGACTTCAAGATGGTGAACGACAGCATGGGCCACGGTGCCGGGGACGAGCTTCTCGTCGTCCTCGCCGAGCGCCTCCAGGGCGTGCTGCGCGCCGGGGACACAGCGGCTCGGCTGGGCGGCGACGAGTTCGCCATCCTGCTGGAAGACGCCCCCGACCTCGACGCCATCGAGGAGGTGGCGGAGCGGGTCCTCGACGCGGTGAGCGAGAGCGCCACGATCGCTGGCCGGGAGCTGCACGTGCGAGCCAGCGTGGGAGTGGCCACCCGCATCCAAGCCGACATGTCCCCCGACGAGCTCCTCCGCAACGCCGACCTGGCCATGTACGCGGCCAAGGCCAACGGGAAGGGTCGCGTGGAGGTGTTCGAGCCGAGCATGCACCGGCGGGTGGTGGATCTCCTCACGGTGCGGGCGGACCTCGAGCGGGCGGTCGAGCGGGGGACGATCGATGTCGAGTACCAGCCCATCGTCCACCTCTCCGACGGCGAGGTCGTCGGCTTCGAGGCGCTGGCGCGGTGGAACCACCCCGAGCGTGGGCCGGTCGGGCCCTCGGAGTTCCTCCCCGTGGCCGAAGACTCCGGCATCATCGTGCCCCTCGGCCGGCTCGTCCTGAGCGCGGCGCTGCAGCAGCTCTCCCGCTGGCGCCGGGACGGGGCCGGGCGGGCCTGGACGGTGAGCGTGAACTTCTCCGCCCGCGAGGTCCTGGCCCCCGACCTCGTCGAGGCCGTCCAGGACGCGTTGCGCGACGCCCACCTCGAGCCGCGGGCGCTCGTGTGCGAGCTGACCGAGACGAGCCTGCTCGTCGACACCGACCAGGTGCTGCACCGCATCCACCGGCTGAAGGAGCTCGGGGTGCAGATCGCCATCGACAACTTCGGCACCGGCTACTCGTCGCTCAGCTACCTCCAGCGGGTGCCGTTCGACATCGTGAAGATCGACCGTGGGCTGGTCTCCGCGCTGCGCACCCAGGAGCCGCCCCGCACCGTGGCCCGCACGATCATCGACCTCGTGCGCACGCTCGACCGCGTGGTCGTGGCCCAGGGCGTGGAGCAGCAGGCCGAGGTCGATGGGCTGCTCCAGCTGGGGTGCCAGCTCGGGCAGGGCTTCCTGCTGCACCGGCCCGTCGACGCCAGCACCTTGAGCGACGACCTGGGCCTCGTCGGCGCCGGCGGCTGACGCCCGGTCGGCGTCAGAGGCGCTGGGCGACGGCGGTGAAGGCCGTGGCGGCCAGCGCGTCCAGCTCGGTGCGGGGCTGGGACAGGCCGAGCACGGCCACCAGGATCCCGATGTCGTCGTGCTGCAGCACCACCACCTCCACGGTGAGGTTCCCCGAGCCCACCGAGGTGCCGTAGCGCCCCGTCCGGGAATCGCCGGCGGCCGCCACGGCCGCTGCGACGTCAGGGCTGAGGGGCTCGTACTCGAAGGCCAGGCCGGTGCCCGAGGCGTCGGGGATGTCGGTGCAGGTGGCGAGGGCCGTCTCTGCCTGCTGCACGAAGGTGGCGGCCCCGCCGTCTCGGAAGCGGAAGGCCAGCTGGATCACCGATGCGCCACCGGCGTCCCGCGCGAAGGCGCGGACCGCCCGGGCGCTGGCCTGCAGGCCGGCCGCCGCATCCTGGGTGGCGCAGAAGGAGGTGATCGTGTCGTCGGCCTCGTCGGACGCGGTGAAGCCCGCGGGCAGGTCCGACGCGTCGAGCAGCAGGGCCTCCAGGGCCTCGTCGGCGGCGCCGTCGGTGCTGCCCTCGGGAGCGGTGGAGGACGGGGTGCTCGTCGACGCGGTGGTGGCGGGGGGCATCTCGTCATCGGAGCAGCCGGCCAGGGAACCGCTGGCGATCGTCACCAGGGCGGCGAGCAGCAGGGCGGGGGTGCGGCGGGGCATCGGATCTCCTGACGAGGGGCCGGCGGGAGCATCGCGTACCGTCGGGGGCCATGCGAGCGCGGCGGGGGACCCTCCTGGCGGGGGCCGTGGCCGCGGTCTGGGCGGTGGTGCTGCTGTGGGCCGGGATCGCCGAGGTCCGCCGGGCCGACCTCTCTCGCCCCGGCGAGGCCCGTCCCGCCGTCGCCGAGGAGCTCATCGCCGCTTGGCGGCGCAGCCGGGAGGCCACGTTCACGACCCGCGGCACCTACGAGCGGCGCAGCGCGGTCACCGGCGCCACCATCACCTCCGAGGACGTGGTGGCCCAGCGCCCGCCCCAGCGCCTCCACCGCCAGCTCGGCGGGGTCGACGGCCGGGACGACGACCGCCTCATCGTCTGCCCCGCTGCGCCGCCCGACGCCGAGGAGCCCGCCCTCTGCCGCCTCGGCTCTCCGGGTGGCCCGACCTACGTCGAGTCGACCGAGCGGGAGGTGCTCGGGCTGCGCTCGATCCTCCTGGGGCGCGACCCGCTCTACACCGTGACGGTCCCCGAACCCGGCTGCTTCCACCTCGAGCAGCGCCGGGTGGACCCGCGGGCGCCGTTCGGGCTCGAGGCCACCTTCTGCTTCGACGACGCCACGGGCGCGCCGACGCGCCGCCGCGTGCGCTACGAGGGCGGGGTGGAGGAGCGGCTCGTCGTGACGAGCGTCGATCCCGACGTCTCGGACGAGGACCTCGAGCCGTGAGGAGCGGGGGTGCGGGTGGGACGGAGGCTGCGGCATGTGGCCGGCGCCGGAGCGCCGGGGGCGATGCAGTTGGAGGGAGTCACACCCCCCGTCCCGTTTCCCGTACCTGACCGGCGGGGGCGATGCCACCGGTCCCTCCCTCATCGACACCACCGATCACCACCTTGAGTGATTTCTTCGGCCACTCCGGGTGGGCGCCTACCGCTCGGTAGGCTGGCCGCCATGTTCCTGGGCGAAGACCTGCTGGCCTACCTGGTCCTGGCCATCGGCGGCGCCATGGCGGTCGGCAGCGTGGCCGCCCTCGTCCGGCCCCCCGAGGCCCGCAAGGAGGGCGACCTCGAGCGCCCCCCGCTCGTCCGCAGCCTCGTCTTCGCCGGCATCGGCCTCATCGGCGCCCTCTGGGCCCTGGCCAGCCTCGTCTCCGGCTAGCGACGTCTGTGGACCTCAGCGCGCGCATGGCGTGCGCATGCGTCCACAGACGTCGGTCTAGACCCGGGTGAGGTTGAGGCCGAGGGAGCGGAGGGTCTCGAACGGACGGTTGTAGCCGCGCTCGAGGTGGTGGATGCCGTGGAGGATGGACGCCCCCTCGGCGGCGGCCGCGGCGATGACCGACGAGAAGCCGGCCCGCACGTCGGGGATGGTGACGTCGGCGCCCTGGAGCTTCGACACTCCCCGCACGACGGCGGAGTGCTTGGCCGACGAGTCGTGGAACCGGCAGGCCGGACCGCCGAGGCAGGTGTCGAACAGCTCGACCTCGCCGCCCATGGCCTTGATGGCGTCCACGTAGCCGAGGCGGTCCTCGTAGACCGTCTCGTGCAGCACCGACATGCCGTCGGCCTGGGTCATGAGCACGATGAGCGGCGGCTGCCAGTCCGTCATGAACCCGGGGTGCGTGTCGGTCTGGACGGCCGCCGGACGCAACCGGGTGGCGCTGGCCGTGATCCACTCGTCCGTGATCTCCAACCGGGCCCCCATGCGCTGGAGGGTGTTGATGGCCGTGACGAGCCGGTCCTGGTGGCAGCCCCCGACGCGCACCTGACCACCGGTCATGAGCCCGGCCACCAGGTAGCTGAAGGCTTCGAGCCGGTCGCCGGCGAGGCGGGCCTGCGCGCCGCTGAGCGACTCGACGCCCTCGATCACGATCCGCCGGTCGGGCCGGAACGCGATCAGGGCGCCCATGCGCTGCAGGAACAGGGCCAGCTCGGTGACCTCGGGCTCCAGGGCGGCGTTGTGGATGACGGTGCGTCCCTCGGCCAGCACGGCGGAGAGGATGACCGTCTCCGTGGCGCCGACGGAGGGGTACGGCAGGGTGATCCGGGTGCCCTTCAGCCGGCCCCGCATCCGGGCGGTGATGCCGTTGTTGTGGAGCTCGAGCTCGGCGCCCATCTGCTGCAGGGCCGACACGTGGAAGTCGATGGGCCGCCGCCCGATCTTGTCGCCACCGACGAGGGGCACGAAGGCCTCGTGGGCCCGGTGCAGCAGCGGGCCGAGCAGCAGGATCGGGATGCGGTTGAGCCCCGAGAACTCGAGGGGGACGCGGGGGATCGGCTCGGGGCTGGGGAGGACGGTGATGCGGTCGCCCTCCACCTCCACCCCCACGCCGACCGAGCGCAGGATGTCGGCGGTGATGCCCACGTCGCCGACGTCGGGGGCGTTGGTGATGGTGGACGGCGAGTCGCCGAGCAGGGCGGCCACCATGTGCTTGGTGACGGCGTTCTTCGAGCCGGCCACGACGACGTCGCCCCGCAGGGCGCCGCTCGGCTCGATCCGCCAGGCCGACCCCTCGGGTGCGGTCGGGGCGGCGGCGGCGTCTTCCATGGGGCCCGAGGCTACCCGTCGGGCCCTCGGCGCAGCCCTGGGCGCCTTTCGAAGGCGTCGACGCTGGGCCTCCTGCTCATGCTCCTGGGCGCCGCCGTGAGCCTCAGCCACCCCAACGACGTGACGTCGCTCCTCCTGGCGGCTGTGCTCCACCTGGCCACCTCGCCCATCGGGCCCAACCTCCTGGCCCGGGCCACCTACTTCACTGTGGGCATCCCCACCGGCATGGACACCTTCGACGAGCTCGGCCAGGGGTAGGCGGCCACCGGCCCCTGGCGCGCGGATGCCGGGCCCGAGGGCCCGGCATCATGCGCAGGTGACGACCGGTCAGATGGCGTCGGTGTCGCGCTCGCCGGTGCGGATGCGCTGCACGCCACCCACCTCGGTGATCCAGAGCTTGCCGTCGCCGATCTTGTCGGTCCGGGCCGCCCCGGCGATCGTCTCGGCCAGCCCGTCGGCGTCGGTGTCGTCGGCCAGGATCTCGATCTTCACCTTGGGGACGAAGTCCACGGTGTACTCGGCCCCTCGGTAGACCTCGGTGTGCCCGGACTGGCGCCCGAAGCCCTGCACCTCGGTGACGGTCATGCCGGCGACGCCGGCGGCCTTGAGGGCCTCCTTCACCTCGTCGAGCTTGAACGGCTTGATGACTGCAGTGATGAGCTTCACGTGTCCTCCGAATCAGTGCCCAGTGAGGCTGGCGGTGCCAGTGCTGTAGGCGGTCTCTGCATGCTCGGCCAGGTCCAGGCCGCTGTACTCGACGTCCTCAGAGACTCGCACGCCGATGGTGGCCTTGAGGGCGACCATGATCCCAAGCGTCACGAGGAACGAGTAGACGATGGTCACGCCGTTGGCCAGGGCCTGCTCGCCGAGGAGCTTCAGCCCCCCGCCGTGGAAGAGGCCCTCCATGAAGTCGCCGCCGAAGAAGTCGGGCTCGGCGAAGAGCCCGATGGCGAGGGAGCCCACGAGGCCGCCGACGAAGTGGACGCCCACCACGTCGAGGGCGTCGTCGTAGCCGGCCTTGGTCTTCAGGCCGACGGCGTAGCAGCACACCACACCGGCGAGGAGCCCGATCCAGATCGGGGACATCCCGGCCACGAAGCCCGCCCCGGGGGTGATGGCCACGAGGCCGGCCACGATCCCGGAGGCGGCGCCCAGGTTGGTGAAGTGGCCGTCCCGCAGGCGCTCCACGACGGCCCAGGCCAGGCCGGCCGCCGCGGCGGCGAGGAACGTGTTGGTGAAGGCCTGGATGGCCGTCCCGCTGGCCCCGAGCGCGGAACCGGCGTTGAAGCCGAACCACCCGAACCACAGGATCCCGGTGCCGAGCATGACGAGCGGCATCGAGTGCGGCGGGTGCCCCTCGGAGGGCCACCCCCTGCGCTTCCCGAGGACGAGCACGGCGGCCAGGGCGGCGATGCCGGCGTTCACGTGGATGGCGGTCCCGCCGGCGAAGTCGAGCGAGCCCCGCTGGCCCAGCCAGCCGCCGTACACCCACTTGAAGACCGGCACGAAGACGAGCACCAGCCAGACCGGGACGAAGATGGCCCAGGCCGAGAACTTCATGCGGTCAGCCACCGCGCCGGAGATCAGCGCCGGGGTGATGACGGCGAACATGCCGAGGAACATGGCGGTGATGAGGGCGGCGCCCCCGTCGGCCTGGATGCCGAGCCCCCGCAGGAAGATGGCGTCGAAGCCGCCGATCAGATCGTTGTCGAAGGGCACCTGGGCCAGCGAGAACCCGCCCACCGCCCAGACGACGGGGACGATCAGCAGGCACCAGAAGTTCATCATCAACATGTTCAGGACGTTCCGCGTCCGGTCCATGCCGCCGTAGAACAGCGCCAGGCCGGGCGTCATGAAGAGCACGAGTGCGGCTGAGATCAGCACCCATGCGGCGTCGCCGGTATCCATCAGGACTCCTCGGGAGGGAAGGGACTAGAGCGGGGTCACCTTCCCTGCGCGATGTTTCGTGACGGTTTCACGAATCGACGACTTCTGTGAACGATCTCCGTCAGGTCGTGGTCGCTGACCGGTCAGATAACCGTCAGGATTCGTTCAGATCGGCTGTTGCGGGCCCCGGATGAGTCGTCCCGGTCGGGCTCCGGTCGGCTCGCCCATCACGAAGGCCTGCAGCGGTCCGTGGGCGATCTGGGTGCCGACGTCGAGCACGCGCGGCATCCGTTCGAGGGCGTCGAGGTACTCGGGGAAGGTCGTCCACTCCCAGGTGATGCCCTCGGCCATGGCCGCCCCGGGGATGTCCTCGACGCTGCATGAGGTCGATCAGCCAGCCGTGGCGGTCGGGGGCGGCGGGGGCGAAGCCGACGCCGCAGTTCCCCATGACGGCGGTGGTGACGCCGTGCCAGGAGCTGGGGGTGACCTCGGGGTCCCACGTGGCCTGCGCGTCGTAGTGGGTGTGCACGTCGACGAACCCGGGGGTGACCAGCCGCCCGTCGGCGTCGATCACGTGGTGGGCGTGGGCCGTGCTGGCCGTCCCCGGCGCCTCGACGGCCACGATGCGATCACCGTCGACGACGACGTCGGCGGGCTGGCGAGGAGCGCCGCTCCCGTCGACGAGGACGCCGTTGCGGACCACGAGAGCAGCCATGGCCCGCCATTCCAGCACCTCGGCGGCGGCGATCGCTCCCCCCGACGCGCACCCGGGTCAGGCGAACGTCGGGTCGTGCCAGTCCGGGAACACCTCGGGCAGGTCGGTGGACACCCGGCCCTGGAACTCGGGCGCCCGCTTCTCGAGGAACGACGTCACGCCCTCCCGGGCGTCGGGCAGGGCCCCGGTGGCGTACATGGCCCGCGAGTCGACGCGGTGGGCGGCCATGGGGTGGTCGGCGCCGAGCAGGCGCCAGAGCATCTGCCGGGTGAGGGCCACGGACACGGGTGCGTTGGCGGCGATCTCGGCGGCCAGCGAGCGGGCGGCGTCGAGCAGCTCGTCGGCCGGGTGCACGCTGCGGACGAGGCCGCCGCGCCGCGCCTCGTCGGCGTCGAAGACGCGGCCGGTGTAGAGCCACTCGGCGGCCTGGGCCACGCCGACGAGACGGGGCAGGAACCAGCTCGAGGCACCCTCGGGGACGATGCCCCGCTTGGCGAACACGAAGCCGAACCGGGCGGCTTCCGAGGCCAGCCGGATGTCGGTGGCGAGGGTCATCGTCACGCCCATCCCGACGGCGGCGCCGTTCACGGCGGAGATGACGGGCTTGCGGCAGTCGAAGAGCCGCAGCGTGATCAGCCCGGCGCCGTCACGGGGCGCGGCCACGTCGGTGACACGTGCGCCGCCGATGGCGTCGCCGTCGGAGTGCTCGTCGTAGTCGAAGGTGGCTGCGCCGGCGGAGAGGTCGGCGCCCGCGCAGAACGCCTTGCCCCGCCCGGTGAGGATGACGGCCCGCACGCCGTCGTCGGCGTCGACGGCGTCGATGACCTTGAGGAGCTCGCCCACCATGCGACTGGTCCCGGCGTTCATCTTATCCGGCCGGTTGAGGGCGATGGTGGCCACGTGGTCGGTGACGTCGTACTCGATCTCCTGGAGCTCCATGCGGCGCACGCTAGGGGTCGGCCGACCCTGCCCGTAGCGTCACCGGCGTGGACACCGCCTCACCCCGGGTCGCGCTCCTCTCCGCGGCGTCGTGCACGCACCTGGACACCGACCTGCCTCTGCTGCTGGCCGCGCTGGCCGCGCTCGGCGTGCCTGCCGAGGTGGCGGACTGGCACGACCCCGAGCGGGCCGCCGCCGCCGACCTGGTCGTCGTGCGCTCGACGTGGGACTACACGGACCACGTCGAGGCCTTCCTCGCCGCGCTGGCCGACCTCGACCGGCACACGACCCTGCTCAACCCCTGGCCGGTCATGGCGGCCAACCTCGACAAGCGCTACCTCCTGCGCCTGGCCGAGGCCGGCGTGCCCATCGTCCCCACCGCGGTCGTGGAGCTGGGCGACGAACCCGGGCTGCCCGAGGCCGTCGACGTCGTGGTGAAGCCGACCGTGTCCGCGGGAGCGCGCGACACCGAGCGGTACGGATCCCACCAGCGCGCCGCCGCCGCTGCCCACGTGCGCGCCCTCCACGACGCAGGCCGGCCGGCACTGGTGCAGCCCTACGTCGGCGGGGTCGATCACGAGGGGGAGACCGGCCTCGTGTTCCTCGGCGATGAGCTCTCCCACGCGTTCCGCAAGGGCCCGATCCTGCGCCCCGGGGCCGGCTTCGTGGAGGGCCTCTACCGGGAGGAGGCGATCAGCCCGCGGGTCGCCACCGCGCCGCAGCGCGCCGTGGCCGAGGCCGTGCTCGACGCGGTTGGCGCCGTCGCACCGGGCTGGTCGCGCGCCGATCTGCTCTATGCGCGGGTCGACCTCGTGCCCGGTCCGGAGGGGCCCGTGCTCATGGAGCTCGAGCTCGTCGAACCGTCCCTCTTCCTGGAGACGGATCCCGGCTCGCCGGCCCGGGCGGCGGCCGCCATCGCCAGCCGGCTGGGCCGCTGAGCGCCCGTCGCCGGGTGCTCCTGATGTTCTCCGCGGGAGGGGGTTTCCCGGCGGAGCACCTGGGTAGATGGATCGGCAGTGGTCCCCCCGCCACCCCCCATCTGAGCCCCCGGTGACCTCTCCGCACGTGGTCCCGGGGGCTCAGTCACGTCCGGGCCCGCGTGTGCCGTTTGGGCCGGCGACGTCGAGGGCAGGCGCAAGGCCATGACCACCGTGGAGATCACCCTGGCGGCCCCTCGCGCCGACGTGTGGGACGCGCTGGTCGACGTCCGCACCTACCCCACCTGGCTGATCGGCGCCCGCCGCATCCGGGCCGTCGACGACGGCTGGCCGGAACCCGGCACCGCGTTCCACCACGTCGTCGGGCTCGGTGGTCTGCTCACCATCGCCGATCACACCCGCTCGGTGGCGGTCGCGCCGCAGGAGCACCTCGAGCTGGAGGTCAAGGCCCGGCCCCTCGTCCAGGCCACCGTGACCTTCGACCTGAGCGACGTGGCGGCGGGCACCCACGTGGTGATGGAGGAGCACCCCACCGGGATCCATCGCCTGGCCAGCCCCCTGCTGGCACCGCTCACCCAGGCCCGCAACCGGGCCAGCCTCGAGCGCCTCGAGGACCGGGTGCGCCAGCGCCTGGCGGGGCGGCCCCCCGGCGGCTGAGCCCCGCCGTCGTCGTTTCAGGGCCACGGCGCGGGGGAAGGCCTTGGTCGTCCGACGCGCCCGCTGGAGGTCCCATGGACATCACCGCGATCCCCGCTGCTCTCGCCCGCGACGACCGGCTCGACGCAGGGCGCTCGGCCCTCGCGGCGCTCGCCCACGCCCTCCCGGAGGCCGCTCGGCCGTGGCTGCGAGGCGAGTGGCTGGGCCACCCGGTGCACCCGGCCCTCACCGACCTCCCCATCGGCTTCTG
>DASUDP010000015.1:0-30880 GCA_036275535.1 Acidimicrobiales bacterium | reverse complement strand
CATCGACCTGCTCAAGGCCACGATCGCCGAGAAGCCCGGTCGCTGGACCGAGACCGCGGCCGGCATCAAGGGTGTGACCGAGGAGACCACGACCGGCGTCCACCGGCTCTACCAGATGTTCGAGGCGGGCCAGCTGCTGTTCCCGGCCATCAACGTCAACGACGCGGTCACCAAGTCGAAGTTCGACAACCTCTACGGCGTGCGGCACAGCCTGATCGACGGCATCAACCGGGCGACGGACGTGATGATGGGCGGCAAGGTCGCCGTCGTGTGCGGGTTCGGCGACGTGGGCAAGGGCTGCGCCGAGTCGCTGCGCGGCCAGGGCGCCCGGGTGATCGTCACCGAGGTCGACCCGATCTGCGCCCTCCAGGCGGCCATGGAGGGCTACGAGGTCACCACCCTCGAGGACGTCGTCGACCGGGCCGACATCTTCATCACCGCCACCGGCAACAAGGACATCATCCTCGCCGGCCACATGGAGCGGATGAAGCACAACGCCATCGTCGGCAACATCGGCCACTTCGACAACGAGATCGACATGGCCGGCCTGCAGCGCATGAGCGACGTCCGCAAGGTCGAGATCAAGCCGCAGGTCCACGAGTTCGTCTTCCCCGACGGCCACTCGATCATCGTCCTCTCCGAGGGTCGCCTCCTGAACCTGGGCAACGCCACCGGCCACCCCAGCTTCGTGATGTCGATGAGCTTCACCAACCAGGTGCTGGCCCAGATCGAGCTGTTCACCAGGACCGCTGACTACCCCCTCGGCGTCTACGTGCTGCCCAAGCTCCTCGACGAGCGAGTGGCCCGCCTCCACCTCGACGCCCTCGGCGTGAAGCTCACCAAGCTCACGCAGGACCAGGCCGACTACCTCGGCATCCCCGCCGAGGGTCCCTACAAGCACGACCACTACCGCTACTAGGCCGTCGTTGGCGCCGTCGTGGTTCTCCGACGCTCCTCCGGCGTTCACGCAGGAGGATCCGGGCCTGCCGGGGTTCGCGGCCTTCGGCGAGTGCTCGGTGCTGCACCGGCCGGTCACCTCGATCGTGAACCCGGGCGGTGTCGCCATCGGGTCGTGGGTCTCGATCGGCTCCGGCGCCGTCATCGAGGCCCTCGTCCCGGAGCGGGGCGTCACCGTGACCATCGACGACGGCGCCTACATCGGTCACGGGCTGCGCCTCACCGCGGTGGGGGAGGTGGTCATCGGCGCGGAGGCCATGCTCGCCGACGGCTGCTACGTCTCGGACACGAACCACATCTATGAGGACGTGACCGAGCCCATCAAGCGCCAGGGCCTGCGTGAGGGTCGCCGCGTGGAGATCGGGCCCGGCGCGTGGCTCGGGATCGGAGCGGTGGTCTGCGGCAACGTCCGGGTCGGCCGCAACGCCGTCATCGGCGCCCGCAGCGTCGTGACGAGCGACGTGCCCGACTTCTGCGTCGTCGCCGGCAACCCGGCCCGGATCGTGCGCCGGTGGGACGGGGACCGGTGGGACTGGCTCCCTGACGGGGGCGAGCCCCTGCGTTGAGGCTGCACCTCTTCGCCGGCGACTCGGTCACGGACTGCGGCCGCACGTTCTTCGACCCGGAGGTCGCCGCCGGCCACCTGGGCGACGGCTGGGTGCGGGTCGTGGCCGCCCTGCTCGGCCATCGCGACCCGGAGCACCACCGAGTCCTCAACGCCGGGGTGTCCGGCGATCGCGTCGGGGACCTCGCGGTCCGCTGGGAGCGCGACGTCGAGCGGTTCGCCCCCCAGACGCTCACGGTCCTGATCGGGGTCAACGACGCGCTGCTGGCGCCCCCGACCGCCGTCGACGCGTTTGCCGACCGCTACGCGGAGATCCTCGGGCGGGTACCCCCGTCGGTCGACCGGCTGGTCATCGCGGAGCCCTTCGTCCTGCCCGTCGACGACCGTGCCCGCGCCCTGCGGGAGGTGACGCGCCCCCTCCTCGAGGTGGTCCGCTCCGCCGCCGCGGCGGCCGGCGCCGTGCTCCTCCCCCTCGATCGCCTCTTCGAGGAGGCATGCCGTCAGGCCGCGCCGGCGTGGTGGGCCCCGGACGGGGTCCACCCGTCGGCGGCTGGGCACGGCCTCATCGCCGACGCGTGGCTGCGCGCCGTGGCGGAGGGGCCCGGGGCGGCTACCCGAGCTGCACGCGCGTGACGGCGAAGGCGATCGGGGCGCCGCTCTCCCCGCCCTCGCTCGTGTAGAGGACCGTGCCGTAGGTGCCGGCGGCTTCGCGTGCCTCGTACGCCAGCTCGCCCTCGTAGTCGCCGAGGACCCCGTCCCCGCGCCCGGTCACGAAGGTCTCCGCCGCCGGCTCGGTGGTGCCGTCGAGGAGGAGGCGCACCACCACCGTGCCCTCGAAGGCGTAGGCCTGCCCGCTCAGCGGCACCGGGGAGGTGACCCGTGCCCCTGGCTCGGGGGAGGCCGGCTGGATCGACTCGGTCACGGCGCCGATCACGAACCAGGTGCCGTCCTGCAGCTGGCGCACCAGCACCGTCGTCGGCGCCCCGTCGGCGAACCCGCGGACCTCGATCTCCCCTGAGCGGCTGTCACCGGCCATCAGCTCGCCGATGATCGGGTCGTCCATGCCGACGAAGTCCCGGGCGAAGCTGTCCACCAGGGAGCGCGGGTCGTCGAAGCGACGCGAGGTCGACGGGTCGGGAAACACCGCCTGGCTCACGTCCACACCGGTGTCGAAGGTTGTCGGGGTCGTGGACCCCTCCGTCGTGGTGGTGGCTTCGGTCGTGGTGCTGGCCTCTGTCGTGCTGGTGCTGCCGGCCGTCTCGACCTTGTCATCGTCCAAGGTGACGGCCAGCACGCCGACGACCACGGCGATCATGGCGGCCGCCGCGCCGAGGCCGATGATCCAGCGCTGGCGGTTGAGGTCGTTGTGGGTCTGCATGAGCTGCTCCTCGATTCGCTGACGGGCGTCGGGGGAGATCTCGACGCCATGGGCCCGGCGGGTCATCACGGCCCGGAGGCGGTCTTCGACGCTCATCGCTCGTCCTCCAGCGCCTCGGCGAGGGAGCGCAGACCGCGATGGGCGTGGGTCTTCACCGATCCGACCGAGATCCCGAGGGTGGCAGCGATCTCGGCCTCTGAGAGATCCACGTAGTACCGCAGGGCGAGGACCTCGCGCTGGCGGTCCGGAAGGCCCCGAAGTGCGTGCAGCACGGCTGCATCAGGATCGCCGGCCATCGCGACGGCCTCGGCCGAGGGGGCGCGGCCAGGCTCCTCGACCGACCGCAGGTGTCGCCGCCGCACCCCCCGCCGACGCAGCCCAGAGCGGGCACCGTTCAGGACCGCGCTGCGCAGGTAGGCGGGGAGGCGTCCCGGCTCGCGCAGGGCTGGCCCTCGCTGCCACACACGCACGAAGGCGTCTTGCACGACTTCTTCGCAGGAGCCGACGTCGTCGAGGAGCAGCGAGGCCAGCCGTACGAGCGACTGGTAGTGCGCGTCGAACGCAGCCGCGAGCTCGTCGCCGTGGATCCGCGGCTCGTCCGCGGAGGAGCCGTTGGCGGGGTCGGCGGCGATGGACGCCATCATCACCCCCAAAGACGCCCGAGGCGCGCACCCGGTTGACGCGTGGCGCCCCGGTCGCCTCGGGAGCGCTGTCAGACGGCCTGCGTAGCGTCGTGGGCGTGTTGCTGGGACCGAACGCGTGCGTGCTGTGCGGAGCGCCAGGGCCTCCCCTGTGCCGCCAGTGCGTGGCCGGGGCCCCGGCGCCGGTGTCGGCGCCACCCCTCCACCTCGACAGCTGCGTCGCGCTGCTCGACTACCGCCTGTCCCGGCCGGTCGTCACGAGCCTGAAGAACGGCCAGCGTCGAGCGTTGGTCGGACCCCTAGCCGACGCCCTGGCCGCCCGGGCCCGTCCACCAGCGGGCGCTGTCATCACCTGGGCTCCCACGACGCCCGAGCGGATCCGGCGCCGCGGGTTCGACCAGGCCGAGCTCCTCGCCCGGGCGCTGGCCCGCCGCTGGAACCTGCCCTGCCGCGGGTTCTTGCGCCGCGTCCCCGGCGCTGCCCAGGCCGGAAGGGGCGCCGCCGCCCGCCGGGCCAACCCGGCCTTCCACGCCCGGGGCGCCGTCGCGCCCGCGGTCGTCGTCGTCGACGACGTCGTGACCACCGGCGCCACCCTCGGTGCGGCGGCCCAGGTCCTGCGCGCCGCGGGCGCCACATCGGTGCAGGCGGTCGTCGTCGCCCGGGCCTGAGCGGTCGCCAGCCGGGCCGCGCGTGCGGGCTACGCTGACCGGACTAGTCCGGTGCGGGTGGCCGGAACGAGGAGGGACATGCTCGACGGCACGACGTCGGAGCCGGCACCCCAGCCGGCCGGCGATGCGATCCGAGTGATGATCTGTGACGACCACGCGCTCTTCCGGCGCGGTCTGACCATGGTGCTGGAGTCCGAGGAGGGCATCGAGGTCGTCGGCGAGGCCGAGGATGGCGCGGAGGCCGTGACCAAGGCCGAGGAGCTGGCTCCTGACGTCGTGCTCATGGATGTGCGGATGCCTCGGGTGAGCGGGATCGAGGCGACGAAGTCGATCGCCGAGTCCGTGCCCACGGCCAAGATCCTCATGCTGACCGTCAGCGACGAGGAGGACGACCTCTACGACGCCATCAAGGCGGGCGCCACCGGGTACCTCCTGAAGGAGATCTCGATCGAGGAGGTGGCGAGCGCCATCCGGGCCGTGATCAGCGGCCAGAGCCTCATCTCCCCGTCGATGGCCTCCAAGCTCCTCACCGAGTTCACGAACCTGTCCAAGCGGGCCGACGAGCGCCAGTCCGTACCCACCCCGAGGCTCACCGACCGCGAGCTCGAGGTGCTGAAGCTGGTGGCCCAGGGGATGACGAACCGGGACATCGCCAGCGAGCTGTACATCTCCGAGAACACGGTGAAGAACCACGTCCGCAACATCCTCGAGAAGCTGCACCTGCACTCGCGGATGGAAGCGGTCGTGTACGCCGTGCGGGAGAAGCTGCTCGACATCCGGTAGGGCCCCCCGCCCTTCCCAAGCCCGCCCCCCAGGCGTACCGTCGAAGGGCCGGGCCCGCACGGAAGGGGAGGGCAGCATGCCTCGCTACCTGATCGTCGCCCACCGCACCCTCGGGGGTGCCCGTCTCATGGAGCACGTCAAGGCGCTCCGGGCCGCCGGGCCCTGCCGCTTCCACCTGCTCGTACCGGTGGAGCACCCGATGGGCGCCTGGAGCGACGGGGAGGTCCAGGCGACGGCCCGGCGCGCCCTCCAGGCCGGTCTCGACCGGTTCAACGAGGAGCGAATCATCGCCGACGGCGAGATCGGCGACGCCAACCCGGTCTACGCGGTCGGCGTCGTGTTGCGCCGCGAGGGCAAGGACGCCTTCGACGGGATCATCCTGTCGACCCTGCCTCCCGGCCCCTCCCGGTGGCTGCACCTCGACGTCCTGTCCCGCATGCGCAAGGAGTACCCGGACATCGAGATCGAGCACCTGGTGAGCGAGGAGCACCTGCCCGCCCACGCCGCCGTCTGAGCTGACAGCCGGGGACGGCGGCCCCGAACGGGGGGACGACGGTGCCGTCGGTAGAGTGGTCGACCGCATGAGCATCTTCGACAAGATCCTCCGCTCTGGCGAGGGCAAGAAGCTGAAGGCCCTCCAGGCGCTGGTCCCCGACATCGGCGCCTACGAGCCGGAGATGGAGCGGCTGTCCGATGCCGCCCTCCAGGGCAAGACGGCCGAGTTCCGTCAGCGCCTCGAGAACGGGGAGGACCTCGACGACCTGCTCGTCGAGGCCTTCGCCGTGGTCCGCGAGGCGGGCCGTCGCGTGCTGGGCCAGCGCCACTACGACGTGCAGCTGGTCGGCGGCGCTGCGCTGCACTTCGGCTGGGTGGCCGAGATGAAGACCGGCGAGGGCAAGACGCTCGTCTCCACGCTCCCGGCCTACCTGAACGGGCTCGGGGGCAAGGGCACCCACCTCATCACGGTCAACGAGTACCTGGCCCGACGCGACGCCGAGTGGATGGGCCGCCTGCACCGCTGGATGGGGCTCGAGGTGGGCCTCATCATCCCGGGCGAGAACGACTCGGACCACAAGCGCCGCCAGTACGCCGCCGACATCACCTACGGCACGAACAACGAGTTCGGCTTCGACTACCTCCGCGACAACATGGCGATGTCCCGGGACCGCCAGGTGCAGCGGGGGTTCAGCTACGCCATCGTCGACGAGGTCGACTCCATCCTCATCGATGAGGCCCGCACCCCGCTCATCATCTCGGGCCGGGTGGCCGACGCCGCGCAGCTCTACTACCGCTTCGCCACGATCGTCCGGGGCCTCCGCCCCGAGGAGGACTACGACGTCGACGAGCAGAAGCGGACGGTGTCACCGACCGAGTCCGGCATCGAGAAGGTCGAGGCGGCCCTCGGGATCGAGAACCTCTACGACGGCGTCGCCCAGAACCTCGTCCACCAGCTCCAGGCGGCGCTCCGGGCCAAGGAGCTGTTCAAGCGGGACAAGGACTACATCGTCGCCAACGGCGAGGTGAAGATCGTCGACGAGTTCACCGGCCGCATCCTCGAGGGGCGCCGCTGGTCCGAGGGCCTGCACCAGGCCGTCGAGGCCAAGGAGGGGGTGAAGATCAAGGAGGAGAACCAGACCCTGGCCACGATCACCCTCCAGAACTACTTCCGGATGTACGACAAGCTGGCCGGCATGACGGGCACCGCCTCCACCGAGGCGGCAGAGCTGGCCAACACCTACGAGCTGCAGGTCGTCCCTGTCCCGACCAACCGCCCGCTGGTGCGGCTGGACCAGGCCGACCTCATCTACAAGACCGAAGAGGCCAAGTTCGACGCGGTGGTCGAGGACATCGCCGAGCGCTACGAGATCGGGCAGCCCGTGCTCGTCGGCACGATCTCGGTGGAGAAGTCCGAGCGCCTGTCCCGGCTGCTCGACAAGCGCGGCATCGCGCATGAGGTCCTCAACGCCAAGCAGCACACCCGGGAGGCGGAGATCGTGGCCCAGGCGGGGCGGCTCCAGGCCGTCACGGTGGCGACGAACATGGCCGGCCGAGGCGTCGACATCCTCCTCGGCGGGAACCCCGAGATCCTCGCCCTGCGGGACCTGCGGGCGCAGGAGGCGGAGGTCGACCTCGACACCGACGACGGGCGGGCCCAGCTCAAGGCCCTCGAGCAGCGGTACGCGGCCGAGACCCGCGCCGAGGGCGAGAAGGTCCGGGAGCTGGGCGGGCTGTACGTGCTCGGCACGGAGCGCCACGACTCCCGTCGCATCGACAACCAGCTGCGGGGCCGCTCCGGCCGCCAGGGCGACCCGGGCGAGAGCCGCTTCTACCTGTCCCTCGAGGACGATCTGATGCGCCTCTTCGCGACCGGTGCCATCAACTGGGTGATGGGCAAGGCCCTGCCCGACGACGTGCCCCTCGAGGCCCGCATGGTCACCAAGGCCATCGAGCGGGCCCAGACCACCGTCGAGCAGAAGAACGCCGAGATCCGCAAGAACGTCCTCAAGTACGACGAGGTGATGAACGCCCAGCGCAAGGTCATCTACGCCCTGCGCGACCAGATCCTCGACAAGGCGGACCTCCGGGAGAAGATCCTCACCGAGCACCTTCCCGAGGCGGTGGAGGCCCTCGTCGCCACCTACTGCGTCGCTGACATCCCCGAGGAGTGGGACCTCGAGGGGCTCCACAACGACGTGCAGACCTACTGGCCGAGCTCGCTCAGCGTGGAGCAGCTGGCCGCCGTGCACAGCACCGACGACCTCTACGAGGTGCTCGTCGACGACGCCATCAGCCACTACGAGCGCCGGGAAGACGAGCTGGGCGCCGAGGTGATGCGCCAGGTCGAGCGTCAGGTGATGCTGCGGATCATCGACACCCGCTGGCGCGAGCACCTCCAGGAGATGGACTACCTGCAGGAGGGCATCAACCTGCGGGCCATGGGCCAGAAGGATCCGCTGACCGAGTGGCAGCGCGAGGGCTACGAGATGTTCGGGATGCTGATGAAGGGCATCGCCCAGGACCTCGTGCGCTACGTCATGCACGTCCAGGTGCAGGTGGAGCAGCCGGCCGTCGCCGGCGTCGGAGCCGCACCGGTGCCCGCCGCCTCGGTGGTCGGCAACGGCGGGCAGGAGCCGGCCGTCTCCAACGTCGAGTACTCCGCTCCGACGGATCCCTCCGAGGGCAACGGCTCGAGCCTGGCGCGCACCGCGGCGGCCGCCGCCGTCGGCCCCACGGTGGGCGCCGTCGGCGGGGCGGCACCGGTCTCGCCCCGGGCGGAGGCGGCCACGATGCAGCCCACCGTGAAGTCCGACTGGGACAAGACGCCTCGCAACGCGCCCTGCCCCTGTGGGAGCGGCAAGAAGTTCAAGCTCTGCCACGGCCAGGCCTGACGGGTGCGTGACTTCACGGACCAGCTCGCTGAGGCGCGCAAGCGCGTCGGCGATGCCGAGAGCTACCTGAAGGTCGAGGAGCTGAGGGCCCGGCGCCCCCTCCTCGAGACCGAGGCGTCGCGCCCCGACCTGTGGGACGACACCGAAGCGGCGAAGCGGGTGACCGGCGAGCTCTCGGCGGTGGTGTCGGACCTCGAGCAGTTCGAGGGGCTCGTGTCCCAGCTCGAGGACGCCGAGACGCTCCACGAGCTGGCCCGCGAGGTCGACGACGCGTCGCAGGAGCCCGAGATCGAGGCGGCGCTGGTGTCGCTGGACCGCGAGCTGCGGGGCCTCGAGCTGCGTTCGATGTTCTCCGGCGACCACGACGACAGCGACGCCCTCTGCACGATCCAGGCCGGTGAGGGCGGCGCCGACGCCCAGGACTGGGCCGAGATGCTCTACCGCATGTACGTCCGTTGGGCCGAGCGCCGCGGCTTCGAGGTCGAGGAGGAGGGGTCGACGGCCGGCTCCGAAGCCGGGCTGTCCTCGGTCGAGTTCCTCGTGAAGGGCCGGTACGCCTACGGCTACCTGCAGGCCGAGCGGGGGGTGCACCGCCTCGTGCGGATGAGCCCGTTCAACGCCCAGGGCAAGCGCCAGACGGCCTTCGCCGCCCTCGACGTCGTACCCGTGCTCCACGAGGACGAGGTCACCGTCGAGGTCGACGAGTCCGACATCAAGATGGACGTCTTCCGGGCCTCGGGGGCGGGCGGCCAGCACATCAACAAGACGTCCTCCGCCGTGCGGCTCACCCACCTCCCCACCGGCATCGTCGTGTCCTGCCAGGTGGAGCGATCCCAGTTCCAGAACCGCGACCGTGCGATGGCCATGCTGAAGGCCAAGCTGGCCGACCTCGAGCGCCAGAAGCGCGAGTCCGAGCTGGCCGACATCCGGGGTGAGCAGCAGCGGGTGGGCTTCGGCAGCCAGATCCGCAGCTACGTCATGCAGCCGTACCAGATGGTCAAGGACCTTCGCACGGAGCACGAGGCAGGCAACGTGCAGGGCGTGCTCGACGGCGATCTCGACCCGTTCATGGAGGCCTACCTCCAATGGCGTCGGGCCACCGCCACCTCGTAACGTGATCGAAACCTCCTCATGATCAAGCTCGAGAACGTCTCCAAGATCTACAAGGGCGATGTGGTCGCCCTCTCCGACGCCTCGCTCGAGGTGAACCGGGGGGAGTTCGTCTTCCTGGTGGGGGCGTCGGGCTCCGGGAAGTCCACGTTCCTGCGCCTCGTGAACCGGGAGGAGCACCCCGAGAAGGGGAAGATCTACGTCGCCGGCAAGGACATCGGAGCGCTGCCCTCCTGGAAGGTGCCGCACCTGCGGCGCAACATCGGCAGCGTCTTCCAGGACTTCAAGCTGCTGACGAACAAGACGGTCTACGAGAACGTCGCCTTCGCGCTGGAGGTCATCGGGCGGCCCCGCCACGTCGTGAAGACGCAGGTGCCGGCCATTCTCGACCTCGTCGGCCTCGGCAAGAAGATGGGGAACTTCCCCAACGAGCTCTCCGGTGGTGAGCAGCAGCGCGTCTCGATCGCCCGGGCCTTCGTGAACCGGCCGCTCATCCTCCTGGCCGACGAGCCGACGGGCAACCTCGACCCGGCCACGTCAGTCGGCATCATGCGCCTCCTCGACCGCATCAACCGCACCGGCACCACGGTGCTGATGGCCACCCACGACCGCTCCATCGTCGACACCATGCGCCGGCGCGTGATCGAGCTCGACCGGGGCTCGATCATCCGCGACCAGAGCCGCGGCGTCTACGAGTGAGCAGCAGGTAGCCCGCACCCATGGCCATCAAGATCGACTACGTCGCCCGCGAGACGGCGAGCAACCTCTTCAGGAACATCACGCTGACGCTGGCGTCCGTGCTGACCGTCGTCGTGTCGCTGACGCTGTTCGGCTCAGCCCTCCTGCTCCGCCAGGGCGTCGAGAACGCCAACGACCGCTTCAAGGGCGGCATCGAGTTCATCGTCTACCTGCAGCCGACCATCACCGAGGACCAGAAGGCCTCGATCCAGCGGGACCTCGAGGAGAACCCCGAGGTCAAGAAGGCCACCTTCGTCAACCAGGACGAGACCTACGACGAGTTCAAGAGGCTGTTCGCCAACTCGCCCCAGCTCGTCGAGACGGTGACCCCCGAGATCCTGCCGCCCTCGTTCCGGGTCGCTCCGGTCACGAAGGACCCCGCCGTCGTGCAGGCGCTGGGCGAGACCTTCGGTGCCAAGCCAGGCGTCTACGAGGTGGTGTTCGCCTTCGAGGTGGTGCAACGGATCCAGGAGACGTTCAACAAGATCGGCGTGCGGTTCCTCCTCGCCGCCGTGCTCCTGCTCGTCGCCGCGCTCATGCTCATCCTCAACACGATCCGGGTGGCCATGTTCGCCCGGCGGCGCGAGATCGAGGTGATGAAGCTCGTCGGCGCCACGAACTGGTTCATCCGGGTGCCGTTCATCATCGAGGGGATCATCCAGACCCTCATCGGCGCCGCCATCGCGGTCGGGTTCATGACGTTCCTCGTGCGGCCGTTCATCGACGAGCTGTCCGAGGACCGCGTCCTGCCGATCTTCCAGGGCTTCGTGGTGACGGACGGGAACCTGATCACCACGAACATGCTCGTGGTCGCGGTGGCGGTCCTCATCGGCGCCATCGGCTCGGCCGTCGCCGTGTCGAGGTTCCTCGACGTCTGAGCCCGCCCGCCGGGCGCCCTTGCTGGAGCTGGGGCTGCTCGGGGTGGCGGTGGCCGCGGTGTCCACGTCGGCCCCGCTCATCCGGGGGGCCGCCGCACCCACCCTCGCCATCGCCTTCTGGCGCAACGCGCTGGCCCTCCCGGCGGTTGGGGGCTGGGTGCTCCTGCGCCGCCACGAGCGGGCCGGCTGGCGGGCCCGCACGATCGACGAGCGGCGGCTGAGCCGGCGGGCCGGGCTGCTGCTGGCCCTCCACTTCGCCACGTGGGTGCCGAGCCTGTCGTTCACCTCGGTGGCCTCGTCGGTGGCGCTCGTGGCCACCCAGCCGGTGTGGGCGGCGCTGCTGGCCCGCCGTCGGGGCGAGCCCGTCGGCCGCGGGACCTGGGCGGGCATCGCCGTGTCGTTCGCCGGTGCCCTCGTCCTCACGGGGCTGGATCTCTCGATCTCGGGCCGCGCCCTCTTCGGCGACCTCCTGGCCCTGCTGGGCGGCATGCTGGCGGCGGCCTACGTCACGGTGGGAGCCGACGTGCGGCGCACGGTCGGGACGGCCTCGTACGCGACCGCCTGCTACGGCACCGCCGCCGCCGTGCTCCTCGCCGTCTGCCTCGGGGGCCGGCAGGAGCTGTGGGGGTACGACGGCGGCACCTGGCTGGCCATCGCCGGGCTCGTGGTCGGGCCACAGCTGCTCGGGCACACCCTGGTGAACCGCGTCCTCCACGCCATCAGCCCCACCATCGTGTCGGTGGCCATCCTCTTCGAGATCCTGGGCGCCTCGCTGATCGCCTGGCTGGCCTTCGACGAGGTGCCGCCCGCGGGGGCGTGGCCCGCGGCCGGGCTCATCGCGGCCGGTGTGGTGCTCGTCATCCGGGACAGCCGGCGCCCGGCGGAGCTCGTCGAGCCCGGGGGGGTGGTGGCGTGAGGCGCGTGCCAGAGTGACGCGGTGACCGATCCGCCGCCCACCCGCTTCGTCCCCCTCCTCGAGCTCCCCGACGACTGGTCGGGGGCGGTGACGGTGATCGTGCGCGACGGGCACGTGCTGCTGCTCGACGAGCACCCCGAAGATGTCGCCCCCGGGGCGCCGACCCTCCTCCTCGGCACCCTCGACGGCGCCGGCTGCTGGGCCATCGACCTCGACGGCGACGGCATCCCCGACCTCGTCGGCGACCCTGACCTCGCCGATGCGCTCATCCCGCTGCTGTCGCTCCACGGCCGGGTCGACGACGTGCGCTGGACCCTGGCCGGTCGGGCGGTGCAGCTCGTGGAGTGGGAGCGCACCCACCGCTTCTGCGGGCGCTGCGGCACCCCCACCGAGGAGGCGCCGGGGGAGCGGGCCCGCCGGTGCCCGGAGTGCGGCCTGTTCGCCTTCCCCCGGCTGGCCCCCGCCGTCATCGTGCTCATCGAGCGCGACGACGGCGCGGCGCTCCTCGCCCGGAACCGGACGTTCCCGATGCCGATGTACAGCTGCGTGGCGGGCTTCGTGGAGCCGGGGGAGACGCTGGAGGAGGCTGTGCGCCGAGAGGTCCTCGAAGAGGTCGGCGTGGAGCTGGCCGAGGTGCGCTACGTGGCTAGCCAGCCCTGGCCGTTCCCCCACTCGCTGATGATCGGCTTCGAGGCCCGCTGGGCCTCGGGTGACATCGTCGTCGACGAGACCGAGATCGCCGATGCGCAGTGGTTCCGGGCCGACGATCTGCCGATGGTGCCGCCGCCCGTGTCGATCGCCCGGACGCTCATCGACCGCTGGGTGTCACGATCGCTCTAGCCGCCAGCCCTCCTCGTGCATCCAGAGCCGGTGGCGGGGCCCCTCGACGTGGGGATCGCCCTCCTCGTAGCCGGCGTCGCCGTGCCAGAGGGCGACCGCTCCGGAGGGGAGCTCGAACCAGCGGGTGCGGTAGCGGGGGACCGGTCGGCGGGTGCGGGCGTCCTCCAGGGCCGCCTCCACGTCCGCGTGGTGGGCCAGGTCGGCCAGCGTGACGAAGGTCGGGGGAGCCAGATCGACCTCGCCGCGATCTCGGCGCTCGAGGACCTCGGCGGGGTGGAGCCAGGCGTGGTCGCGGATCTCGCCGCCGTCGACGAGCACCTCGCCGTCCGAGGCCCGGGCCACGAAGAACCACGTCGCGTAGCGCCGGGCGGTGACCGCGGGCGGCACCCAGTGGGAGAACGGGACGACCTCGTCGGGCTCGATGGCCAGCGCGCACTCCTCGGCCGCCTCCCGGACGGCCGCCCGGCGAGCGGGAGCCTCGTCGTCGACGTCGCCCGGTCGGTGGTCCCCCGGGTCGACGCGCCCGCCCGGGAACACCCACATCCCGCCGAAGGCGACGGCCGAGGACCGGTGGAGCATCAGCGTCTCCAGGCCCTCGGCCCCGTCCCGGAGGAGGACCACCGTGGCTGCAGGGATCGCCGCCTGTGTCGTCATCCCTGCATCGTGCCATCGCTTGGCCCGAACGCCACCCGCCGCCCGAGGACAGGTGGCCTGGGTCGGGGGGTGACATGCTGGGTCGGCATGCACGGACCGCAGCGCGGCTCTCCCGCCGCCGTCGCGGCCACCGTCGCCTTGGTGGGGGCAGCCATCACGATCGCGCTCACCTGGGCCACGGTGGCGGCCTACGACCAGAACGAGGACAGCCTCGTCGACGAGCGCGTCGACCAGGGCGCTGCCGTCCTCATGGCGGCCGTCCCCACGATCGACCTCCCGCTCGTACTGCGCCGTTCTCCGTGTCGGTGGCCTTTGCGCCCCCGACCGTGCGCGTCGAGGGGGAGATCGACATCTCGACCAGCGCCGCGGTGGCCGAAGCGCTGGCCCCACTGCTGGAGGCAGCACACCAGGAGCCTCTCGTGTTCGACCTCAGCCAGGTGACGTTCATGGACAGCTCCGGCCTGGCCGTGCTGCTCCACGCCGCCGCCGCTGGCCGCCAGGTGGTGGTCCGCGGCGCCTCGGTGCTCATCCGCCGGGTCATCGACGCCACCGGCCTGACCGGCGTCATCGTGGTGGAACCGTGACCGGCGTGCGAACCTTTCCCGGCGAGCCCACCTCCATCGCGGCGGCCCGCCGCTTCGTGGCGAACGAGCTGGCCGATGTGGGGGAGCGGCTCGACGCGATCGTCCTGCTCGTCTCCGAGCTGGCCACCAACAGCGTGCTCCACGCCGCCTCGGCCTTCCGCCTCACGATCAGGCGCACGGCTGACGAGGTCTGCGTCGAGGTGTGCGACGACGGTGGCGGCTCGCCCGCCCAGCAGCCCCACGACGTGGCGGCTCCCTCCGGGCGTGGTCTGCAGATCGTCGAGGCGCTCTCGGACCAGTGGGGGGTGCGGGAGCAGCCGCCGGGCAAGGTCGTCTGGTTCACGGTCGCCCTCCCGACGGACTGAACGCACCGATCCGGAGCGGTTGTCAGCCGGTCGCAGGCGGTATATACAATATCAAACTCGGAGCGGGCCCGAGATCACAGCCTGCAGAGCACGCCCCGATGACACAGTCTGAGCAACTCCGGTCGCATGGATCGACTCGCGTTGTCGCTGACCCGGGAGGAGCTGCTCACGATCCCCCAGATCATCGCGGGCGCCGGCCGACCTCAGCGAGGCCAGGGTGGGCCCGACCGCGCCGACCCGAGGCCGGGAGGCGATGCCGGCCATCGCGGGCTGAGCGGCGAGCGTCAGGGACAGGTCGGCCCCATGCCTACCGCCGGTCTGCCAGAACGGCCCGGTAGACGTCGACGTACTCGTCGACCATCCGATCGTGGTGGAAGCGCTCGACGGCCACCGCCCGAACTCGGCGGCGGTCGAGTGTGTCGACCCTGGACACGGCGGCAACCGCTGCGTCGAGGCCGTCGACCACGAAGCCGGTGACGGCATCGTCGATGAGCTCGGGCATCGAGCCGCGGTCGTAGGCAACGACAGGGGTACCGCAGGCCATCGCCTCAACGACACTGAAGCCGAAGGGCTCCTCGAAGTCGATGAGGTGCAGGAGGGCGTGCGCTCCGCCGAGGACGTCGTTGCGGGCCGACGCGTCCACCGGGCCGACGTAGCGCGCCTGGCGGCCGTCGAGGTAGGGGGCGACGGCACGCTCGAAGTACTCCTGGTCCTGGATGATCCCCGCCATGACGAGCGGCCGGCCGGCGCGCCGCGCCACCTCGATGGCCTCGGCTGCGCCCTTGTCGGGGTGGATGCGGCCGAAGAACAGCAGGTGGTCGCCCGGTGACCGGTGCGCGGAGAAGGCGCCGGTGTCGATGCCGTGGTGGATCGTTGCGGCGTAGTGCAGCTTCGGGTGCCGGTTGGCCTCGCTGATCGCAACGTACGCGCAGTGCTCGTCGTACCGCTCGTAGACCGGGACGATCTGGGGCGAGGAGAACCCGTGGATCGTCGTGACGACCGGGGTGTCGACGAGTCGGCTGTAGGTCAAGGGGAGGAAGTCGAAGCCGTTGTGGATGATGTCGAAGTCGCAAGCCCGTTCGAACACGGCGGCGATGTGTGTGCACTCGGCGGCCTTGGCGTCGATGGCAGCGTTCTCGGACCAACCTTCGGGGACGACCGACGCCAACGTCGCCGCCGTCACCGAGTCGGCCGAGGCGAAGAGCGTGACAGCGTGGCCACGGGCGACGAGCCCCTCCGTGAGCAGCGACGCGAACTGCTCCCAGGGCCCGTAGTGCACGGGCGGCACCCGCCAGGAGATCGGTGCCAGCACCGCGATGCGGAGGCTCGGGCGTGGGCGGCGCTGCGCGGATGAGTCGACTAGCCGAGGGTACCGTGCGGCCTCCTCGGCTCACCCCGGTACCCTTGGGGCTTCACCCTTGGTGAGTCGCTTGGTTTGGGCTGGACGGCTGTGAAGCCCGTCGCCCCGTGCAGGCTCGACGTCTCGACCGAGCTGCCCCGAGGAGAGCGCGTGCACCCGGACGAGACCCAAGATGTCGCTGAGCTGTCCGCTCCCGGTCGTGAGCGCCGGTCCTACGCCGTCGTCTCCACCTACCCGCCGACCCCCTGCGGCGTCGCCACGTTCTCGGCGGCGTTGTGCGATGGAATCGCCGGCAACGGCGACGACGTGACCGTGGTGCAGGTCGGCGACGCCTACGGACCGCGTGACCGGCGAGTCATGGCGCAGCTCTCCGATCACGACCCGCGTCCGTCCGTCGAGGTCCTTCGGGCGCTCGGCCGGGCGGACGTCGTGATCGTCCAGCATGAGTACGGCCTCTACGCGGGCCAGGACGGAGACTCAGTCGTCGCGCTCCTCGACGCGATCGACGTCCCATCCATCGTCGTCGCCCACACCGTCCTGCGCCTGCCGACCCCGCACCAGCAGGCTGTGCTCGAAGCAGTCGCGGCCTCGGCGGGCGCGGTGGTCGTCATGACGGAGGCCGGACGCGATCGCCTGCTCACCGGCTACGACGTCGATCCGACAAAGGTCGTCGTCATCCCTCACGGCGCCGCCGTGACACAGGCTGCCGAACGACACGCGCCCCCCACGAACGACCTCCTGACGTGGGGCCTCCTCGGCCCCGGGAAGGGGATCGAGTGGGCGATCGACGCGTTGGCGCTGCTCCAGGACCTTCGTCCGTCGATCACCTACCGCGTCGCCGGTGACACCCACCCCAAGGTCGCCGCAGCACACGGAGACGCCTACCGCGACATGCTCCGCCGCCGCGCTGGGGACGCTGGTGTCGCCGCTTCGGTGTCCTTCGATGCCGGCTACCGCGGCCTTGGAGCGCTCGCGGAGCTGATCGCGAGCACGTCGATCGTCGTGCTGCCGTACGACTCCCCGGATCAGGTGACGTCGGGAGTGCTGGTCGACGCCGTGGCCGCCGGACGGCCGGTGGTCGCAACGGCGTTCCCCCACGCGGTCGAGCTGCTCGCCAGCGGTGCGGGTCTCGTCGTCCCGCGACGCGATCCCGCGGCGCTGGCGGCAGCGCTACGACGCGTGCTCACCGATCCGGGGCTGGCCGACGCCATGGCGGCCGAGGCTCGTCGCCTCGCGCCGGCGCTCGCCTGGCCAGCCGTCGCATCGCGCTACGGCGCGCTCGGTGACGCCCTCCTCGACCGCTCCCTGGCCCTGACGACACGGTGACCGTCTTCCCGAGCTTCGAGCACATCGACTCGCTCACCGACCGCTTCGGGACCTTCGAGCACGCCCTCCACACGGGGGCGCGACCGGAGCACGGCTACTGCACGGACGACGTGGCCCGGCTCCTGGTCGTGACCGCCCGTGAACCGGCCAGGACACCGGCGGTCTGCCGGCTGACGCGCGGCGCGTTCGAGTTCGTCGTGGAGGCGCAGGGCGGAGCCGGGGACATCCGCAACCGGCGCGATGCCACGGGGTGCTGGCACGGTCGCCGCACCGTCGAGGACTGCTGGGGTCGCAGCCTCTGGGGGTTCGGAGTCGCAGCGCAGAGTGGTGACAGCGGGCTCGGACAGGAGGCGCTGAGGCGCTTCGAGCGCGGCGCCCAGCGGCGATCGCCGTGGCCGCGTGCGATGGCCTACGCCGCGCTCGGCGCCGCCGCGGTCGTGCAAGTGCACGACGGCCACCCCGAGGCGTCGGCGCTGCTGTCGGATGCCGCCGAGCTCATCGGACCTGCCGGTACGGACGACGCATGGCCGTGGCCCGAGCCCCGGCTCACCTACGCCAACGCCCTCCTCCCAGAAGCTCTGCTCGCCGCCGGCTCCCTGCTCGCCCGGCCGGTGCTCGTCGCCGATGGGCTGCGCCTTCTCGGTTGGCTGCTCGACCGGGAGACGGTCGAGACCCATCTCTCGGTGACCCCGGCCGGTGGATCCGGGCCCGGGGACCCGCACGGGTTCGACCAGCAGCCCATCGAGGTGGCGACCCTCGCCGAGGCGTGCGCCCGCGCCGCAGCGCTCACCGGATCACCGCGCTGGACCGATGGCGTGCGGATGGCGGCGGCGTGGTTCGACGGTGACAACGACACCGCGACCCCGATGTGGGACCCCGCCACCGGCGGCGGCTACGACGGGCTCCAGGCGATCGGCGTGAACCGCAACCAGGGCGCTGAGTCGACCATCGCGCTGATCTCCACTCGCCAGAAGGTGCAGCAGCTGCGCAAGGTGCCGGCGTGACGACACCTGGGGCACCCGCGGTGGAGCGCGGTGGCAGGCCGCTCCTGCCAGACGCATCACGTGTTGTCGCGCAGCTCTTCGTCGCCGGCCAGGAGATCGTCGGGGGAAGCGAATCACGAGCGTCCGGGATCGTCGGCAGGATCCTCGCGCTGGACGAAGACGACGTGCGGCTCGAGCTCGAAGGGCTGCTGCGCCGGTTCGGTGGCCGCCATCGCGACCTCCTCGCGACCTTCAGCCACCACGCGGACCGGATCGGAAACCGACTCGACCCCGGGGTCGAGCTGAGCAACGAGCGCCGGCTCCTCCTCGGCGCCACGTTCACCCACGAGTACTCCGTCGAGGCGGCATCGCTGTGCAACCCCAGCATCGTGGCGGATCCGGATCAGTCGGCCGTTCCGGCCGACAGCCTCCGGTTCATCATGAGCGTGCGCGGGATCGGTGAGGGGCACCGGTCGAGCATCGGCTTCCGCGCGGGCACCGTCGGCCCGACCGGCGATGTCGTCGTCGACGAACCGGGCCGTTTCCCGACCCTCGCCACGGTGGAGTCCGGGATCTTCGACCGGAAGCAGTTCGCCGGGCGGCTCCGAGCGACCGGAGAGGACACCGAGAGTGCCATCTACGTGCTCGATCACCTCGCCGACACCTTCCGCGCCCAGGACCTCGAGTCGCAGCTCGCCGTCCTGGCGGAGCAAGACGACACCAGGTCCCCCGCCCACACCACGGCGGCCCTCCTCCGCTCCATCGCAGCATGCAGCTACACCGCGCGCTTCCCGCCCGACACCATGGTGTCGGAGCGGGTGCTGGCGCCGGCCATGGCTGCGGAGTCGCGCGGCATGGAGGACGCCCGCTTCGTGCGGTTCGTCGACGACGACGGCAGCGTCACCTACTACGCCACCTACACCGCCTTCGACGGTGTCTCGATCAGCCAGCAGCTGCTGTGCACCACCGACTTCCTGCGGTTTGCCATCGCCCCCATGATCGGTCCGGCCGCTTCGAACAAGGGGTTGGCGCTCTTTCCCCGCCGCATCGGCGGTCGCTTCGCCGCGCTGTCGCGATACGACCGTGAGACGAACGCTGTCGCCTATTCCGACACGCTGTCCCATTGGGGTGACGCGGTCACCTGCCAGACGCCGGACCGGCCTTGGGAGGTCATCCAGCTCGGCAACTGCGGGTCCCCGATCGAGACCGACCAGGGCTGGCTCGTCCTCACCCATGGTGTCGGACCGATGCGGACCTACAGCGTCGGCGCGATGCTCCTCGACCTCGACGACCCGGCCCACGTCATCCGAACGTTGCCCGAACCCCTGCTCACACCTGGCGAAGACGAGCGCGACGGCTACGTGCCGAACGTCGTCTACAGCTGCGGCGCTCTGACGCACGGGGAGACGCTCGTGATCCCGTACGGCATCGCCGACACGTCGATCGGCATCGCGACCATCCGGTGGCCGGAGCTGCTCGATGCCATGGTTGATCCGTGAGGCGGGCTCTACAGATCGGGGATGCGGTCGGCCTGCCCGCCAAGTCGGCCGACCCCGGGTGGGGTCGGGCCCGTATCCGACTTCTACCGGGAGATCCCTGCGGCTTCTGCTGAGACCATTAGTTGGTTGGTGGAGCTGGAGGGAATCGAACCCTCGTCCGTCGAGCGGTAGCCGTCCGCGCTACGACCGTTCCCGAGATCGCACCACTTCGGCTGGTGCACCGCCGGGTCGGAGGAGCACGCTGAGGTGCTCGCCGCCAGGTCTTTCCCTGAGGTCAGCGGTCTTTCCCGCCGTCAGTGGTCTCTCCCTACGGTCCGCCACTGCTTCTGTTGCCGGGCTGCAGTGGCCTGGCCCCGTGCGCCGTCTCCGGTCACGATTGCCCTCTGTCACCTAGTTGGTACTAGGCGGCGTAGGCGAACTGCTCGTCGGCAGTTGTTGTGGTGCCCCGTTTTAGGAGTCTGAGCAACTCCGGTCGCATGGATCGACTCGCGTTCTCGACGTCGAAACCGATCAGCCCCGTGTGGGTGTGTCAAGGATCGCCCGGTCGCCCGGGCCCCGTCAGGCTACCGGGTCGCGGGCTCGGTGCCGCAGGGGTTCAGCCGCAGAGGACGGCGTCGGCCAGCGCAGGAGCCGTGGATCGTCCGAGCAGCGCACGTTCTGGGCGATCACCACGCCGTCCGCACCGTCGGGGCTGACGATGGCGATCGACGCAACACCGGCGATGCCTCCCGCTCGACCAGAGCACAACGTCACGACCTGGCTGCCTCCCAGCCTGGAGACGAGCGGACGGATCAGCCGTCGCGGCCCCGGCGGGCCATCTCCCGGCGCACGTCGAGCTGGGCGTCCCGCTCGGCGATGGCCTGGCGCTTGTCGTAGCTGCGGCGGCCCCGGGCCAGCGCCAGCTCCACCTTGGCCCGGCCGTCCTTGAAGTAGATCGACAGCGGGATGAGCGAGAGGTGCTCGGGCTCGACCCGGGCTCGCCAGCGCTCGATCTCGTGCTGGTGGAGGAGGAGCTTGCGCTTGCGGGTCTCGTCGTGGCCGGTGTGGGCCTGCGAGTACGCGTAGACGGCGATGGTGAGGTTGTGGAGCCACATCTCGCCCCGGTCGTCGATGCGGGCGAAGGCGTCGCCGATCTGCACCTGCCCGTCCCGGATGGACTTCACCTCGGAGCCGCGCAGGACGAGGCCTGCCTCGAGGGTGTCGAGGATGTCGTAGTTGCGGCGGGCCTTGCGGTTCGTCGCCACGACCTTGGGGGCGGCGGCCTTGCCCGCCTTGTCGCCGGAGGGACGCATGGGGCCCGCAGGGTACCGGGCTGGGCTGCCCGGGCACGACCGGTATGGTCCGGCCGTGCTGCAGCTGACCCGACGCACCTGGAACGAGATGGTGGGCCACGCCTACGACGGCCTACCCGACGAGGCCTGCGGCCTCCTGGCCGGCCCGCCCGGGGGTGGTCGGTGCACGGCCTTCTACCCGTGCCGCAACGCCGCCGAGTCGAGCAAGGTGTACACGATCGACCCCCGTGACCACCTGCGGGCCGATCGCGACGCCGAGAGCCGGGGCCTCGAGATCATCGGCGTCATGCACTCCCACACCCACACCGAGGCCTACCCCTCGCCGACGGACGTGGCCCAGGCCCCGGATCCGGCCTGGCACTACGTGATCGTGTCGCTGCGGGCCGAGGAGCCGACGCTGCGCTCGTTCCAGATCGTCGACGAGTGCATCGCCGAGGAGACCGTGGCGGTGGTCGACGCCTGAGCCTGGGGCGGAGTCGCACACCCCCGGGGGTGTCATCGGTGAGGGCCTGAGGTAAAATCTGACTCTGGCAGTCGACTTTCCCTCGGAGCGCCTCGTGGCCGTCTATGAATCCGCCCTCGACCTCATCGGTGACACGCCGATCGTCGACATCTCGCAGCTGAGCCCGAACCCCAACGTGCGCATCCTGGCCAAGCTGGAGGGCCAGAACCCGGGCGGGTCCGTGAAGGACCGCGCCGCCAAGCAGATGATCATCGACGCCGAGAAGGACCGCATCCTCACGCCGCACTCCGGCCAGGTGATCCTCGAGTCGTCCTCGGGGAACACCGGCATCGCCCTCGCCATGATCTCGAAGATGCGGGGCTACCACCTGAAGGTCGTCCTGCCCGACAACGTCTCGGTCGAGCGCCGCCAGCTCCTCGCCTCCTGGGGCGCGGAGATCATCGACAGCCCCGGTGCCGAGGGGTCGAACGGCGCCATGCGCCGGGCCATGAAGATGGCCGAGGAGCACCCCGACTGGTGGTTCCCCTTCCAGTACGGCAACTCGTCGAACCCCAAGGCCCACTACGAGGGCACCGGTCCCGAGATCTGGCGGGACGTCCCCGAGGTCACCCACTTCATCGCCGGGCTGGGCACCTCGGGAACGCTCATGGGTGTCGGCCGCTTCCTCAAGGAGCGCAACCCCGACGTCCAGATCTGGGCCATCGAGCCCCCCGCCGGTGAGATGGTCGACGGCCTAAAGAACATCGACGAGGGGTTCATCCCGCCGGTCTTCGTCGACAACGACGGCTACGACATCCTCTCCCGCCGCCTCATCGTGCGGCCCCGGGAGTCCATCGAGTGGGTGCGCCGCCTCACCGAGGTCGGCATCTTCGCCGGCATCTCCTCGGGCGCCATCCTAGCCGGGGCCGTGAAGGCCGCCAGCCTGATCGACGAGGGCACGATCGTCATGATCGTCTGCGACGGCGGCTGGAAGTACCTGTCGGCTGGCGTCTGGACCGACGACCTCGACGTCGTCGAGGCCCGGGCCAAGGCCACCATCTACTTCTAGAGCAGGGCCTCGACGGCCTCCGGCGGGCGGCCCACGACGGCCCGACCGTCGCTCGTCACCAGGATCGGGCGCTCGATGAGGATGGGGTTGGCCACCATCACCTCGATCCAGCGGTCCCGCTCGTGCGGCAGGTCCTTCAGGCCCAGCTCCTTGGCGACGTCCTCGCCCATGCGGGCGATCTCCCATGGCTCCATGCCGAGCGCGGCCAGCACCGCGTCGAGCTCGGGCGCGGTGGGCGGGTCCTCGAGGTAGCGCTTCTCGTCGAAGGCGACGCCCGCCGCCTCGAGGATCTCCTTCGCGCCACGACTCTTCGAGCACCGCTGGTTGTGCCACAGGGTCAGGTCAGCCATCTCCGGATCGTAGGGCCGTAGCCTCGTCTCGGTGGATGACCGGCCCATCGGGATGTTCGACAGCGGCTTCGGCGGACTCACCGTGGCCCGGGCGGCGATCGATCTCCTCCCGGCCGAGCACCTCGTCTACGTCGGCGACACGGGGCGCTACCCCTACGGGCCCCGGCCGCTCGGCGAGGTGCGGGGCTTCGCCGAGCAGATCACCGATCTGCTCGTGCAGGAGCACGACGTGAAGATGGTGATCGTGGCCTGCAACACGGCTGCCGCCACCGGGCTCGATCGGCTCGAGCAGCGGGCCCAGGTGCCCGTCGTGGGGGTCATCGAACCCGGGGTGCGGGCGCTGACCCGGGCCACCCGCAGCGGCCGGGCCGGCGTCATCGGGACGGTCGGCACCATCGGCTCGGGCGCCTACCAGCAGGCGATGGCGGGGGTGGCGCCGCAGCTCGAGCTGACCTGTGCTGCGTGCCCCGGCTTCGTCGAGTTCGTGGAGCGGGGCGAGACGCGCGGCGATCAGGTGTCGGTCCTGGCCGAACGGCTCCTCGCCCCCGTGCGGGAGGCCAAGGTCGACGCCCTCCTGCTCGGCTGCACCCACTACCCCTTCCTGGCCCGCACCATCAGCGACGTCATGGGCCGGGACGTGACCCTCGTGTCCTCGGCCGACGAGACGGCCTTCGAGGTGCGCCGTCTGCTCGAGGGCACTGCTCTGGCGCGGGATCCTGCCGCAGGTCCCGGACGGCACCGCTGGCGCTCCAGCGGCGACGTGGACGGGTTCCGCCGGCTGGGTCGCCAGCTCCTGGGGCCGGAGCTCGACGACGTCGACCCGATCATCTGGCCCGACGCGCCGTAGCCCCGTCCGGGCCGGTCGTCTCGCCGCACCCTCCGGTGGCCTGGGAGGATGCCGGCATGACGACTGCCAACCGGCCCGACGGCCGAGCCGCCGACGAGCTCCGCCCCATCTCCTTCGAGCGGGACTTCACCCGCATGGCGGCCGGCTCGTGCCTGGTCAGCTTCGGCGAGACGCGGGTGCTCTGCACTGCCTCGGTCGACGAGGACGTGCCCCGCTGGATGCGCGGGAAGGGCAAGGGCTGGGTGACGGCCGAGTACTCGATGCTCCCGGGCTCCTCCCCGGAGCGCATCCGCCGCGAGGTCAAGGACGGCAAGCCCTCCGGCCGCACCCAGGAGATCCAGCGCCTGATCGGTCGGTCGCTGCGGGCCGTGTGCGACATGCGGTCGCTCGGCGAGCGCCAGGTCATCGTCGACTGCGACGTGCTCCAGGCCGACGGCGGGACCCGCACGGCATCGATCTGCGGCGGGTACCTGGCCCTGCACGACGCCCTCTCCCGCCTCGTCCAGGCCGGGACCATCTCCACCCACCCGCTCACCGCGTTCTGCGGTGCCGTCTCGGTCGGCGTGGTGAACGGCGTGCCCGTGCTCGACCTCCCCTATGTCGAGGACTCCCGGGCCGAGGTCGACATGAACGTGGTGATGACCTCGCTCGGCGGCTTCGTCGAGGTGCAGGGCACCGCGGAGGGCGCCCCCTACAGCAGAGGCGAGCTGGACACCCTCCTCGGCCTGGCCGAGAAGGGCATCGACGAGCTCATCTCCCTCCAGAAGGAGATGGTGAGCGAGCCGCCCGCCCCCCGATGACGCGGCTGCTGCTGGCGACGGGCAACGCCCACAAGGTGTCCGAAGTCCAGGACATCCTCGGCCTCTCCTTCGAGGTCGAAGCCCGCGAGACGGGCGCCGAGGAGACGGGTACCACCTTCGAGGAGAACGCCCTGATCAAGGCCCGGGCCCTGACCGCCGCCTCCGGTGAGCTGGCGGTGGCCGACGACTCCGGCATCGAGATCGACCACCTCGGCGGTGCTCCTGGTGTGCAGTCGGCCCGCTGGACGACCGAGGGGGACTGGATCCCGCGCGTGCTGCGCGAGCTCGACGGCGTCCCCACCGAGGGCCGAGGCTGCCGGTACGTCTGCGCGGCGGCGGCCGTGTGGCCGGATGGCCGAGAGGTCGTGGTGCGGGGGATCGTCGAGGGTCGGATCGTCGATGCACCACGGGGCACGGGCGGCTTCGGCTACGACCCCCTCGTCGCCCCCCTCGAGGGCGACGGCCGCACCTTCGCCGAGATGACCCCCGCCGAGAAGCACGCCATCAGCCACCGCTCGAGAGCCTTCACCGAGCTCGCCCACCACCTCTGACGACGTCTGTGGACGTCGGTGCACGGCATGCGTGCGCTCAGGTCCACAGACGTTGGTCGGTGGGGGTCACCAGTGGCGGAGGTCGACGTCCCACACCTCGAGGACGTCGTCGCCGTCGACGAGGTGGAGGCGCTCGTGCTGGCTGATGGTCGGGTCGACGTGGGCGGGCAGCACCCGCACGCGGTCGCCCACCTTCACGTCGACGCCCTCGGCCACGCCGAAGGTGAGGTGCTCGTCGGACACGAACCAGCAGTCCCCGGCCTCGACCACCGTGGGGTCGCCGTGGTCCATGCCGAAGGCCTTGAGGCCCGTGTCGAGCACGGCCCAGCCCTTGGGGGAGCGCGAGATGACCGTCCCGAGGGCGTACAGGGCGTTCTCGAAGCCGGGGGCGTGCGGCGTGTACTCCGTGTCCATCAGGCAGTAGGAGCCCGCCTGCAGCTCGGTCACCCAGGTGTTGACGTCCCAGGTGCCGGTCCCGCCGCCGGAGACCACGTCACCGCCGACCTCGGCGTGGGCCTGCCGCAGCAGGGCCATCGATCGCTCGACCAGCTCCGCCTTGGTGTCGCCGGGCTCGCGCATCAGGTGGCCCTCGTAGCCCATGACGCCCCGCACCTCCAGGCCCTGCGACCGGGCCAGGTCGGCCAGGCGGCCTGCGTCAGCCGGGTCGCACCCGCAGCGGGGGAGCCCGACCTCGACGTCGATCAGCACCTGGGGGACCCGGGCCAGGGCGGCGGCGCGGATCGTCTCCGGGGAGTCGACCGCCACCGTGATGTCGGCCCGCCCCGCCTTGACGATCGGCGTCAGCCGGGACAGGTCGAGGCACTCGTTGGCCAGCAGCAGGTCCTCGCCGAGGCCCGCTGCCGCCATGCCGGCCACCTCCTTCACCGTGGCGCAACAGAAGGCGCGGTGCCCGGCCTCGGCGAGGCGGTGGGCGAGGGCGGTCGACTTGAAGGCCTTGACGTGGGGCCGGAGGGACGGCCCGGGCCAGCGCTGCGCCATGCGGTCGACGTTGCGGTCGAAGGCGTGCACGTCCACGAGCAGCGCCGGCGTGGCCAGGTCGTGCACCTTCATGCCCGGACCCTACGCAGGTTGTCGGCCCGGCGGCGGCTCGGTGAGCGGATTCCGCCGACACTCGATCACCTGAATGGGGACCACAGCGACAATCGCCTCGAGAACCTTCGTATCCTCTGCCCGAGCTGCCACGCGCTGACCCCGACGTGGTGCGTTCGCAAGGAGCCAGCCGGCGTAGTCCAACGGCAGAGACGACGCGTTTAGGGCGCGTGCAGTGTGGGTTCGAATCCCACCGCCGGCACTTCTGCTCAGCTCGACACTCGAAGGGGCTGGCGGCCGGTCCTGTTGACCGGCCCGTTCGGGGGATTCGTCCGCCAGGACGTGAGTCCTGGCCGTGCGGGGGAGCGGCTCGGCGCCGCTAGCCTCGGCCGGGATGACCCCTACGCCTGACCTGCCGCCGATGCCCTACGCCCAGAGCCCCATGGGCAGCCCCACGTCGGAGATCTTCAACCGGCTCCTCAAGGACCGGATCATCATCCTCGGCACCGACGTCAACGACGACATCGCCAACATCATCTGCGCCCAGATGCTCTTCCTCGAGGGCGAAGACCCGGACAAGGACATCTGGCTCTACATCAACAGCCCCGGCGGGTCGGTCACGGCCGGCATGGCGATCTACGACACGATGCAGTTCGTGAACCCCGCCGTGGCCACGATCTGCATGGGCCTGGCCGCCTCGATGGGCCAGTTCCTCCTCGCCGCCGGTGAGCCCGGCAAGCGGTTCGCCCTGCCCCACGCCCGGATCATGATGCACCAGCCCTCCGGCGGCGTCCGGGGCCAGGCCAGCGACATCGCCATCCAGGCCGAGCAGCTCATCTACATCAAGAGGCTCATGGCCGAGCGCATCGCCCACCACACGGGCCAGACGGTGGAGCAGGTCCAAGCCGACTCCGAGCGCGATCGCTGGTTCACGGCCGAGCAGGCCAAGGACTACGGCATCATCGATCACGTGCGCGAGAAGCGCAGCGACACCGCGGCTGCGGCGGCCGGCTAGTCCCTAGCGGCAGGAGCTCTCTTCGAAGGCCGCGAGGTTGGCGGCCGCCTCGTCCACATCGGCGTGGTCAGCGGTGACCTGCTGCACGGTGGCCACGATGTCGGCGGCATCTCGACCGGCCATCCCGTCGAGCGCGTCGGCGAGGGCCTGGACGTAGTCGATCTCCACGCTCAGGTCGCCCTTGACCTCGGCGGGCGCGGCGTCGCGCAGCTCGCCCAGCTTCACCCGGGCCGACCGCAGCTGGTCGAGGGCGGTCTCGACATCGGTGGGGTCGAAGCCGTCGAAGGTGGTGGCGATCGACGGGTCCTTCCGCAGCGCCGAGCACAGCGCCTCGACGCTGCCCTCGTCATCGCTGCAGGAGGCCGTGAGGGCTACGGCCACGGTGGCGGCCAGCAGCCGGCTCGCCCTCCGACTGCTGCGCGCGCCCATGGTCAGGCTCGGGTGGACTCAGCCCGCGAGCGCAGCTCCGCGACGGCGTGGGCCAGGCCCTCGGCATCGCGGTAGAGGGCGGAGCCGGCGACGAGGACGTTGGCCCCCGCCGCGGCGGCGCCCTCGATGGTGGTCGGCCCGATGCCGCCGTCGACCTCTAGGTCGACATCGTGTCCGCCGTCGACGATGAGCCGGCGGACAGCGGCGATCTTGGGCTCCATGGAGGCGATGTAGTCCTGGCCGCCGAAGCCCGGGTTGACCGTCATGACCAGGACGAGGTCGCACAGGTCGAGGACGTGCTCGACGGCCTCCGGTGGCGTGGCGGGGTTGAGGGCCACCCCGGCCCGGGCGCCGAGCGACCGGATGTGCCCGAGCGAGCGGTGCAGGTGGCGGGTGGCCTCGGCGTGGACGATGAGCAGCTCGCAGCCGGCGTCGACGTAGCGGCTGGCCAGGTCGTCCGGCTCCTCGACCATGAGGTGTGCTTCGAAGAGGACCGACGCCTGAGGTCGGCAGGCGGCGATCACGTCGGGCCCGAAGGTCAGATTGGGGACGAAGCGCCCGTCCATCACGTCCCACTGGATGCGATCGACGCCGGCCGCTTCGAGGGCTGCCACCTCCTCGCCGAGGCGCGAGAAGTCAGCCGGCAGCACTGAGGGGGCGATCTCGATTCGGCGGTCGGATCCAGGGCGGTCGCTCATCGGCTCCATCCTCGCACGAGGGACCGGTGGGCCCGGCACCTACGCTGCCCCGGGTGGACCCCGTGACGATCGACATCACCACGGTCGTGGCGGGGGGAGACGGCCTGGGGCGCGACGACGACGGCCGCGTGGTCTTCGTGGCCGGTGCCCTGCCCGGGGAACGCGTCCGGGCCGAGGTCCACGACCGTCGCAAGGACTTCTCCCGGGCCACCACCACCGAGGTGCTGGTCGCCTCCGAGGACCGCACGCGGCCGCCCTGCCCGTTCGTGGCCGCCGGCTGCGGGGGTTGCGACTGGCAGCACATCACCCCGGCCGGGCAGCGCCGGCTCAAGGCCGCCATCGTCAGCGACGCGCTGCGCCGGCAGGCCCGGCTCGAGGTCGACGTCGCGCTGGGTCCGGACCTGCCCGACACCGGCTACCGCACCTCGCTGCGGGGCCTGGCCGCCGACGGCCACTTCGCCCTCCGCCACCGCGGCAGCCACGATCCCGTGCCGGTCGGGCCGTGTCTCGTGGCCCATCCCCTCCTCGACGAGCTGGTGCGCGAGGCGCGCTTCCCCGACGGGGAGGTCGTGCTCCGGGCCGGGGCCCGCACCGGCGAGCGCCTCGTCGTGGTGGCGGGCGACCCGGCTCAGGCGCAGGTCCCGGCGGGGGTGCGGGTCGTCGGCGAGGCGGAGCTCGCCGCGGGCCGGCGCGCCTGGTACCACGAGGAGCTGGCCGGACGCCGGTGGCGGATCTCGGCGCACTCCTTCTTCCAGTCCCGTCCCGACGGCGCCGAGGCCCTCGTCGCCGGCGTGCAGGCCGCACTGGGCAATGTGCTCGTCGGCCGAGGGCACCTCGTCGACCTCTACGGCGGAGTCGGCCTCTTCGGGGCCACGCTCGCCACCGGGCCGGTGACGCTGGTCGAGTCGAGCCCGTCGGCCACCGCCGATGCCCGGGTCAACCTGAGCGACCGCCAGGCCCGCGTCGTGCGGGGCGACGCCGCTCGCTGGCGGGGCAAGCGGGCGGCAGCCGTGGTGGCCGACCCGCCTCGGGCCGGCCTGGGGCGCCAAGGGGTTGCGGCCGTGCGGGCCAGCCAGGCCCAGCGGCTGGCCCTTGTCAGCTGCGATGCCGCCGCCCTCGGTCGCGATGCGAAGCTCTTGGCCGATGCCGGCTACGGGCTGGTGGACGCCACCCTGGTCGACCTCTTCCCCCACACCTCCCACCTGGAGGTCGTCACGAGGTTCGACAAGCGGTGACGGATCCGGCTGGGTCGGCGTCATCCGGTGGTGCGAGCGGCCCCGTAGAAGGCGACGCCATGGCCCGCTCCACCGACCTCGACCTCACCGGCGCCAGCGACGCGGTGCTGGTGGTGGCGATCAGCCGCTACCAGCAGGCCGCGCTGGCCGAGGCCTACCGGCGCCATGCCGGTGCCGTCTTCGCGCTGTCCCGCCGCCTACTGGTCGACGCCACGCTGGCCGAGGAGGTCGTGCAGGAGGTGTTCCTGCGCCTGTGGAACCAGCCCGAGAAGTTCGACCCCGAGCGCGGGACGCTGCGGTCCTACCTCCTGGCCCAGTGCCACGGCCGGTCGGTGGACCTGCTCCGCTCGGAGATGTCGCGTCGCCAGCGCGAGGAGCGCGACGTCCGCCGCACGGCCGAGGGCGGCTACGACCTGGAGCACGAGGTCCTGGACCTCTCGGTCGCCGAGCGGGTCAAGGAGGCGCTCGCCGCGCTGCCCGACGGGGAGCGTCAAGCCATCGCCCTGGCCTACTTCGGGGGGCACACCTACCGAGAGGTGGCGGACATCCTGGGGGAGCCCGAGGGCACCGTGAAGAGCCGGATCCGAGCCGGGCTGAAGCGCATGCGCGGCGAGCTCGCCGGTGCCGGCGTGGGAGGAGACCTGTGACCGATCCCACGAGCCACGACGCGATCGCCGAGCTGCTCGGCGCCTACGCTCTCCACGCCGTGGATCCCGACGAGGCGGCGCTCGTGGAGGCCCACCTCGCCGAGTGCCCCCGGTGCCGGGCCGAGGTTGCCGACCACCGAGAGGTCGCCGCCCTCCTCGGCAACAGCGGCGGCGCCGCCCCCGACGGCCTGTGGGACCGCATCGTCGGCAGCCTGGAGGAGACGCCGCCGCCGATGCGCCTCGCCCTACCCGAGGCACCCACGCCGGCCTCCATCACGCCCATCCGCGCCGCCCGCCGTCCCGTCACGAGCCGGATCGTCGTCTCGGCCCTCGCCGCGGCGGCCGCCGTCGTCATCGCGGTCCTCGGCGTGAAGGTGGTCCGCCAGGAGCAGGAGCTCGACGAGATGCAGGCGGCCATGGTCGACGACGCCCTCCTCCGGGCCGCCAACGCCGCCCTCATCGACCCGGCCGCCATCAAGGCCGACCTCGCCTCGCCCGACGGCCAGCTGGCGGTGTCCGCCGTGCTGCTGCCTGACGGTTCCGGCTACCTGATGGCCCAGGACCTCCCGGCCCTGCCCGCTGATCGCACCTACCAGCTCTGGGGGCAGACCCCCGATGGGCTGGTCTCCCTCGGTGTGCTGGGCGGCCACCCCGAGGTCGTGCCGTTCCACTCGAGCGGCTCCCTGGCCGCCCTCGCCGTGACCGAGGAGCACGCTGGCGGCGTCGTCCAGTCCAAGAACCAACCCACCGTCGTCGGCACCGTCGCCTGAGCGCCGCATCGAGGCGCCCGACATCCGTCAGCGGGTCCGGGCCAGGCCGGC
>DASUDP010000014.1:0-13464 GCA_036275535.1 Acidimicrobiales bacterium | reverse complement strand
AGCAGAGCCGCACGTGCTGGCCGATCCCGGCTCGCCGGCGCCACCCCGTGAACTCCCGGTCGTGGGTGACCAAGACGGCTCCTTGCTCGTGGGCGTAGACCGCCTGGTCGGCGTCATCGGCATCGCTGCGCCCGGCGTCGGCCGCCGTCCAGCAGTCGTGCGGGGGCGCCACGACGCGACGGCACCGAGCGTCCACGTCGTTGTCGAGGTAGAAGCGCACCTACGCGCTCGCCAGCTCCCTGCGGGCTGCGGCGACATCTTCGGGGGCAAGGTGCGGGAAGGCCTCGAGGATCTCCTCGTCGGCCAGCGCCCGGTCGATGTAGGGCTTCACGGCCGCCAGCGGCGTGCGGGTGCCGGCGAAGACCTTCTTGTGGCCGAGCGTGCCCGCTCGCTGCTCGAACTCGCCGACCTTGTGCGCCTCGCGCTCGAGCGCCCGTTGGCGCACGGTGGCTCGGAGCTCCTCGAGGTTGAGGGCCTCGACGATCACGCCCTGCCGGGGTCGGCGGCCGCCGGCCCAGGTGTCGTTGTCGAAGCCGACGTAGACGTCGCGACCGTCGACCGCCCACCGGAGCTCGCGCAGCGGGTGCGGGACCTCTTCGCGGTGGGCCTCGACGATGCGGCGAAGCCGGCGGATCGACACGTTGCGGCTGCGCAGCTCCCGGACGATGGCGAGCTCCACGAGCTCGGGGATGCCGTAGACCCGGATGTGGCGGCCACCGAGGCGGCGGTGCGTCTGGGGCCTGACCAGGCCGCTGAGCTCCCACGCTGCAAGGTGCTTCAACGAGAGGCCCATGATGCGGGCAGCTCGGGGAGCAGTCACTCCGATGATCGCGTCGCTCTGGGCCGCCACGTCTCGCACCTTCCTGGGGTCCTCAGCCTCCACCCGGAGTGGATGGTATCGCCGCTGGCGATACGGGCCTAGCGGGTCGATCGGCCCACCTGCCGAGTTCCACCCGAGGCCGCTTCCAGGGCGCGCGCAGGGCGCGTGCAGGGCGCGAGAGGGCGCGAAATGGGGGTAAACGGCGGTCAGCAGCGGTCAGCGAGAGGGGCCTAGAAATGCGGCCTGACCTGGGGAAATGCGCCCCTGACCAGGGACAACGCCGAACCCACTCGATGGGTTCGAGTCCTGCCGAGGCGCCAACACCGAGGTGGGAAACCTGCGCCGGCGGCGGGCCATTGACACGGGTGGTCCGTTCGGGCCATTCGGTGATTTCCCCTCGACTCGGCTCGTCGAGGCGCCGATGCACAGCGGCATGGCGGCATCGACGGGCAGGCCGGTGTGGAGCAGCTTCGTGCTCCGGGCCGCGCTGTGTGCCGGAGCGTGCGGAGGGGCGGTCGCCGCGGCGCGACTGGTGTCGCCCGACCACCCCTTGATCGAGTGGCTGGCTCTCGTGGCCCTGACGACGGCGTTCCTGTGGCAGAGCACCGCTTCCGAGCACAGCCTGCGGGCCGAGCACGCCGCCCTGGTGCTGGCCGAGGAGCGCTTTCGGATGGCCTTCGAGGCCGCCCCCATCGGCGTGGCGCTCGTCAGCCCGGAAGGCCGCTTCTTGCGGGTCAACGATGCGCTGTGCCGGATCGTGGGCCACCCGGCCGACCACCTCCTCCAGCTCACATTCCAGGAGATCACCCACCCCAACGACCTGGAGACCGATCTCGACCTGGTGGGTCAGGTGCTGCGGGGTGAGGTCGACCGCTACTCGATGGAGAAGCGGTACCTCCACGCGAACGGCCGCCTCGTGACGGTGCAGCTCGACGTGTCGCTCGTGCGGGACGACGCGGGCCGGCCGCTCCACTTCATCTCCCAGATCCAGGACATCACCGAGCGCAAGGCCACCCTGGAGGCGCTCCTGTCGAGCCAGGCCACCCAGGGAGCCAGCCTCGACGCCCTCGAACAGGGGGTGGCGCTCTGCACGCTCACGGGAGAGGTCAAGCTCCTCAACCGGGCCGGCCAGCACCTGATGGGGTACACCGCCGAAGAGCTCACGGAGCGGTTCCGGGCCGGCCTCTGGGAGTCCTACCAGGAGGACGGGACGCCGCTGCCGATGGACCAGCGGCCGATCTGGCACACGCTGCGCACCGGTGAGCCGACCTCCGACCAGCTGGTGGGGTGGCGGAACCGATCGGGCGAGCTGGTCATGCTCCGTCTCGCCACCGAGCCCGTCCATGACGACACCGGCACCCTCGTCGGCGTCGTGGCGGCCTTCGCCGACATCACCCAGCAGCGGGCGGCCGAGCGGGCCGAGCAGGACGCCATGGCCCAGCTCCACTGGCAGGCCTTCCACGACACCCTCACCCTCCTTCCAAACCGCGCCATGCTCCTCGACCGGCTGGAACGGCGGCTCGTCACCACGGGCGGGCGCCCGACGGCGCTGCTGTTCATCGACCTGGACCACTTCAAGGTTGTCAACGACACGCTCGGGCACAAGGCCGGTGACGAGCTGCTGATCGGGGTGGCCCAACGGATCTCCTCCGTCGTCCGCGAGGGGGACACCGTGGCCCGTTTCGGCGGCGACGAGTTCGTCGTGCTGTCCGAGGGGGTCACCTCGCTCGACGCCTCCCGCCTCCTGGCCGATCGCATCGCCGGTGCGCTCACTGTCCCCATCGCGCTGTCCTCCGGTCCGGTCCGGGCGACGGCGTCGATCGGCATCGCCTACGACGCTGCCCTGAGCGCCGACGACCTGCTCCGCGACGCCGACCTCGCCCTCTACCGGGCCAAGGAGGCGGGACGGAGCCGCTACGAGGTGTACACCCGTCCCGGTACGGATGCCGGCGCCTCGACCCCCGTGGTGGGTCCCGCGCCTCGCGGCGGCACCGCCCGGGTCATGGGGTCCGCGCCTACCCGCACCTGACGCCCGGCGGCGGCTCGCCGGTGCCGTAGCCCACGGGCGGGGCGGTCGTCGTGGTCGTCGTGGCCGGACCGCCAGACGTGGGGGTCTCCCCCGGGGTGACGGCGGGCGCGGTCGTCGAGGTGGTGCTGCGGATGTCGTCCGCTGAGCCCTCCGGGGCCGGCTGCTCGTGGACCGTCGTGAAGTCCGTCCCGGTGATGAGGGTCACCGTGCCCTCGTCCAGGTCCTCGTCGAGCACCAGGTCGGCTCCGCCGGTGACGTGACGAGCGACGCGCCGAGCGGCGTCCTCCCCGCCGGGCCCGAACCGCACCGTCGTCCGGGCCAGCGGGCCGTCGGGGTACGACGCGACGTCCTCGACGGCGAAGCCGATCTCGCCCAGCGCCCCGGCGGCGTCGGCGGCCTGGCCCTGCACGCCGGAGCCGTTCAGCACCGTCAGCTCGATGGCCTGTGGGCTGACGGTGCCCGGGGGCAGCCCACGGAAGATGTTGAGGATCGGCTCCGCCTGGCGGAGCAGCGCCTCCTCACCCCCGTAGCCCCCGGAGGAGGTCTTCCGGGGCTGGGTGGGGATGCTGTAGCCGATCAGCGTCTCCGCATCGAACTTGGCGAAGCGTCGACCGAGGGCCAGCAGGTCGCCCGCATCGAGCTGCTTGTCGAGGCGCACGTTCTCCACGCCGGCCGAGACCAGCTCGTTCAACGTGACGGGGTTCGCAAGTCCCTCGCTCACGGCCTTCGACACCGCACGACGGATGAAGATCTGCTGCCGGGTGATGCGCCCGAGATCAGCCGTCGGGTCCGTGTGCCAGTCGCCGTCCTCGTCCTGGTACTGGAGGTAGCGGGACCGGACGAACTTGCGGGCCTGGTCGCCGTCGAGGACCTGGCAGGCTGCCTCGGGGATGGACAGGCCGGTGTGTGTGTCCCGGACGGGGGCGTCGAACCAGAGCGGCACTCCGCCGACGGCGTTGACCAGCTTCTCGAACCCGACGAAGTCGATCTCGACGTAGTGGTGGATCGGCACCTGGAAGGTCTGCTCGATGGTGTCGATCAGCACCTGTTCGCCGTGGGCGTGGGCGCTGTTGATGCGGGCCTTCTTGCCGGTGCCGGCGATCTCGACGATCAGGTCGCGGGGGAAGGACAGGATGCTCGCGGTCTGGGCCTGCGGATCGACCCGGAGCAACATGATCGTGTCGGTGCAGTCGCACCCGTCCTGTCCGTCGTCGGAGAAGCCGCTCAGGTCCGGGTCGAGGCCCTCCCGGCTGTCGCTGCCGACGAGCAGGTAGTTGGCCGGCTCCCCCGGAGCGGCGCCGCTGATGTCGATGCCGTCGACCCGGTCGATCTGGGACAGACGCAGGCCGAAGTAGGCCGCGCCCCCGGCGGCCAGCCCGGACACCAGGACGGTGCCCACCCCGGCCAGGATGACGAGGCGCTGCGCCCAAGACCGGGCGCGCGCCGGGCGTTGGGGGGTCGCCGGCATGCGAGGCGGAAGGGTACCGGCGGGCCGAGTGCCCTCGACAGTCGCCCGGCCCCGACCGTCGCTACTTGGCCAGCACCTTGGGCTCCTTCGGGAGCCCGAGCACCTTCTCCCCCGCGATGTTGCGCTGGATCTGCGAGGTGCCGCCCCAGATCGTCTCGGACCGGCTGAAGAAGAACGCCGACAGCATCGGGCTGACCGAGTACCCGTCCCGCTCGACGTTGCGCATCGTGGCCGGCCACGACCCGCTCTCGGGTCCGCAGTCGGCCAGCATGGCGCCCGGGCCGTAGATGTCGAGGGCCAGCTCCATCGCCGCCTTGTGCATCTCGGACCACCACATCTTGTTGGTGGCGCCGAGGGCCGAGACGGAGGGGTCCTTCTTGCCGGTCACGGCGACGGTGAGCGAGCGGAGGCCGTTGATCCGGGTGATCTGGATCTTCGTCCAGTAGGTGGCCAGGCGCTGGCGGATCCCCGCGTCGTGGATGGCGCCGTTCTCCTCCGCCGCCTCCACCATGAGCCGGAACTCCTCTTCGAAGCGGCGGTAGCCCGTGGTCGCGGACTGGCCCCGCTCGAAGCCGAGGGTGGTGTTGGCGACGGCCCACCCGTTGTTGAGGCCGCCGACGACGTTGGCCTCGGGACAGCGGGCGTCAGCGAAGAAGACCTCGTTGAACTCGGCGGTGCCGTCGGGCTGGGTGATGGGACGCACCTCGATGCCGGGCTGGTCCATGGGGACGAGCAGGTACGAGATGCCGGCCTGCTTCACGACGTCCGGGTCGGTGCGGGCCAGAAGGAAGCAGTAGTCGGCGAACTGCGCCTGGGTGGTCCACACCTTCTGGCCGTTGATCACCCACTCGTCGCCGTCGAGCACGGCGGTGGTCTTGAGCGAGGCGAGGTCGCTGCCCGAGTCGGGCTCGCTGAAGCCCTGGCACCAGCGCATCTGGCCCTTCATGATCTTGGGCAGGAACTCCTTCTTCTGCTCCTCCGTGCCCCACTGCAGGATGGTGGGACCGACGAGCGTGTCGCCGAAGAAGTCGGCCCGCAGAGGCGCCTTGGCCCGGGCGAACTCCTCGGCCAGCACGACGCCCTGCATCAGCGTCAGGCCCTTGCCGCCGTACTCCTTGGGCCACGTGGCGCAGATCCAGCCACCGCCGTAGAGCTTGGCCGGCCACGCCTCGTTGAACGCGGCCCGCTCGTCGGGGGTCATCTCGAAGCCCTCGTCGAACCAGCCGGCCGGGAGGTTCTCCTGCAGCCAGCCCCGGATCTCGGTGCGGAACTCCTCGGCCTCGGCCGGGTAGGTCAGGTCCATGCCGGAATGTTGGCCGACGAGCCCGCAGCGGTCGAACCGACCCGCTCCCCTCCCTCCGCCGAACCTGTGCGCCTGCGTCCGGATGAGCAGGTCGCGCGCCCAGGAGTTCCGGGGCGACCGGAGGGCCTGCGTAGAGTCGTTGCATGACCGTCACGGAGACCGGTGAGGGGGGCCCGTACGCGCTGTCGGCGGGCAACAAGGAGCGGTGGACGCTCCAGTGGAAGGAGCTCTACGCCGAGGTCATCACCTCGGGGCTCTGCACCGGGTGCGCGGGATGCGTGATCGCCTGCCCCCACGACGTGATCGGCTACGAGCACGCGCCCGGGGCCTACAAGCCGTTCCACCTCGAGGACGAGCTCGGCCTCGACAACTGCATCCACGGCGAGAAGGGCTGCACCTCCTGCACCCGGGCCTGCCCCCGCTTCCGAGCCTGGGAGCCCTCCGCCGACGAGCACCTCTTCGCCCGGGTCCGCCAGCCCGACGAGGCGGCCGGCATCTACCAGGACATCATGCTCACCCGGGCCAGCGACGACATGGTCCACAAGATGGGCCAGGACGGCGGGTTCGTGTCGGCCCTGCTCATCTGGGCCCTCGAGCACGGCTACATCGACGCCGCCCTGACGTCCTACGTGGAGGGCACCGGCGAGGACGGGTGGAAGGCCCGCCCCGGCGTGGCGTCCACGAAGGACGAGGTGCTGGCGGCCGCGGGCTCCCGCTACACCTACTCGGCCAACACGCTGGCCCTCGACGAGGCCCTCGAGAAGGGGTTCTCGAAGCTGGCCCTCGTCGGCATGAGCTGCCAGAGCTCGGTGCCGCCGGTGATGTGGAGCCGCAAGATCGGCAAGGTGTCCAAGCCCTTCGTCTTCAACATCGGGCTCCTCTGCTCGAAGACCTTCGACGACTCGATCTTCGACGAGCTGTTCTGGACCAAGTACGGGCTGGCCAAGTCCGAGATGGTGAAGATGAACATCAAGGGCGTCTTCCAGATCTGGATGCGCGACGGCAGCTACCACGAGATCAACCTCAAGGAGTGCCACGCCTGGACGCGGGAGGGCTGCACCCACTGCCCCGACTTCGCCGCCGAGCACGCCGACATCTCCACGGGGGGCATCGGCAAGGACAACGACTGGACCCTCACCATCGTGCGGACCGACCTCGGCCGGGAGATCATCAGCCGGATGATCGCCGACGGCTCGATCATCGCCCGCCCGGGCGACGAGGATCCGGGCGCCATCGCCCTCATGAACAAGCTGGCCCAGAAGAGCCGGGACCGCTGGCCCGCGACGGCGGTCGACTTCCCCCGCAACCCGGCCAAGACCTGACCCCCGACGGCCGGGGACGGCCGGGCCCAGGTCCGCTCAGGCCAGCGCGGAGCCGGGGCCGAGAGTGGCCCGGAGGGCCTCGGACACGGCTGCGAGACCGGTGGCCGTCCCGCTCGGGATCTGCGTGGCGGTGTACGGGCGAACGGCGTGCTCCACCCGCGACACGTAGGACAACCGTGTCCCTGAGACCACCGGCTGACCGATGACCTCGTAGCTGTCGAGCACCTGGAGGCGACGGCGATGCAGCAACATGCGGGCAGCGTCGCGCCGGGCCATCACCCTGGGAATGGCCCGAGGTGACCATTTCGTCCATGGCCCGCCCGGGCCGGGCGACATGGCACGCAGGCGGCGTGGAGTAGACCTCAGCGGTGGACATCGGGCCCCTCCGCGACGCCGTCACCGTCGTGATCGGCCTGGCCACCGGCCTCCTCTCCGGGGTGTTCGGGGTGGGGGGCGGGGTGATCTCCCAGCCCGGCATGCGCCTCCTGGGCCTCGAGCCGCTGGCCGTCATCGGGACAGCCCTGCCGGTGATCGTCCCGGGGGCCGCTTCGGGAGCCTGGCGCTACGCCCGCGAGGACCTCATCCGTTGGCCGGCGGTGGCCGCCACCGTCCCGGCGGGAGCCCTCGCGGCGGTGGTGGGCAGCGTCGCCGCCGACCACGTCCCCGGCGAGGGGCACCTGCTCCAGCTCCTCACCGCCGCGCTGCTCGGGCTCTCCGCCTACCGGATGGGGACCGCTCCCGGCCCGGCCACGGCCGTGGCCGCCGCCGGGGAGCCGCTGGCCGAGACCGACGCCCCCGAGGCGCCCGATGCAGCCCTCACACCGACGGTGCCGCCCCTCGCCGACGAGGGGATCCCCGTGCCCCGGTGCATCGGCATCGGCGTGGTGGCCGGCCTGCTCTCGGGCCTGCTCGGCATCGGCGGCGGCGTGATCATGGTCCCCGCCTTCATCGCCCTCGCCCAGCTCGAGGTGAAGCCCGCCATCGCCACGTCCCTCGTGTGCGTCGGGGCCTTCGCGGTGCCGGGCACCATCACCCACGCCCTCCAGGGCCAGGTCGACTGGCGGGTCGTCGGTGCGCTCGTGGTCGGCGTCGTGCCCGGCGCCCGCCTGGGCGCGGCCGTCGCCATCCGAGCCGCCGACCGGCGCCTGCGGGTCGTGGTGGGCTCGTTCCTGGGCGTCACCGCGCTGCTCTACGCCCTCGGCGAGATCCGCTCCCTCGTGTCCTGACCGGCGACGAGCTCCCGGGCCCTCAGGAGGACGGCGTCGAGCATCGCTTCGGTGAGCTTGCCGGTGAAGGTGTTCTGCTGGCTCACGTGGTAGCTGCCCAGGATCCAGCGGCCGTGGGGCAGCGCTACCTCGACCCCGTGGCCGAAGGGCGGCCGGGGGCGCACACCGAGGATCCCGCAGAGGGCCTGGTAGCCGAAGGCGCCGAGGACCAGGAACACCGTCGGGTCGATGATGGCCACCTCCTGCTCGAGGTAGGACCGGCAGCGGTCCCGCTCGTCGGGCGTGGGCTTGTTGGCAGGTGGCGCACAGCGCACCGGAGCGGTGATCCACGCGTCGCGGAGCACGAGGCCGTCGTCCCGCGACGTGCTCGTGGGCTGGTTGGCGAAGCCGGTGCGATGGAGCGCGGCGTAGAGGAAGTCGCCGCTGCGGTCGCCGGTGAACATCCGCCCGGTTCGATTGGCGCCGTGGGCCGCCGGGGCCAGGCCCACGACCATCAGCGACGCGCCCGGGTCCCCGAAGCCGGGCACGGGACGTCCCCAGTACTCCTCGTCGCGGAACGCGGCCCGACGCTCGCGAGCCACCTCCTCCCGCCACGCGACGAGCCGAGGACAGGCCCGGCAGTCGATGACGGCGGCCTCCACCTCGGCCAGGCGAGCAGCGGCGGCGCGGTCGACCACGGCGGCGAACCTAGCGGCCGGTCGGGTCGGCGCGACCGGATCGGCCGATACGGTGGCGGCCGACGATGGCTCGAACCACCCCTCCCCCGCCGTCCACGCTCGTCCTGCTCGTGCGCCACGGGCAGACCCCGACCACCGGCAAGGTGCTCCCCGGCCGCGCCCCCGGCCTCCACCTGGCCGAGCGCGGCGTCGAGCAGGCCCGTGCCGTGGCGGAGCGCATCGCCACCCTCCAGGACGACAAGCGGCAGGTGGCCGCCGTCTACGCGTCGCCGCTCGAGCGCACCCAGGAGACCGCCGCGCCCATCGCCCAGGCCCTCGGCCTGCGGGTGCGCCGCGCCAAGGGCCTGCTCGAGGCCGACTTCGGCGAGTGGACCGGCGCCGAGCTGAAGCGCCTGTCGAAGCTGCCCGAGTGGCGGACCGTGCAGCGCAACCCCAGCGGCTTCCGCTTCCCCGGCGGCGAGTCCTTCACCGAGATGCAGGGCCGCATCACCACCGAGCTCGACCGCCTCCGCCGTGAGCACCCGGGCGGCACGGTCGTGGCGGTGTCCCACGCCGACCCGATCAAGGCGGCCGTGGCCCATGCCATGGGGACCCACCTCGACCTGTTCCAGCGCATCGTCATCTCGCCCTGCTCGGTGTCGGCCATCCTCTACACGGTCGACGGACCCGTCGTGCTGGCCGTCAACTCCACCGGCGACCTCCGGACCCTCGCCCCGTCGTGAGCACCTCGTACGACCTGCCCAGCCCCGACGTGTTCACCGTCGGCACGGAGGGCCCCGCCGGCCGGCGCGTCTTCTACCTGCAGGTCCGCGACGACGCCCTCACCCTGTCGCTGCGCTGCGAGAAGCAGCAGGTGGCGGCCCTGGCCGAGTACTTCGACGGTCTGCTCGACGACCTCGAGCCCGCCCCCTTCGGCGTCAGCCCCGCCGACCTCAGCCTGGTCGAGCCCGTGATCGACCTCTGGACCGTCGGCTCGATCGGCGTGGCCTACGACGAGCCGGCCGACCGGATCGTCGTGGTCCTGGAGGAGCTGACCGACGGGCCGGACGCGGACGACGAGGACGACGAGGACGAGGACGACGAGGACCGCCTCGGCGCGTCCGTGCGCCTGCGGTTGACCCGGGCCCAGGTGGCGGCGTTCGTGCGCCACAGCCGCGAGGTGGTCGCGGCCGGCCGGCCGCCGTGTCGGTTCTGCGGTCTGCCCATCGACCCCGATGGCCACGCCTGTCCCCGGATGAACTGATGGCCGAGGGCGGTACGGGCGGCGAGGACGCCGTGGTGGCGGCGCTGCTCCGAGACGGTGACCTCGAGCTGCTCGGTCGGATGCCCTGGAGCTCCAACGGCACCTACCTGTGCGAGGTGCGACGGGGCGATGAGGCGACCCGGGCGATCTACAAGCCGCGGCGGGGCGAGCGTCCGTTGTGGGACTTCCCCTCGGGGCTGGATCACCGCGAGGTGGCGGCCTACGAGCTGTCCGCCGCCCTCGGGTGGGACCTCGTGCCGGTCACGGTCCGGCGCGACGGGCCGCTCGGGATGGGGTCCGTGCAGGCCTTCGTGGATGCCGACTTCGAGCAGCACTACTTCACGCTCGTCGAGGACGAGATCCACCACCCCGCGCTCCAGGCGCTGTGCGCGTTCGATCTCATCGGCAACAACACCGACCGCAAGAGCGGCCACGTCCTGCTCGGCCTCGACGGGCACATCCGCGGCATCGACCACGGGCTGATGTTCCACCGGGAGTTCAAGCTCCGGACGGTCGTCTGGGAGTTCGGCGGGCACCCCATCCCGACCCGGATCCTGGAGGACACGGCGAAGCTCATCGACGAGGGCCTGCCCGACGACCTGGCCGAGCTGCTGGACCCCTTCGAGCGAGACGCCCTCCTCACCCGGGCCCGGGCGCTCGTGACCTCCGGGTGCTTCCCCGTCGACGAGACGGGACGCCGCTACCCCTGGCCGCTCGTCTGAGGGCGGACGCCGGCGGCGGGCTCAGGCGTCGTCGGCCGCGATGCGCCGCTCCCGCAGGAACGAGACGACCTCGACCCCACGGTCGATGCGGCGGACGTTCTGGCGCTCGAGCCACTTCAGGAACTGCTCGGCGGGCAGCGGCCGGCTGAGGAGGTACCCCTGGGCCTCCTCGCAGCCCATCTCCCGGAGGAGCTCGTAGGCATCGGTGCTCTCCACGCCCTCCGCCACGGTGTGCAGGCCCAGGCTGCGGCCCAGGTCGACGAGGGCTCGCACGATCACCGCGTCGTGGTCGTTGGTGGTCATCGTCTGCACGAAGGACTTGTCCACCTTGAGCTCGGTGACCGGGAGCTGGCGCAGGTGGGACAGCGACGAGTAGCCGGTCCCGAAGTCGTCGACGGAGAGCCCGACGCCGAGGCCGTGGAGACCCTCGAGCACGGCCATCGATCGCTTGGACCCGCCCATGACGGTGGACTCCGTCAGCTCGAGGGTGAGCGCGTCGGCCGGCACGCCGGCGTCTTCGATGGCCCGTCCGATGTCCTCGACGAGGTGCGTGTCGAAGAGGTTCCGAGCCGACAGGTTCACGGAGATCCCGAGGTCGAGGCCAGCGTCGCGCCAACCCCGGCACTGGTGGAGCGCGTCCTGCACGACGTAGAGGGTGAGGGCCCGGATGACGCCGGTGTGCTCGGCGGCGGGGATGAACTGGTCCGGCCCGAGCGGCCCGAGGCGCTGGTGGGTCCAGCGCACGAGCGCCTCCGCCCCCACCACGGTGCCGTCGGACAGGGACACCTTCGGCTGGACGTAGACGTCGACCGCGTGCTCGGCCAGCGCCTCCCGGAGGTCAGCGGCTAGCGCCAGGCGCCGGGGGGCGTAGGGGTCGGTCTCGGCGGCGTAGAGCTCGATGCCGGAGCCCTCGGCCCGGGCCATGTAGCCGGCGGCGTCGGCCCGCTGCAGGAGCAGGTCGGCGGTCGAAGCGTGCTCGGGGTAGTGGGCCACGCCGAGGCTGGCCCCGATCACGAGCGAGACCGCGTCGGCCGTGAACGGCGTGTGGAACTGGCTGTGGATGACCTCCGCCAGCTCCATGACCTGATCGGTGTTCGTCACGCCGGAGACGAGCACGGCGAACTGGTCGCCCGTGAAGCGGGCGAGCACCGCGGTGGGCGGGAGCATGGCCTGGATGCGTTGGCGCACCTCGACGAGCAGGCGGTCCGCGGTGGCGGTGCCCAACGTGTCGTTGACCTCCTTGAACGTGTCGAGGTCGATGAAGATGAGCCCGACGCTCAGCTCCGACGACTTCGCCCGCAGGATCGCCTTCTCCAGCTGGCCGGTGAGCGAGGTCCGGTTGGGGAGGCCGGTCACCGAGTCGTGCAGGGCGAGGTAGGCCTGCTCCTTGGCCTCGTACTGGAGGTGGGCGACGAGGCGGCCGTTCTCGAGGGCCACGTTGGCGTGGTTGGCCAGCGTCTCGAAGACCCGCAGGTCCTCCTCCACGAACTCGCTCACCTCGGTGAGCCGGTTGGCCACCACCAGCGCACCCGAGGTGGAGCCCCCGCTCTGGAGCGGCACGATCGCAGCGTCCTTGATACCGATCTCGGCCAGCCACCCGGGCAGCGGGTGACCGGGCTCGAAGAGCCGCGACTCGCCGGCAGGGAGGAGGATGGCAAGATCGGCTGCCAGCTCGGTCGGCGACACGTTGGCCCGGGTCACCTCGTCGCCGATGGCCAGCACCCGCGTGGCGGGCGCCCCCTCCCGGATCGGCGGCAGGAGCAGCGCCGCCTGCTCCCCCCGCAGGATCGAGCGAGTCCCTTCGACGACGGCCCGCTCCAGCTCCACCAGCTCCAGCGACCCACCCAACCCCCGCGTGAAGTCGTGCAGTGCCTCGAGATTCTTGTGTCGCTCGGTGAGGTTCGTGTGTCGGCGGTAGAGCATGAAGAACATGCCGATCACGCCGACCACGAGGAGCCCCGGGTAGAAGTCGGACCACAGCGAGCCCACGAGCACGACCCCGAGGGTGGTATTCGCTACCGCGACGAGGCCCCCGATCAACAACACGTGACGCACCATTCGCCATTCGGGGAGTCCGCTGAGCAGCGTGATAGCGGCCGTCACCATCCCGGCCGAGAGCGCGTAGGCCACGGCCATCGCAGCGAAGGCGGCACCCCAGCCGCGTGGTTGCACCGGCGATGCCGAGCCGACCAAGGGGTAATACACGAGGCAGGCCACGGTGGACTCGGCAGCCGCCATCGCGACGTTGACGATCAGCTTGTGAAGCGACTGGCGACGGATAATTCCCATCCGGAGCAGCATCGCGATGGTCCGGCCCAGCACGACGTTCTGTGGTGCCCCGAACACGAGCGCACCCACGTACATGAACTCAACGAAGTTCACGGAGTGGGCCTCGGACCGAGATTCGATCTCCACAGCGAGCAACTCGGCAACGATGAAACCGACGACGATCCCCCAGAGCGGGAAGTCGATGTCCCCACCGGCCACGCGATCGAGATCAACTAGCCAGGCCAGGTCAGCCAGAACCGTGACGATAGCGATTGGCACCACCAGCGCGAGAGTGCGTTTCAGTAGCCGAATGCTCGTCGACACCCGGCAAGAGAACCGTGAGCCCGAGCGCCAGTCAAGCCCGGTCAGGCGGTGCGTCTCGCCTG
>DASUDP010000013.1:0-12956 GCA_036275535.1 Acidimicrobiales bacterium | reverse complement strand
ACGGCCGGGCGCGGGACCGGCGGGGGAACCGGTCCGTGGTGGGCTAGGCGATCTGGCGGGCGGGGCCGGGCTGGGGCACCGGGTCGGCGCTGGAGAGGAGCCCGTCCACGGCGGTGGCGATGCGCTCCGCCCACAGCCGGTACCCGGAGGGGCCGGGGTGGAACCGGTCGGCGCACAGCAGCGCGCGCCCGGCCTTGCGGGTGAGGCCGTCGGGCCGGCTGGCGATGTCGACCGAGGTCACGTGGGGGTGGTGGGCCGCCACCCGGGCCCGTGCGGCCTCGAACCAGCGAGCCCGGGCCCCGGCCACCGAGCGGAGGGGCTCGGCCATGCGGTCCGGCATCGACATGTCGGGCAGGGTGAGCATGACCACCGGCGTGGGGGCGAGCCGCCGCAGGATCTCGTCGACCCGGCGCGCGTAGGTCGCCCGGGAGGTCGGGGAGGCGACGTCGTTGGCCCCGACGCACAGCACGACGAGATCGACGGGCCCGGTGACGAGGGGCAGCTGGTGCTCGAGGACGTCGATGGTGCGGGCGCCGGGCACGGCGAGCATCCGCACCTCGACCGGGCGCTCCAGCAGTCGAGCGCTCAGGCGGGCCGGCGTGTCGTCGACGTGCTCGCAGCCGAGGCCGGCGGCCAGGCTGTCGCCGAGCCAGGTGACCCGCAGCACGTCTCCCCGCAGCCCTCGCCCGATGGCTCCCGTCCCGGGCAGCGCCTCGACGAAGGGGCAGTCCTCGGCGCGGGCCCGGCGGGCCTCCCAGGCGCAGACCGCCACGCCGAGGCCGGTCAGGACCGGCGCCGCCATCCCCACTGGTGCCATCGCCCGTGCCCGCATCTCCGTCCCTCCCCGGGTGACCATTGCCGTCATGGTCACATCGGCACGCTCCGCCCAGGCTTGACGGGAGATCTCTTCGCCAACCGGACATCTCGGGACGAATCCGCAGAGCCGGCGGGAGAAGGCTCTCGGGCGGAGCCCGCGCCGAGGTCGGCGAGGGGCCCGTAGCCTTCGGCCATGGGTGCTGACGACACGCGGCGGGCCACCCGGATGCGGCGGCTGGGCGAGGACCTGGCCGAGGCCGGGTTCCAGTTCGACGGCGACGACGCGTGGGAGGCGATGGTGCTCGACGAGGTGCGCCACGCCATCCACCCGCCCGTGCACGAGCGGCGGGTGGCCAGCATGGGGTCGATCATCGATCCTCGGGCGGCCCCGGCGGAATGGTCGCGGCTGACCGATCTCGAGATCGTCGAGCGCCCCCTCGTCAACCAACCCCTCGACTGGGCACGACGGTTCGCCGACGGGCTGTCGAGCTGGCTGATCCGCCGCGCCGATGGGAGGAGCTCTTGGGCCGTGTTCGACCGACCAGCCGGCTCCGAGCGCGACCTCGGGGTGCTGGTCCGAGCCTTCGACGCGACGATCGTCCAGCGTCACCCCTCAGGACCGGTGCGGGTGGCGGATCGCCGCGGCGTCTGGCGCTGGGAGCGGCTCGACTGGCACCACGAGTCCGACGTCGGGTCCTGGATCGACCTCGTGACGGCCTGCCCGGAGCATGGCGACCCCGACGTCCTGCGGGCGATGGTGGAGTTCGCCGTCCACGACCTCGGGGCGCTCGGCGTCGGCGCCACGCTGATCTACCGGCCCACGGAGGAGCCCGGCCCCGCCGTCGAGGCCCGCCTCCCGCTGCCCCCCGCCCTCGAGATCGGTCGCCCGCTCAGCCTGGCCCCCCTGCGCCACGCCCTGTCCCAGATCGACGGAGCGGCGTTGTTCGACGGGTCGGGCACCCTGCGCCAGCTCGGCGTCCGCCTCGTCCCGAGCGAGGAGGCGGAGCGCTCGGTGGCCGGGCTCCGCGGCATGCGTCACACGTCGGCCCGGCGCTACAGCTACGACGACCCGCTGGCCACCGTGGTGGTGGTGAGCGAGGACGGTCCCGTCACCGTCCTCCGGGGCGGGGAGCTGGTCGGCTCCTCGCTGCGCCCGCGGCACCGTTGAGCGCCCGTCGGGTCACCCGGCGTCGGCCGCCTGGTCACTCACCGCCTTGTCGACGACGGCGCCGCCCCGGTTGGCGGTGAGCGGCACCTCGCCGAGCATGCGGGGGACCTCCATCTCGACGGTCACCGTGCCTTTGCGGTCCTCCCAGCGCAGCACGTTGACGACCATCCCGTAGACGATCAGCCGGGCGTAGATGAGCAGCCACGCCAGCACCGCGAAGACGACACCGAGCGAGCCGTAGAGCGCCGAGGACGAGGCGACGGCCCGGGGCACGTACACCCCTCCGACGAGCTTGAGGACCTCGAAGCCGACCGCGACGAGGATCGCCCCCGGGAGGTGGGCGCGAGCCGGGACGGGATGGTTGCCGAGGAAGGTGTAGGTCCAGGTGAACAGGGTCGTGCTGAGGGCGATTCCGGCGACGACGAGGAGGACCGCGACGACGCCCGGCACCATCCCGGCGAGCGGGCCGAGCGCGGCGGTGGCGAAGAACAGCACGCTGGCCCCGGCCAGCCAGGCCAGCGAGACCGCCTTGTCGATGAGGCCGCGCCCGGTCGTCTGCCAGGCTGCGTTGCAGGCGTTCTGCAGGGTGCCGACCACGCCCAGCCCGCTCCACAGCAGGCCGGCCAGGCCGATCACGCTCGCCGTCTGGCGAGAGCCCTCCGCGGCGTCGAGGGCATCGGTCACCACCTGGGCGCTGCGCCCTTCGAGGTTGAGCGAGCGGATGAGGTCCCGTGCGAACGAGGCGTCGCCTGACGAGATGAAGCCGGTCACAGCGATGGCGACCAGCAGCAGGGGGAACAGCGACAGGAACCCGGCCAGGCCGATCGAGGCGGACAGCGGGCCCCCGCCGATGGCGCCGAAGCGCTCGTTGACCCGCAGCACGGAGTCCAGCCAGCCGAAGCGCCTCCGCCACCGATCGAGGTCGAACACGAAGGCACCGTACCCACGATGTCTCGGGACCAGCCCGCCGAGCCCGGCCCGCTCGCTCCGCCCAGCCGCGCGTCCCGCCCCAACTAGGTTCGGGGCCGTGCTGCCCCCGGACATCGATCCCTCCCGCATCCCCGTCCACGTGGCCTGCGTGATGGACGGGAACGGGCGCTGGGCGACGCGGAGGGGCCTCAAGCGTACGGAGGGCCACGCCGCGGGGGAGGAGGCGCTGTTCGACGCCGTCGAGGGCGCCCTCGAGCTGGGCATCCGGTGGCTGACCGTCTACGCCTTCTCCACCGAGAACTGGAAGCGCCCCGTCGACGAGGTGCGCTTCCTCATGGGCTTCAACGAGCGGCTCCTGCTCACCCGGCGGGACGAGCTCGACGGCAAGGGCGTGCGGGTGCGCTTCATCGGTCGGCGAGGGTGGCGCGTGCCCAAGCGGGTGCAGCGCCACATCGACGACACCGAGGCGATGACGGCCCACAACCGCCGGATGACGCTCACCTTCGCCTTCAACTACGGCGGCCGGGCCGAGATCGTCGACGCCGTGCAGGCGCTGGTGGCCGAGGGCACCCTGGCGGAGAAGATCACCGAGAAGGCCATCCGCTCGCGGCTCTACGCGCCGGACATGCCCGACCCCGATCTCGTGTTGCGCACCTCGGGCGAGCACCGCATCTCCAACTTCCTGCTCTGGGAGATGGCCTACAGCGAGCTCATCTTCACCGAGACGCTCTGGCCCGACTTCCGCCGGGAGCACCTGTTCGAGGCCGTGCGCGAGTACCAGCGCAGGGACCGCCGCTTCGGGGGTGTCGAGGCCTAGCCTCCGCCCATGGGCCTGTACCGCGACGAGGGGATCGTGCTGCGGACCCACAAGCTGGGGGAGGCCGACCGGATCGTCAGCATCCTGACCCGCCAGCACGGCAAGGTGCGGGCGGTGGCCAAGGGCGTGCGCAAGACCAAGAGTCGCTTCGGGGCCCGCCTCGAGCCCCCGACCCACCTCCAGCTGCTCTTCTATGAGGGCCGCGGGGACCTCGACATCGTCACGCAGGCGGAGACCATCGACCACTTCCGGGCCATCCGCGACGACCTCGACCGGCTCACCCGAGCGGTCTCCATGCTCGAGGCGGCGGACCAGCTCGGGCTCGAGGGGGAGGCCAACCCGGCGCTCTACCAGATGCTCCTCGGGGCCCTCCGGGCCCTGGCCGGCCACAGCGGCCCGCTCGTGGTGCCCGGCTTCTTCCTGAAGGTGCTCGCCCTCGAGGGGTTCCGGCCCGTCGTCGAGCAGTGCGTGGAGTGCGGGGCGACGGAGCCCCTCGTGGCCTTCGACCTGGAATCGGGCGGCACCCGCTGCGCCCTCCACCGGGTCGGCCCGGCCCTCTCCGCCGAGGCCCTGCGCCTGGTCCAGGACATCCTCGGCGGCCGCTTGGGCTCGGCCCTCAACGAGCGGGCGTCAGCCGCCACCAGCGAGGTCGACCACCTGGCCACCCGGGCCATGGAGCACCACCTGGAGCGCCGTCTCCGCTCCATCGCCCTCCTCGACCACGGTGGAGCCGCCGGTCCGATCGGGCGTCAGAGGCCGAGCTCGCCGCAGGTGAAGCTGGTGTAGCGGATGAACGCATCGTCGGCGGCGTCGACCGAGGACGTGGACGTTGATCCCGGCACGAGCTCGGGGCCCTGGAGCTCGTACGACGTGGTCGTGACGTCGTACTGGGACTCGTCGCGGTGCATGGCGCTGAACACCGAGAGGTCGGCGTCGGCCCCCGAGGAGCGGCACTCGACGCCCGCCGCCGAGCCGACGCTGCCCCCCACGGGCAGGTCCGCCGGCGAGCCGGCGATGGTCACGCGCACCAGTGCACAGGCGTCGTAGCGGGCGAGGCCGAGGATGGTGGCCGACGCGCCGGAGCCCACCCTGGCCCAGATCTCGTCGCGCCCGTCGCCATCGACGTCCGCCCCACCCACGAGCCCGACGCCCCCGGCGTCGGACGTCGCGAGGTCGAGGTCGGCTCCGCCCCCGGCCGCCACCTCCACCTGCAGGTGCCAGACGTCGCCGACGAGGAAGGTGCGCAGCGCGTCGGGTCGACCGTCGCCGTCGACCTCCCCCTCGAGCTCGGTGACCTCGGTGGCGGTGGCCGGCACGGACACGGCGCCGCAGGGCGGGGTGGTGGAGACCGTGGTGGTCGGCCCGGCCGTCACCTCCGGTGCCGCGGTGGTCGTCGTCGACTCCGCTGTGGTGGTCGTGGCGTGGACGTCGTCGTCACCTCCGCACCCCCCGGCGAGCGCCCCGAGGGCGATGGCCAGCGCCACCGCGGCCGGCTGGACGGAGGTCGTCATGCGATGGGATCGCCAGGCGAGACGCCGGGCTCCGGCTGGAGCAGGCGGACCCTGCCGTCGGAGTCGATCGAGCCCAGGATCAGGAACTGGCTGGTGAACCCGGCGATGCGCTTCGTCCCGAGGTTGATGGCCCCCACCACCAGCCGGCCGACGAGCTCTTCCGCTCGGTAGCTCGTGACCTGGGCGCTCGTGCGCAGCGTGCCGACAGCAGGGCCGAAGTCCACCGTGAGCTTCCAGGCCGGCTTGCGGGCCTCGGGGAACGCCTCGACCTCCAGCACCCGACCGACCCGCATGTCGACCGCCAAGAAGTCATCCGCCCCGATGTCGGGCTTCTTGGCCGTGCTCACTGGCCGGGGATGACGTCCCAGGTGCGGGTGCCCTCGTTCCACTGCAGCCAGCGCGACTGGGCCGGGTCCCACTGGATGTACGTGCCGCGGGCCTCGTCCCACTGGGGGGCGGGGACGGTCGGGGCGGGAGGGGCGCTGGCCCCGGGGGCCGCCCACCCGGCGCTGGAGGGCGCGGAGGCGGTGCCGGGGGGCGGCGGTGACTGGGGCCAGCCCCCGGCGGCGTAGCCGGTCGGCACGGGAGCGGAGAGCGTGCCCGGGAGGCTGATGGGCGAGCCGGCGGCGGCCGCTCGCACGACGTAGGTCTTGGCGGCCAGGTCACCGACTCGTCGATGACCGGTGCTGGTGCCGGCGGTGATCAGGCCGACGAGCCCGATGCAGGGAAGCATGTCGACGACCAGCAGGAGCCACCGCACGAAGGCGCGACCGATGCCGGGGACCCGCCCGTCCTCCCGGACGGTCCTGAGGCCCATCACGAGCTTGCCGATCGTCCAGCCCGTGAGCCCCTGGAGGACGACGAGGAGGAGGAGGCTGCCCCCCCAGAACAGCACCGTGCTGCCGCCGGATCCGCCGTCGCTGAAGTACACCCGGTCGTTGACGTCGGAGAGGTCGAGGCAGAACCCGCCCGGATCGTCCATGTAGTCGTCGCAGAAGGTCTGCGGGTCCCGGTCGAGCTGGGTGACCTCGAGGTACTCGAAGTTCGCTGAGAGCAGCAGGACGGCGGGGACGAGGAGCAGCAGGGAGTCGATGAGGAAGGCCACGATGCGCCGCCCGAACACCGCCGTCGGGTCCCCGCCGGGCATCGGCGGGCTGGCGGGCGACGTGGCGTAGGGGGCGACCATGGCGACGGTTCTACCACCGGTCCATCGGCGCAATCGGTGATCTGGGCCCGCCCCGGAGGCCGGTAGCCTCTGCCCTCATGCCCGCCACGCCGGATCCCGCGCTGTTCGACAAGATCGTCAACCTCTGCAAGCGGCGCGGCTTCGTCTTCCCGTCCGCCGAGATCTACGGCGGCTTCCGGTCGACCTACGACTACGGCCCCCTCGGTGTGCTCATGCTGCGCAACGTGAAGGACGCCTGGTGGGGGTCGATGGTGCAGATGCGCCAGGACGTCGTCGGCCTCGATGCCTCGATCCTCAGCCCTCCGCCGGTGTGGGAAGCGTCGGGCCACCTCGCCAACTTCACCGACCCGCTCGTCGACTGCCGCGAGTGCAAGGAGCGCTTCCGGCTCGACAAGCTCGAGGACCCTCACACCTGCCCGAGCTGCAAGGCCAAGGACTCCTTCACCGAGGCCCGGCAGTTCAACCTCATGTTCAAGACCCACGCCGGGCCCGTGGAGGGGGCCGGTCACGACGTGTTCCTGCGCCCCGAGACCGCCCAGGGCATGTTCCTCAACTTCAAGAACGTCCTGGAGACCTCCCGCAAGAAGCCGCCCTTCGGCATCGCCCAGGTCGGCAAGTCGTTCCGGAACGAGATCACCCCAGGGAACTTCGTGTTCCGCACCCGCGAGTTCGAGCAGATGGAGCTGGAGTTCTTCGTGCCGCCTGCGGAGGCCGAGCAGTGGTACGAGTACTGGTGCCGCACCCGCTTCGACTGGTACGTCGAGCACGGCATGGACCCGGAGCTCCTGCGGCTGCGCCCCCACGACGCCGACGAGCTGTCCCACTACTCCTCGGGCACCTCCGACGTGGAGTTCCTCTTCCCCTGGGGCTGGGACGAGCTCGAGGGCATCGCCAACCGGGGGGACTACGACCTCACCCAGCACGCCCAGCACTCGGGGGAGCGCCTCGAGTACTTCGATCAGGCCACGGGGGAGCACTACGTGCCCCACGTGATCGAGCCGGCCGCGGGTGCCACCCGCACGATGATGGCCTTCCTGATGGCGGCCTACGCCGAGGAGGAGGTCAACGGCGAGACCCGCACCGTCTTGCACCTCCACCCCCGCCTCGCCCCCTACCAGGCCGCCGTGCTGCCCCTCTCGAAGAAGGACACGCTCACGCCCGTGGCCCGCGAGGTGTTCGCCCTCCTGGCCCCCCACGTGATGTGCGATTACGACGAAACGCAGGCAATCGGACGTCGCTACCGTCGCCAGGACGAAGTGGGCACACCGGTATGCATCACCGTCGATTTCGACACTCTGGAGGACCGTGCGGTCACGGTCCGTGACCGCGACACCATGGAACAGGTCCGAGTCCCGATCGACGATCTGCTCAGTGAAGTTCAGGGTCGCCTGGTCTGATCGCCCTGTTTCCCAGCCCGCTTCTGTACAGATCGCGCGCTGTTGCGGGGTGCCTTGTAGGCCCCCAACGGTTGTGCGAGGCTGTGTTCACGCGAGGGCTGTTCCCGCCCGCCCAGCCCTCGTGAGCAACGACCGCCAAACGTCCCTCCCGCGGTTGTGGCGGTCGTTGCGCGTCCGAGGGTCCTAAGGTCCGACGACATGGCGTTCATCTACGCGTTCGACCACCGCTGGCCCAAGACCAAGCCGCCCATGGCGCAGAAGGGCCTCTTGGGAGGCAAGGGGGCGAACCTGGCCGAGATGACCTCGGTGCTGAACCTGCCGGTGCCCCCGGGGTTCACGATCACCACCGACGCCTGCCGGGCCTACCTCGAGACGGGTTGGCCGGCGTCGCTCGAGGCCGAGGTGGCCAAGGCGCTGCGCAAGGTGGAGCGCGAGATGGGCAAGCAGCTCGGCGATCCGGCCGACCCGCTCCTCGTCAGCGTCCGCTCCGGGGCCAAGTTCTCCATGCCGGGGATGATGGACACCGTCTTGAACCTCGGCCTGAACGACGAGTCCGTGGCCGGTCTCGCCGCGCAGACCGACGACGAGCGGTTCGCCTACGACTCCTACCGGCGGTTCATCGCCATGTACGCCCGCATCGTCCTCGGCGTCGACGGCGAGGAGTTCGACCACCTCCTGGAGGGGGCCAAGAAGCTCGACCGGGTGGACACGGACGCCGGGCTGTCAGCCCGCACGCTGTGGCGCCTCTGCGAGCGGTACCAGGACCTCGTCGAGGCGGCCACCGGGGAGCCGTTCCCGCAGGACCCCGGTGTGCAGCTCCGAGGCGCCATCGAGGCGGTGTTCCGCTCGTGGGGCGGGGCCCGGGCGGTGACCTACCGCAAGCGGGAGCACATCCCCGACGACCTCGGCACCGCGGTCAACGTCCAGGCGATGGTGTTCGGCAACCGCGACGACCAGTCCGGCACCGGCGTCGGCTTCACCCGGAACGCGTCGACCGGCGAGAACAAGCCCTACGGCGACTTCCTGCTGAACGCCCAGGGCGAGGACGTCGTGGCCGGCATCCGCAAGACCGAGGACCTGACGGCGCTGAAGCGGCACTTCCCCGCCATCCACGACGAGCTCCTCAAGATCTTCGCCCGCCTCGAGCGGCACTACCGCGACATGTGCGACACGGAGTTCACGATCGAGCAGGGCAAGCTCTGGATGCTCCAGACCCGGGTGGGCAAGCGCACCGGCGAGGCGGCACTGCGGATGGCCGTCGAGATGACCCAGCAGAAGGGCTGGAAGCTCACCCAGGCCGAGGCCCTGATGCGGGTCACGGCCGATCATCTCGACCAGGTGCTCCACCCGCACTTCGTGGCGGGCACCCGCAAGGCGATCACGACGGGCCTGGCCGCGTCGCCCGGCGCCGGCGTCGGTCAGGTCTGCTTCACCGCCGACGCCGCGGTCGATGCCGTCGAGCGGGGCCAGGCCGTCATCCTCGTGCGCAGCGAGACCTCCCCCGAGGACATCCACGGCATGCAGGTGGCGGAGGGGATCCTCACGGTGCGGGGCGGGCTGGTCAGCCACGCCGCCGTGGTGGCCCGCGGGTGGGGCATCCCGGCGGTGGTCGGGGCGGAGGCCATCCACCTCGGTGACGACCACTTCTCCGTCGGCGATGTGACGGTGCGCGAGGGCGATGTGATCTCCATCGACGGCACCACCGGTGAGGTGGTCCTCGGTGCCGTGCCCTTGGAGGAGCCGACCCTCTCCGGGGACTTCGGCACCATCCTCGGCTGGGCCGACCGCGTCCGGAAGGGCAAGCTCGGCGTGCGGGCCAACGCCGACACCGGGCCCGACGCGGAGAAGGCGGTGGAGTTCGGGGCCGAGGGGATCGGCCTCTGCCGCACGGAGCACATGTTCCTGGCCGAGGACCGGCTGCCCATCGTGCGGGCCATGATCCTGGCCGACACCCCGCGAGCTGAGGCCCGCGCCCTCGAGCGCCTCCGGGTGGCCCAGAAGACCGACTTCCTCTCGATCCTCGAGGCGATGGCGGGACGGCCTGTCACGATCCGGCTGCTGGACCCGCCGCTGCACGAGTTCCTGCCGTCGGTGGAGGAGATGCGGGTCCGCCGGGCCGAGACCGGACTCACCGCGGAGGAGGCCGACCTGCTCGAGGCGGCCGAGGTGTGGCACGAGCACAACCCGATGATGGGCACCCGCGGCGTGCGCCTCGGGGTCATGAAGCCGGGGCTCTATGCCATGCAGGTGCGGGCGCTGATCGACGCCGCCAAGGAGCGGGTCGAGGCCGGGGACAAGCCGGTCATCGAGATCATGATCCCGCTCACCATCAGCCGTGAGGAGCTGCGCCTCGCCCGCAGCTGGGTCGAGGGGGCGCTGCAGGAGTCGCTCGAGGGCGCCCCGGCCGGCATGCACATCACCATCGGCACGATGATCGAGACGCCCCGCGCCGCGGTCCATGCTGGGGCGCTGGCGGAGGAGGCCGACTTCTTCTCCTTCGGCACCAACGACCTGACCCAGATGGTCTTCGGCTTCAGCCGTGACGACGTCGAGGCCCGTCTGATGCCGGCCTACCTCGAGGCCGGCCTCATCAAGGACAACCCGTTCGAGACCGTCGACCGAGCCGGCGTGGGCGAGCTGGTGGCGCTGGCCGTCGAGCGGGGCCGGGCGACGAACCCGAAGCTCAAGCTCGGGGTCTGCGGCGAGCACGGCGGCGACCCTGCCTCCATCGCCTTCTTCTACGAGGCCGGCCTCGACTACGTGTCCTGCTCGCCGTACCGGGTGCCGATTGCCCGGTTGGCGGCGGCGCAGGCCATCCTGGCAGCCACGACGTAGTCCCCGGACGAAGGATCCCGTTGCTCGCCTCCCTCACCCCGCTCGCCACCCTCGCCTCGGAGTCCGGCAAGCAGGACTACGCGGATCTCCACATCGCCGGCTGGGTGTGGGTGGCGTTCCTGGCGGTGGTGATCGTGCTGCTGGTCGCCGACCTGCTCCTGGTCCACAAGACCGCCCACGTCATCACCACCAAGGAGGCGGCGATCGAGTCGGCGGTGTGGATCTCGATCGGCATCGCCTTCACCGGCGTCGTCGCGTGGGCCTGGGGTGGGCAGGCGGCCGGCGAGTACATCTCCGGCTACCTGATCGAGAAGAGCCTCTCCGTCGACAACGTCTTCGTGTGGGCGCTCATCATGAGCTTCTTCGCGGTGCCTCGCGAGTACCAGTTCCGGGTGCTGTTCTGGGGCGTGTTCGGAGCGCTCGTCCTCCGGTTCATCTTCATCTTCGCCGGCGTCGGGCTGCTCAACCGGTTCGAGTGGATGCTCTTCGTGTTCGGCGGCTTCCTCATCGTGACGGCGATCCGGCTCCTCCGGCACGAGGACGAGGACATCCACCCGGAGCAAAACCCGGTGCTGAAGCTCGTCCGCCGGATCGTGCCGTCCACGAGCGAGTACCACGGGCAGGCGATGTTCGTGAAGGAGATGGGCAAGCGGCTGGCCACCCCGCTGTTCGCCGTGCTCGTCGTCATCGAGACGAGCGATGTGATCTTCGCGGTCGACTCGATCCCCGCCATCCTCGCCGTGAGCCGCGACCAGTTCATCGTCTTCAGCTCCAACGCCTTCGCCATCCTCGGGCTGCGGGCGCTCTACTTCCTGCTGGCCGACCTGCGGGACAAGTTCGACTACCTCCAGCCGGGCCTGGCCGTGATCCTCGCCTTCGTCGGCGTGAAGATGATCGCGTCGCACTGGTTCCACATCCCGACGCTGATCTCGCTGCTGGTCATCGCCCTCGTGCTGACGGTGGCCATCGTCGCCTCGATCAAGCTCGACCGGCCCGACGGGCACGGCCCCGACGAGACCCTCGACGACCACACCGGCGACGGTCTGCGGATGTGGGCTGACGACGAGTCCGCCCGGGACTGAGCGCCTCCTCGGCGCCGTACATCAGGCCTCGAGGGCGAAGTGGCTGGTGTCCCGGAACATCTGGGTGATGGCGGGGGGCGCCTTGTCCGGGGCCCCGGCGTCGAACGGCGGTTGGGGGTCGTACTCGATGCCGAGCTGGATCGACTGGGCCAGCGCGTCTCCGCCGATCCGGGCGGCGAGGGTCAGGGCCATGTCGATGCCCGAGGACACGCCGGCTGCGGTCATGACCTTGCCGTCGACCACCACCCGTTCGGGGACGGGCTCGGCGCCGTGGCGGCGCAGGTCATCGAGGGCCAGCCAGTAGGTCGTCGCCCGCTTGCCCTGCAGCAACCCGGCCGCGCCCAGCACGAGCGAGCCCGTGCACACCGAGGTCGTCCAGGTCGACGTGGCGTCGGGGTCGCGCAACCGGGTGAGCAGGTCCTCGTCCTGCTCCGCGGCGACCTGGCCGGGGCCCCCGGGCACGAGGAGGATGTCCGGGTGGGGGAGGTCGCCGAGGGCGGCGTCCGCCACCCGGCGGGCCGTTCCGGCGAGGCGGCGCACCTCCGTGAGCAGCTCCAGATCCCCCACAGATCCGCCATCGGCCGCTCGGCTGCCATGATCGCGTGATGCCCACCGGCCGGTTCGCCCCGAGCCCCACGGGCGACCTGCACCTCGGAAACCTCCGCACGGCCCTTCTGGCCTGGCTGTTCGCCCGGTCGGCCGGCAGCCGGTTCCTCGTGCGGGTGGAGGACCTCGACCCGGTGACCAGCGACACCGGCCACGAGGCGCGCCAGCTGGCCGACCTGGCCGCGCTGGGCCTCGACTGGGACGGGCCCGTCATCCGTCAGTCGGCACGCCGGGGTCGCCACGAAGAGATGCTCGCGGCGCTCGTCGCCCGGGGCCTGACCTACCCCTGCTTCTGCAGCCGGCGCGAGGTGCGCGAGGCGGCCGCGGCGCCGCACGTCACACCGGGCACCTACCCCGGCACCTGCCGGGACCTCGGTCCGGCCGAGCGGGCCGAGCGGGAGGCCTCGGGACGGCCGGCGGCGCTGCGCCTGCGTGCGTCGGGCGAGCGCGTCACCGTGCGCGACCGCCTGCACGGCGAGATCACCCGACCGGCTGACGACATCGTCCTGCGCCGCAACGACGGGATCGTCGCCTACCACCTCGCCGTCGTCGTCGACGACCACGACCAGGGCGTCGAGGAGGTGGTGCGGGGCGACGACCTGCTCGAC
>DASUDP010000012.1:0-203831 GCA_036275535.1 Acidimicrobiales bacterium | reverse complement strand
CGAGGTCCCCGTCGATGCTCAGCGTGTTCGGCAGGGCCACGCCGTAGGCGACGTCGACGTGGGCGAGGTCGCCGCCCTTCGCCCGCAGCTTGTCCCGCAGGGCGTAGGCGTTGTCGCTGGCCTGCTTGGTGGGCTGCGTGCGGAGCCGACTGCCCTCGGCGTATAGGCGCCGTCGCGCAGCTGCATGCGGTGGCCCTTCACCTCGACGTCGACCACGCCCCAGTCCTCGTGGACGAGCACGATGTCGAGCTGGTGGTCCCGGTGCGTCTGGATGGGCACGTCGGGCAGGATCAGCCACCCGTCGGTCAGCCCGTCGCGCAGGATCTCCACGACCCGCCGCTCGCTGTCATCGAGCGCCGCCAACGGGAAGTCGAGAGGTACGAGCCGCCCCACCGCTCACCGCCCCCCAGCGTCCCCAGCCATGGCCGAGCACCGTACCGAGGCCGGCCACGGCGTGCTGGGCCTCTCGCGTGAGGCGGCTGCTCGACGGAGAGGGGGTCTGGCGCCGGATGGGCGGCTGTGGCCCGTACAGGGGCAGTGCTCGCAGGGTGGCCTCCTGGCGGTTGCGACCAGGCGCCCGGGGCGATCAGGTGGGGGCGGCGGGGCGGAGCTTCAGCGCCCGAGCGGCGGCCGTCATGCGTTCGTCGTAGGTGACGAGGCTGGCGACGTCGCGGCCGAGGTGGACGACGGCGGCCAGGTGGATGGCGTCGAGCGAGCGGACCTCGGGTGGGAGCAGGGTGCCGGCGGCCCGGAGGATCTCGTCGTTCACGCGGATGAGCTCGAGGAGCGACAGCACCGCCTGCGCCCGGGCGACGGCCCCTTCCCCCTGGGGGAGCACGGCCCGCACCACCTCGGTGCGCACGAGGGCGCTGGCCACCAGCGGCGAGCGGCGGCGGAGGTGGCGCCGCAGCGCCGCCGATTCAGGCTCCTCGACGACCAGCTTCACCAGCGCCGACGAGTCGACGTAGGCGGCCGCCATCAGCGCTCGTCGCGACGCAGCCGAGCGAGCGTCTCCGACGGCAGCTCATCGACCGTCGGCGGGAGCGGGGGCGGGAGGTCGGTCAGCATCGCGCTGGCCGGCTCGAGGTCGCCGGCGGCGCGCAGCTGCTCGAGGGGTGACCCGCCGGGTAGCGGTGTGAGGAGGGCGACGGGTCGGCCGCGGTCGGTGATCTCCACCGTCTCACCGCGCTCGACGAGGCGCAGCAGCTCGCTGGCTCGTTGACGGAGCTCTCGGATCCCGACCCTCGTCATGTGCTATCTGTAGCACAGCAGACGCACCGACGCCGTCGCAGGGGTCGGTCAGGGTCCGAGCAGCGCCGCCGGGACGACGCCGATGCCGTCGGCTCGCCGGTAGGCGTCGGACCCGGTCGTGATCACGATCGCGTCGAGCATCTCGTGGCCGAGCCGGTCGCCCAGCCATCGGAGGTGACGGACGTCGTCATCTCGAACCGTGTGCGAGAGCTTCACCTCGATCGCCAGCACGCGGTGGTCTCCCCGTTCAACGATCAGGTCGACCTCATGGTCGCCGCTGTGCGTTCGCAGGTGCCCGACCCGCGCCTCGGCGCGCTGGGCGTGAACGCGCACGTCGAGGGTCACCAACGACTCGAAGAGCTGGCCGAGGAGCGTGCCGTCGCGCGGGGTCAGCGGGCCGGCCGCGCTCGCATCGAGGAGGGCGTTCGGATCGATGCCGAGGAGGCGCGCCGCAAGGGCTGGGTCAGCCAGGTGATGGCGCGGTGCCAGCCCGAGCCGGCGCAGGTGGCTCGACGCGGGCAGCCACGCCGGCAACGGATCGAGGATCCAGAGCCGCTCGAGCGTCTCCCGGTACCCCTGCGCCGTCGCCTTCGCCGGCTTGTCCCGCTCGCCAGGGGTGGCCGCCTCGCGGATCGACTCGAAGGATGTGGTGAGCGCGGTGGCCGCACCGTAGGCCGTCATCCATCGGCGCAGGCCGCCAGGGGTTCGGATGGGCTGGCCGACGTCGGCGAAGTCGCGATCGATGATCCGCTCGAGGTAGCCGTCGAGCTGGGCGCGCAGGGCCCGGCCGCCCAACGCCCGCAGGCCCGGCAGCCCCGATCGGCAGATCTCCGATGCGTAGGTCTCCAGGCCGATGGACGTCGAGCCTTCGATCGGCGGGCGGTCTCCGCCGAGCAGGCGGCTCAGGCTGACGGTCGGAGCTCCGACGCCTCGCTCCGCGAGGGTCAGCGGGCGCATCCGAACGCGAACGATCCGACCGGCGCCCGAGTGGGTGCCTCCGCCGGCGGGTGCGGCCGAGCCGGTCAGCAGGAAGCGTCCGGGGCTCGGATCGTCGTCGACGGCCCGGCGAACCAGGTCCCAGCTCGACGGGACGCGCTGCCACTCGTCGAGCAGCACCGGGGGCGCACCGTCGATCAGGCGCCGCGGGTCGGCGTCGAACAGCTCCGCGGCACCAGGTGCGTCGAGGTCGTGGACGGTGCGAGCCCGTCGACGGGCGGTCAGCGTCTTTCCCACGCCCTTCGCCCCCTCGAGGGCCACGGAGGGTAGCTCTGGGAGAAGCATGTCGAGTTCGTCGTCGACAACCCGGGGCCGGTACGCATCGGTCACGGAAGCACCTTACCGTTTCGACGCGCTCTATTAGTCTGTTTCGACGGTCTGTACTGGACCGTTCCGACAGTCGACGGCGAGGGGTGGCTATCGACGTCGATCGCCCACGCACCGGCTGGCTGTTGGACCACATGGCGGAACAGCTCGACCTCGAGGCTGACACCTCGGTGCTCGCTGGACTGGCCGTCCGGCCGCGGCCGCCGACCTCGTCATCGCCGAGGTGCTCGGGCGAATCGAGTAGCGGGGTCCTGCCAGCCCTACGGCTGCCTCGGCGCGGCGGTCATGGCGGCGAGCAGGTCATCCACGATTAGCTCTTCGTGGACGATGCGGCGGTCGGCGCGGAAGGCGCCGGCGAGCGAGGGGTCCCATGGTGTGTCGACGCACTCGGCGGTGTCGCGTGCCAAGACGGTGGTGGTCGCGTCGGCGCGGCGAAGCGCCGCGAGGTAGTCCGCTCCTCCCATTCGCCAGGGCGCCAGACCGCCCTGGTGCATCCGGTTGCAGATCGCGATGCCGGGGGTGTCGAAGTCGCCGTGGTAGTGGAGTCGGGCCCCGGCCGCGCGCAGCTGGCCGAGCAGCGTCGTGACGGCTGTGGACGGGTTCCCGTTGGCGGCGATGACACAGGCGGAGACCTGCTGCTCCGCCGCCGCCTCGACGATGCGCGGGTTCTCCACGACGAACACCGGCGTCCCCGCCGGCACGATGACGGCGAAGCGGCGAATCGCGTACAGCGACAGGTGGAGGGGCACCTGGCCGTCGTTGGAGGCGCGGATCTGCTGTGCGACCGGATTCTCGCCGTGGGCGGGCAGCTGCCAGGTGAGGGCCGGGGCCGAGACCTGATCGGGCAGGATCCCGGCCGCCTCCCACAGCTCGCGGCCCTCGAGGGAGCCGACGAGCCGCCGCAGGGCGTGGGTGACCAGCGCGGCGCGCCGGGTGCCGGGATCGAGGGCATGGGCGGAGCCGAACAGCTGGGCGGCGACCTCCGTGCGGCTGGTCGAACCGTTCGGGCGGTCGAGCAACCGACGAACGTCGTCGGCGAGCTGCGTGACCTCGGCGGCAGGGAGGTCGGCGATCAGGCCGGCGCGCCGGATCCCTTCGGCCCACCCACGTGCCCAGGGCTCCGGCCAGCCCTCGACAGTGGCCTCGAGGGCGCGCCGCGCCGCCGCCTTCCGCTCGCTCGTCTCGTGACGGACGGCGGCTGCGGGCGAGGGAGGGTGGCCGAGGTTCGTGAGGGCGTCATCGAGGTCATGTCCGACGGCCCGGGCGACGAGCGCCTCCTCGAGGTCGGCCAGGGCCACTCGGCGGCGCAGCGGTCGGCCCAGGAGCGACTGGAGCGCCAACGACGCTGACGGCGCGACGTCGGGCGTCGCGACGGTGCCACGGTGGGCGGCGCCGTTCCGATCGAGCTGGCGTCGGGCCGCGGCCCACAGCGGCACGAGGCCGGGTTGGCGGAGCGACTCGGGGACCGCGCGCCCATCGCTCACAGGAGCGCTCCCTGGACCGGCGAGCTCCCATCTCGCTCATCGGGCGCGATCTCGTCCACGGCGTAGCGCCAGGCGGCGGGGAGCACGTGGATCAGCGATCCGTGCCGCGTCACCAGTCGATGGTCTTCGAGCAGCGTGAGCACCTGGTCGGTGAGCTGCTCGGGGTCGTCGGCCAGCTGCGACCAGTAGCGCCGGTGGCTCGCGGCGAGGTCGCCCACGATCGCGACGACATCGGCAGGACCGACCGGCTCGCCGGGTGTGTCGGCCATCCGTTCCAGGAGCAGCAAGGCGGCGTGGCCGACGGTCCCGCCCCGAGGGAAGGCGCTGTCGGTGAGGACACCGGTGGGGTCGATCACCGCGAGGCCCTCGGCGCGAGCTTCGATGTCGACCCCGAACATCTCGGCGAAGGTCGCGGCCTCCTCGCTGAGGCGCCGCCGCAGCTCGGCCCAGTCGGCGTCGTCGAGGTCGGATCGATAGAGGACGGGCTCCTCGAGCAGCTGGCACCGCATCCACGCCCGGGTGGAGGTGCCCTCGGCCGAGCGGTCCTCTAGCTCGGCGACCGAGGTCGACCGGGCCAGCGCGGGCAGGGGGAGCAGCGCCACGCGATCGGGCCGGATCCGCAGGATGGCGTCGGCCGCGTCGTCCTCGACGTAGCGCTCGATGTGGTCGTGCAGCTCGGTGGCGAGACCGTGTTGGATCATCCACCGCAGCGCGACCACGAGGGCCCGACGGTCGGCCGGCTCGTCGGTGAGGGTGATCTCACCGTCGGCGGCGGCCGACCGGATCTCCGGGATGAGGTCCCGCAGACTGATGACGTCGGGTCCGGCGGCCACGGCGGCGAGCACCAGGGTCAGCATCAGCAGCTCGCGCTGCGAGAGCGCTCGGGGCTGCGCGGTGGCGGTCTGCAGGTGTCGCCGCCTCGGCGCGTAGGTGGCCTTGAACAGGCGAGCCGTGTCGGCCGTGACCTGGAGGCGATACCCGAAGCGCTGGGTGAACCAGCGGTCGAGCTGGTGCTCATGGCGTCGAACGAGTCGGAACGCCTCCGGCTCCCGTTCGGCGAGCACGAGCGGCTGCATCACGAGGTGGCGACACGCCGCTCGCACCTCGAGGGCGACGGAGTCGGAGGGTTCGCTCACGGTGTCATCGCCGGACGATCGGGGGCGGCAGGGCGGCGCACGGAGAGCTCGAGGTCCTGGAGGACCAGGCGGCCCTCCGTGCACTCGATGACCGTCCGGACGCCAGCGGCGCGCCGCAGCTCGCCGCGCAGCCCGGCCGTGCCGGTGGCCTCCCGCAGCGCCTCGCGGGCACCCCCCGAGGCCGTCGCCCGCCCGATCAGGTCGCGCACGGCGACGAACGCCGCGGGCGAGAGAGTCGGAGGCTCGGCTTCGGTGGAGGCGGCCCAGGCGAGGACCTCGTCCACGATCTGCTCCTCGGCGAGGCGGTCCTGCTCCCGTCGGCGGCGGAGCAGCTCTCGCTCGGTCGAGCGATCGCGCATCGGGCTGGCCCGGCCCCGCTGGGTCGTGTCGCCGCGCTCGCGGAGCGAGATGGGCACCACCGCTCGTGGCGCAGCGTGCCACGCGGTGGCGGTGGGAACGGGATCCTCGGCGTCGGCGGACAGCGCGCCCAGGTGACGGGGTGCGGTGAGCCCGAAGGCGGCGGTGATGATCCGATGCGCCGTCTCGGCCGTTGTCGCCGCGTCGACGTAGGAGGCGAGGCGGACGAAGTCGGCCCGGCGGGAGGTGGCGCCGAGCCCGACCCGGGACAGCCGCGTGAGGTTGGTGGTCAAGGTGCGCACGGCCGCGAGCGCCTGCCGCGTGAGCTGGTCGAGCCGTGCCGGTCGACCGCCGACCGCCGTGAACCACATCGCCAGGTGCTCCCAGTCCTCGACCCTCGTTCCGGGGTGCTGACGCACCGCAACCCGCTCGCTGAGCCCGGCGGCGTCCACCCGGCCGGCCAGCCCGGTGCCGATCGACTCCACGAGCCGAGGCGCATGGGGGAGCAGCCGGTCGAGCGCTCGTCCGATCGGTCGGGCCATCCGCTGGATCTCGGCGAGCTGCTCGCCCACGTAGTCGACGATGACGCCGGCGAGGAACTGGACCTCGTCGGCGTCGAGGTCGTAGCGGCTCTGCCACTGGTTGAGCTCGGCGAAGAACTGCGTCAGCTCGGTGGTGAAGCGCTCGTGCACGTCGAACGCGGTGCGGACGGCGTCGACCAGCTCGGTGCCGGGCTCGCCGAGGCGCGGCTCGAGGCGCTCGGCGATGGTCAGCAAGGCTCGGTGGAGGTCCCGCAACCGCCCCGCCTGGACGTCGCCGATCTCGTCGGCGCCGGCGAGCAGCCGCTCGACCGTCTCGAACACCTCCTGGCCCGGGCGGGTGATGAGGTAGCGGTTGCGGCGCCGGTAGTAGTCGTCGAGGCTCGACGGGTTGCCGACCGACGACGACACGGTGAGGTTCCCCCACCGCCGGAGTGCCTCCAGGCGATCGGGCACGACCTCGGGGTGCACGCCGTTCGCCTCCACCGCGACGGCGACCTCGTCGGGGGTGAACTCGGCGAAGAACGTGTCGGCGAACACCGCGAGGATGGCGCGGTACTCACGCCATTCGTCGCCGCCGAGGTAGCGGAACAGGGAGCGGGCGGCGTCGGCTTGGGCCGCGGGGTCGCCCGTCATCGACTCGCGAGCCGCTCGAGGGTGCGGCCGTCCCACCGGTAGTGCTCCAACAGGATGACGCCCATGCCGGCGTCGCGCACCACCTCGGTGATGGCCAGCTCCGGCACGGTGTCGTGGGTGCCCCAGAGCCGCTCGCTCGTCGCGATCAGGTCGAGGTCGAGGTCGACCAGCAGGCCGAAGAGCTGGGCGTGGTTGTCCTCGGACACCTTGGCGAAGGCGTCGTCGAGGAGGACGAAGCGGGGGATGCCGGCAGGAGGGTCGCCGGGCGCGGTGCCGCGGGCGGCCAGGGCGTCGCACGAGGCGGCCACGGCGGCGAAGAGCGGCAGGTAGGTGACCAGCTTCTTCTCGCCCTCGGAAAGCTGGGTCCGGCGACCGAGCGGCGCCTCCTTGTCGCCCCGCCGGAGCATGACGGTGAGGTCGTGCCACTGCCGGTAGTCGAGCGCCGAGGCGATGAGCTGCTGGTAGGGCGCCTCTGGCTCCTCGCGGCGGGCCCGTTCGAGGTGGGCGGCGAGGGCTTCGCGCAGCTCACGCTCGTCGTCGTCGGTGCGCAGGTCGGGGACGATGGCGAGCAGGTCGACCATGCGAGCCGTCGCCTCGTCGAGCTCGGGTGACCGGCGCCACCGCAGGCGGACACCGATGTCGTGCGCGGTCGACACCGTCGCCAACCGGTCGTTCATCAGGTCGACCAGCCGGCCCGCCCCGTGCAGCTTCTCGGCCACCTCGAGGGCGATGAGGCCCTGGAGCAGCTCGCGCAGCGCGGCGTCCTGCTTGGCGTTGAGCAGCCCGGCCAGCTGGCGGTGCCGATCGTGGACCGCACGCGCCGCGGCGGGAAGCGGCGCCTTGCCCGTCGGGCCGGTGACCTCGATCGTGACGGGACGGTCCGGATCGGGCTGGCGGGCCTCGGCATCCCACCCGGCGCCGAGCGCGTCGCGACGGCGCATGAGCGACTGGCGCACGCCGTCGGCCGTGACCGGCTCCGGCGGACGCGCCGGGAGGCGAGCGGCCAGCTGATCGACGAGCGACCGGAGCCCGGCCGAGCCCGTCTCCGCCGCCACCGGCGCCTCGGCCGGCTGGGCGGCATCGCCGGGGTGGAGGTGGGCCAGTGCCTCGAGCACGCCGGGGAGCGCGATGACCGTGGTCAGCATCTCGCGCTCGGCATCGCAGCGCTGCTCGGCGCTGCCCTGCTCGGCCACGGCGATGTCGCGCTCGGTGGCCGCGGCGGCGGAGGTGGCGTTGGCCTCGAGCTGGTCGTGTCGTCGTTCCCTCAGATCGGCCTCGACCCGCTCCAGCTCCTCCTCGCAGGTTGCGACGGCCTGCATGACCTCGGCGGGCTCGACGCCCATCGCATCCTCGATCGTGGCCAGACGGGATCGCTCGGTGTCGTGCTTGCTCACCGCGGTCGCCAGATCCTGCCGAGCGCGGGATTCCCGCTGCTGGGCCTCCCCCCGTTCGAGCGCCCGCTGCTGCCAGAGGTCGACCGACCGGGCGAGCGCGTCGATGGAGGCGTTGCAGGCCGTCACCATGCCCTCGAGGTCCTGGAGGTCCCGTCGCAGGCGCGCCAGCCCGTCGCCATCGGCGGGGAGTCCGAGGGAGGTGGCGACGCGATGGAGACCATCCGTGGCTGCGGCGAGGCGGCCGTCGGCCTCCCGCTGCCGGTCGCGGGCGTCTTGTTCCGTGCGCTCCGCCCGTTCCGTGCCCGTGGCGGCGCTCTCGAGCCGGAGCCGGGCCTGATGGATCGCCGTGGTCGCCGGCAGCTCCCGCCGGAGGGCCTGCGCGTCGGCCAGGGTGGCGGCGGCGCCGTCGCGCGCCGCGACCGCGTCCTCGACCGCGGCCGTCGCGTTCCCGAGGCGCTGGCGAGCGTCGGCCCGGGCGCGCTCGAGAGCGGCTCGACGGGCCGTGGCCCCGATGTGTTCGGCGGTGCCCTTGGCGTGACGGCCGTGCAGCGCGCCGACCCGGAACGAGCCGTCGGCGGCCACGATCGTGGCGGCGGCGCTGGCCGGATCATGGGAGACCGATTCGAGGAGCTTGGCCACGAGACCGGGATCGACCTCGCCCAGCAGGTGGTCGGGCACGGTGACGGTCAGGTGCTCGGAGAGCGGCGACGGAACGCCCCCAGCAACGATGGCCACCAGATCGCCGGTCTCGAGTCGGACGGAGCCGTCGGTGGCGAGGCGCGAGGACAGGAGCCCTGATGCCTCGAGCGCGGCCTCCAGGCCCGCCCGGCGAGGGTCGTCGAGCTGGGGCACGAAGTCGATGAGGTCGGCGAGGCAGTGATCGGACGGCCCCTGCCATGGCAGGCGGGGCGGCTCGGGCTCAGCGCGGGCGAGCAGGTCCTCCAACTCCGCCTGGGCGGAGGCGACCTCGGCCTGGCGCTGGTCGAGGACCGCCTCGGCCCGGGCCACCCGGCCTTCGAGCGTCTCGACGAGCGTACCAACGGCGGCGTCGAGGGACGCTCGGTCGCCGTCCTCGTCGGAATCGACGGTCGCCTCGCCGTCGATCACGACCACGTCGAGCGCGTGGTCGACTCCAGCGGCCTGCGCCTGCAGCCGTTGGACCCACGTCGCGGTGTCCGCCCGCCAGTGCGAACGGGCGGCGTCGAGGGCCCGGGTCGCCTCGTCCTGCCGCTGTCGCGCGTCGGTCAGCTGGGCCTCGGCGACGGCCAGGGACTGCTCCGCCTGCTGCAGTGCGCGCTCGGTGTCCGCGACCTGGGTCACGAGGACCTCGACCTCGTCGACGTCACCTCGGCGGCGGCCGATCGCCGGAGGGATCCGCTGCAATCCGTCTCGCACGGGATCCGGGTCGAAGGCGACGGGCGCCGTGACATCGGTGCCGTCGACGGTCTGGGTGTCGATCGTGACCGGCCCCGGTCCCCGCTCGGTGAGCCCACACGGCCCCGCGTCGCGCTGGATGGACGCGAGCCCGTGGTTCACCCGGCGCAGGTCGTCGCGGCCCGACCGCTCGGCTCCGGCCAGGTGATCGGCGGCCGCGCCGAGCGCCGTGCGCGCCTCGTCCAGGCGGCGCTTGGCGGCGCCGACGGCGTCGTTCAGCTCGCTCGTGAGCGCTCGGAGGCCCTCGAGCTCGAGTGCGGACTGGTAGGCACTCGACTCCTTGAGCGCGCTTATCTCGGTGCGGAGGCGCGCCTCGGCGCCCTCCAGCCGGTCGACCTCCGTGGCGAGGCGCTCGACCTCCGCGGCCGCCTCGTCGGCACGCTTCCGGGCTCCTTCCGCCTCGCGCCGGCGGCTGGTGGCCTGGTGGAGCCGCTCCCGCGCCCGCTCGACGCGGGTGTGCAGGTCGTGGGCGCAGTAGTCGCCGTAGACCCGCAGGAGACCGTCGATCGCCTCCTGCGTGCGCTCGAGCTCGGTGACGTTGCGACGGTGGTCCTCGAGGTCGTCGAGCGGTTGGGCGGCTTCGGCGAGCGCTTGGTCGGAGAGCGGGGGCAGGGCGCTGCGGAGGTGCTCCGGCAGGTCGAGGTCGATCCGGTCGCCGACGCGAGGGTTGCGGACGACGTTGATCAAGCCGATGTGCTGGTCGATCGACGCTCCGCCGAAGATCCGCCGCTCCACCTCGGCGCGGTAGTCCCGCCGCCGGGACTCCGGGAACACGGGATCATCGCCGAGCACGGCGCGGAGGGCGTCAGCGGAGAGCGGGGCGCTGCCCTCGACGAGGTGGAGGTCGATGCCCGGGCGTCGACCGGTGATGAACCACCACGTGGACACCGTGTCGGACTGGCGGTTGGCCTTGATCCCGCACCCGCACGTGACGTGACGGCCGTCCTGCTCCAGCTCGATCCACAGGTAGCCGATCGGCTGCGGATCGTCGCGACCGCTGAGCATCCACGACTTGAGGATGCCCACCTGCTCGCCGGCGGCATCGATGCGTCCCTGCCGAGCCGTGAGGAGGAACGGCAGGAGCATGTTCATCGCCGTCGACTTGCCCGAGCCGTTGACGCCGCGGAGGAGGAGCCGGCCTCCACCGAAGTGCAGGACCTCGTTGTCGTACTGGTACACGTTGATGATGCCGGCGCGGCAGAGCCGCCACCGCGAGTTCTCGCGCTGGTGAGGCGCACCCGCTCCAGCTGAAACCAGGCTCACGGGCATCGAAGGTACCTGCGGGGTACGACACCCCGAGTCGGGAGCCTCGCCGCGGCCGGGGCAGCGGCCGATTCCGGGAGCGGGGAGCCGAAGCGGGCCGACTCGTCCGGGTCGGCCGGCGCCGGGCGGCGGGCCGTAGCGCCGGACGTAGCGCCGGACGTAGCGCCGGACGTAGCGCCGGGCCTCGGTCCCTTCTACGACGACTTGGCGTCGGCCGGCTTCGGCTTGGCGGCCCCGGGCGCTGGACCCTTCGGCGGGGGCTTCAGCAGCGCCGCTGGCTTCGACGATGACGAGTAGCCGCCTCGCTTCTCGACCGCATGTGCTCGGCGGGGACTGGTTGCCATGGTCGTCCTGACGCTCAGGCCCGCCGTGCCGCCGCGAAGGCCAGGGCGACGAGGCTGGCGTTGCTGGCGAGCATCCCGAAGAAGAGGGTGCGAAGGAGGTCGGCGGTGCCGGCGCGGAACTCCGTGCGCAACTCCTAGCCGAGGCTGGCGAGGTCTTCCTTGTGCCCCGTGATCCCGACCGGTTCGCCACCCAGCCCGTTCATCAGCGTGTCGGCCGCGGACTCGTCGAGTGCATCGCGCGCCAGCTCGTAGAGGTGGAGCCGGGCTGGTTCATCAGTGGTCACCGTCGTCTCCTGGGCCCGACCGGTCAACCGATCGGCGTTACGGGTGGACGGCCTCGGCGCACCTCGAGCTCGCCGTCGGCGCCGTACACCCGGTGCACCTCGCCGACGGACTGATCGGTATGTGGGACGCGCACTACGACGCCCACCCGCCTGCGCCGCGCCGAGCGGTGGTGCAGGTGCTGCCGCTGCCGGGCCGCCGGCTGCGCCTCGACCGACCGCACACGTCCCTCGGATGACCGGGGGCGGTCCCGATGCTGCAGCAGTTGGCGCGTCGGCAGAGTGCTTGCATACTGAAAGCATGCGCAACGTCCTGGTGCGAGGTGTGCCCGACGATGTCCATGCGGAGCTGCAGCGACGGGCCGCTCGTCATGGGCTGTCCCTCCAGCAGTACCTGTCCCGCGAGCTCGAGCTCCTCGCCCGCCGACCTGAGCTGGACGACGTGCTCGACCGGATCGCCGGCCGCCGCGGGGGGCGCGTCGGCCTGGACCAGGCGGCAGAAGACCTGCGGGCCGAGCGGGCGCGGTGATCGTCGTCGACGCCTCGGTGCTGGCCAACGTGGTGGCCGACGACGCGGGAGATGGCGAGCTGGCCCGCCGTGCGCTCCGAGGAGAGGTCCTGGCCGCACCTGACCTGGTCGACGTCGAGACGGTGTCGGTGCTCCGTCGCCGCTGGCTGGAGGGCACGCTCAGCGCCCGCCGGTTCCGGGTCGCCGTCGACGATCTCGGCGACCTGCCCGTCCTTCGTCACTCCACGTCGCCGCTGATGCGCCGCGCCTACGAGCTGCGCGCCAACCTCACGGCCTACGACGCGGCCTACGTCGCCCTGGCCGAGGGTCTCGGGTGCACGCTGCTGACCGGCGATGCCCGCCTGGCCCGAGCGCCCGGCCCCCGCTGCGACATCCAGGTTCTCGCGCTCGACCGCCGCTGAGCGGCTGTGCTCGCCTCATCGGCCACGGGTCTCGCCAGGCGTGCGGCACCGTCAGTCGGGTCTGCGATCATCAGCGCCATGGCTGCCGACGGTGACCCGTGCCCCTGCGGATGGGGCGCGCCCCTCGGGGCCTGCTGCGGGCCGATCGTGTGGGGTGAGCGGCCCGCTCCCACCGCGGAACGGCTGATGCGGTCACGGTTCACGGCGTTCGCCCTCGGCGACGAGACGCACCTGCTGCGGTCCTGGCACGTCTCGAGCCGGCCGGCGTCGGTGTCCTTCGTGCCGGGGCAGCGCTGGACCGGCCTCTCGGGGACCGGGTCGTGCTGCGCCCGCTCACCGCGGGCGGGGTCGACGAGCTCATCGGCAAGTACGCCGGCACCGGGCCCAGCACCGAAGCACTTCGTGCGGCCGAGCGGCGCGACGAGGCGCGCCGAGAGGGGCGAGGTCGCTGAGTGGTCGTCCTCGACTCGTTGGCGGTCATCGCGCTGCTCACCGGCGAGCCGGCAGCATCGGAGATCCGCGGGCTGCTCGGCCACGCCCGGCTCACGAGCAAGGGCGTGGCGGAGGTCATCGACCGACTCGTGCGGGTGCATGGCCACTCCGAGGAGCGGGTCGCGCTGGACCTCGCCGAGCCGGCGCGTCCATCGCCACGGCCAATCGACACCTCCTCGAGCTCTGCGACGCAGAGAGCATCGCCACCGTCCCGCTCCCCGATGCGCCCGGCCGCCGCCCACAGCTCTGAACCCCGTCGATCCGGGCCGCACTCTCAACGCCAGGACGACATCGATGGCGTGGACGGAGCCGGTCTCCGAACGCCGTGCGAGGCCGCATCGTCGACGGATCCGCATCGGGCCGGTCAGGGGTTAGCGTCGGGCATCGTGGAGCTCGAGGACGCCTATGTGACCCTCATCGAGGTGCTCGAGGCGAGCGGACCGCTCGCCGAGGCAGATCTCGAGGCCGCGCTGCGGCGAGCCGGACTCAGCGACGACGACATCGACGAGGTGCTCGGGTACCCACCCGAGGTGGTGGCGGTGCTTCCCGGCGAGCGATGGGCGTCGCTGCCCGGGCTGCTCGCCACCCGTCACCTCACCCACCGGGTCTCGCCGGTGGAAGCGGCGCTCGACACGATCGTGCTCGACGTCGACCTCCTCGCCGCGGCCCCGCTGTTCGACGCCGGCGTCTCGATGGCCGACGGCACGGAGCTGGTCGTCCTCGATCCAGAATCGGGCTTCGAGATGCTGGCCCCCCGGGATGCAGAGGCCGCCGGATCCCTTCCCGACCGCGAGCTGCTCGTGCTGCCCGCCGGTCATCTCGCCCACCTCGGCCTGCACGCCGATGATCTTCTGGCACTGCGGTTCACCTCGGCGGGCGCGGTCATCGAACGGGTCGACGACGCGGTCGCCGTCGATCGCGTCCTCGCCCGGCAGATCGCCTCGCGGCTCGACGACGCGCCCACCGACGCCGACGAGCTCGTCTGGGCGCTGTGCGCCGACGACCCGGAGCTCCTCACCGGGCCTACGGTGCCCCTGACCGAGCTCCTTGACGCCCTCGGCGCCGCCCGGTTCGGTTCCCAGGTGGCTGCGCCGGGGGTCGATCTCGAGGCCTGGCACCGCCGCCGACGGGTCGACGAGCTCATCCGCGTCCATCGGCTGCGCCGCGCCGAAGCGGATGACGTGCTCGTCCTCGTCGACCACCACGCACTGCTCGACGCCATCATCCAGGGCCTCGCTGTGGAGGACGTCGAGCTCGACGACGCCGGCCGGGCCAGCGGTGTCCTCGCGTCGCCGGCTGCTGCGGCGGCACTTCTCGGCGAGTGCGCGGGCATGGGCCGTGACGGGTTGGCCGCGCTGGGCGTGCTGGCCGAGTCGATGGAGCCTCGTGCGCCGCGACGGGCCCGGGCGTCCTGGCGGTGGTTGCGGGCCAAGGCGCTGGAGCGCCTCGGCGACGCGCTGGCGGCCGAGGGCGAGCTCCGGGCTGCGCTGGCCATGGAGCCGGACCATCTCCTGGTGCTGGAAGACCTTGGCCGGTATGCGTCGGATCGGGGCGACGCCGACCACGCGCTCCGCCTGCTGCACCGCGCGGGGGTCCCGCAGGACGAGCCGCTGGTCCAGGTCCTCGAGGCCCACCGGGTGCCGGTCCCGAGCGGGGTGGGGCGCAACGACCCCTGCTGGTGCGGCTCGGGCCGCAAGCGCAAGCACTGCCACCGCGACGTCGCTCCCACCCTCCCCCTCGAGGCCCGCAGCACCTGGCTGGTGGCCAAGACCCGGGACTACCTGCAGCAGGGCCCCCATCGCGAGGTGATCCTGTCCCTTGCCGTCGAGCGCGCCCGCCACCTCGGCCCCGACGGCCTGTTGCACGCCATCGGCGACGCGCTGGTGCACGACGTGGTCTTGCTGGAGCTGGGTGCCTACCGGGACTTCCTGGTCGAGCGGGGCCCGCTGCTGCCTGACGACGAGCGCGACCTCCTCGAGCAGTGGGCGCTGGTCGAACGCTCGCTGTTCGACGTCGAGGAGGCCCGGGCCGGTGAGGGGCTGGTGCTGCGCGACGTCCGCACCGGAGACCGCCACGAGGTGCGCGAGCGGACGGCGTCGCAGAGCCTCCGGCGCGGCGACCTGATCTGCACCCGGGTGGTGCCCGCCGGGCCCGAGTGGCAGCTCGTCGGCGGGGTGGAGCCGGTCGCCCTGCACCAGCGCGACGCGGCGATCGAGCTGCTCGACGACGGGGACCCGTTCGAGCTGGTGTCGTTCCTCTCGGCCCGCTTCGCCCCGCCCACCCTGCAGAACACCGAGGGCGAGGACCTCGTCGAGTGCACCACCACGATCCGGGTGCCGGACCCGAGCGCCTTGGCGGCCGAGCTCGACCAGCGCTTCGACCGCAGCGACGACGACGGCTCCCCCTGCTGGGACGAGACCGTCGAGACGATGGGCATGACCCGCCTGCGCTCGCGCATCCGCGTCGACGGCAACCTGGCAACCGTGACCGCCAACAGCCATGCCCGCGCTGACCGCACGGTGGCGCTCGTCCAGCAGCTCGCCCCGGGTGCGGAGCTGCTGAGCGACGAGCGCATCCCCTACCACGACCTGCTCGCCGACGAAGGACGGCCAGCCGCCCCGCCAGCGGGGATGCTGGACCCAGACGATCCGCAGGTCCAGGAGGTCATGCGCCAGTTCGTCCGCCAGATGGAGGACGCCTGGGTCGACGAGTCCATCCCCGCCCTCGGTGGGGTCACCCCCCGCCAGGCCGCCGCCGACCCCACTCGCCGCGACGACCTGCTCCGCCTGCTCGCCTCCTTCGACCGGTTCCCCTCCGGTCCCGGCGCCATGGACCCCGCCCGCCTGCGGCTGCTCCTCGACCTCTGAGGATCCGCAGCGCGTCGTCGAGCTCGAGGAGCTGCTGTGCCCCGAGGATCGACCCCGCGGCCGAGTCGTGCGGCGGCGGTGTCGGCCCCGTCGTTGCTGACGATCACGCCGGGACGGCGTCTGCCCGCGCCTCTGCCCCGCCTGGGGTCGCAGTCGATCCAGAAGATCTGCTTGTGCATATATATGGATATACGTATGCTCGAACGGTGCCCGGAAGCCTCGCCGTGCTGGACGTGATCGCGGAGCCGACCCGTCGGCGCATCCTCGATGCGGTGCGAGACGGGGAGCGGTCCGTCGGGGAGCTGGTCGACGAGGTGGGGATGCACCAGCCTGGGGTGTCGCGCCACCTCAAGGTGCTGCGCGACGCTGGCCTTGTTGAGGTGCGGCGCGACGCCCAGCGCCGCCTCTACCGCCTGCGACCGGAGCCGCTGATGGAGCTCGACGCCTGGCTGGAGCCCTACCGCCTCGAGTGGGCCCACCGGCTCGACTCCCTCGAGCGCCACCTCCGGGCCACCACCGAACCGATCCGACCCCACAAGAAGAAGGACCCCGCATGACCAAGACCGCCGCGTCCCCCGACGGCACGTTGGAGCGCACCGCTGACGGCGGGATCATCCGCTTCGAGCGGCACCTGCCCTATCCCGTCGAGGCCGTGTGGGATGCCATCACCAACCCGGAGCGCCTGGCCGACTGGTGGCTGCCCTTCGACGCCGACATCACCGTCGAGCTCCACGAGGGTGGGGAGATGGTCTTCGCCGCCACCTCCGGTGAGCCGCCGCCCATGACCTGCATCGTCCTGCGGGTCCAGCCGCCGGTGCTGTTCGAGCACACCGCGTTCGTCGACGGGGCCACCCTGCGCTGGGAGCTCGAGGCCGTGCCCGAGGGCACGGTGCTCCGGCTCCACGAGCACGTGCCCAGCGTCGACCAGGCCATCGAAGGTGGTTGGCTCGTCGGCCTGCACCTCTCGTTCTCCCGCCTCGAACCGGCCATCGCCGGCGCGCCGGTGCCGTGGGACTGGGACGCGCTGGCCGTCGCCTGGGCGCGCTACGCCGAGCGGGGCCTCGCCATCCCCGGGGCGGCACCCCGGCCATGACCCAGCTCCTGCGCTGCCACAACTTCGCCGTCTCCCAGGACGGGTTCGGCGCCGGCGAGGGTCAGAGCCTCGAGCGCCCCTTCGGTCACGCCGACCCGGCCGCCCTGATGGCCTGGGCGGGCGTCACCGCCAGCTGGCCCAACCGCACCGACCCCGGCGGCTCCCAGGGCCTCGACGACTACATGACCCGCGAGTTTCACCGGACCATCGGGGCGGAGATCATGGGCCGCAACAAGTTCGGCCCCCAGCGCGGGCCGTGGGAGGACCACGACTGGACGGGGTGGTGGGGCGACGTCCCGCCGTTCCACACGCCCGTGTTCGTCCTCACCCACCACCCGCGGCCGTCGTTCTCGCTCGCCGACACGACCTTCCACTTCATCGACGCCTCGCCCGCCGACGCCCTCGCCCAGGCGAAGGCCGCCGCCGACGGCAAGGACGTCCGCCTCGGCGGTGGGGTCCAGACCGTCCGCGAGTTCCTCGACGCCGATCTCGTCGACACCCTCCACGTTGCCGTGGCGCCCATCGAGCTCGGCCGCGGCGAACGCCTCTGGGACTCGCCCGACCAGCTCCTCGACCGGTACCACTGCGACCGCGTCCCCAGCCCCAGCGGCGTCACCCACCTCCTCTTCTGGCGGCGCTGACGGTGGAAGTGTCCCAGCTCCCCTCCATCGAGGCTGTCGCACCCTGGCGGTAGCGTGGGTGGCCTTCCCCTTCGTTCGTTGCCACCACGAAGGACGTACGCCACCATGGCTCTCGATGCGCGCAGTCGGTCGTCGATCTACCAGACCCTCGTGCCGATCCTCGGTGAGCACGACGCCAACGCCCTGATGTCGGAGTTCCCGTCTGTCGAAGCCGACGAGCTCGTCACCAAGCAGTTCCTGCGAGCCGAGCTGGCCGAGGCGCTGCACTGCCAGACGCTGCGGGTCGGGGGCGCCATCGCCGGCGCCACTGCGCTCCTGGCGGCGCTGGGCGCCCTGATCTGATCAGATGGGGAGGTCGAAGGTCTCGGTGGTGCGGGCGGGGGTGCGGGGACCGGGGAGGACGACGCCCGTGAGGTTGAGCGGGTCGGTGCCGGGGAGGCGGATCGTGCGGCCGGACGGCTCGGCCCGGCGGATGGCCTGGAGGGCCTCGGCGGCCTGGGGGAGGGCGAACTGCTCGCCGGCGAAGCCGCGCACGAACCGGCCTCCGGCCACGAGACCCCGGTCCTCCATGCGGCGCAGCGCCCACTGCAGGTCCCGCCAGCGCAAGGCCGGGTGCTCGGCCGCCACCAGGTCGTAGAACACGACGCCCCAGCGCTCGAGGAGCTGGTCGGCCAGGGCCTCGGCCAGCTCCTCGCGGTCCACGTCGGTGGCCGGAGGCGGGACGAGCGACCACCGGCCGGCCGTCTCGGTGACCCGCAGGCCATGGCCGGTGCGAATCGGGGAGCGGCGGGTGGTGGCCGCGGGCGCCTGGCGGCGGCCGTTGGCGACGGCCCGGACGGGTTCGAACCCGTCGGAGGCGAGCAGGCCCCGGGCCATGCCCTCCCACAGGGCGGCTTCGATGTCGGCCAGGACCCGGCCGGTGGCGGTGGCCAGCTCGCTGGCGAAGCACGCCCCCCGCCCGGCCAGCACCTCGACGATCTCGGCCACCGCGCCGCAGGCCGGCACCGGCGGCGCCACCTCGCCCCGGTGGGCGGCCAGCAGCCACGGCAGGTCGGCCCGGAGCACGAGGGAGACGGGGGTGGTGCGGGTGGCGCCGGCCAGGCGGCGGTCGGGGTCCTCCCTCGACGGGGGGCAGAGCCGCAGCCAGGTGACCTCGCCCTGGTGGCAGAGCCGGTCGAGCCAGGCGGGGTCGTAGTCCCGCACCCGGCGGGCCAGCACCTGCGGCTCCCAGGCGCCGGCGGCCGTCTCGTAGCCCTGGAGCTGGCCGATCACGCGGGCCACGCCGTCGATGCCTCGATGCTGGGTGGCGCCGGTGACGTGGTGCCACTGCACGACGAAGCGCATGAGCTGCTCGGGGCTGACCGGCTCGTACCGCCGGCGCCGCTGGGCCCGCGAGTACGAGTGCATGCGGGCCAGGAGCCGCCGGCTCGACCACTCGACGGTGGCCGGGTCGTCCCCCGCGTCGACGGACCGCTCGCTGAAGCGGCCCTGCAGGGCGAACCCCTGGGCCTCCAGGGTGGCCAGCCCGACCGCCACCCGGGTGGCCGACAGCCCGGTGCGGCGGCCCAGGTCCGACGCGATGAGCGGGGAGGCGACCTCGAGGTGGCCCCGCAGCACCTGGGCGGCGGCGTCCTCGGCCGTGGTGCCGTCGACGTCCACGCCCTCGACGAGGGCCCGCACGGCGCCGGCGGCCTCGACGGTGTGCCAGCGCACCACGCCGTCGTCGCCCACGAGTGAGACCACCCGGCCCTTGGCCTGCAGCACAGTGACGAGCTCGGCCCACTCAGGTGGGCAGGGGCTGAGCAGGAGCATGGCCAGGAGGTCGTGGAGCTCGTCGGGGGTGGTGGGGGCCGGTTCGATCTCGGCCCGCACGCGGTCGACGGCCTCCTGGGTGACCCGGCCCATCTCGGTGATCGTGGTGGGCAGGCCCCGGCGCAGGGGCACCGCGTTGGTGCGCCGGTCGACGGCCTCGCCGTCGTCGAGGAAGGCATAGGGCTTGGCGGTGAGGATCTCGTGGGCCAGCAGCGACGGCTCGGTGGAGTCGACGAAGTGGAACCGCACCTCGCCCGCCTCCACCTGCTCCCAGAGGGCGATGAGGCCGTCGCAGTCGAGGGCCTCGGTGAGGCAGTCATGCACGGCCTGGCGGGGGAGGGGGTGGTCGGGCACCTCGATCGGCCCGGTGACGTTCTCCTGGCAGGCGGCGGCACCCGGGAACACGGCGGCCAGGAGGTCGTCGCTCTGCATGCGCTGGAAGTTGGGCGGCACCCGCTTGCCGCCCCGCATGCGCAGCACGATGAGGCCCCGGTTGAGGTTCCAGCGCCAGCGGCTCTGGAAGACGGGCTGGTCGAGGACGGCCTGCTGGAGGGTGGCCCGGATCGTCCTGGACGACAGGAGGCGGGGGACGTCGGCCAATGGGAACGAGTGGTGCGGCCCGAGGGAGATGACGATGGCGTCGTCGTTGGCGCTGGCCTGGAGCTCGAAGTTGAACCCGGCGCAGAACTTCTTGCGCAGCGCGTAGCCGAGGGCCCGGTTGAGCCGGCCGCCGTAGGGGGAGTGGACGACGAGCTGCATGCCGCCGGACTCGTCGAAGAACCGCTCGATGACGAGGTCGGTCTGGGTGGGCATGACCCCGAGGACGGCCCGGCCGGCGGCCAGGTAGGTGACGATGGTGGCCGCCGCGTCCCGCTCCACGCCGGCCCGCTCCACGATCTCGTCGACGGCGCCGGCTAGGTCGTCGCGCTGGATGCCCCGCTCCACCACCGAGCGGATGCGGGTGACCTCCTCGCTCAGCTCGACGGTGCGGGCCGGGGCCTCGCCCCGCCAGAAGGGGATGGTGGGGTGCTTGTCGCCGGCGTCGACCACCCGCACCTCGCCGCCGGTGACCTGGCGGATCTGCCAGTGGTGGGTGCCGAGGATGAACACGTCGCCCGCCATGGACTCGGTGGCCCAGTCCTCGTTGACGGTGCCGATGAGGGTCTCCTCGGGATCGGCGATCACCCGGAAGTCCCCCAGCTCGGGGATGGCGCCGCCGCTGGTGAGGGCGGCCAGGCGGGCGCCCTTGCGGCCCCGCAGCTCGCCGTTGACTCGGTCGAAGTGCACGTAGGCGGCCCGGGTGCCCCGGCCGGTCTCGATGCCGTTGCTGACGAGGTCGAGCACCTCGTCGAAGCGCTCGCGGGTGAGGCTCCGGTAGGCGTGGGCCCGGGTGACCAGGGCGTAGAGCCGGTCGGCCGTCCACTCCTCGGCCGCGGTCTCGGCGATGACCTGCTGGGCCAGGATGTCGAGCGGGGCTTCGGGCACCTCGACGGCGTCGAGCCGGCCCGCCCGCACCGCGGCGAGGAGGCCGGCGCACTCGACGAGCTCGTCCCGGGTGAGCGGGTAGAGGCGGCCGCGAGGGGTGCCGCTGCGGGTGTGATTGGAGCGGCCCACCCGCTGCAGGAACGTGGCGATCGAGCGAGGCGAGCCGATCTGGCACACCAGCTCCACCGGGCCGATGTCGATCCCGAGCTCCAGCGAGGCGGTGGCCACCAGCGCCTTCAGCTCCCCGGCCCGCAGGCGACGCTCGACCCGCATGCGCCGGTCCTTGGAGAGGCTCCCGTGGTGGGCGGCGACGACGTCGTCGCCGAGGCGCTCGCCCAGCTCGTGGGCCAGGCGCTCGGCCAGGCGGCGGGTGTTGACGAACACGATCGTGGTGCGGTGCTCGGCCACCAGCTCGGCGATCCGGTCCAGCACGCTGGCCATCTGGGCCGCCGAGGCGATGGCCTCGAGCTCCCCGTCGGGCAGCTCGAGGGCGACATCGAGGGCTCGGCCGTGCCCGGTGTCGACGATCCTGCAAGCCGGCTCGCCGTCAGCCCCGGTGCGGGTGCCGACCAGCAGCGCGGCCACCCGCTCGATCGGCTTCTGCGTGGCCGACAGGCCGACCCGGGCCGGGTCGCCGGCGCACACGTGGGCCAGCCGCTCGAGGGTGAGGGTGAGGTGGCTGCCCCGCTTGTCCCGGGCCAGGGCGTGGATCTCGTCGACGATCACCGTCTCGACGCCGCGCAGCGTGGCCCGGCTCCGGGCCGAGGTGACGAGCAGGTAGAGCGACTCGGGGGTGGTGACCACGAACGTGCGGGGCGAGCGGATCATCCCGGCCCGCTCGCTGGCCGTGGTGTCCCCGGTGCGGACCCCGACGGTGAGCTCCGGCGCGCTCAGCCCCATCGCCCGGGCCGTGGCGGCGATCTGGGCCAGGGGCCGCTCGAGGTTCTCGGCGATGTCCACGGCCAGCGCCTTGAGCGGCGACACGTACACCACCCGGGTGCCGGTGACCGGCTCGCCCCGGGCGTGGGCCACGTACAGCCCGTTGATGGCCATGAGGAACCCGGCCAGCGTCTTGCCCGACCCGGTGGGGGCGGCCAGCAGCGTGTGCTCCCCGGCCGCGATGGCCGGCCAGGCCGCTTCCTGCGCGGGTGTGGGCCCGTCGGGGAACCGCTGCCGGAACCACGCTGCCACGGCTGGGTGCAGCCCCACGGTGGGGACCAGCGTGATGTCGAGCATGACGCCCCCCAGCTCGAGCGGGTCGAACAGCGACTCCTGGCTCGAGACGGCGGCGGTCACCCCCGTCACCCTAGATCCGGGGTGTGACACGGCCTCCGGCGGTGCCCGACGGCGCCCGGTGGGATAGACCCTTGGCATGGCAGACGCTTTCATCATCGACGCAGTGCGCACACCCCGCGGCATCGGCAAGCAGGGCAAGGGCTCGCTGGCCCACCTCCACCCCGGCCACCTCGGTCGCACCGTCCTGGAGGCGCTGCGCGACCGCAACGGCCTCGACACCGGCGACGTCGACGACATCATCTGGGGCACCAGCGCCCAGTCCGGCCCCCAGGGCGGGGACCTGGGCCGCATGTCGGCCCTCGACGCCGGCTACGACGTGAGGGCGTCGGGCGTGACCCTCGACCGCTTCTGCGGCTCGGGCATCACGGCCAACAACATCGCCGCCCACGGGATCATGGCCGGCATGGAGGACCTCGTCATCGGCGGCGGCACCGAGATGATGTCGATCAAGCACAAGGGCATGCTCCCGATGGGCGCCGGCAACGCCCACCTCCAGGAGCTGCACCCGCAGTCGCACCAGGGCCTGTGCGCCGACGCCATCGCCACGCTCGAGGGCATCCCCCGCGAGGCGCTCGACGCCCACGCCGCCGAGTCGCAGGCCCGTGCCGCCGTTGCCATCAAGGAAGGGCGCTTCGACAAGAGCCTCGTCCCGGTCCGCAACCTCGACGGCACCGTCGCCCTCGACCACGAGGAGTTCCCCCGCCCCGGCACCACCGCCGAGTCGCTGGCACAGCTGCCGCCCAGCTTCCCGGCCATCGCCGACTACCGCCACGAGGACAACCCCACCTTTCGCGAGCTCATCAACATGCGGTACCCGGACCTCGACATCCAGCACGTCCACCACGCCGGCAACTCCTCCGGCGTCGTCGATGGCTCGGCCGCCATCCTGTGGGCCAGCGAGCGGTACGCCACGGCTCACGGCCTCACCCCGCGGGCGCGCGTCGTGGCCACCGCCACCATCGGCGACGACCCCACCCTGATGCTCAACGCCCCCGTCCCCGCCGCCCGCAAGGTGCTCGAGCGGGCCGGGATGACCGTCGACGACATCGACCTGTGGGAGGTCAACGAGGCGTTCGCCGTGGTGTCCGAGAAGTTCCAGCGGGACCTCGACCTCGACCGCGACAAGGTCAACGTCAACGGCGGCGCCATGGCCCTCGGCCATCCCATCGGCGCCACCGGCGCGATCCTCATCGGCACCGTCCTCGACGAGCTCGAGCGCCGCGACCTGCAGGTCGGCCTCGTCACGATGTGCACCGGCGGCGGCATGGCCCCGGCCATCATCATCGAGCGCGTCTGAGGCCTGGGCGGCGGGCGGTGACGGAGCGGCGTCGGGGCTCCCGGCCGGGGGCCTGAGCTCTGGCGCGACCAGCAGCGCGTCGGTGGTGGCAGCACCCCCGTCGCCGCCCGGCCACCACCCTGGGCGCATCGGCCCGACCGGCGTACCGTCGACCCGGTGGAGGGGTCGCGGTGAGCGCGCTGGGCGTGTGGGTGGGGCTCGACCTGCGCCGGAGGGCCCGGTCGCTGGTCGTCCTCGCCCTCCTCGTCGCTCTGGCCACGGCGACGGTGCTCACGGCCGTGGCTGGGGCCCGGCGCGGCGAGACGGCCGTCGACCGCCTCCTGGCCCGCACCCGGCCGGCGACCGTCGCCGTGCTGCCCAACGAGGTGGGCTTCGACTGGGACGCCGTGGCCGCCATCCCCGGCGTCGAGGCGATCGCCCGCTTCCCGCTGTCGGATGTCCCGGTCGAGGGCTATCCCGGGGTGACCGACTTCGCGTACGCGGACGCCACCATCTTCGACACGATCGAGCGGCCGGTCGTGCTCGACGGACGGATGCTGGACCCGACCCGTGACGACGAGGTCGTCGTCACCCGCGGGTTCGTGGACGGGTTCCACAAGGGCGTGGGCGACACCGTCGTCCTGACCTTGTACACCCCCGACCAGCTCGACGAGAACGGTCTGGGACTGGCGACCGACGCCCCCGCCGGCCCACGGATCGAGGCCCGCATCGTCGGGGTGATCCGGTCACCCTGGTTCAGCGACACCGAAGGGGAGGCCGGCGTGCCCGGCCGCGTCGTGCCCTCGCCCGGCCTCTACGCGCGGCACCCCGAGAACATCGCCGGGCACGGCGACGTGATCAACATCAACGCCCTGGTGCGCCTCGCGGGGGGAGCGAAGGCGATCCCCGCCTTCCGCGAGCAGCTGGCCCGGGTGAGCGGGCGACGCGACATCCAGTTCTTCGACCTGGCCGCGATGGCCGAGCACGCCGACGACGTCGGCGAGTTCGAGGCGGATGCCTTGCTCGCCTTCGCCGCCGCCGCCGCCATCGCCGCGCTCTTCCTCGTCGGGCAGTCGGTGGCTCGCTACGCCTCGGGGTCGACGACCGACCTCGAGGTGTTGCGGGCGTTCGGGATGTCGCCGGCCCACCGCCGGATGGGCGTCGCCGTGGGGCCGTTGCTGGCCGCCACCCTCGGGGCCCTCGCCGGAGGGGTGGTCTCGATCGCCCTGTCGAGCCGCTTCCCGATCGGCACCGTCGCGCCCGTCGAGCCGAGCCCCGGCCGGCACGCCGACGTGCTCGTCCTGGCCGTGGGCATGGTGGCGGTATCGCTACTGGTCGGCGGCGGCGCCTTGCTGGCGGCATGGCGGAGCACGCCGTCGACGGACGAGGCGGCGCGCGGGTCGGCCCTCGCCCGCCTGCTGGCGCGGTGGGGGGTCCCGGTCCCGGTCCACGTGGGCACCCGGTTCGCCCTGGAACGGGGCCGCGGCACCCAGGCCGTCCCCGTTCGACCGGCCCTGCTCGGTGCGGCGGTCGGGGTGCTCGGTGTCGTCGGTGCGGTGACCTTCGCCGCCGGCGTGGAGGACGCGTCGGCGAACCCGGCCCGGTTCGGGCAGGTGTTCGAGCTCCAGACCACCGTGGGCTTCAACGGGGAGGACTTCGCCCCGGCCGACGACGTCCTCGCCGCCCTCGACGCCGACCCCGACGTCGTGGCGATGAACGACTCCCGCCAGGCCGTGGCGGAGGCGGGAGCGGTGGACCTCGCCGTGTACGCCATCGACCCGGTGTCGGCACCGCTCGACCTCGTCGTGACGGGCGGCCGGCTCCCGCGGGGCGCCGACGAGGTCGCGTTGGCGCCCTCGTCGGCCCGTGCGCTGCGGGCTGGCGTGGGTGACGTCGTCGAGCTCGCCGGCACGAAGGGCCCGCAGCGCTACGTGGTCAGCGGCATCGCCTTCGTGCCGTACGGCCCGCACAACGAGTACGACACAGGCGCTTGGATGGACCGGCCGGGCTATGACCGCAGCTTCGACGGCTTCAAGTTCCACTTCGTGCACGTCGCGCTGCGCGGGGGTGCCGACCCGGAGGCGGTCGCGGCTCGGATCGGTGCCGGGATGGCCGAGTCGCTCGGCGACCCCGCCCTGGCCGACGAGGCGGTCGAGGTCGTTCCCCCGCCGGCGCGGCTGGCCGAGCTGCGGCAGGTGCGACGCCTGCCGCTGTTCCTCGCCGCCTTCCTCGCCGTGCTCGCGGTGGGGGCCGTGGGCCACGCCCTGGCCTCCGCCGTCCGCCGGCGCAGGCACGACATCGCGGTGCTCCGCGCCCTGGGGATCACCCGCCACCAGTGCCGGGTGATCCTGCTCGTCCAGGCCTCGGCCCTGGCTGCGTTCGGCCTGGTGGTGGGCGTCCCGCTCGGTCTGGCGCTCGGCCAGACGTTGTGGCGGGCCGTCGCCGACAGCACCCCGGTGGCCTATGTGACCCCGATCGCCGTCGCCCTCCTCGTGCTCGTGGGCCCGGTGGCGCTGGTGGTCGCCAACCTGCTCGCCGCCTGGCCCTCCCAGCGCGCCGCGTCGCTGCGCGTCGGTCAGGTGCTGCGCACCGAGTGACAGCGCGCGACGGGGCCAGCGGGGCGCCCTCGATCTCGTGCTGTGACGTCGATGCCGAAACGAGCCCCACGTCCGGGGGTGGCCGCTGGCTCAGAGGCCCCACTTGTCCACCATCGCCCACACCGCGAGGAGCACGAGCGCGGTGTCGAACAGGGCGAGCGGGATGATGCGGCCCTGGGCCCCGACGGCGGAAGCGCGTCGCCTGATTCGAGCGCCGCGACCCGGCGCTTGGCCAGCGGTCCGAACAGCAGGCCGCCCATGGCGCCGCCGATCACGAGCACGGCGATGCCGACCCAGAGGAAGGTCGTGCCCCACGGCCAGTCGCCGTCGAGCACCAGGAGCACGCCGGTGACCCCGAGCACCGCCCCGGCCGCGTTGTAGTAGCGCTCGCCCAGCCAGATCGTCTGGCGGGTCCAAGCGGCGGCCACGTCGGCCGGACCCTTGGCGAAGCGGGGGCTGAGCACGAGCTGCACGAAGTTGGCCCCGAGCCAGGCGGCGACCGAGGCGATGTGGAGCCAGAGCAGGAGGGTCCGCGTCATGGCCGGAAGTCTGCCCTGCGATCGCGGTACCGTCGCCTGGTGGTCGAGCACCGCGACGCCGATCTCAGCGGGTCCCGGTTCCGCAACGTCGACCTGACGGGCACCCGGATCCACAGCGCCCTCCTGCACGACGTCGTCACCACCGACGCCTGGATCGACGACGTCCGCATCGAGGGGGAGGTCCGCTCGCTCACCGTCAACGGCGTCGACGTGACCGGCTACGTCGAGGCCGAGCTCGCACGGAGGCACCCCGAGCTCGACCGGCTGCGGCCGGAGGACGTCGAGGGCCTCCGGCGGGCGTGGGCCGAGGCGATCGCCCGCTCCGAGGCCGTGGTCGAGCGGGCCCGCCGGATCCCGGCGGACCGGCTCGACGTGCAGGTCGACGACGAGTTCTCGTTCATCCAGACGCTCCGCCACCTCGTGATGGGCTTCGACCGATGGCTCACCGGCCCGGTGTTCGGCGACCCCGAGCCCTACTTCCACCCCTTCGGACAGCCGCACGAAGGCGCCGACGAGGGTCCCGAGCAGGGCCTCGACCTCGACGCTCGTCCGAGCCTCGACGAGGTGCTGGCCGTGCGCCGCGAGCGCCAGCAGCGCCTCACCGACCTGCTCGCCACCGCCACGGACGACGACCTCCACCGCACGGTCGCCAACCCCAACGGCGGGGACACCACGGTGCTGCACTGCGTGCACGTCGTGCTCAACGAGGAGTGGTGGCACCACCAGTACGCCACCCGGGACCTCGCCGTGCTCGAGCAGCAGCCCGACTGATCGGCGCGCCGCGCCGGGACCGTGGCCGACCCCGGTCAGCCGTCGAGGGGGACGACCGCGGCGTCGGTCTGGGGGAAGTCGGCGCCGACGCACAGGACCGGGAGCCCGGTGGCGATGGACAGGCCGTAGGTGGCGCAGTCGCCCAGGTTGAACGCCGCCGGGTGCCGGCCCTTCCCGAAGCGACGCCACCCCGCCAGCGCGAGATCGGTCATCGAGCGATCGAGGGGGACGACCTCGAGGGCTGCCTCCCGGACGAACCGCTCGGTGACGGCGCCTCCAGCCGGACCCAGCCGGCTCTCCAGCACGATCCCGAGCTCCAGGACGCTCACGGCGGAGATCACCCGGTCCTCAGCCGCGTCGAGCGCCGCCAGCACCGCGTCCTGCTGCGGCTCGGTGAGGAGCATGGCGATCGCCGCCGAGGTGTCGAGGACGAGACCGCTCACCGGGGAAGGCCGCGGTCGTCGTAGTCGAGGAGGTCCTCGACGGGCCGGTCGTCGACGATGGGCAGGTCGGCCACCTCGGCGGCGAGGCGGCGCAACCGGTCGGCCGTCCCGAGCCGGTGCTTCGCCTCCTCGCGCTGGAGTCGCTCGCGCAGCGCGAGGAGCACCGCGTCGGTCAGGGACTCGCCCGTGGTCCGGCTCAGGCGCCGGGCCAGAACATCGGCCTCGTCGTTCTTGATGCTGAAGGCCATCCGCCTGATTCTAGAACGAGTGCACGTGTTCTAGAAACGCGAGGACGGGCGGGTCACCGTCTACGAACGGGAGATGACCTCGCCGTAGGGGGCTTCGAGCGCGGAGGGGTCGGCGTCGACGAGCGGAGGCGCCGTCCCGTCGTTCGAGGTGCCACCCTGACACCGACTGCCAGGATTGCTACGAGGATCGCCCGTAGCTACGTCCCAGCGAGCAGCTCGAGGAGCTGGGTCGGCGTGTACACGGGCAGCTGGCCAGCCAGGTCGGTGAGGTGACGGTCGCCGGACACGACGACCGCTCGGGCGCTCTGGGCCAGGGAGAGCACGTAGTCATCGTCGGGATCGGCAGAGCCCAGCGGTGGTGGACCCTCCGGATCGTCGAGCACGACCGCGGCGCGGGCCAGCAGCTCGAGCAGCTCCTCCCGGTCCGATGCGCCGATGCGCTCGGCCAGCTTCGGGTAGGCGAGGGCGCGCTCGAGCTCGGCGAGCAGCGCGGGGGACACGACCAGCTCGAAGTCCCCGCGCAGCCACGCCCGCATGGTCTCGGCCGGCCCGCTACGTGGTGAGAGCAACGCTGAGATGACAACGTTGACGTCGAGGACCGCTCGCACCGTCAGCGCTTGCGGCGGGCGGCGTGCTGCGCCTCGATGGCGATCGCCGTGGCGTCACGCTCCTCGAGATCGTTGTGGGCCCAGAGGCGATCCAGGAGATCGAGACCGAGGTCGCGTCGTAGCGCCTCCTCGATCACCTCGCTGTCGCCCTTGCCGGACCGCGCCGCACGGACCTTGACGGCGCGCAGGACGTCCTCGTCGATCGTGAGCGTCGTCCGGGTCTTGGCCACATGCGCATCATAGCATCAAGATGCGAACGTGGCGGCGGCCGGGCGGTGACGGTGGCTAGCGTCCCGTGATGGCGCGGGGTGAGACGGAGCTGCTCGATCCGGAGGCGCGGTGGTGCCGACGGCTCGACGGCGGCTGGTCGCTCACCATCCGGGTGCAGCCGGGGGCGAGCCGCTCCGAGGTGGTGGGGCCCTACGGTGACGCCCTGCGCGTCCGGGTCGCCGGGCCGGCCGTCGACGGCAAGGCCAACGCCGAGCTCGTCCGCTTTCTGGCCGAGCACCTCGGCCTCCCGGCGCGCTCCGTGGAGATCACGAGGGGCCACACCAACCGCACCAAGGTCGTCCGCATCACGACCTGACGGGCGGGCCGGGCCCGAGGGTCAGCCCAGCTGCTCCTCGAAGCGGCGGACGGACTCGGCCAGGACGCCGGGCGCCTCCAGGGGACCGAAGTGGCCCATGTGGTGGTGCGCCTCGAGGCGGCCGTGGGGGAGGGCCTCGGCGATGAGCGGGGCCATGGCCGCCGGGTGGCCCTCGTGACCGCAGGCCACCACCACCGGGCAGTGGACCTCGCCGAGTGCCGCGAAGGCGTGGTGGGCCGCCCCACCGCGGTAGACCCGGCTCTCGTCCTCGGGCCGGCAGGCGAGGTGCACCTGGCCGTCCTCGCCGGCCACGAAGCCGTGGCGCACGTAGGCGTGGAGGGCGTCGGCCCGCAGCGTGTTGAACGGCCGCTTGGAGGCGAAGTTGTCCAGCGCCTCGGCATGGGAGGGGAACGTGGCGCGCCGCCGGAGGGCGCCGTCGGCCAGCGGGTTCTCGTGGTCGTGCGGCAGGTCGAAGGGGGGGAAGCTGATCGGCTCGAAGAGCCACAGTCCGGCGAAGGTGCCCGGGCGGGCCTGCTCGGCCAGGAGGAGGCAGGCCCCGCCCATCGAGTGGCCGATGCCGAGCAGGTCGCCGGTCGGTAGGTCCAGGGCGTCGATGGCGGTGAGGACGTCGGTGGCGATCGTGTCCCAGTCGAGCGGCGCGCCAGGGGGGACGACGGTGGCGCCGTGGCCCCGGAAGTCGATGGCCCAGCGCTCGAAGCCCTCGCCCAACGCGGCGGACAGCGGCTCCCACACGGCGCCGTGGAAGCCGGTGGCGTGGCAGAGGAGGGTGGGGCGGCCTGACCCGCCGTGCTCGTGCACGGCCAGCGAGAGCCCGTCGGGGGTCGGGACGGTGCGCATGCCTGCATCCTCGCCGGGGAGGGCTGGGTCGGGCGAATAGCGTCGCCGGGGATGGATGACCCCGACACCTTCGAGCACGCCGGCGACTCCGGTGACCAGGCCGAGGTGCGGGCCCTCAACCGGCGCTTCTACGACGCCTTCGAGGAGCGCGACCTCGACGTCATGTCCGACGTGTGGGAGCACAGCGATCGGGTCGCCTGCACGCACCCCGGCTGGCGGACGCTCCACGGCTGGGGCGCGGTGGCCGGCTCCTGGTTCGCCCTCTTCGGCGGGCCGCAGGTCCTCCAGTTCATCCTCACCAACGAGGTCGTCCAGGTGGCGGGAGACGCCGCCTGGGTGACCGTGGACGAGAACCTGATCACGGCCGAGTCGAGCGGCACGGTCGCCGCCATGAACCTCTTCCTGCGGGAGGGCGGGCGCTGGCGCCTCGTCGCCCACCACGGTTCGCCCGTTGCTCCCCAGCCCTGAGCGGCGCGGCAACTAACCTGCAGGCATCGTGCAAGAAGTCCCCCTTCCCGCCGCCGTCGCGCCCGTTGCCGTCCCCGTCCCCACCGACGGTCGCACCCTGCGCTCGCTGCGCACCCGCGAGGCCATCGTCGATGCCACCATCGCGCTCCTCGAGGAGGGCGATCTGAAGCCCACGGCGCCCCGGGTGGCGGAGCGGGCCAGCGTGTCGGTGCGCTCGGTCTTCCAGCACTTCGACGACCTCGAGTCGCTCCACGCCGCCGTGGCGGAGCGCCTGGCCACCCGGCTCTCGGCCCTGGTGCTGCCCATCTCGGTGGACCTGCCGCTCGATGACCGCCTCGCCCGCTTCGTGCACCAGCGCGGCGTGCTGCTCGACGCGCTGGCCCCCATCCGCCGGGCCGCCGACGTGCACGGCCCGTTCTCCACCGAGATCACCGCTCGCCTGCGCGACGGGCAGGCCTTCCTGCGGGCCGAGGTGGAGGTCACCTTCGCTCCCGAGCTGGCCGCCGCCGGGGCCGACCGGGAGGACCTCCTCGACGCCCTCGACGCCACGGTCAGCTGGGGCACCTGGACCACCCTGCGCTCCGCGCCGGGCCGGGATCAGGCCTCGGCCACCCGGGTCATGCAGCGCATGGCCGCCGCCGTCCTCTCGTCCTGATCAGGCGGTGCCGGGCGCCGCTCAGCGCGGCTCGGCACGGGGACCGTGCCGGGTCCCGGTCCTCGCCAGGACCTCGACGGCCAGCGCCGCCAGCTCGACGTGGGCGTCGGCCCCTGCCCGCTGGGCCGTGACGGGATCGCAGGCCGGACCCCCCACCAGCACCGGGACGTCGGCAGCCGCCCTGACGGCGCGGCAGATGGCTACCAGGCGCTCGGGCGCCGGCAGGACGGCCACCGACACCACCACCGCCCGCAGGCGGACGGCTTCGGTGACGGCCTCCACGAACGACTCCTCCGGGACGTCAGCGCCGAGGTCCATCACCTCGAAGCCAGCCCCCCGCAGGAGGTCGGCCGCGATGGCAGTCGGCAGCGCATGGGCGTCCCCGGTGACCGCCCCCACCACCACCGTGCCCCGACGGGCGCCCCGGGTCCGCAGCTGCGGGCCCAGCCGCCCCACCAGCCGGCCGGCGACGACGCTGGCCCGGTGCTCGTCGGCGACACGGAGCTGGCCCCGGGCCCAGCGGGCCCCGATGTCGGCCAGTGCAGGGGCCAGCAGCTGGAGGTGGACGTCGGCCGGCGTCGTGCCGGAGGCCAGCGCGTCCTCGACGATCCGCCACGCACCGCCCTCGTCGCCGGCCAGCATGCGCTCCTCGAGGCGGCGGCGAACGGGCTCGGGGCCCGACCGGCGACGGCGGCGCACCTCGGGCGCAGCGGTGAGGGCTTCGACGTCACGACGGGCGACCCGCCACTCGCGGCCGTGGCGGGTGGCGGGGAGGCGTCCGGTGCGCACGTAGCGGTACAGGGTCATGTAGTGCAGCCCGGCCTCAGCGGCCGCGTCGGCCAGGCTCATGTCGTCGTCGCTCATGCGGGTTCCGCCCAGGCGATCACGTTGTCGTCATCGCTGCCCCGGGACCGGTCGAAGGAACCCCCGCAGGTCACAAGCGCCAGCCGCGGGGCGCCGTCCCGGGCCCAGAGCTCGGGGGGCAGCTCGGACTTGGGGTGCTGGGTGAGCCCGGTGATCCGGTACGGCTGCAGGGTCCCGTCGCTGAGCTCCACGACCACGACGTCGTTCGGCCGCAGGTCGGCCAGGTTCCGGAACACGCCGTCGTCCCCGTCGAAGGCGACGTGGGCGGCGAGCACCGTCAACCCGGGCTGGCCGGGGTCCGGCCCGTAGCGGTACCAGCCGACGTCGGCGGCCCCCGGGACGGCGACCTCGCCGGTGTCGTCCACCCCCACCGGGAGGACCCGTGCTCTCGAGATCCCCAGCGCCTCGATGCGCAGCCCCGTGGGCGCCGCCACCTCGACCACGTGCTCGCTCGGTTCGTACACCGCCGACCCCAGGTCCACCACCGCCCCCGCCAGCGGCGAGGGCCCGGCGACGAGCGAGCGGGGCACCCGGGACATGGGATCAGCGGGTCCGGGCGACGGCCAGGCGGCGGGCACCGAGGACCCCGGCGCCGGCGACCACCGAGAGGGCGGCGACCGTGGCGAACGACCAGCCGGCCGCCTCATCGCCGACCGGGCTGTTGCCCGTCTGGATGGCGGCCGGTGCCGTGCCGAGCCCGGTGACCGTCTCGGTCAGCACGGTGAGCGATTCGTCCTCGAGGGAGCCCACTGCGTAGACGATGAGGCTGGTGCCGTCCGCGATGGCGAGGTCCGCGGGGCCGATCACCACGGGCTCGGTGGCACCGGCGGGCACGACCGAGCCGCTGACGGTGCCCACGGGCAGGTCGGCCGAGCCCTCGGCGCCGTTGACGACGCCGGCGAAGGCGGGGCTGCCGTTGGCCAGCACGTCGACGGCGGGAGCGGCGGCGGCGTGGCGGACGGTCAGCCGGCCCTGACCGGCGGCGATGGCGGAGGTGTCGTTGGTGAACACGGCCAGCGATGGGGTGCCATCGGCATCGAGGTGGGCGATGATCGTGTGGTTCCCGGAGTCGGGCAGCGTCACGTCCCCAGCCTCGATGGCGACGTCCTCGGTGCCGGCCACCTTGACCTGGAGGTCGGTGAGGGTCTGACCGGCCAGAGCCGAGAGGTCCTGGGTGTCGCCGAACTCGAAGCCCTCGAAGAGGGCCTCGCCGCCGGCTTCGACGTCCACCACCACGCCCGGGATGCCGTGGAGGAGGTGGATCCGGGCGTCGGGGGCCTGGGCCGCGACGGGGGCGGCGGTGCCGGCCCAGGCCACGGCGCTGAGGGCGGCGACCGCCGCCAGGCGGGTGAGGGTGCGGGACATGTGACTGCTCCTGTCGGTAGCGGGGTGTGGGTTGCACCCCCCTCTCCGGGAGTGGCCGCTGAGGGCGGATGGTGTTTAGCACTAAAGACTTTGCCGGCGGGCCGACCCCTCGTGGCGCGAGGATGGTGGGGCACCGAGGACCAGACGATGGGGGCCGTCATGGACATGCGAGTGCTCGTGCTGACCGGAGACCGAGGGTTGGGCGACCTGGTGCGGGCCCAGGTCGAGAACCTGGGGTGCCACTGCACGGTGGCGGCGTCGTTCGAGGCGGCCGCGGGCGCGCTGGAGTGGGCCGACGCCGCGATCATCGACCTCGCCGGCGACGCTGCGGGCAACCTGCGCCGGCTGCGCGCCGAGGCCCCTGACCTGCGCGTGCTGGCCGTGGCCGAGGACGAGCTGCAGGCCGAGCCGGCCCGCAACGCGTGGGTCAGCGGCGTGCTCGTGGAGCCGTTCTCGATCGCCGACCTCGTGGCCGCCGTGCGGGCCCTGCAGCCGGCCGCACCCGGCGACGCGGGGATCGTCGACCTCCGCACCGGGCAGCAGACCGCGGCGGTCGCCCCCGACGACGCCCCGTGGTGGGCCACCCGCTAGAAACCGAACTGCCCAATTCGGACAGTGCACGGGTGGCCACGCCTCGTGGCGGCTTGTATCGCGTGTGCACGCTCCGTGGTACTGACGACACGGAGCGTTCAGGAGTGCCATGATGGCGACGCACGTTGACCAGGCGATGGAGGGCCGTCATGGAGATGCGGGTGCTGCTGATGAGCGCGGATCGCCACTTGGCCGATCTCATCCGAGCCCAAGTCGAGAACCTGGGCTGTCGCACCACCGTGGTCGCCAGCTTCGACGAGGCGTCCGGCGCGCTCGACTGGGCGGAGGCCGCCATCGTCGACCTCGCCGGGGACACCGTCGACGACCTGCTCCGCCTCCGGGTGGCGGTGCCCTCGCTACCGGTTCTGGTCGTGGCCCAGGACGAGATGGAGGCGGCCCCGGCTCGCCACGCGTCGGTCAGCGAGGTGCTCGTCGAGCCCTTCTCGATCACCGACCTCGTGGCGGCCGTGCGGGCGCTGCAGCCCGACGCTCGTCAGGGCGGTGGCACCGTGATCGATCTTCGCACGAGGCCGCACCTCGAGCCCGGCCTCACCGAGGACGACCTCTGGTGGGCCACCCGCTGACCGCGGGTCAGCCCAGCCGAGCGGCGCTCAGCTGAGCGCCTTGAGGAGCAGGCCGATCTCGTCGTTCATGTTGGTGGGAACGGCGTAGCCGTCCTCGGCGCGGATCTGGTCGAGGTTGTCGCGCACCGACTCGGCCGAGAGGTTGCTGTCGACGTAGCCCGGCGTCACGCCGATGAAGATCCGGCTGACCTTGCCGCCGGCCACCGAGTACACCTCGCCACTCACGCTGCAGTCCTCGTGGGCCAGGTAGGTGACGACGGGGGTGACGAGATCGGGAGCCAGGTTGTCGGCGATCGGGCCGAGGATGTCCTCGGTCATCCGGGTCTTGGCGACCGGGGCGATGGCGTTGGCCTTGATGTTGTTCTTGGCGCCCTCGACGGCCAGCACGCGGGTGAAGCCGACGAGGCCCATCTTGGCGGCGCCGTAGTTGGTCTGGCCGAAGTTGCCCCAGATGCCGGCGCCGGAGGCGGTGTTGATGATGCGGCCGTAGCCCTGGTCGCGCATGATCTGCCAGGCCGGTTGGGTGACGTAGAAGGCGCCGCGGAGGTGCACGTCGAGCACGGGGTTGAGCATGTCGGGCGTCATGTTCTTGAACGACGTGTCGCGCAGGATGCCGGCGTTGTTGATGATGATGTCGACGCGGCCGAACGTGTCGACGGCGGTCTGCACGATGGCGGCGCCGCCCTCGGGCGTGGCCACGCTGTCGTAGCTGGCGACGGCCTCGCCGCCGTTGGCCTTGATCTCGTCGACGACCTTCTGGGCGGCGGTCTCCGAGGAGCCCGTGCCGTCGGTGGCTCCGCCGAGGTCGTTCACGACGACCAGCGCGCCCCGCCGGGCGAGGTCCAGGGCGTGGGAGCGGCCGAGGCCACCGCCGGCACCCGTGATGATCGCCACCTTGCCGTCGAAACCGAGATCAGCCATGCCTTAGCTCCTGCGCGTCGGGGGTCGGGGAGGACCCGGCGAGCGTAGGTGCGGAGGGCGAAAGGGGCCGAATCCGGCCGGGCTCAGTTGCGGGACTGGAGCTTGGAGAGCAGGCGCAGCAGCTCGAGGTACAGCCAGATGATCGTCACCAGGAGGCCGAAGGCGGCGTACCACTCCATGTGCTTCGGGGCCCCCATCTGGGCGCCCCGCTCGACCAGGTCGAAGTCGAGGAGGAGGTTGAACGCCGCCACGCCCACGATGAGCAGGCTGATCCCGATCCCCATGGCGCCGGTGTCGTGGAGGAAGGGCACCTCGGAGCCGAACAGGCTGAGCACCAGGTTGAGGACGTAGACGAGCATGATGGCGCCGGTGGCGGCCACGATCCCCATGCGCAGCTTGTCGGTGACCTTGATGACGCGGGTGGCGTAGAGGAACAGCATCACGGCGAAGACGCCGATCGTCAGGGCGACCGCCTGCACGACGATGCCGTCGTAGGCCGTGTTGTAGAGGGCCGAGATGGCGCCGAGGAAGGCGCCTTCGAGCAGCGCGTAGACCGGCGAGGTGAAGCGGGCGAGGTTCGGCTTGACGATCGTGAGGATGGCCACGCCCAAGCCGCCCAGCAGGGCGATGGGCAGCCAGCCCGGCATGACGACGTCGGTGGCGGTGTGGTCGACGGCGTTCCAGCCGAACACCCCGGCGGCCACCACGAGCACGAGCAGGGCGGACGTGGCCCAGACCGTGCCGTTGACCGTCATAACGTCGGTGCGCTCGATCGGGGGGCGGTACGAGGGCGCCGCGTAGGCGTCCTCGAGCTGCTCGACGCCGGCGGCCCAGCCGGCCGCGTCTTGGAAGACCTTCTCGTTCAACGCGGGGTTCGATGTGCGCATGGGCGACAGTCTGCCCGGCGCGGACGCAGACGCGGCACCGCCCCCACCCGCCGGGGAGGGTCGACCGGTCAGCGGACGGCGTCGGCGACGCGGCGGGTGATGTGGACGGCGTGGTCGCCGAGGCGCTCGTAGAACCGGGCCACGAGGGTGGCGTCGGCGGCCAGCGCCGGGGTGAGGGCGCCGCTCAGGAGCTCGGTGGTGAGCGCGGTGTGGAGGTCGTCGAGGGCGTCGTCCTGCTGCTCGAGGCGGTCGCCTGCGGTGGGGTCGCGGTCGGCGAACGCGTCGCCGGCCTCGCGCCAGAGCGAGGAGGCGATGGTGCCCATGCGCTCGAGCTGGCCGCGGGCCACCGGGGTGAGCTGCGCGGCGAGACCGCTGCCGGCCCGCTTGGCGATGTGCACGGCGAGGTCCCCCGAGCGCTCCAGCTCGGGCACGATCCGCACGAGGGTGAGGATCCAGCGCAGCTCGCCGGCCACCGGCGACTGCAGCAGCAGGAGCCGCTCGACGCCAGCCTCGAGGTCGACCATCAGCTCGTCGACCGTCGCCTCACCGGCCCGCACGGCGGCCAGGGCCTCGGTGTCGTCGGCCATGAGCGCCTCGTTGGCCGCCGCCACCCCCTCGGAGACGAGGGCGTAGAGCTTGGTGACCTTGGCGCTGATGGCCTCGAGCTCCTGGTGGTAGCCGAGGCGGAGGCGTTGCGGCTGCTCGGTCATCGGGCCGTCCTCACAGCGCCACGCCCAGCTGGTCGGCGGCCCAGGTCTTGAGGCCCTGGTAGTCCACCTTGCCGTTGGGGGCCCGACCGATCGTGCCGATCGGGAGCACCCGCTTAGGGGCCTTGTAGGCGGCCAGCTTGCTCTTCACGTGGGCGATGATCGCCCCTTCGTCGAGGTCGCTGCCGGGGACTAGCTCCACGACGGCGGTGATGGCCTCGCCCAACTTCTCGTCTGGGATGCCGACGGCCACCGCGTCGTTGACGGCCTCGAGAGTCTTCAGGACCTCTTCGACCTCCTCCGGGTAGACCTTCTCGCCGCCGGTGTTGATGCACACCGACCCGCGGCCGAGCAGCGTGAGCGAGCCGTCGGCCTCCACCTGCGCGTAGTCGCCGGGGACCGAGTAGCGCCGTCCCTCGAAGGTGAGGAACGTGGTCGCCGTCTTGGCCTCGTCCTTGTAGTAGCCGACGGGCTGCCAGCCCCCGACGGCCACGCGGCCCGTCTCGCCGGATCCCGGCTGCACCTCCCGCCCGTCGTCAGTGATGACCTTGGTGTCGTCGCCCAGCGTGAACTTGGCCGTGGAGCTTGTGCGGTAGTTCGTGTTGACGGGGGCGAGGCCGGCCTTGAAGGCCGCGCACATCGACTCGAGGCACTCGGGGCAGTTGTAGAGGTACTGGGCGACCTTGTCCTGCTCGGCCACGCCAGCATCGAGGAGGGCTTGGGCGACGCCGTCGGCCCGCCGGTCGACGTCGGCCCAGGAGAGGCGGCGCGCCCCCTGGATCTGGGCGGGCGCGCCGGGCAACTGTTCGGCCACGACCTCCCAGATGTCTGCGAAGTTCCAGCCGGACAAGTGCGTCTTCCCCCTGATCGTGACCATCGCCCCGCGCGCCCGTCGACGATCCTAGGCGGCCGCCGGCGCCACGCTGGCCGTTGCTTGACTGGCCGGTCAAGACGACCGCGACGTGGCGCGAGATGACCGGCGCCCACGCGTGCAACGAGGTGTTCCTCGGCCTGCCCCATTGACCACGTCTGTGGACGCCCACGCACGCATGGCGTGCTCAGAGGTCCACAGACGTCGTCCGGGGGGTCGGTTCGCGCTCGACCGGACCGAGCGGCCAGACTGAACGCCATGGCTTCCCGCATCCACTCGATCGTGCTGAAGCGCCACGAGAAGGTCCGCGCCAACGTCGACCTGCCGGGCGTGCCGGCCGGCACCCCCGGCAAGGTGCTGGTCGTCTCCGGGGTCACCTGGCTGCGCTACCGGGTCCTCTTCGAGAACGGCGTCGAGCACGGGATGCTCGATGGCCGGCACATCGTGCGCCCCAACGACTTCATCCCGGTCGACGAGCGGGTCGAGGAGGAGGCCGTGGCCGGCGACGCCGCCGAGGCGGGCGCGGCCGACGCCGGTGAGGCGGCCGGCGGAGGCGACAACGAGTGGGGGGTCCCGGCCCACCTGCTCGAGCGGGCCAAGGCGGCCCGCCAGCGGCTGGCCGGCTGACGCCGCCCACCACCCACATCCAGCACTGAGCCCGCGCTGACGGGCTCCCAGTCGATCGCCAGTCACCCCAGGGGGAAACCATGCAGCTGTCCACCGCTCTCAGCTACGCCGGCGGCTTCAAACAGGGCGTCGACCAGGTGGTCGCCCTCGAGAAGGCCGGCCTCGACATGGTCTGGGTGGCCGAGGCCTACAGCTTCGACGCCCCGTCGCAGATGGGCTATTTGGCGGCCAAGACCGAGACCGTGCAGATCGCCTCGGGCATCCTGCCCATCTACACCCGCACCCCCACCCTCACCGCCATGACGGCGGCCGGCTTGGACGCCCTCTCCGAGGGGCGCTTCGTGCTCGGCCTCGGCGCCTCCGGCCCGCAGGTCATCGAGGGCTTCCACGGCGTCAAGTACGACCGGCCCCTCGGCCGCACCCGGGAGATCATCGACGTCTGCCGTCAGGTGTGGCGCCGCGAGAAGGTGGAGCACCAGGGCGACAGCTACACGATCCCGCTGCCGCCCGAGCAGGGCACCGGGCTGGGCAAGCCGCTCAAGCTCATCAACCACCCGGTCCGCAGCTCGATCCCGATCTACGTCGCGTCGCTCGGCCCCAAGAACGTCCAGATGACCGCCGAGAAGGCCGACGGCTGGCTCCCGCTCTTCTACCTCCCCGAGAAGGCCAAGGACGTCTGGGGCGACGACCTCGCCGCCGGCGCCGCCAAGCGGGAGGCCGGCCTGGCCCCGCTCGAGATCGTGGCCGGAGGCCTGCTGTCGGTCGGTGACGGAGCGGAGGCCGTCCGCGAGCTCGCCCGCCCGATGGTCGCCCTCTACGTGGGCGGCATGGGCGCCAAGGGCAAGAACTTCTACAACGACCTGGTCAAGCGCTACGGCTTCGAGGCCGAGGCCCAGGCCATCCAGGACCTCTACCTCGACGGCAAGAAGGACGAGGCGGCCAAGATGGTCCCCGACGAGCTGCTTGAGGCCACCTCCCTGTGCGGCCCCGAGGGCTACGTGAAGGAGCGCCTCGCGGCGTTCAAGGAGAGCGGCGTGACGAACCTCAACATCACGCCCATCGGCCCCGAGCCGGTGAAGCTCATCGAGCAGGTCAAGGGCTGGATGGCCGACCTCTAGGGATGTGCAGGGAGTCATACTCCCGTAGCATGTGCGTATGACTGCGAAGAAGCAGCGGCTCACGGTCTCGGTCGATCCCGACCTGATCGAAGCCGGTCACCGGGCGGTGGAGTCCGGACAAGCCGACTCCGTCAGTGGTTGGGTGAGCGCCGCGCTCGAGGACAAGATCCGGCGCGACCGCAAGCTCGCCCTGCTTGCTTCCGCCGTCGCCGCCTACGAGCACGAGTTCGGGGAGATCACTGCGGAAGAGCTCCACGCCCGGCAGCGCGCCGACCGCGAAGGCGCGGTGATCGTGCGGGGACAGCGTCGCGCGAACCGCAAGGCCAGATCGGCATGAGCCTCGTGCTCGACAGCGGAGCATTCATGGCCCTCGAGCGCAACGAGCGTCCCATGTGGGTTCGGCTGAAGGCCGCCCAGATGTCTGGCGATCTCCCGGTCACCCACGCGGGAGTCCTCGGTCAGGTGTGGCGTGGTGGCCCACGTCAGGCTCGCCTCGCTCAGGCTCTTGCGGGCATCGATGTACGCGCCTTGGACGAGCCGATCGGGCGGGCCGCAGGGGAGCTTCTGGCAGCCTCCGGCCTCACTGACGTCATCGACGCCGTCGTCGTGCTGCTCGCCGCCGACGGTGATGAGATCGTGACGGTCGACCGTGAGGATCTCGAACAGCTCGCCGCCGCGTCCGGCCGGCACGTCGAGCTGATCCACCCCTGAGCGCTCCACCTCGTACCCGTGTGGCCGCCGGCCTCGGTGCCCTGGGCGACGACGAGATCGCACCCGGCCTCCACGGCGGCGATGGCGTGGCGCACCTTCCCGCGAACGCTGGTCACGAGGACGTTGCGCTGGGGGCACAGCCCGATCACCTCGCGCCGGATGCCAGCCCGGCCACGAAGACCGACGCCCCGCCCCCAATCAGGTCGCTCACCTTGGCCACGAGGTCCTGTGGGGGGCGGCCGTGAGGAGGTCCACGCCGAAGGGCTTGGCGGTCCGCTCCCGGACCCCGGCGATCTCCGCGTTCATCTCCTCGTGGCTCATCGCCGAGGAGCCCACGCAACCGACGCCGCCCGCCTCGCTCACGGCGGCGACGAGCTCGTGGTACGAGTCGCCGCCCATCCCGGTCAAGTGGTGGGCTGGGTAGTCCGCCGGCGGTAGGCGCCGGGGCCCGACAGCATCCCCCGGTGCCAGCGGCGGGGGGTAGCCAGGATGGCCCGCGGGTAGTCCTCGAAGAGCCAGCGGCCGAAGTTTCGACGGGTCCACTCGCTCCCACCGGCGATCCGCACCGCGGCCCGGGCGCCCGTGCGGTGCTTGAGGGCGCGGATGAGCAGCATCGACAGGCGGTGGTCGGCCACCAGGGCGTCGCCCACCAGCTCGTCGTAGGTGCGGGTGACGGCGACCGCGTCGAGCCCGCCTCGGCCGATGGCCTCGGCGGCCAGCCGGCCGGTGAGCAGGGCCTGGCCGATCCCTTCGCCCGTCATGGGGTCGGTGGCCGCGGCGGCGTCGCCGACGAAGAGCGTGCGGGCGGTGGTCAGGCGGATGTCGTCGACCCGGGCCGGGATGGGCCAAGCCCGGTGGGGTGACTCGGGGGTGGCGTCGGGGCCCAGCACGGCGCGGATGTGGGGCCGCTGGAGCAGGTCGGGCCACAGCGCCTTCATGTCCTGGACCCGGGCCACCTTGCCGCCGTGGCGCTGGATGCCGAAGCCGACGTTGGCGCCGCCGCCCGGCAGCGGGAACGACCACGCGTAGCCCGGGAGCAGGTCGGGCTCGAACCAGACGAACAGCTCGCCGGCGGCGCGGGGGGCGACGTTCGTGAAGTACTGCCGGAAGGCGTGCCACTCGCCCCGATACCCTTCGATGGCGGCGCCGAGGAGCTTGCGCAGGGGCGACCACATCCCGTCGGCGCCGACGGCGTAGCGGGCCTGGACCCGGCCGATCCCCTCGACCTGGAGCTCCACCCGGTCGGAGTGCTCGATGGCCGCCGTGACGGCCGCCCCCTCGTGCACGCGCACGCCCGAGGCACGGGCCAGCCGGACCAGCGCGGCGTCGAGGTCGGCCCGGCGGGCGACCACCGCGTAGAGCCCCTCGTCACGGGGGAGGGGGAACGTGACCTCTCGCCCGGACGGCGAGACGACCACGACGTCCTCCACCGGCTGCCACGAGGGCACCTCGGCGGGGTCGAGTCCGAGGTCCTCGAGGAGGCGCAGGGCTCCGGCGGTCAGCCCGTCGCCGCAGATCTTGTCGCGGGGGAAGGTGGCCTTGTCGACGAGCAGCACGTCCCGGCCCGACCGGGCGAGGTGGATGGCGGCCGCGGTCCCGGCCGGTCCGGCGCCCACGACGACGACGTCGGCGGTGGCCACGCCGACTAGCAGCTCTCGCCCGGTCCGGGGCGGTAGCGCGCCCGGAACTGGTCGTTCTCGGAGTGGCCGTCGGGGTAGGTCCGGGTGCGGGTGGTGACCACCACGCGGCAGCGCCCCGAGGTCGACTCGGAGATGTCGGTCTGCTCGGCCGTGGCGTAGGGCGTGGAGTAGAGCGTCACGGTGAGGCTCGTCTGCGTGTACGAGGTCCAGATGAGGATCCCGTAGGGGGTGTTGTTGGTGAACCGCAGATCGGGCTTGGGGTAGCCCATCGTCGCCTCGCGGCCGAGCGGGTAGCGGTCGAAGTACTCCGAGTGGGCCTGGTACTCGTCGATGTCGAGGCCGGCGAAGTACGCGGCGTTGAACGTGGTGGTGGCGAACTGGGAGATGCCGCCGCCGATCTCGTCGACGTGCTCGCCGTTACTGATGGCGCCGGCGGCGACGAAGCCCTTGGCCTCGGTGCGCTTGCCGACGAACTCGTTGACCGAGAAGGAGCCGCCGGGCGGGATCACGACGCCCCGCACGAGGTCCGCGATCCGGTGGATGTTGATGATCCGGGCGCCCGTCGCCCCGTGGTAGGTGGTGAAGCCCGGGCCAGCCGTCGTGGGGGCGCCGTTGCGCCAGGCGTTGTTGCCACCCACCGGCCCGACGATCTTGTAGGCCTCGGCGTCGGCCGTGGTGAACGTGGCCGGGCCCTGCACCAGGTCCAGGGAGACGGTGTGCTCACCGGCCCGGAGGGCGGCCAGGATGCGGGCGGCGGCGCCCTCGCCGCAGCACACGAGGCCAGGCTGGTCGGGGATGATCACCGGGCGCCCGCCGTCGAGGGTGATGCGGGCATCCTTGGGGGCGCCGTCGATGTCGGCGAAGGCGGCCCGCAGCGCGGGTGCCGCGGCCGCCTCGTCGAGCACGAGCTCGGCCGTGCCGTCGGGCTGGCTGGTGAGCCGGACCCAGCGGCGCACCTCGGCGCCGTCGATCGTGGCGCTCCCTCCCGCGGTCTGGACCTCGACGGGCTCGTTGGTCAGGTCCTCGGCCTCGGCCGCCGCCTCGCGGGCGGCGTCGTCGCTGACCAGCGGAGCGATGGCGGTCTGCGGGACCTCGATGCGGATCTGCTGGCCGGGTCCGGCGTGGGCGGCCGCGTCGGGGAGCAGCGCCGCCACCTCGGCCGGGTCGATGCCCCGGCCGTCGACCCCCTCGACGACGGAGATCTCGCCGTCGACGACCTCGAACGAGGGCTCGGTGGGGGCGGTGCGGGCGTCGCCCTCGAGCTCCTGGGTGGCCGAGGTCACCTGCTCGTCGTTCACCAGGAAGGCCAGCGACGCCTCGCGCTGGTCAAAGAAGGACCGCATCCAGGCCACGGGGCGCAGGAGCGTGGCCGTGTCGTCGTCGACCTCGAGGGCGTTGCGGGCGGACCGGTCCTCGTCGAGCCGGAGGCCGAGGTCAGCGGCCGTGGCGTCGTAGGTGGCGCCGCCGCTCACGAGCTCGATCCGGGTGGCGGCGAGCTCGTCCGCCACCTCGGCGACGCGGGACAGCAGGGCCGACTCGGAGAGGCCGCTGACGTCGTGGCCGGCCAGCGTGACGTTCCGGGGCACGCGACTGGAGCTGGTGTCGACAGTCCACGCCACCACGGCCAGCAGGAACAGCACGACGGGGGTGATGAGCACCGGCAGGACCCAGCGGGGCCGCCGCCGGCGGCGCTCCTCAGGCGGCGGAGCGGCCGGGCTCGCCAGGTGAGCAGGACGCCGGGTGGCCTCCGGCACCGCAGGCGCGTCCGCCGCCGCCGACTCGGTGATCTGCTCGTCCATGAGCGGTCCAGCCTCGCACGCGGGGCCGCGCCGGCGTAATTCGCCCCCGCTCCGGGCCATGCGCTAGACGAGGAACCTTGACCACGCGGTCAACTGTGCCGCGATCACGACAACGGGGGTTGCTCGATGACCAAGCTCTGCGAAGGGCGCGTCGCCATCATCACGGGTGCCGGCCGTGGCATCGGCCGTGAGCACGCGCTGCTGCTGGCCCACCACGGCGCCAAGATCGTCGTCAACGATCTCGGCGGCGACATGACCGGAGCGGGCGCCGACCAGGGCCCCGCGCAGGACGTCGTGGACGAGATCGTCGCCCTGGGGGGCGAGGCCGTCGCCAACACCGACGACATCAGCGACTGGGACGGCGCCCAGCGGCTCGTCCAGACGGCCATCGACACCTTCGGCGGCCTCGACGTCCTCATCAACAACGCCGGCATCCTGCGCGACCGCATGCTCACCAACATGAGCGAGGCCGAGTGGGACGCCGTCATCAAGGTGCACCTGAAGGGCACCTTCGCCCCCGCCCGCCACGCCGCCGCCTACTGGCGCGACCGGACCAAGGCGGGCGACACGAACGACGCCCGCATCATCAACACGTCGTCGCCGTCCGGCCTCTACGGCAACGTGGGCCAGACCAACTACGGCGCCGCCAAGGCCGGCATCGCCAGCTTCACGATCATCGCCTCGAAGGAGCTGGCCCGCTACGGCGTGACCGTGAACGCCATCGCGCCGGCGGCCATCACCCGGATGACCGAGGGCCTCGGCATGGGCCAGGCCGACGAGGAGACCAAGGAGGCGATGTCCCCCGCGCACATCGCCCCGATCGTCTGCTGGCTGGCCAGCCCCGAGGCCGCCGGCGTGACCGGCCGCATCTTCGACGTGAGCGGCCGCCTGCTCTCCGTCTCGGAGGGCTGGCACCGCGGTCCCACCCTCGAGAACCCGCCCGACGACGTCGAGGCCCTGGGGCCCAAGGTGTCCGAGCTCGTGGCGCAGGCCCGACCCAACGCCAACATGTTTGGCTACGACGAGGCCTGACCGGCTGACGACAGGAGACAGGACCCCATGCCCATCAACCCCGATGCCGTCGGCACCCGCTCGGAGCCGACCCGCCGCGCCTGGGACAGCAAGGACGCCCTGATCTACGCCCTCGGCGTGGGGGCGGGCGCCGCCGACCCGCTCCAGGAGCTCGAGTTCACCACGGAGAACACCTCCAGCCACCGCCAGCGTGTCCTGCCGACGATGGCCGTCGTCCTCGCCCCCCTGGCCGGCGGCTGGGACAAGATCGGCTCGTTCAACCCGGCCATGCTGGTTCACGGCGAGGAGGGCATCACCCTCCACCGGGAGATCCCGGTCGAGGGCGAGCTCGAGGCCGTGGCCGAGGTCACCGGCATCTACGACAAGGGCAAGGGCGCGGTCATCGTCACCGAGACCGAAGCCACCCTCGTCGAGACGGGTGAGCGGCTCTTCACCGTGCGGATGTCGGCGTTCATCCGGGGCGAGGGCGGCTGGGGTGGCGACCGGGGGCCGGCTGGCGGCGCCAACGCCGCCCCGGAGCGCGACCCGGACCACCAGGTGACCGTGCAGACCCGCACCGACCAGGCGCTGCTCTACCGGCTCTCCGGGGACCGCAACCCGCTCCACAGCGACCCGTCGTTCGCGGCCATGGGCGGATTCGACCGGCCGATCCTCCACGGCCTGTGCACCTACGGGTTCACCGGCCGGGCGCTGCTCCACGAGCTCTGTGGCAGCGACCCCGCCCGCTTCACGGGGATGGACGCCCGATTCAGCTCGCCCGTCATGCCCGGTGAGGCCCTCACCGTGAAGGCCTGGCTGGACGGAGACGGGGCCATCTTCCAGACCTGCGGCCAGGACGGCCGCGTGGTCATCGACAACGGCCGGCTGACCTTCTCGTAGCCGGCCGCGATCTGCACCGAGGGGCGTCGCCTGGGAGCGGCGCCCCTCGCCACGCTCGGGCTCAGGCGCGGTCGGCGTCGGTCTGGAGGTCGGCGGTGGCGCCGTCGCGGAGGTCGATGCCCGGGACTTCGAGGGCCGCGGCGGTGCCGAGCAGGTCGAGCTGCTCGTCGAGGGGGCGAGGCCGGCCGAGGTGGAACCCTTGCCCGAAGGGCGCGCCGAGGCGGATGAGCATGTCGAGCTCGGCCTCGACCTCGATGCCCTCGGCGATCACGCCGACGCCCATCTCGGTGGCGTAGCCGATCACCGCCCGGGCCAGGGCCTGACGCGGCCGGTCGAGGTGGATGTCGCGCGTCATGTCGGTGTCGAGCTTGATGAGCTCGGGGTGCAGGCGGAGGATGTGGGTGAAGCTGGCGTAGCCGGCTCCGGCATCGTCCACGGCGAGGCGGGCGCCGCGCTCCCGCCACGGGGCGAGGGCCGCTTCCAGGACCCGGTAGTCGTTGACGGGGGAGTGCTCGGTGAGCTCGAGGATGACCCGGTCGAGGGGCTGGCCGTAGAGCAGCTCGCCGAGCCGGCCGGACAGCACGGTGGCGGGCGAGATGTTGACGGCGAGGGCCAGGGGCGCGTCGAGCCGGCGGAGGTCACGGAGGGCCGTGCTGGCCACCGCCAGCTCGAGCGGCACCCGCAGGCCGACCCGGTCAGCCTGGGCGAACCACTCGTGGGGGGTGCGAGCGGGCTGCGTGGTGAAGCGGGTGAGCGCCTCGACGGCGACCGGCGCGCCGCGGGCCAGGTCGAAGACGGGCTGCAGGACCGACAGGAATCGCGCCTGGGCGATCACGTCGGCCACCCGGGTGCGGTCGCGGTCGCGCTGGAGGGTCTCTTGTCGCTCGGCGTGGAGACGCGAGGTGAGGGCGTCGACGGCCACCTGGTTCACCGACGGAGCGAGGTAGGTCTGCCCCTCCATCGCGGCGTGGATGGCTTCGGTCAGGCGCTCGGGGGCGCAGCCCTTCACGACGTAGCCCTGGATGCCGCTCTGCAAGAGCGGGAGGACCGACGAGCCGTCGGCGTCGGACGAGAAGATCAGGATGCGGGTCTCGGGGGCCAGCGACCCGATCAGCTCGGCGGCGTGGAGGCCGTCGCCGGGCATGTCCAGGTCGAGGAGCACGACGTCGGGGTGGAGGTGCGTGACCTCGACCACCGCGCCGTCCGCGTCGCCGGCCGTGCCGACCACGTCGAACCCCTCAAGGTGGAGCACCGTCTGGAGGTAGGCGACGACGTGCGGCTCGTCATCGGCTACCACGACCGTGATGGCTCGCTGTTGCGGTGCCATCAGCTCCTCCTCCCGCGCTGGTGTCCAGTCACACAGCGTGACCTACCCGTCACTTCCCGCGCGCATGCTACCCGACGAAGGGGACAGATGCCCCAGGTGGCGCAGGTTGCTCAGAACAGTCGGGTCTGGGCACGCTCGACCCCCCGGAGGGCGTCGTAGTCGACCTCGATGCACGTGATGCCCCGCTCGGCGGCGAGAGTCTTGGCCTGGGGCTTGATGAGCTGGGCCACGAACATGCCCCGCACCGGGCGCAGCGTCGGGTCCCGCTCCAGGAACTCGAGGTAGCGGGCCAGCTGCTCGACGCCGTCGATGCCCCCCTGACGCTTGATCTCGATGGCCACCGCCCGGCCCTCGGCATCCCGGCAGAGCAGGTCGACGGGGCCGATCTCGGTCCGGTGCTCGCGCCGCACCAGCACCAGGCCGAGCTCCAGCTCGTGGCAGGCGGCGGCGAGGAGCTCCTGGAGGTGGGCCTCAACGCCGTCCTTCTGCAGCCCCGGGTCGGCCCCCAGCTCGTGGGCGGTGTCGGAGAGGATCGCCTCCATGGTGATGACCAGCCGCTCGCCCTTGGGGTTCGTGACGGTCCACTGGCCGTCCCCCTCCACGAGGCGGTTCGGCGCGTTCATCCAGTTCAGCGGCTTGTAGGCGCCGCCGTCGGCGTGGACGGCCACGCAGCCGTCGGCCTTCACCATGACGAGGCGCGTGGCCATCGGCAGGTGGGCCGACAGGCGTCCCTCGTAGTCCACGGAGCAGCGGGCGATCACCAGGCGCATGGGACCTGAGTCTGGCCGCAGTCGGGTGGGTCGGCGCGCTCGCTACGAGTGCTTGCGCTTCTGCAGCCGGGAGCGGATGACCTCGCGCCGCTCCTGGAGCTCGCGGTACGTGACCGGGCCCGTGGCGGCCTCCTCGTACCCGAAGCTGGCCCGCACCCCCGTCAGGTCCAGCTGGTACCCATCGGGGTCGAGGCCGAGCTCGCCGGCCAGGCGCTCGCCGTGGGTCGTGGCGAAGTGCATCGAGACGGCGCCGATCTCGCCGATGATGTCGAGGTCGGGGGCCAGGGTGGCGATGGCGCCGTCCAGGAACACCAGGTTCTTGATGAACAGCATGAGCTCCTTGGGGAGCCGGGCGCCGATGCCGAGCAGCGCCTTGATCGTCTTCTGCATCTCGGCGACGAGCTCGTCGGCGTCCATGGTGGTGGGGTCGACGACGGGCTGGTCGAGCCCAAGGTCGACGATGACGGCGTCGAGATCGGTGTCGGGGGGCAGGGCGCCGAGATCCCGCAGCGCGCCGAGCTGACCCTTCACGTCGTTCGACGTGGCGGACATGAGGAGGCGCAGGAAGGCCAGCCGGCGGGGCTCGGACAGGCGCCCCACGATGCCGAAGTCGAGCAAGGCGGTGCGCCCGTCGGGGAGCACGAAGAGGTTCCCGCCGTGGAGGTCGCCGTGGAAGATGCCGTGGATCAGCGCCCCCTCCATGAAGCCGATCATCCCGGTGCGCACGACGGCCTCGGTGTCCACCCCAGCACCCTTCATGCCGGCCACGTCGTCGAACTTGAAGCCCGACAACCGCTCCATCACCATCACCCGTGGCGTCACGAGCGTGGGGTGGGGGCGGGGGATGACGTAGCCCCGCTGGCCCAGGGCGGCGAAGGACCGGGCCACCTCGAGCATGTTCTCCGCCTCGATGCGGAAGTCGAGCTCCTCGGTGATCGTCTCCGCGAACAGCTCGACGAGCGCTGGCGGGTTGGCCAGCGCCGCCACCGGGATGCGACCCACCGTGAACGGCGCGATCGAGGCCATCACCTTGAGGTCGCGATGCACGAGCTCGCCGACCGACGGTCGCTGCACCTTCACCACGACCTCCTCGCCGGTGTGGAGCGTGGCGAGGTGGACCTGGGCGATCGAGGCGGCGGCCAGGGGCGTGGGCTCGAACCGGGAGAAGACGGCCTCGAGCGGCTGCCCGAGGTCCTCCTCCACCACCCGGCGGACCACCGCGAAGGGCTCGGGGGGCACCTGGTCCCGGCACTTCTTGAACTCCCCGACGAGCTCCGGCGGGAACAGCCCCTCGCCAGACGAGATGATCTGACCGAGCTTGATGTAGGTGGGTCCGAGCCGCTCGGCGGCCCGGCGGAGGCGGCGGGAGAGGTCGGCCCGGGAGGCGGAGTCGCCCTGCCGACGAGCGCCGATGGCCCAGAGCCCGACCGCCGAGCCGAGGGCGACGACGGTGCGCACGACCCGCACCCCCGGGGGCAGGCGCCGGGGCCTGGTCAGCTCCGGCAGCTCGCGGACGATCTGGTGGCGCAGGCCGGGGACGGCGCGGCGCCACGGCATGGCGTCGGGGTCCACGATCCACGGGGCGTCGTCCGTGAAGCTCCCCAGGGCCAGGTCGGACGGCGCACCGCGCTCTGCAGTCATCGTGCAAGAAGTGTGGCACTTCGTCCCCTTTGCCGGCGAGCAGGAGGCCACCCCGGCGACCCCCACCGCCCGCCCCACCCCACGAACCCGCGGTCAGAGTTTGCGATTTTCGAGCAACTTCAACCGCGGGTTGCCGCCGGGGCCTCGGCCTCGGGCTCGGCCCTCGGGGTCAGTGCAGGGCGGCGAGGATCTGGTCGGCCAGCTCGGGGCGGCAGATGAGCAGGTCCGGGAGCCAGGGGTCGGGGCGGTTGTAGCGCAGGGGGGAGCCGTCGAGGCGGCTGACGTGGAGGCCGGCGGCAGTGGCGACGGCCGCCGGCGCGCAGTTGTCCCACTCGTACTGGCCGCCGGCGTGGGCGTAGATCTCCGCCTCGCCGAGCACGACGGCCATGGCCTTCGCCCCGGCGGAGCCGAGGGGCACGAGCTCCCCGTCGATGGCGTCGCGGATGCGCAGCGCTTGGTGCGGTGGGCGCGACCGCGACACCACGAGCCGCGGGGGCCCGTGCCAGCGGTCGGTGCTGACGGGAGCCGGGTCGGTGGCCAGCGTCATTCCCCGGGCGGGCAGGGCGACGGCGCCCGCCGCCGGCACGCCCGCCACGGCCAGGGCCACGTGCACGGCCCAGTCCGACCGCCCCCGCTCGCTGTACTCGCGGGTGCCGTCGAGGGGATCGACGATCCACACCCGCTCGACGTCGAGCCGGCCCCGGTCGTCCCAGCCCTCCTCCGAGAGGATGGCGTCACCCGGGCGGGCCGCAGTGAGCAGGTCGACGATCAGGTTGTGGGCCTGGCGATCCCCGGCATCGCCGATGTCCTCCGGCCAGGTCCCCGCCGCCTCCAGCGCGGCCCGCAGCTCCAGGAGCAGCGTCCCCGCCTCCGTGGCGACGCGGGCGGCCAGGGCGTGGTCTGATGGCTCGGAAGCGGGTTCGGGCACGGCCCCTTCCTACCAGCGCGGATTGCTTACCTGTTTGGTCGGGATTTACCCTGAGCGCTTCCCATGACTGCCACCTACCAGCTCTCGCACCTGCGGGCCCTCGAGGCCGAGGCCATCCACATCATCCGTGAGGTGGCCGCGGAGTTCGAGCGGCCGGTCCTCTTGTTCTCCGGTGGCAAGGACTCCATGGTCATGCTCCACCTCGCCGTGAAGGCGTTCACGCCGGCCCGGATGCCCTTCCCGGTGATGCACGTCGACACCGGGCACAACTTCGACGAGATCATCGCCTTCCGTGACGAGATCGTGGCCGAGGTGGGCGCCCGCCTCGTCGTGGCTCACGTCCAGGAGGACATCGACGCCGGCCGGTCGGTGGACCCCACCGGGCCGCGGGCCAGCCGCAACCGGCTGCAGACGGCCACCCTGCTGCGGGCCATCGAGGAGCAGCGCTTCGACGCCGTCTTCGGTGGCGCCCGGCGCGACGAGGAGAAGGCCCGGGCCAAGGAGCGGGTGTTCTCCTTCCGGGACGAGTTCGGCCAGTGGGACCCGAAGAACCAGCGGCCCGAGCTGTGGAACCTCTACAACGGCCGCCACGCCCCCGGCGAGCACATCCGGGTGTTCCCCCTCAGCAACTGGACCGAGCTCGACATCTGGCAGTACATCGCCGAGGAGTCGGTCCCGCTGCCGTCGATCTACTTCGCCCACCCCCGTCGGGTGTTCCACCGCGACGGCATGTGGATGGCCGACAGCCCGCTCATCCCGCGCCTGCCCGGCGAGGAGGTGGAGGAGCGCACCGTGCGGTTCCGCACCGTGGGCGACGTCACCTGCACCGGTTCGGTCGAGTCGGCCGCTGCCACGCTCGAGGACGTGATCGCCGAGGTGGCCGCCACCCGCCTCACCGAGCGGGGCGCCACCCGGGCCGACGACCGCATCAGCGAGGCCGGCATGGAAGACCGCAAGCGCGAGGGGTACTTCTGATGGCGGCGACCATGCCGACGGAGATGCTCCGGTTGGCCACCGCCGGGTCGGTGGACGACGGCAAGTCCACCCTCATCGGGCGCCTGCTGTACGACTCCAAGGCCATCTTCGAGGACCAGCTCGAGGCGGTGGAGCGGACGTCGCGCGACCGGGGCGACGAGCACACCAACCTGGCGCTGCTCACCGACGGCCTGCGGGCCGAGCGGGAGCAGGGCATCACGATCGACGTCGCCTACCGGTACTTCGCCACGCCCAAGCGGAAGTTCATCATCGCCGACACCCCGGGGCACATCCAGTACACGCGCAACATGGTCACGGGCGCGTCGACGGCCGACCTCGCGCTGATCCTCATCGACGCCCGCAAGGGGATCCTCGAGCAGTCGCGTCGCCACGCCTTCCTCTCCAGCCTGCTCGGCATCCCGCACCTCGTCCTCTGCGTCAACAAGATGGACCTCGTCGACTGGAGCGAGGAGCGCTTCGAGGAGATCAAGGCCGAGTTCAAGGCCTTCGCCATGAAGCTCGACATCCACGACCTCACCTTCGTGCCGGTGTCAGCCCTGCTGGGCGACAACGTCGTGGAGCGCTCGGCCAACATGCCGTGGTACGAGGGCGGCTCGCTGCTGCACCACCTCGAGGAGGTGCACATCGCGTCGGACCGCAACCTCATCGACGCCCGCTTCCCGGTCCAGTACGTGATCCGCCCCCAGAACCAGACCCACGCCGAGCTGCACGACTACCGCGGTTACGCCGGCACGGTGGCCGGCGGGGTGCTCAAGCCGGGCGACGAGGTCGTCGTGCTGCCGTCGGGGTTCACCTCGCACGTGGCGTCGATCGAGACGGCCGACGGGCCGGTGAGCGAGGCCTTCGCGCCGATGTCGGTCACCGTGCGGCTCACCGACGACATCGACGTCTCGCGGGGCGACATGATCGCCCGACGCCGCAACCAGCCCCACAGCGGCCAGGACATCGAGGCGATGGTGTGCTGGATGTCCGACTCCAGTTGGCTCCGGCAGGGGGCCAAGTTGGCCATCAAGCACACGACCCGCTGGGCCCGGGCCCTCGTGAAGGACCTGCAGTACCAGCTCGACGTGAACACCCTGCACCGCTACGAGGACGCTGTGGGGCTGTCGTTGAACGAGATCGGGCGGGTGAGCCTGCGCACCACCCAGCCACTGTTCTTCGACGAGTACCGGCGCAACCGCACGACGGGCAGCTTCATCCTCGTGGACGAGACCACCAACACCACGGTCGGCGCCGGGATGATCCTCGGCCCCACCGAGCCCTAGGCCTGGCTGGCGTCGGTGGCCGAGCACCTCACCTGGCACCGCGGCCACGTCGCCCGTGACGAGCGGCCGTCCCGAGGAGCCACCGTGTGGCTCACCGGGCTCTCCGGGTCGGGCAAGTCGACGGTGGCGGCCGCCGCCGAGCGGCTGCTCGTCGACGCCGGCCGCCCCGCCTACGTGCTCGACGGCGACAACGTCCGCCACGGCCTCAACGCCGACCTCGGCTTCTCGGCCGAGGACCGGGCCGAGAACGTGCGCCGGGTGGGCCACGTCGCCCGGCTCATGGCCGACGCCGGCCTCGTCGTGCTGGTGCCGTTGATCAGCCCCTACCGCCGCGACCGCGAGGCGGTGCGCGAGCTGCACGTCGAGGCTGGCCTCCCCTTCCTCGAGGTCTTCGTCGACACCCCCATCGAGCTGTGCGAGCAGCGCGACGCCAAGGGCCTCTACGCCAAGGCCCGGGCCGGCGTGATCACCGGCTTCACCGGCATCGACGACCCCTACGAGGCGCCCGCGGACCCCGAGGTGGTGCTGCGGCCCGGCGACGGCGATGCCGGCGCGATGGCCCGCCTGATCCTCACCCGCCTCCCGTAGAGCCGCCGGATGTTCCTGGCGCGGCGGGAGATGCGGCGGGCAAGGCCCGCTTCGGCCTCCTCGAGGACGGCCAGCTCCAGGTCATGGCCACGCTCTTCACCTCGTGGGACACGTTCGACGGGCGGCGCGAGCGGTCAACCCAAAGGCCGAGGTGGTCCCGCCGAACGTCATCGGCCTCCGTCCGGCGGACGGGATCAGCACCGCCGTCCTCGTCGACCGGGTGAACGCCACCTCCGACGACGCCGACGCCCTCACCCGGGAAGCCGCCGCCGACACCCCCGGCGTGGCGCTCAGACCGGGGCCAGCTCCCGCTCCTCGAGCAGGTCCTCGAGCTCGTCGTCGAGTGGCTGGTGGGCGCCGCTCTCGACGTCGACGTGGGGTAGGAGCCGATCGAGCCAGCCCGGAAGCCACCAGTTGCGGTCGCCCAGCAGCTCCATCGTGGAGGGCACGAGCACCATGCGCACAACGGTGGCGTCGAGCAGGACGGCGGCGGCCAGCCCGAGGCCGGTGACCTTCATGAGCACCTGGTCACCCAGCATGAACGACCCGAAGACGGTCACCATGATGGCGGCGCCGGCGGTGATGACCCGGCCCGTGCGGGCCATGCCGTGCGCCACGGCCGAGGCGTTGTCCCCGAGGCGTTGTCCCCGGTCTCGAGGTACTCCTCCCGGATCCGGGAGAGCAGGAACACCTCGTAGTCCATCGACAGGCCGAAGAGCATGGCGAACATCATCATCGGCAGCCACACCGGCACCGGGGTGCTCTCGCTGATGCCGATCGCCTCGCCCAGCCGGCCGCCGGAGAGGGCGGCCGCCATCACGCCGTAGGCCGCACCGATGGCCAGCACGTTCATCGCCGCCGCCTTCACGGCCACCAGCAGCGAGCGGAACACGAGCAGCAGGAGCAGGAACGACAGGGCGATCACGGACCCGATGAAGATCGGGAGGCGGCCGCCCATCACGTCGGACTCGTCGACGAACGCCGCCACCGTGCCGCCCACCTGGGCGGTGGCCTCGCTGTCGCCCACCGCCGGGGGTACGACGTCGTCGCGCAGGTGGTGGATGAGCTCGACGGTGGCCTCGTCCTGCGGGCCGGTGGTCGGGATGGCGACGATCGCCGCGGTGTCCCCGGCCGGGTTGACCTGGGTTGGCAGCACGGTGGCGATGCCGGGGTCGGCGGCCAGCGCGCCGGACACCCGCTCGGCGGCGGCCGGGTCACCGGCCAGCTCGACGGCGACGACCAACGGCCCGTTGGCCCCGGCGCCGAAGGCGTCACCCACGAGGTCGTAGGCCCGGCGGCTGGTCAGCTCGGTCGGGCCCGTCCCCGCATCGGGGTAGCCGGTCGCCCGTCCTTGCCTTGGACCCGCAGCCCACCGAGGAGCTGGTACCGCGTCGCCTCACCGTCCCGCGAGGCCGCCCACCGGCCCGGGGGGATCGCATTGCTATCGAGCCAGGGGCTTGTACTTGATCCGGTGCGGCTGGTCGGCAGCGGAGCCGAGCTGCTTGTGGCGCCAGTCCTCGTACTCGGTGAAGTTGCCCTCGAACCAGCGCACCTGGCTGTCGCCCTCGAAGGCGAGGATGTGGGTGGCGATCCGGTCGAGGAACCACCGGTCGTGGCTGATCACGACGGCACACCCGGCGAAGGACTCGAGGCCCTCCTCCAGCGCCCGCAGGGTGTCGACGTCGAGGTCGTTGGTCGGCTCGTCGAGCAGCAGCACGTTGGCGCCCGACTTCAGCATCTTGGCGAGCAGCACCCGGTTGCGCTCCCCACCGGAGAGCTGTCCCACGATCTTCTGCTGGTCGGAGCCCTTGAAGTTGAACTTCGACACGTAGGAGCGGCCGTTCACTTCGCGGTTGCCGAGCTTCACGAAGTCCCCGCCGCCGGTGATCTCCTCGTACACAGTGTTCTCCGCGGCGAGGCTGTCCCGGCTCTGGTCGACGTAGGCGAGATCGACCGTGTCACCGATCGTGATCGTCCCCGAGTCGGGCTTCTCCTGACCGGTGATCATCCGGAACAGCGTCGTCTTGCCGGCGCCGTTGGGCCCGATGACGCCGACGATCCCCGCCGGCGGGAGCTTGAACGTGAGGTCCTCGATCAGCAGCCGGTCCCCGAAGGACTTGGAGACGTGGTCGGCCTCGATCACGACGCCACCCAGCCGGCGCCCCGGGGGTAGCTGGATCTGCAGCTTGTCGGGGCCTTTGTCCATCGCCTCGGACTCGGCCCGGAGCTTGTCGTAGGCGGCCAGGCGGGCCTTGCCCTTGGCCTGCCGGGCCTTCGGGGCCATCCGCACCCACTCGAGCTCTCGCTGGAGCGTTCGGTTGCGGGCCGACTCCTGCTTCTCCTCCATGGCCAGCTGGGCCTGCTTCTTCTCCAGCCACTGGGAGTAGTTGCCCTCGAAGGGCTTGCCCTTGCCGAACTCCAGCTCGAGGATCCACTGGGCGACGTTGTCGAGGAAGTAGCGGTCGTGGGTGATGGCCACGACGGTCCCGGAGTACCGCTTGAGCGTCTGCTCGAGCCACGCCACGGACTCGGCGTCGAGGTGGTTGGTCGGCTCGTCGAGCAGCAACAGGTCGGGGTGCGACAGCAGCAGTCGGCACAGCGCGACGCGGCGAGCCTCGCCGCCGGAGAGCGTGGTCACGTCGGCGTCGCCGGGGGGCAGGCGCAGCGCGTCCATGGCGATCTCGATCTGGCGGTCGAGGTCGTCCGCGCCGGCGGCCTGGATCTTGGCCTCGAGCTCGGCCTGCTCGGCGCCGATCTTCTCGTAGTCGGCGTCGGGGTCGGCGTACATGGCCAAGACGGCGTCGTAGCGCTCGAGGAGGTTGCGCACCTCCGCCACGCCGTCCATGACGTTGCCCTTCACGTCCTTGCTCGGGTCGAGGTGCGGCTCCTGTTCGAGCATGCCGACCGTGAAGCCGGGCGTGAGGCGGGCCTCGCCGGTGTAGCCGTCGTCCAGGCCCGCCATGATCCGCAGCAGCGAGGACTTGCCGGCGCCGTTGGGCCCGATCACGCCGATCTTGGCGCCCGGATAGAAGGACAGGCTGATGTCCTTCAGCACCTCGCGGTCTGGCGGGTGGAACCGGCCCAGCTTGTGCATCGTGAAGATGTACTGCGCGCTCGACTGAGACATAAGGCGTCGACGGTAGCGGTCGGCGGCCCGGATCCCGAAGCCGGGAGGGCGATTTCGGTCCCCCCCCGGGGGGTGACTAGGGTGCGCCTCGATCCAGTTCGCGACCGGGGGGTAGTTGAGTGAAGACGCAAGCGGCAGTGCTCTGGGAGCTGAACGCTCCGTGGAGCGTCGAGGAGATCGAGCTCGACGAGCCCAAGGCCGGCGAGGTGCTGGTCAAGCTGGCCGCCTCGGGCATGTGCCACTCGGACGAGCACCTCACCACCGGTGACCTGCCCTTCCAGCTCCCGATCATCGGCGGCCACGAGGGAGCCGGCGTGGTGGAGAAGGTCGGCGAGGGCGTGAGCTGGGTGGCCCCCGGCGACCACGTCGTCTTCGGGTTCATCCCCGCCTGCGGTCGCTGCCCGAGCTGCGCCACCGGCCACTCGAACCTCTGCGACCTCGGTGCCCTCATGGGGCTCGGCACCCAGATCACCGACGGCACGTCCCGCCACCACGCGCAGGGACAGGACCTCGGGCTCATGTGCCTGCTCGGCACCTTCGCCCATCACACCGTGGTGAACGAGGCCAGCTGCATCAAGATCGACAAGGACGTCCCGCTCGATCGCGCCTGCCTGCTGGGCTGCGGCGTGGTGACGGGCTGGGGCTCGGCCGTCTATGCCGCCGAGACCGCCCCCGGGGACATCGTCGCCGTGGTCGGCATCGGCGGCATCGGCGCCAACGCCATCCAGGGCGCCCGCCTGGCCGGGGCCAAGCAGATCTGGGCCATCGATCCGGTCGAGGGCAAGCGCGAGAAGGCCATGGAGTTCGGGGCCACCCACACGGCGGCGTCGCTCGACGAGGCCCTGCCGGCCATGCAGGAGGCCACCTGGGGCCGCATGGCCAACAAGACGATCATGACCATGGGCGTGGGCTCGGGTGAGCTCATGGCCAGCGCCCTCGCCATCACGGCCAAGCGGGGTCGGGTCGTGGTCACCAACATCCATCCGGCCATGGAGTTCTCGGCCACCGTGAGCCTCCTCGACCTCACGCTCATGGAGAAGCAGGTCGTGGGCTCGCTGTTCGGCTCCGCCAACCCGCGGGCCGACATCCCGAAGCTCCTCGAGATGTACGCCGGCGGCCAGCTCGACCTCGACGGCCTCGTCACCCAGACCTACAACCTGGAGGGCGTCAACCAGGGCTATGAGGACATGCGGGCCGGCAAGAACATCCGCGGCGTCCTCGTCTACGACTGAGCTTCCGGGCCTGTCGGCAGGGTCCCCGGTGCACGACCTCGTCGACCTCGTCGACCGGGTCGGCCGTCACGTCGTCGGCCGTCGGCGCGAGCAGGAGCTCGTGCTGGCGGCCATCGACGCGGGCCGCCACGTCGTCATCGAGGGCCCGCCCGGGACCGGCAAGTCCACGCTGCTGCGGGCGGTGGCCCGCGAGCTCGGCGTGGGCTTCGAGTTCGTCGAGGGCAACGCCGAGCTCACCCCGGCCCGCCTGGTCGGCCACTTCGACCCGGCTCGGGTCCTGGCCGAGGGGTACGATCCCGACGTCTTCGTCGACGGCCCGCTGGTGACGGCGCTGCGTGGCGGCTCCCTCCTCTACGTGGAGGAGCTGAACCGGGTCCCCGAGGAGACGCTCAACGTCCTCATCACGGTCATGAGCGAGGGCGAGCTCCACGTGCCGCGGCTGGGGCACGTGGCCGCCGCCGAGGGCTTTCGCCTCGTGGCGGCCATGAACCCCTTCGATGCCGTGGGGACCGCCCGCATCTCGGGCGCGGTCTACGACCGGGTCTGCCGCATCGACGTCGGCTACCAGGCCGCCGCGGAGGAGGTCGCGATCGTGACCTGCTCCCTCCCCGAGGTGGACCCCGACTGGGTGAGCAAGGTCGTGGCGCTGGTGCGCCGAACCCGCGAGCACCCCGAGCTCCGGGTGGGGTCCTCCGTGCGAGGCGCCCTCGACGCGACGGCGGTGGCGTCGTCGCTGGCCGCGCTCCGAGGGATGCCGCCGGAGGATCGCGGGGTCGGCCTCGACGCCGTGCTCGTGGCGCTCTCCGGGCGGGTGCGGTTGCGGGAGGGGGCGACCCGCACGGCCGAGGAGATCCTGACCGAGCTCTACGACGAGGTGTTCGGCCCGCCCGCCGGCGAGGAGGGCGGCCCCGGCGCCAGCGACGGCGACGCCGGCGCTGGTTCGGGGGCGGCGCCGGGAAAACCCCTCGCCCCGCCGGGGCCTCACCGCGCCTGAAGGAGGGGAGCGAGGCCGCCGACGAGGTGGCCGAGGCCCAGCGGGCCACGATCCCGCGGCGGGACCTGGCCCGTCACCCGCGCTTCGAGGACCTCTCGCCGGATGTCGGCGCCCTCGACGAGGCGGCCGTCGAATCCGCGATGGCGGAGGACCCCGACGACGTCCTCGGCCTCCTCGCCGACATGGTCCGGGCCACGGACCCCGCCCTGCGGGCCCTGGCCCGGCGGCTGGCGGGTCGGCTGATGGTCGAGGTCGCCCGGCGCGGTCCCGCCCCCCAGCGGGGGATCGGGCGGATCGAGACGACGGCCTTCCACCCTGACGCCGGTGACGTCGACCTCGACGCCAGCCTCGACGCGGTCGTGGACGCCCGGGCGGCGCGGTCCGCCCTCGACGCCGAGCGGCTGCGCGTCCGGCGGTGGGTGCGACCCCGCACCGCGCTGTGCCTGCTGGTCGACCGCAGCGGCTCGATGCAGGGCCGCCCGCTGGCCACCAACGCCGTCGCCGCGGCGGCCGTCGCCACCCGCGCCGAGCGCGGCGACTACAGCGTCATCGCCTTCGCCAAGGAGGGGGTGGCGGTCAAGGCGCAGGGTGAGGACGTCCCCGTCGAGCGCGTCGTCGACCAGATCCTTGCCCTGCGGGGCCGCGGCACCACCGACCTCGCCGGGGCCCTTCGGCTGGCGGCCGGCCAGCTGACCCGATCCGGGGCCACCCGGCGGATCGCGCTGCTGCTCTCGGACTGCCGCGACACCGAGGCCGGTGACGTGCTGGCTGCCGCGGCCGCTCTGGATGAGCTCGTCATCGTGGCGCCGGCCGGCGACGACGAGGCGGCGCAGGAGCTCGGCGCGCGCATCGGTGCCCACGTCGCCACCATCACCGGGCCCGCCGACGTCCCGCGCGCCGTGGGCGACCTCCTGGGCTGACCGCGGCCAGCGCCGCGGCCGGGCCATCAGCGGCGGTGGATGTGGTGCAGGTGGGGGAGGGCGACCACGTGGTCGACGTCCCCGGCGACGATCCAGGCGGACCGGCTGGTGCACGAGAGGAGGGTGCCCTCGAGAGCACCACTGATGGTCAGCGCGCACACCTCCGCGCCCACCAGCGCTCGCAGATCGTGCAACGACACCCGGTCCCTGCTGCCGTCGAGCTCTTCCGCTGCTCCCATGAGCACCTCCCGTGCCAAGGGCTGGGTTTCGTTCGGTCTACTGCTACCCCGGGGTCCGATGGTGGATGCCCACCCCGGTACGATCGGCACCGATGGCTGATGACTCAACCCCTGTTTCGCTCGGCTCCAGCGCCCTGGGGCCGAACGCGTGGCTCGTCGACGAGATGCACGAGCAGTATCTCGCCGACCCGGGCTCGGTGAGCGAGTCCTGGCAGGACTTCTTCGCCGACTACAAGCGAGACGCGGCGCCGCAGACGGCCGCCGCCCAGGCCGCCCAGACGGCCGCTCAGCCTGCTCCTGCCGCCCCCGCCGCGCCGGCCACCGGCAACGGCAGCACCACCCCCGCCGCCCCCGTCCCGACCGCCGCTCCGGCCGCCCCCGCGCCCGCTGCCACCGCCGCCGCGGAGCCCGTCGGCGAGCCGATCCGCGGCGTGGGCGCCCGGATCGTCGAGAACATGGAGGCCAGCCTGGGCGTGCCCACGGCGACGAGCTTCCGGGTCGTCCCCGCCAAGCTGCTCGAGGTCAACCGCAGCGTCATCAACGGCTACCTCGGCCGCACCCGGGGCGGGAAGGTCAGCTTCACCCACATCATCGGCTTCGCGGTGGTGCGCGCCATCCACGAGACGGTCCCCGCCATGAACGCCGCCTTCGCCGAGGACGCCGAAGGCAAGCCCCGCATCGTCCGCCACGACCACGTCGGGCTCGGGATCGCGGTGGACGTGGAGAAGAAGGACGGATCGCGGTCGCTGCTCGTCCCCGTCATCAAGGCGGCCGACACCGTCGACTTCCGGGGCTTCTGGGGCGCCTACGAGGAGCTGATCCACAAGGTCCGCGCCAACAAGCTGAGCCCCGACGACTTCGCCGGCGCCACGGTCAGCCTCACCAACCCGGGCACGATCGGCACCATCCAGTCCGTCCCACGGCTCATGCCGGGGCAGGGCCTCATCGTGGGCGTCGGTTCGATCGACTACCCCGCGGAGTGGAAGGCGGCCGACCCCGCCACCCTGGCCGAGCTGGGCGTGTCGAAGGTCATCACCATCAGCTCCACCTACGACCACCGCATCATCCAGGGCGCGGAGTCCGGTCTGTTCCTGAAGCGGGTCGAGGAGCTGCTGCTCGGCGCCGACGGATTCTACGACGACGTCTTCCGCGCCCTTGGCGTGCCGTACGAGGCCGTGCAGTGGCGGCGCGACGTCAACCCCGTCGACAGCGAGCGGGCCCTGCTCGACAAGCAGATGGCCGTCGCCAACCTCATCCGGCTCCACCGCGTGCGGGGGCACCTCATCGCCGACCTCGACCCGCTGCGGTGGAAGGAGCCCCAGATGCCGGTCGAGCTCGACCCGGCCACCTACGGGCTCACCATCTGGGACCTCGACCGCGAGTTCCTGACGGGCGGCCTCGGCGGGCGCGACCGGCTGCCCCTCGGCGAGATCCTCCACGTGCTGCGCGACGCGTACTGCCGCACCATCGGCATCGAGTACATGCACATCCAGGACCCCGAGGAGCAGCACTGGCTCCAGGACCAGGTCGAGGGCGTCGCCGCCGAACTGCCCGTCGACGACCAGCGCTACATCCTCGAGCGGCTCAACGCGGCCGAGGCCTTCGAGAAGTTCCTGGCCACCAAGTACGTCGGCCAGAAGCGCTTCGGGCTCGAGGGAGCAGAGTCGGCCATCCCGATCCTCGACGCCATCCTCGAGGCGGCGGCCGACGACGACCTCGTCGGCGCGGTCATCGGTATGCCCCACCGCGGGCGCCTCAACGTGCTCACCAACATCGTGGGCAAGAGCTACGACCAGATCTTCAAGGAGTTCGAGGGCCAGATCGACCCCGACTCCATGCAGGGCTCGGGCGACGTGAAGTACCACCTCGGCCAGGTGGGCAAGTTCGTGTCCCGGGCCGGGCGCGACATCACCGTCGAGCTGGCCGCCAACCCCAGCCACCTCGAAGCGGTCGACCCGGTCGTGGTCGGCATGGTGCGGGCCAAGCAGGACGCCATCAACGAGCCCGAGGCCTACTCGGTGCTGCCGATCCTGATGCACGGCGATGCCGCCTTCGCCGGCCAGGGCGTGGTGGCCGAGACGCTCAACATGAGCGACATCAAGGGCTACCGCGTGGGCGGCACGATCCACGTGGTCGTGAACAACCAGATCGGCTTCACCACCACGCCCGAGTCTGCGCGGTCGGGCTTCTACTCGACCGACGTCGCCAAGATGGTCCAGGCCCCGATCTTCCACGTGAACGGGGACGACCCCGAGGCCTGCGTGCGCGTGGCCCGCCTGGCCTTCGCCTACCGGCAGCGGTTCCACAAGGACGTCGTCATCGACATGGTCTGCTACCGCCGCCACGGGCACAACGAGGGCGACGACCCGAGCTACACGCAGCCGCTGATGTACGCCAAGATCGACGAGCGGCGCTCCGTGCGCAAGCTGTTCACCGAGTCGCTCGTGAAGCGGGGCCAGATGTCCCTCGAGGACGCCGAGAGGGCCCTCGACGACTTCCACGCCCGCCTGCAGACGGCCCTCGACGAGACCCGCCAGTCCGCCCCCGCCACGCCGCACGTGGCGCGGCCGCCGGCGCCGCCGGTCGGGGTGCTCCCCGCCATCGCCACGGGCGTCGACCGCGCCGTGCTCGACCGCGTCTACAGCACGCTGTCGACGTTCCCCGAGGGCTTCAGCGTCCACCCCAAGCTGCTGAAGCAGTTCGAGGCCCGGGATCGCATGTGGGCCGACGGCGAGGTCGACTGGGCACTGGCCGAGGCCCTCGCCTACGGCTCGCTCCTGCTCGAGGGCACCGACCTGCGCATCGCCGGCCAGGACACCCGCCGCGGCACGTTCAGCCACCGCCACGCCGTGCTGATCGATCACATCAACGGGCACGAGCACGCGCCGCTGGCCCACCTGGGCCCGGAGCAGGGCAAGTTCTGGATCTACGACTCGCTCCTGTCGGAGTACGCTGCCCTCGGGTTCGAGTACGGCTACTCGGTGGTGGCGAAGGACTCCCTCGTCGTCTGGGAGGCGCAGTTCGGCGACTTCTGGAACGGCGCCTCCACCGTGGTCGACCAGTTCATCGTGGCCGCCGAGGACAAGTGGAACCAGACGTCGGGCCTCGTGATGTACCTGCCCCACGGCTACGAGGGCCAGGGGCCCGAGCACTCTTCGGCCCGCGTCGAGCGCTTCCTCACCCTGGCCGCCGAGGACAACATCCAGGTCGCCAGCTGCACGCAGAGCGCGCAGATCTTCCACCTGCTGCGCCGCCAGATCCACCGCAGCGTCCGCAAGCCCCTCGTGGTGATGACCCCGAAGTCGCTCCTGCGGGCCAAGCCCGCTCGCTCGTCGATCGACGAGCTGCTCAACGGCTCGTTCCGCGAGACCATCGACGACGCCGGCGTGTCCGACCCGGGGAAGGTCCAGCGCGTCGTGCTGTGCTCCGGCAAGATCGGCCAGGAGGCCATCGCCGCTCGTGACGAGGCCGGCACCGCGGTCGCCGTCGTGCGGGTGGAGCAGCTCTACCCCTGGCCCGAGGAGCAGCTGGCCGAGATCCTCGACCGCTACCCCGGCGCCCGCCAGCTCGTCTGGCTCCAGGAGGAGCCCGCCAACATGGGGCCCCTCACGTTCGTGCGCCCCCGCCTCTACGACCGCTTCGGCGACTCGCACGAGCTCCGCTGGGTGTCTCGACCGGAGTCCGGGAGCCCCGCCACCGGGTCCCACACGATCCACGTGCAGGAGCAGGCCGCGCTCCTGGCCGACGCCGTCACCGTCTGATCGGCCGCCGTTCGCGGTAGGCATCGGCGACCATGTCGCCCGATCCCTACGACCTCTTCCTGGGCGCCCTGGGGATCGCCATCCTCGCCGCCGCAGCCCTGCCGCGTCTCTTGGCCAGCCGCCCGCTCTCGCTCCCGATCGTCCACCTGGCCCTGGGTGCTGCCGCATTCGCCCTCATCCGCGACCTGCCCACGCCCGACCCGCTGGCCGGCGACGCCATCGTCGAGCGGCTCAGCGAGCTCGTGGTGATCATCTCCCTGATGGGCGCCGGGCTGCGCCTCGATCGCCGGATCGGCTGGCGGCGCTGGGGGCTCACCTGGCGGCTGCTCGCCGTGGCCATGCCGCTGTCGATCGCCGCCACGGCTGTGCTCGGCTGGGCCGCGCTGGGTCTCACGCCGGCCGCCGCGCTGCTCCTCGGCGCGGTGATGGCGCCCACCGATCCGGTGCTGGCCTCCGACGTGCAGGTCGAGGGCCCCGGCCGGGGCGATGACGAGGACGACGAGGTGCGGTCCACCCTCACCTCCGAGGCGGGCCTCAACGACGCCCTTGCCTTCCCGTTCACCAACCTGGCCATCGCGGTGGCCGTCGGCGGGGCGTGGTTCCCGGGCTGGGTGGTGGAGGACGTCGTGGTGAAGCTGGTGGTGGGGGTGGTCATCGGCGTCGTCGGTGGCCGCCTCCTCCAGCTGGTGACCTTCCGGGTGTCGTCGGCCACGGCGCTCGCCCGGTCGGCCGACGGGATCGTCGCGCTCGGCGCCACGCTGGCCGTGTACGCGGTCGCGGAGGTGGCCCACGGCTACGGGTTCCTGTCAGTCTTCGTCGCGGCCCTCGTGCTGCGCGACGCCGAGCGCGGCCACGACTACCACGAGGTCCTCCATGCGTTCAGTGACGGGCTGGAGCGCTTCGGCAGCATCGTGCTGCTGCTCCTGCTCGGCGGCGCGGTCGTGCGAGGCGCCCTCGAGCCCCTCGGCTGGGCCGGCGCCGCGGTGGCGCTCGCCCTCGTGCTGCTCATCCGTCCCGTCGCCGGCTGGGTGTCGCTCATCGGCACGTCGCCGTCGCGCCACGAGCGGGGGGTCATCGCCGTCTACGGCATCCGGGGGATGGGGTCGGTGTACTACCTGGCCCACGCCACCGGGCAGGCCGACTTCGCCGGGGCGGAGCGGCTGTGGGCCATCACCCTCGCCGCCATCGTGCTGTCGATCGTGCTGCACGGCGCCACGGCGGGGCTGGCGCTCTGGCGGGCCGACCTCGAGCGCACCCGACCGGAGGAGGACGTGCCTGCACCGAGGCGATAACATGCGTTATCCGCTCAAAGGGGGCAAAGCGTGACCGACACGTTCAGCAGCAACCAGGACCTCATCGGCCGCGAGGACGTGAACGACCTCGAAGCGATCCTCTCCGTGTCCAACACGGACATCCACGAGACGATCCACATCGTCGAGGACAACGCCGACGCCATCTTCACGTGGGACTACGAGAAGGGCGCCCGTCCCGCCCTCAACAAGCTCTACGAGAAGGCCAAGGTCTCCCAGTGGAACGGTGAGACCGACCTGCCGTGGGAGACCGAGGTCGACCTCGAGAAGAACGCCGCCCTCCAGCGGGCGCAGTTCGAGGGGCTCGTCAACAACGACTACACCGGTACCCCGTTCGAGAAGTGGGGTGAGAAGGAGTGGATCGACCTCGCCATCCAGGGTGACAACTGGACGCTGTCGCAGTTCATGCACGGCGAGCAGGGCGCCCTCGTGTGCACGGCCAAGATCGTCGAGACCGTGCCGTGGATCGACGCCAAGTACTACGCGTCCACGCAGGTGATGGACGAGGCCCGCCACGTGGAGGTCTTCGCCAAGTACCTCGACACGAAGCTCGAGGGCCACTACCCGATCAACGCCCACCTGAAGGTGCTGCTCGACGACATCATCAACGACTCGCGGTGGGACATGACCTACCTCGGGATGCAGATCATGGTCGAGGGGCTGGCCCTGGCCGCCTTCGGGTTCATGCAGCAGATGACCCCCGACCCGCTGCTCAAGCAGCTGCTCCGCTACGTGATGAGCGACGAGGCCCGCCACGTCGCCTTCGGCGTCCTGTCGCTGAAGGAGCACTACGAGGGCCTGTCCACGGCGGAGCTGCGCGAGCGCCAGGAGTTCGCCTTCGAGGCCGCCGTCCGCATGCGCGACCGCTTCCTCCAGCAGGAGGTGTGGGACCGCATGGGCATCGACGCCAAGACCGTGCTGCCCTTCGTCGTCAACGACCCGAGCCGGGCCATGTTCCAGGTGATGCTCTTCAGCAAGATCGTGCCCAACTGCAAGAAGCTCGGCCTGCTCGACGCCGGCGACGGCTGGCTGCGCCAGAAGTTCACCGAGATGGGCGCCATCCAGTTCGAGGACTGGGTCGACACCGGCGAGGAGTACGAGGCGATGCAGCTGACCGAGCAGGAGCTCGCCGGCTAGCTCATCCGGGGTCAGGTCAGGCGAGGGGGAAGCCGACGACCTGCTCGAGGTGGTGGAGGGCGTCGACGGGGTCGACGACCTTGATCGTCGTCATGCCCATGGCCGCCGCGGGCTTCAGGTTCACGCCGAGGTCGTCGAGGAAGACGACCTCGGCGGGGTCCACGTCAGCTCGCTCGCACGCGATCTCGTAGAAGCGCGGGTCCGGCTTGCGGACGCCGATCACGCTGGACTCGATGACGTGCTCGAACAGCGAGAGCACCTCATCGACCCCGCTCGCCTCGCGCTCGGGCGGCCGGTCCTGGTGCGACACCCAGTTGTTGGTCAGGCAGGCGGTGGTCAGGTGCTCGCTGCAGCGCCGCACCGCTTCGACCATCTCCGGACGGATCTCTCCCATCAGCAGCGGCATCAGGTCGCGCGCGGCCACGTCGTGGCCCAGCTCGCGGCACTCCGCCTCGAAGAGGTCGCAGAACTCGTCGAAGCCGATGTCGCTGCGCTCGTAGCGGGCCCAGGCGTTGGTGTCGGGGTTCGTCGAGTTGACGGTGCGGATGAGGTCGCGGGGCAGCCCGTTGCGGTCCTCGAACGCGTTGAACGCCTCGAAGGGGCTGGAGAGGATCACGCCCCCGAAGTCGAAGAAGGCCGCTCGGATCGACATGGGAAGGCATCGTACGGGCGGGAGAACGCTTACCGGCCAGCCCCTAGGGTGGTGCGGATGTGCCGTCCACGATCCCTTCGCCTCCTCGCCCCCGCCCCCGTCGCGCTCGCCGCCGCCTGCAGCGATCAGGCCGACGACGAGCCGATCGCGTCGGACACCACCGAGCGCTCCGCCGAGGAGACCACCAGCCCCCAGGGCGACGACGCCGCGGAGCTGCCCAGCGGCTGGCACCGGGTCACCGGTGACGGCGTCTCGCTCGGCGTGCCGGAGGACTGGAAGGCGTTGCCGGAGCAGATGGAACAGGAGGCGACGACCGGCCTCGAGCAGGTGGGTGCCACGCTGCGCTCGACGGACCGCGTCGACACGCCGGGCGGCACCGCCGTGCGGGTCGCTTACGCCATCGACTTCCAGGGCCCGGACAGCCCGGTCTCGGTCGAGGGTGGGCAGTTCTAGGTGCCCAGCGGGAAGAAGGCGTACGTCATCACCATCATCGCCCTCGAGGAACCGGGCGACCTGGCCGACGCGATGCTCCCCACCTTCGAGGTCGAGTGATCGCTCGCCGCACCGCGACGCGATGGCGCGCACAGGGCCGGCTGTTGCACCATCCTCCGGTGTGGGTGACACCTCTGGTTGACTTGCTCCCCGAATGAGCGTTCACCACGTCGTCGTCGACGGATCGAACCTGGCCACCGAGGGCCGCACCCTTCCGAGCCTCCTGCAGCTCGACGAGGCCGTGCGCGCCTACCTCGAGGAGGCCAAGCCCGACAAGGTCACCGTCATCGTGGACGCCACCTTCCCGAACCGCATCGACGCGAGCGAGCGCGAGACGTTCGAGGAGGCCCTGGCGGCCGGCGAGGTCATCGTGCCCCCGGCCGGGGTGATCGGTCGGGGCGACGCCTTCCTCCTGCAGATCGCGGACCGGGCCGACGCGGTCGTCCTCTCCAATGATTCCTTCCAGGAGTTCCACGGGCAGTACGGCTGGCTGTTCGACCAGGGCCGCCTCATCGGCGGCAAGCCCGTGCCCCACGTGGGATGGGTGTTCATGGAGCGCTCGCCCGTGCGCGGCCCGCTGAGCCGGAAGTCCGTCGCCGACGCCAAGAAGGCGGCCCGCAAGGCCGAGCAGGGCAGCGCCGAGCCCCAGGCGGAGAAGCCCGCAGCCGGCGCCGCCAAGGCCCGCGGTCGCACCGCCGCCAAGGCGGGGGAACGGAGCGCCGCGGACAGCCGTCGGGGGCGCGGCCGTGGTGGCGCCACCGCCGAGGCGGAGACCGATCCCGTCACTCCCGCGCCTCCCGCCGACAGCAGCGCGGCCGAAGGCTCCGGGCGCACCCGTCGTCGTCGAGGGGGCGGTCGGGGCGAGTCCGGAGGCGGTGGGGGCGGTGGGGGCGTGCAGCCCTACAACGAGCCGCTGCCGTTCATCGAGTTCGTCGCCGCCCATCCCGTCGGCTCCGTGGTCACCGGTGAGGTCGAGCGCTTCGCGTCGCACGGCGCCTACGTGCTGGCCGACGGAGCCCGGTGCTACCTGCCCCTCAAGCACCTCGGCGACCCCGCCCCGCGCAGCGCGCGCGAGGTGCTGTCCATGGGACAGCCCTACGACTTCGTGGTCCACGCGTTCGACACGCCCCGGCGGGGCGTCGACCTGACCATGGCCGGTGTCGCGCCATCTGGCGCGAACAGCGTTCCCGTACCAGACCAACCAACAGAGGAGGAACGGGTGGCACCTGCAAAGAAGGCCGCGGCCAAGAAGACCGCGGCCAAGAAGGTTCCGGCCAAGAAGGCAGCGGCGAAGAAGACCGTCGCCAAGAAGACCGTCGCCAAGAAGGCGACGGCCGCGAAGAAGACCGTCGCCAAGAAGGCTCCGGCCAAGAAGGCAGCGGCGAAGAAGGCCGTCGCCAAGAAGGCAACGGCCGCGAAGAAGACCGTCGCCAAGAAGGCTCCGGCCAAGAAGGCGCCGGCCAAGAAGGCGCCCGCCAAGAAGTCCTGACCCGCGCTGCGGGTCGAGCTGTGCGGTGCAGGTGCCCGCCGTCCGTCGGGGCGCGAACGCTCGCGTCCCGACGGTTCGGTGCCTCGTCGCGGCGGCGGTAGCGTCGCCGGGGTGCGCCTCGTCACCTGGAACGTGAACTCGCTGAAGGCCCGGATGGACCGGGTCGAGGAGTGGCTGCAGGAGTGCAAACCGGACGTCGTCTGCCTCCAGGAGACGAAGCTGGCCGACACGGCGTTCCCGTCGATGGCCTTCTCCTCCCTGGGCTACGAGTCGGCGCACCACGGCCAGGGGCAGTGGAACGGCGTCGCCATCCTGAGCCGCGTCGGCATCGATGACGTCGTGATGGGCTTCGCCGACGATGACGAGCCCGACGTCGACGCGCGGCTCATCACCGCCACGTGCGGCGGCGTGCGGGTGATGAGCGCGTACGTGCCGAACGGTCGCGCCCTCGGCCACGAGCACTACCAGTACAAGCTGGCCTGGCTGGAGCGCCTGCGGGGCCACCTCGAGCGCACAGCCGACGCGTTGGAGCCCACCGCCGTGTGCGGCGACTTCAACATCGCGCCGGAGGACATAGACGTGTGGGACGCGGCCGCCCTCGTCGACGCCACCCACGTGAGCGAGCCCGAGCGGGCGGCGCTCCGGCGCCTGCTCGACTGGGGCCTCATCGACGTCTTCCGCGACCGCTTCCCCGGGCAGGAGCGCCTCTATTCGTGGTGGGACTACCGGGCCGGCAACTTCCACAAGGGGATCGGCATGCGCATCGACCTCGTGCTCGGCTCGCCCTCGTTCGCGGAGCGCGTCGAGTGGGCCCTCATCGACCGCAACGCCCGCAAGGGCAAGGCGCCGTCGGACCACGCGCCGCTGATCGTGCAGACCGCGGAGACGGCGGCGTGAGCGACCGGCTCATCCCCAGCTCCCCCGACTGGGCCGAGAACCTCGAGGCCCTCGGAGGCGAGCAGCCCGTGGGCCGGCGGGCCGAGCTCATCCGATTGGCCGAGACGGTGCGGGGCCTCGTCCACAGGCTCGTGCAGATCGACGCCCCGACGGAGGTCATCGCCGAGGCCGCCGACGCCACGGCCGCGGTGCTGGCGCAGCTCGGGGAGCACCACCAGCGCTCGATGTATGAGGGGTTCGCGGAGTCGGCCAACGCCGGGGAGCCGTTGAGGTTCTTCGACCACAGTCCCATGCTCGGGCGCGCCAACCCGCTGGCCCCGCCGATCGAGCTGTGGCTCGAGGGGGACCGCATGCACGGGCGAATGACGTTCAGCTCCGCCTACGAGGGTCCGCCCGGCTGCGTCCACGGGGGGTTCGTGGCGGCCGCCTTCGACGAGGCGCTCGGGGCCGTGCAGTCGCTGGCCGGCAACCCGGGCATGACCGGCCGCCTGACCGTGCACTACCGGTCGCCGACCCCGCTGCACACCGAGCTGCGCTTCGAGGGCTGGCTGGAAAGCGCGAGCGGCCGCAAGATCCTCACGAAGGGCACGCTGTCGGCCGGCGAGGTCCTCTGCGCCGAGGCCGAGGGCCTGTTCATCTCGATCGACGTCGCCCGCTTCACCGCCCTGAAGGCAGCCCGAGAGGCCCGTCAGGCCGAGGCCGAAGGCTCGTCCCCGGACAGGTAGGCCACCACCAGGGGCACCTCCTCGGCGAGGTGCTCGCGCAACCCGGACACGATGGCCCCCTCCACGGCCTTGCCCACGAGCAGGGCTCGCACACGGAGGTCGCCCTCGCCGTGCCGGATCGTGCCGTCGCCGTCGGGCTCGAAGCGGTAGCTGCCGCGGCAGCTGAAGCGGTCGCCGTAGTGGTCGGGCACGAGGGTGAAGGTGGTGGTGCGGCGGGCCAGGTCGTGCACCGACTGCTCCACCCAGGTGAGGCGGGACGGGTCGAGCACCGCCTGGGCGGCCGAGGAGAGGTGCCCGCCGAAGCGGTAGCGGATGTGGAGGGTGACGAGATCGCCCTCCACGTGGTGCTCCAGCACCTCGGGCCCCGTCAGCTTCGACAGCCCGTGGAGCGACGCATAGAGCTCGGGGTCCGCGTAGGCGGCCGCCACCCGGTCGGGAGCGGCCGGGAAGCGCTGCTCGGTGGTGAACCTCACGTCTCGTCTCCTGCGGCCGGGACGTCGTGGAGGGCCGACAGCATGGCCGGCCCGAAGCGCTGGGCCAGGATGGCGCCCACGCCGCGGATGGAGCCGAGCGCGTCGAGGTCGGCCGGGCGGACCCTCGCGATGCGGGCCAGCACGTGGTCGGGGAGGACGGCGTCGGGCTCGACGCGGGCCGCCCGGGCGGCGTCGTCGCGCCAGCGGTGCAGCTCCTCCAGCCCGGGGGTGCCGGCTCGTTGCAGGGTGGCCAGCGCCGCCCGCCGATCGGCCACCTGATCGGCGAAGTCCTCCACGGGCGGGCTGATGGGGCCGTTGGTGGCGAGCGGGCGGGTGGCCTCGGGGCGGTAGGTGGCGATCAGCGGATCGAGCAGCGGAGACCGACGCCGCTCCACCACGCGCGAGGCAAAGGTCCGGGTGTCGGCCCAGGAGATGCGCAGCTCGCGCTGTGCCCGGGTCATGGCGACGTAGAGGAGGCGCGCCTCTTCCGCTCGGGCCGCCGCCGTGCGGGCGTGGGAGATCGGCACGTAGCCGTCCTCGATCCCGGCCAGGTGGACGACCGCCCACTCCAGGCCCTTGGCGGCGTGGAACGTGGCGACGTCGACGGCATCGGTCCCGCCACCGGCGTCGCCTTCGGACTGCACGGTGGCCTGCAGCCATCGCACGAAGGAGTCGGTGCGACCCTGCGGGTCCAGGCGCAGGTAGTCCCGGCCCATCCGCACGAGCGCGGCCAGCGCTCCGGCGGCCTCGGCCCGAGCCTCCAAGTCGGCGGCGGCGACCTCGTCGCCCTCCTCGACGGGTGCCTCGAAGGTGAGCGGGTCGATCGTGGCCTCCAGGTCGGCCAGCGCGGTGCCCAGCGGCTCGTCGCCCCGTCGCATCTCGCGCAGCGCGCCTCGGATCTCGGGGCGATCGAGGAAGGCGGCGCCACCCCGCAGGCGGTGGGGGATCCCCGACTCGCGCAGGGCTTCGGCCAGCAGCACGGTCTGGGCGTGGGTGCGCACGAGGATCGCCTGCTCCGACCACGGCCGCCCGGGGGCGTGGGCGAGGCGCACCGCCCGGGCCACCGCCACCGCCTCGTCGCGGTCGGTGGGGTGCCCGGCGAGGTGGGGCGCGGTGCCGTCAGCCCGGATGGCGCGGACCTCCTGCGCGGGCTGGCGGGCCGCCCGCAGCACGGTGGCGGCGGCGTCGAGGATCTGGGGTGTCGAGCGGTAGCTGGTGACGAGCTGGACGACGTGGGCGGGGGGCCAGTGGCGGTGGATGTCGAGCAGGAACCCGGCGTCGGCGCCGTTCCACCCGTAGATGGCCTGCTGCGGATCGCCCACCGCGGTGACGTCGTACCGATCGCCCCGCCAGGCCTCGAGCAACCGGAACTGGAGCGGGTTGACGTCCTGCAGCTCGTCGACGAAGAGGTGGCGGAAGCGCCAGCGCTGGGCGGTGGCGAAGCGCTCGTCGGACTCGATCGCTCGCGCACAGAGACCCAACAGGTCGTCGAAGTCCACCAGCCCGCCGCGCTGCTTGCGCCGCTCGTAGGCGGCGTACACCTCGGCCACCACCTCGGCCCGCAGCGGGGTCCGCCGGCCGGCCGCCGCCACGGCCTCCGGGTAGGTGTCGGGGGTGATCATGCGGGCCTTGGCCCACTCGATCTCGTTGGCGAGGTCGCCGGCGACGGTGCGCACGGGCCGTCCCGGCACCTTGGGTGCCAGCTCGGCCAGGAGCCGGCCCTTGCGGTCGAGCAACGTCGGGGCCTCGCGGCGCTCGTCGAGCCATCGGGTGCGCAGCACGCCCCACGCCACCGCGTGGAAGGTGCCCGCGGTGCTCTCGCCCCGCAGGCCGAGGCGGCGCAGCCGGTCCGTGAGCTCGCCGGCCGCCTTGCGGGTGAACGTGAGGGCCAGCACGTGGCGGGGGTCGGCCTCCCCGGTGGCCACCCGGTAGGCGATCCGGCGGGTGAGCACGCGGGTCTTGCCCGATCCGGCGGGGGCCAACACGACGAGCGGGAGGGCCGAGGAGGTCACGGCTCGCCGCTGCTCCTCGTCCAGCCCGTCGAGCAGCGCCTCCGGATCCATCGTCCCGATCGTAGGGGGCCGGACCCGTGGCGCGGCCGTACGCTGCGCCGGTGCTCGACGTCCCCCCCGACCGCTTCGAGGAGCTGGTGGCCGATGCCCTCGACGGCATCCCGCCCGAGCTCGGGCGCCTGATGGACAACGTGGCCGTGTTCGTCCGGGAGGGGAACCCCGGTTCGCACCTGCTCGGGCTGTACGAGGGGATCCCCCTCACGAAGCGTGACCGGGGGTACGAGGGGATGGTCATGCCGGACCGCATCACGGTGTTCCGCCAGCCGCTGCTGGCGATGTGCCGGACCGAGGCCGAGCTGGTCCGCCAGATCCGCGTCACCGTCGTCCACGAGGTGGCCCACCACTTCGGCATCGGGGACGCGAGGCTCCACGAGCTCGGCTGGGCATGAGCGTTACGCTGCGCGCGTGGCCTTCTCGCGCAAGCTGCTGAACGAGGACGAGGACGTCGCTCTCGACCTCCACCCGCACTGGGAGTTCTTCGCCAAGGCCGGTCTGGCCCTCATCTTGGCCATCGCCTTCGGCATGTGGATGCTCACGATCACCGACCCGCCGGGCGCCCTGCTGGCCCTGGCCGGTGTGCTCGTGCTCGCCGCCCTGGCCTGGTTCGGGCTGACCTACGCCCGCTGGACGACCACGGACTTCGTCGTCACCAGCGACCGGCTCATCTACCGGCACGGGGTGCTGGCCAAGAAGGGCATCGAGATCCCGCTCGAGCGGGTGAACACCGTCTTCTTCAGCCAGTCGATCCTGGAGCGCATCCTCGGTTCCGGCGATCTCGTCATCGAGTCGGCCGGCGAGATGGGCCGCCAGAACTTCTCCAACGTGCGCAAGCCGTCCGCCGTCCAGAACGAGATCTACCGGCAGATGGAGGCGAACGAGAACCGCAAGTTCGACCGCATCAGCGGTGGCTCCCGGCCCCCCGCCGCCGGCGCATCGATCCCCGAGCAGATCCACCAGCTCGACGCCCTGCGCCAGCAGGGGGTGCTCACCGACGCCGAGTTCCAGGCCAAGAAGGCCGACCTCCTCAACCGCATGTAGCCGCGGCAGCCACTGCCCCAGATGTGGCACTCGGCGGGCTTTGCCGCTGCGTGCGAGAACCCTCGAGGGTCTCCGAAGCTGGTGCCGTCAGGTCCGGCAGTCGACCGCGACGGCGAGAGCGGCGCAGATCTGGTCCATACGTCGATCGCTCAGCCGGCCGAGCCGCTCGACGAGAACCCCCATGGACACGCTCGCGACCGAGTCGAGGTTGACCGCAGAACGGCGAGGCACCGGATCTTCCTCGGGCTCCAGCAAGACCTCGCTCGGCATGCCCCGGATCGTTGTGGTGCAGGGCCCGACCAGAGCACGTCGCAGTCGCGGGATCGCTGCATCTCGTGAGAGAACCACGACCGGTCGTCTTGCGATCTCGGGGAGCTCACACCACCAGACTTCGCCCCGCTCGGGAATGGTGGTCACGATGCCGCGGCCGCGTCACGGAACGACGCGAGGTCTCCCCAGTCGTCTCTCTCATCGAGCGGATGGTCGTCGTACGCGGCGTAGGCCGCGTCGATCTCTGCGGCCCGACTGGCCCGAACGAGGGCGGCGAGGGCGGCGTCGAACAGCGCCGAGTCGGTCAGCCCCGCCCGGCGGGCTCGGGCCTCGGCGAGCAGCTCGCCGTCGACGGTGGTGCTCACACGCTCACGAGGCATGCCACAACTATGCCACGGTCATCCCACGCTTCAACACCCGCTCCGACGTCCCCCTGGTTGGGACCTCAGCGCGGCGGTTGCCCCGCCGGCCGAGTCCCCCGATAACCCAGTCCCCCGGCGGGCGGAGGCTCGCGGAGCCGGCCCCATGCACGCCACTGGCCGAGCCGGCGCGTCGAGTCGAACCTCCGTGCCGTCGGTGAGCCGCAGCACCGGCCGCACAGCCTGCCCGATGTGTGTGGCGAGCCGAGCGGCAGCTACGGGCGCCTCTCACTCTCGATCGCGTCGAGAGGCGACCGCTCGCAGACCCAACGACGACGGTATCGGCAGAAGGGGATGCCGATGGCATCCCTGCCTCGGGCGCTCGATCGGGTTGGGCCCGGAAGCGCTGGAGGGGCCGCCGGATGGTGCGTGCGATCAGGACTCCGTAGCGCCGGTGCCGATCCAGCCAGCGGGCACCAGGGGGCTCTGGCGGGGGGATCGTGCTCGGGAGGGGTTGACGGACGAACGTGTGTTCGATACAGTGAGGGTGCTTCCCCTTCGGGACCCGGGTGGTGCATGAGGGTCCCCGTTCCTGAGCCCAGTCACCGCTCGTGGACCGTCGTTGGTCCGGGCGGTGCGTGCGTCCCGGAGGAGGTGGCCCCCTGTGAGCGAAGCGACCGAGGCGTCGTGGTCGGAACGGGTGCGGGCCCTGCGGGCGTGCTCGCCGCTGGAGCGAGCGGAGGCGATCGAGCAGCTCGGCGCGCTCCTGTGCAGCGTGCAGGCGGAGCTGCTGGACGTCGTCACCGCCGCCGACGCCGAGGGTGACTGGGCGGTGGACGGGGCGACGGGGATGGCCCCGTGGCTGGTCGGCATGCTCCACGTCGCTTCGGACACGGCCCGCGCCTGGGTGCGGGCCGGCGCCGCGCTCGACCGGTTGCCCGAGCTGCGGGGTGCGTTCAGCGAGGGGCTCCTGTCGTGGGATCAGGTCAGGCCGGCGGTCACCTTCGTCACCCCCGAGATCGACGCCGAGGAGGCGCAGCGCCTCCAGGGCCTCTCGGCCGCCCAGGTCGAGGACCTGGCCCGTCAGCACCGCGTGGCCAGCCGCCGCCGGGGGCGCGAAGCAGGGGAGCGGCGGTTCTTCCGATCGAGGGCCGACCACGACCGGGGCGGACGCCGGTACACCGGGTTCCTGCCGGAGGCGGAGGCGGCCCGGCTCGACGCCGTCCTCGATCGCATGGCCGAGCAGCACGGACCGGATGAGGCCACCGGCATGTTCGAGCCCATGGACACCCGCCGAGCCGATGCGCTGGTCGACCTGTCCGATCAGGCTGCCGGGAACAAGTCGGATCCGGACTCGTGCCTGGTCGTGGTGCACGCCCCCGCCGAGGTGATCGATGGCCACGTGGACGGCAACGGCCAGATCCACGATCTGCACATCGCCCGGGACTCGGTGCTCCGGCTGCTCTGCGACGCCAAGGTCGAGTTCTCGATCGATCACCCCGACGGCACCACGATCGGCATCGCCCGCTCGGACCGCAACCCGCCCCGGTGGCTGCGCCGGCGCATCCTGCGTCGCGACGGGGGCTGCTGCCGCTTCCCGGGCTGCGGGCGGCCGGTCCGCCACCTGCACCACCTCCGCCACTGGTCCGCCGGCGGCCCCACCGACGCCTCGAATCTGGTCGGGCTCTGCTGGCACCACCACCGGCTCGTCCACGAGGGCGGCTGGGCCATCGACGGCAACCCCGAGCACGGTGACCTCACCTTCACCAGCCCACTGGGCCGGCGGCTCAGATCGAGACCCAGACCGCTCCGCCACGACATCGGCACCCGTGCCGCTCGCGCCGCTGGCGTGCGGGTCGGCGACCACGAACCCGCCACCGCCGGTTCGGCACCATCGCACTGAACCCCCGGGTGAGGCGCGCGCCTCACCCGGCAGATCCTCAGAGCAGGCGCGCGCCGGCGGAGGGGTGGACGTTCCAGCCCTGTCGATCGGCGGGCAGGGGTGTGCTCGCTTCGACGAGGGCGACGGCGCAGCCGCCGAATCCGGCGCCGGTGAGCCGGGCGCCGAGCACCCCAGGCCTGGCGACGAGCTCCGCCACCAGCGCGTCGAGGGCCGGGGTCGACACCTCGAAGTCGTCGCGCAGGCTGGCATGGCTGACCGCCAGGACCTCCCCGATCAGGGCACCGTCCTGCGCGGCGAACGCGTCGACGAGGGCGTCGACGCGGGCGTTCTCGCTCACGACGTGGCGCGCTCGGCGACGCACGACGGGGTCGTCGATGGCGCCCAGCGACTCGAGAGGAGCCAGGCGGAGCGGGCCCACCGTCGCTTCCGCCTGCCGGCAGTCGGCGGCTCGCTCGGCGTAGGCGGATCCGGCCAACGCCCGCTCCTGGCCCGAGTGGACGACCCACACCTCGATGCCCGCGGGGAGCGGCACCGGGAGGATCGACAGGTCGTGGCAGTCGATCCGCAGGACCTGGCCCTCGACGCCGGCGGCGCTGGTCAGCTGGTCCATCACCCCGCACGGCACGCCCGACGCGCGCTGCTCGGCTCGCTGGCAGGCGAGCGCCAGCCGGACCGGGTCCAGGTCACCACCGAGCGCCAGCGCCACCGCCACCTCCAGCGCGGCCGACGACGACAGGCCGGCCCCGACGGGCAGCGTCGTGGTCACCGTCCCGACGAAGCCGGTCTCGGGGCGGCGCTCGGCCACCACCCCGGCCACGTAGCGGCCCCACGACGGCTCGACCGACGCCGGGTCGGTCACGTCGAGGGGGATGCGCACCTCGTCGCCGGCCCACGCCGAGCGCAGCACCACCTCGTCGCCCCGGGGCTCGCCCTCCACGAGGGTCCCGAGGTCGACTGCCATGGGCAGCACGAGCCCCCCGGTGTGGTCGGTGTGGTCACCCATCAGGTTGACCCGGCCGGGAGCGAAGGCTCGCACAGCGGCCACCCGGGTCAGCGCAGCTGGTCGATGGCGGCCGAGGCGAGGTCGAGCAGCGACAGGTCCCAGGGGGCCCGCATGGCGATGTTGAGCTGGTCGGCTCCCGCGTCGACGTACTCGCCGATGCGATGGACGAGCTGGTCGGGCGAGCCGACGAGCACTCCGGGGCGCACGAAGTCGGCCATCTTGCCGAACTGGGCCCGCAGCGCGTCCTCGTCCTGGCAGAGGCCGACGTTGACGGCGCAGCGGATCTCAGCCGGGTCTCGGTCCACGTCTGCGCAGTGGCCGGCCAGCACCCCCTTCTTGTGGGCCAGCACGTCGGGGGCGATGAAGGGCACGTTCCAGCCGTCGGCGAAGCGGGCCGCGATGCGCAGCGTTCGCTTCTCGCCCGAGCCGCCCACCCAGATGGGGAGCTCGGGTTGGACCGGCTTGGGGTCGCAGGCGGCGTCGACGAGGCGCACGTGGGTGCCCTCGAAGGAGGTCCGGTCCTGGCGGAGCAGCCCCCGGATGGCCTCGATCGACTCTTCGAGCAGGTCGAGGCGCTCTCCGGCGGAGGGGAACGGGATGCCGTAGGCCGCGTACTCGTTGTGGGCCCAGCCCGCCCCCAGCCCGAGCTCGGCCCGGCCGCCGGAGAGGTGGTCGATGGTGCTGATGGCGTTGGCCAGCACGGCGGGGGAGCGGTAACCCACGCAGTAGACGAGCGACCCCACCCGCACCCGGCTGGTGTGGCCCGCCAGCGCCGCGTGGCAGGCCACCGCCTCCAGGCACTCGGTGCCGCCGAAGTCGGCCGCGTAGAAGTGGTCCCAGATCGAGATCCAGTCGAAGCCGTGGTCCTCGATGCGGGTCCAGAGGTCACGTAGCTCGTCGACGGTGGTGTGCTGGAGGCCGGTGTGCACGCCGAAGGCGGTCATGGTCCGTGAACCTACCCGAGCCCTCCGCGGCAGTCTTGACCATCCGGTCAAGAGGCCGTAAGGATGGCCCGCACACCGCTCGCTCCTGGAGGGAACCCGCATGTCTGGACCGCTGGCCGGCCTGAAGATCATCGAGCTGGCGGGGATCGGCCCCGGCCCCTTCTGCGCCATGATGCTGGCCGACATGGGGGCCGACGTGATCCGCGTCGACCGAGCCCAGAGCGCCATGGGCGGCGACCCGGCCACCCCGCCGACCGACGTGCTCACCCGGGGCCGGCGCTCGATCGCCGTCGACCTGAAGCACCCGGACGGCGTCGAGACGGTGCTGGGGCTGATCGAGTCCGCCGACGCGCTGATCGAGGGGTTCCGCCCGGGGGTCATGGAGCGCCTCGGCCTCGGCCCGGACGTCGCGCTGGCTCGCAACCCCCGCCTCGTCTACGGGCGCATGACCGGCTGGGGCCAGGACGGGCCCTACGCGCCCACCGCCGGGCATGACATCAACTACATCGCGCTGGCCGGGGCCCTGGAGCCCATCGGCCGCCGGGGCGAGGGGCCGGTGCCTCCGCTCAACCTGGTGGGCGACTTCGGCGGCGGCGGGATGCTGCTCGCCTACGGCATCGTGTGCGGCCTGCTGAGCGCCAAGTCGACCGGCGAAGGCCAGGTGGTCGACGCCGCGATGGTCGACGGCGCCGCCGTGCTCATGACGATGTTCTACGCCTTCCGGGCCATGGGCGTGTGGGAGGACGAGCGGGGCACCAACATGATCGACTCGGGCGCCCACTTCTACGATGTCTACGAGACCTCCGACGGCAAGTACGTGTCGATCGGTTCGATCGAGCCGCAGTTCTACGCGGAGCTGCTGCGCCTCACCGGCCTCGAGGGTGAGGAGCTGCCCTACCAGCACGATCGCTCGCAGTGGCCGGCGCTGAAGGAGCGGCTGGCCGCCATCTTCGCGACGAAGACGCGTGACGAGTGGTGCCAGATCATGGAGGGCACCGACGTGTGCTTCGCCCCCGTGCTCTCGCTGGCCGAGGCTCCGAACCACCCGCACAACGTCGAGCGCCAGACGTTCCTCGAGCTCCACGGCATCGTGCAGCCGGCCCCCGCCCCCCGCTTCTCGGCCACCCCGGGCGCGGTCCAGCGGCCGCCATCGCACGCCGGCCAGCACACCGACGAGGTGCTGGCCGAGTGGGGCCTCGACGCCGACCGCATCGCCAAGCTTCGCGACACCGGCGCCATCGCCTGATCCGACCGCTCGGCGTCGACGGCGGGAGCCGGCGGTAGCGTCACGCCCCATGGCGACGCTGGTCTCGTTCCACGCCCACCCCGACGACGAGTCCATCCAGGTGGGCGGGACGCTGGCCAAGGCGGCTGCCGCCGGCCACCGCGTGGTCATCGTGTTCGCCACCCGGGGCGAGCACGGCGAGGTGGACGACGGGGTGCTCGAGGACGAGGAGCACCTGTTCCAGCGCCGCGAGCAGGAGTCGCACCGCTCCGGCGAGATCCTCGGCGCCCAGCGGGTGGAGTTCCTCGGCTACCACGACTCCGGGATGATGGGTACGCCCGAGAACGACCTCCCCGATGCCTTCTGGCAGGCCGACGTCGACGACGCCGCGGAGCGGCTGGCCCAGATCCTGCGCGACGAGCGAGCCGACGTGCTCACCGTCTACGACTCCGACGGCGGCTACGGCCACCCCGACCACATCCAGGTGCACCGGGTGGGGGTGCGGGCAGCGGAGCGGGCCGGCACGCCGCGGGTGTTCGAGGCCACCATGAACCGCGACCACCTGCGCCGGATCATGGAGGCGGCGGTGGCCGAGGGGCTGATCCCGCCCGACGCCGTCCCCGACGTCTCCGAGCAGAGCACCTTCGGGCGGCCCGAGTCGGCCATCACGACGGCCGTCGACGTGCGCGACTTCCTGGCCCTCAAGCGAGCGTCGATGGCCGCCCACGCCAGCCAGATCGACGAGCAGTCCTTCTTCCTGTCCATGCCGGACGAGGCCTTCGCCGCATCGTTCGGCACGGAGTGGTTCATCCGCCACGGGGTCCCGGACGGGCACCGCAGCGACGACCTCTTCGAGGGCCTGGCCTGATGGTCGACCCCACCCGGCCGGCGGCCTGGACCCACACCGCCCTCGCCCAGCAGGTCGTCTTCGGCGTCGGCGCTCTTGATCGGCTGCCCGCCCTCGTCCGCACCATCGGTGCCCGGCGGGCCCTGCTCGTCACCACGGCCGGACGGCTCGACTCGCCCGAGGGAGACGCCGTCGTCGCCAAGCTGGGCCGGTCGCTGGTCAGCACCTTCGCCGAGGTGGTCAGCCACGTCCCGGTCCCGCTCGTGCAGCAGGCGGTGCAGCAGGCCCGGCGCGATGGCGTCGACCTCATCGTGTCCTTCGGGGGCGGATCCTGCGCCGACCTGGCCAAGGCGGTGGGGTTCTTCCTCGAGCAGGAGGCTGGCATGCCCGGCGCCAGCCACCTCGACCGACCGCTCGTCCCGCACCTGTCGATCCCCACCACCTACTCCGGGGCGGAGCTGACGCCCTTCTTCGGCATGACCGACCCGACCACCCGGCAGAAGCAGGGTGCCGGCGGACCGACGAGCGCGCCCGTCGCCGTCCTCTACGACCCCCTCCTCACCACCTCGACCCCGGCCCGGGTGAGCGCGGAGACGGGCATGAACGCGCTGGCCCACTGCGTGGAGGCGGCCTGGTCGCCTGAGCGGACGCCCGAGGCGGAGGCCATCGCCCTGGCCGGCGCCACCGCCATCGGGCGCGCCCTGCCGGAGGTGGTGGCGGACCCGTCCGAGCTCGGGGCCCGCACCGAGATGCTGGAGGGCTCGTGCCTGGCCGGCCGCTGCCTGCTCAACGCCGGCATGGGCGTCCACCACGGCCTGTCGCAGCTGGTCGGCGGGCGGGCCGGCATCGCCCACGGCCTGGCCAACGCCATCCTCCTGGCCCACAGCATCCGGTTCAACGCCGAGGCCGTCCCGCGAGCGGTGACCGCCGTCGGCGCCGCCCTCGGTCGCCCCGACGACGCGGCCGGGGCCGTGGACGACCTGCGGGCCCGGCTGGGGCTGCCCGCTCGGCTCTCCGAGGCCGGCGTGGACGAGGCCGACCTCGACGTCGTGGCGAGGCTCTCGCAGTCCAACGGCAACGTGGCTCGCAACCCCCGACCGGTCAGCGAAGCCGACGCGCGGAGCATCCTCGAAGCCGCCTGGTGAGGCCCAATACGGTGACCGGATGCGTCACCGCCCCCTGATCGCCCTCGTCGCGGCCGCCCTCCTCGTCGTCGCCGGCTGCGGCAGCGACGACGAGCCGCAGGGCCGTGCAGGGATCACCACACAGGCCACCGATGGAGACGTCGCCGACGAACCCGCTGCCACGACGTCGGAGCCGGCTGTCTCGACCACGCTCCCGCCCGAGGCGGCGGCGCTGGTGCTGCGCGGTGACGGCCTCGGGCTGACCACGCTCGGAGCCCCTCCGGAGGAGGCGGTGGCCGCCGTCACCGCGGCCCTGGGCGCGCCCACGCGCGACAGCGGCTGGGAGCCGGCCTTCAGCGAGTACGGCACCTGCCCGGGCGACCAGATTCGCGGCGTGGAGTGGGACCACCTCGTGCTGCTCTTCACCGACGGGCCGACCGAGCACGGGAGCGGTCAGCACCTCTTCTCGTGGCGGGTCACCGGAGCCCCGCCCGCCGTCGGCACCGCCACCGGGTTCGGCTACCAGGCCACCGCGGCGGATGCCGAGGAGCTCTACCCGGGCCATGTGGTCCGCATCCAGGCCGAGGAGCCGTTCCCGGGCTTCCTCGAGATCGACGCCGAAGGGGGCCGGATCACCGCCTACCTCGACGGTGCCGACACGGTCACGAACCTGGAGGCCGGCACCCCCTGCGGGGAGTGACGCCCGCCGGCTTCGGTCCCGGGTGAGCGGCGTCGTACTGTCGGGGTCGTGACCATCATCAAGATCAACGCCATCACCGTCGCCCCCGACAGCGGAGACGAGCTGGCCCACCGCTTCGCCAAGCGGGCCGGCGCCGTGGATGGCCAGGACGGCTTCGAGGGCTTCGAGCTCCTCCAGCCGACCGACGACCGCACCACCTGGCTCGTCGTCACCCGCTGGCGCGACGAGGCGGCCTTCGAGGCCTGGGTGAACAGCGCCGCGTTCGGCGCCGGCCACCAGAGCGAGGCCCCGGCCGGCGACCAGGGCGCGGCGGGTGGTCATCCGCACGGCGGCGGCCACCCGCACGGCGGTGGGGGCGAGGGCGCCCAGCGGCCGGTCGGCCTGTCGGCCGAGCTGTGGAGCTACAAGGTGGCCGGCGGCTCGTCGGGCCAGGCCTCCTGAGCCCCACCGTCCCGCCATCGTGACGCTCCGCCAGGTCCACGCCGACTTCGCGTGGGTGGTCGTCGGCGCGAACGCTGCCGTCGGCCTCTGGGCCCTGGCCGCCCACTACCAGCAGGCCCTGCGCACCCAGGCCCTCTGGATCGCCACCATCGCCGCTGAGGTGACCATCTTCGTGCAGGTGGCGCTGGGCGTGGCGATGGTGGCGCTGCAGGACCGCGAGGTGGCGCAGATGCACGCCTTCTACGGCTTCGTCGCCATCGCCACCGTCGGCATCGTCTACAGCTACCGCCAGCAGATCGCGCCGCACCGCTACCTGCTCTACGGCCTGGCCGGGCTCTTCCTCATGGGTCTCGCCCTGCGGGCCGTCGCCATCGACCCCACCCCACCACCCTGACCAGGAGCCCCCTTGGCCACCGCTGACGCCCCTGCCCGCCCCCTCGCTGCGGCGGTCCACCGCATCGTGCTGATCGGCCTGCCCGTACTTGTGCTCGTGCAGGCGGCCCTGGCCGGCCAGCACCTCTTCGAGGGCGAGGACCTGATCGAGCTGCACGGCTTCATCGGCATCGGCACCTTCGTGCTCGCCGTCGTGGGCCTGGGCGTCACCCTGCTGGTGCGGGGGAGCGACGGGGTGGCCTTCGCTCTGGCCGTCGCGCTGGCGGCCCTCACCTTCGCCCAGGTCGGGCTCGGCTACGTGGGGCGCGAGACGCTGGCCGCGGCGGCGTGGCACATCCCGCTCGGCGTAACGATCTTCGGCCTCGCCACCTACCAGCTCTCCCTGTTGCGCCGCTGAGCGCCGCCGGGCGCCGCGAGCGGGCAGCGCGCGCGGTGGGCTAGAGGTGCACCACCGGGCAGGTGAGGGTGCGGGTGATGCCGTCGATCATCTGGACCCGGCTGACGACCATCTTCCCGAGCTCGTCGACGCTGCTGGCCTCGGCTCGGGCGATCACGTCGTACGGCCCGGTGACGTCCTCGGCCGTGACCACCCCGTCGATGCCGTCCACCTCCTGGGCCACCTGGGCGGCCTTGCCGACCTCGGTCTGGATCAGGATGTACGCGCTGACGGCCATCGGACCTCCCCGTTCGTGGACGTCCGCATCGTAGCCAGCCCGCCCGGGCCGCTGGTCCGGGGTCCTCGAATCCCCGGGCCTCCCGGGATCCGGTTCGGTACATTCGCGCCCGTGCGCGGTCGCCCGCTCTCGCTCATCGCCGCCGGTCTCGTGCTGGTCGGGCTCGACCTGCGCATCGTGCACATCGACGTCTTTCCTGACCCCGCCGGCTGGCTGCTCGTGACGCTGGCGGCGGCGCGCCTGGCGCTGCGGTGGCCGGTGGTGCTCGGGGCAGTCGCCACCGTGGCCAGCCTCCCCGACGTCGCCCTGACCTACCACTACGACGACCTCGACCCGCTGACCGGCGAGGTGGTGGTGAACGGGGCCGGGACCGGCTACGACCAGCGCCTCAACTTCGACCGGATCACCGACGTGCGGGCGCCCCTGGCCATCCTGGCCCTCGTGGCCGGAGGCCTCGCTCTGTGCATGGTCTTCGTCACCCTCGAGCGCCGGGCCGGGCTGCTCGGCGACCGGCGGGCGGCCACGGAGCTGGTCGGCGCTCGCCTCGTCCTGCTGCTCGCCTGGGTGTTCCCCCACCTCGCGCTGATGACCCTCCAGTGGGTGGGAGGGGACGGCCTCGATCCCGTGTGGAACAAGGGCCAGGAGCTGGTGGGGATGGCCGGCGTGGCGGTGGTGACGGCCCTCGTCGCTGGCGCCGTCGTCAACCGGAACCGGGGGTGGACGGCGACCGACGATGAGCGGCGGTCACCCTGGGCCGAGCTGCAGAGCGCTCAAGGTGCCTGAGCGCCGGGGCTACTGGGCCAGGCGCTTCTCGAGCTTCTGGAGCTCGTCCTTCAACGCCGCCGGCAGGCTCTCGCCGATCGAGGCGTAGTGGGCCTCGATCTGGGGCAGCTCGAGCCGCCAGGACTCCGCATCGACGGCGAGGAGCTGGGCCATCGTGCCCTCGTCGAGGGCCAGGCCGGTGGTGTCGATGGCGCCCTTGGCCGGGATCCGCCCGATGGCGGTGTCGACCGCGTGGTCCTCGCCGTCCAGCCGCTCGACGATCCACTTCAGCACGCGGCTGTTGTCGCCGAAGCCGGGCCACAGGAACGAGCCGTCGTCGCGCTTGCGGAACCAGTTCACCCAGAAGAGCTTGGGGAGCCGAGCGCCGTCGCGCTGGCCGATCTCGAGCCAGTGCTGGAAGTAGTCGCCGACGTTGTAGCCGGTGAAGGGCAGCATCGCGAACGGGTCGAACCGCAGCTCGCCCACCGTGCCGGCGGCGGCGGCGGTCTTCTCGGAGCTCATGATCGAGCCCAGGAACACGCCGTGCTGCCAGTCGTACGCCTCGGTGACTAGCGGGACGTTCGTGGCGCGGCGGCCACCGAAGAGGATGGCCGAGATCGGCACGCCCTTCGGGTCCTCCCACTCGGGGGCGATGGACGGGCACTGCGCCGCCGGGGCGGTGAAGCGGGCGTTGGGGTGGGCGGCCGGGGCGCCCGAGGCGGGCGTCCAGTCGTTGCCCTTCCAGTCGATCAGGTGATCGGGAGCGGGGCTCTGGCCCTCCCACCACACGTCGCCGTCGTCGGTCTTGGCGACGTTGGTGAAGATGCAGTTGCTGTGGAGCGTCGCCATGGCGTTCGGGTTCGTCTCCTCACCCGTGCCGGGGGCGACGCCGAAGAAGCCGGCCTCGGGGTTGATGGCGTAGAGGCGGCCGTCGTCGCCGAACTTCATCCAGGCGATGTCGTCGCCGATCGTCTCCACCTTCCAGCCCGGGAGGGTGGGCACCATCATCGCCATGTTCGTCTTGCCGCAGGCCGACGGGAACGCCGCCGCGACGTAGACCTTCTCGCCGTCCGGGGGGGTGATGCCGAGGACGAGCATGTGCTCGGCCATCCAGCCGCCGTCGCGCGCCATCGTCGAGGCGATGCGCAGGGCGAAGCACTTCTTGCCGAGGAGCGCGTTGCCCCCGTAGCCCGAGCCGTAGCTCCAGATCTCACGAGTCTCGGGGAAGTGGCTGATGTACTTGTTGTCGGCGTCGCAGGGCCACGGCACGTCGGCTCGGGTGGTGTCGTCGGCCAGCACGAGGGGGTAGCCCACCGAGTGCAGGCAGGGGACCCACTCGCCGTCAGGGCCGAGGACGTCGAGCACGCCCTGGCCCATGCGGGTCATGATCCGCATGTTGGTGGCCACGTAGGCGGAGTCGGTGAGCTGGACGCCGATGTGGGCGATGGGCGAGCCGAGCGGCCCCATCGAGAACGGCACCACGTACATGGTGCGGCCCCGCATGGCGCCGGTGTACAGGTCGGTCAGCTCGGCCTTCATGTCCGCCGGCGCCCGCCAGTTGTTGGTGGGCCCGGCGTCGATCTCGCGCTCGGAGCAGATGAAGGTGCGATCCTCGACACGGGCGACGTCGGCCGGGTCGGAGAGGGCCAGGAAGCTGTTGGGCCGCTTGGCCTCGTCCAGCTTCTCGAACGTGCCGCCGTCGATGAGCAGCTGCGTGAGCCGGTCCCACTCCTCCTCGGACCCGTCGCACCACTCGACGGCGTCGGGCTGGAAGATGCCGGCCCAGTGCTCGACCCAGTCCTTGAGGTTCTGGTTGTCCGTGGTGGCAGGCATCTCGTCTCCGTGGGGGGTCGGGGGTCAGCTGTGCTGCGCCGGGAGGTCGGGCACGTCGCCGAACCCCGGCGTACCCATGTCGACCTCGCTGCCGAGCCGCAGCCGGGTGGCCCGCGAAGAGCCGTCGAGGTCGAAGATCACCCGCTGCCCCTGGCGGAGCATCCGGAACACCGAGCCCTGCAGGGCGTCGGGGGCCAGGTCGTACTCGGACAGGTCCGTGTCGCAGAGCACCACGCCGTCACCCGAGCCGGGGTCGTACGACTTGATCACACCCTGCATCGACCTGCTCCTCTGACGGGCTGCGGATGGGTGACCACCGTAACGGAGCCGTTCAGGAGCCAGCCAGACGGCCGCAACCGAGACGCGCCAGGGGCCGCCGCACCATGCCGGCGGCGGCCCCTGGCTCAGGGAGACGGTGTCGGGGCCCCACCCACCCCGACAGGGTCCCGCACCTACTCCACGGTGAACTCGTGGACCATCCCCTGGGTGAAGTGGGGCGGGCCGTCCTCCGCGCCGCCCACCGGGATGAAGCAGACCATCGCGTAGTCACCCGGCGCGAGGGTGGCCAGCGTGCTGCTCGACTCACCGGGGGGAGCGAAGGCGAACCCGGCGAAGTGCACCTTGGACTGCGCCTCCTCCTCGGGGAGGGCGAGGAGCTCCTCCCAGGTGAGGTCCACACCGTCAGCCTTCGCCATCACGATCATCTCGTGCTCCTCGGCGTCGCTCGAGTTCGTGAGGGCGAACGACACGTTGCCGGCCTTCACGGTGTTGGGCGCTTCGAAGGCGTAGTCCTTCGCCGTGACGTCGACGGTCTGGAAGTCGCAGGCCTCCGTGGCATCGCCCAGGAACTTGCCGTAGGCCTCGAACGAGCTGTCCTGGTTGAACACGGACGCGTCGCCCTCCTCGGCCATCGGGGTGACGAACCCGTGGATCTCCTCGGCGCCGTCGGCCAGGTCCTCAGGGGCGTTGTCGACGAGCGCCTGGGTCAGCTCCGCCAGCTGGCCGCCGGCCTCCTTGACGTCGGCCTCCGGCGTGGTGTCGTCGATCTCGACCTCCATCACGGCCCCGTTGAACTCCACGAGGGCGTCGCAGAACGCACCGGTGTCGCCGCTGGCGGCGCCGTCGCCTTTCGCCGCGACGGTCGTGTCGGTGGAGTCGTCGTCGTCACTGCCGCAGGCGGTGATGCCGAGGGCGAGCGTGAGGGCCAGAAGGCCGGCTCCTGCCCGGGGGAGCGTGCGCATGGATGTCTTCCTCCGTTGTCGTGCAGCCACGCCGTCGGGCGCGGTCGCCCGGGCTGCACGAGCAGAGGATCATGACTGGCCCAGGACGGGCGATGTCGCTGGCATGCACATCCGGGGTGGTGCCAGCACCACTCCGGGGATCAGCTGACGCGCTTGGTGACCTTGCCGGCCTTGATGCAGCCGGTGCAGACGTTGAGCCGCTTCGGGGCGCCGTTCACGACGGCCCGGATCTTCTGGATGTTGGGGTTCCACCGACGCTTGGTGCGCCGGTGCGAGTGGCTGACGTTCATCCCGAAGGACGGGTGCTTCCCGCACACCTCGCACACTGCTGCCATCGTCGGAGACCTCTCACCTGGGGGTTTCGAAAGAGCACTGGTCCGATCGCGCGACCGGGGCACAGGACCCCGCGAGGCTACAAGGGCAGCAGGAGCGTCGCCAACCCGGGCGGCCCGCAGCTCGTGGCGGGGGGAAGCCGCCGGGCACATCCTAAGATCCACCGCCGATGACCTCCCTCACGCGCCTCGGCGCTGATGAGCTGCGCGCCGCGGTGATCGGGTTCCGTGACGTCCTGGCTGCCCACAAGGAGGGCATCAACCGGCTGAACGTTTACCCGGTGCCGGACGGCGACACCGGCACGAACATGGCCCTGACGCTCCTCGCCGTCACCGAGGAGCTCGAGCACTGCGACGGCGAGCTCCGCGCCGTGTGCAAGGCCATCAGCCACGGCTCGCTCATGGGGGCCCGGGGCAACTCGGGGGTCATCCTCTCCCAGATCCTGCGCGGCATGTCCTCGGTCATCGCCGATGCCGGCGGCCTCGACGCCACCACCGCGGCGGCGGCGCTGGCGGCGGCATCGGAGGCGGCCTACCAGGCCGTCATGCGGCCGGTGGAGGGCACGATCCTGACCGTCGTGCGCGAGGCGTCGGAGGCCGCCGTGGCGACGGCCAACGGCAGCTCCGATCTCCTGGCGGTCCTCGAGGCGGCCAAGGCCCACGGGGCTGATGCGCTGCGGCGCACGCCGGAGATGCTCCCCGTGCTGAAGGAGGCAGGGGTCGTCGATGCCGGCGGCACCGGGCTGCTCCTGCTCCTCGACGCCCTGCTCCACCAGGTCGACGGGCGGCCGATGCCGGAACCGGAGGAGGTGGTCAGCCCGACGCTGCCCGACGTGCTGCCCGGCCACGGCGAGGGCCACGGCGACGTGAGCGACCTGCGCTACGAGGTCATGTACTTCCTCGAGGCGCCCGACGAGGCCATCCCCGCCTTCAAGGACGTGTGGGCTGGCATGGGCGACTCGATCGTCGTGGTGGGGGGCGACGGCATCTGGAACTGCCACATCCACACGGATGACATCGGCGGGTCGATCGAGGCCGCCATCGACATCGGCCGCCCCACCAAGATCCGCGTCACCGACCTCATCGAGCAGGTGGAGGAGGAGCGCTGGGTGCGCGACGCGGCGGAGAGCGGCGCCATCGACGAGGTGCCGGCCCACCTCCTCAACCCCGTCAAGTGCGCCGTGGTGGCGGTCGCCACCGGAGACGGCATCCGGCGCATCTTCCACTCGCTCGGCGTGCAGGGGATCGTCACCGGCGGCCAGTCGATGAACCCGTCCACCGCCGAGCTGATCGCCGCGGTGGAGAAGGTCCCGGCCGACCACGTCGTCATCCTCCCGAACAACAAGAACATCATCCCGGTGGCCGAGCAGGTCGACGCGCACACCGCGAAGACGGTCGTGGTGGTCCCGACCAAGAGCATCACCGAGGGCTTTGCCGCCCTCCTGGCCTACGACCCGCAGGCCGAGGGGCAGGGCAACTGCGCCGAGATGGCCGAGGCCGCCGGCAACGTCCTCGCCGGCGAGGTCACCCAGGCCGTGCGCGACTCCGCCTGGGACGGCGGCCCGATCGCCACGGGAGATTGGCTGGGCGTGACGCGCGACGGGATCAAGGCCGTGGAGCACGGGCTGGCCGAGGCAGCCGTGGCCCTCCTCGACGCGCTGATGACCGACCGCCATGAGATCGTCACGATCATCGAGGGCGAGGGCGCATCGGCCGGGACCACCCGGCAGATCACCGAATGGCTCGGCGAGCACCGGCCCGGCGCTGCCGCCGAGGTGCACCACGGCGGTCAGCCCCTCTACCCGTACCTCTTCGGGATCGAGTAGCCGCCTCATCGTGGCCCGCCGCCTGAGCACGCTGGCCCAGCTGCCCGTCACCGAGCTGAAGGGTGTGGGCCCCGAGCGGGCCAAAGCGCTGGCCGCGGTCGAGATCGAGACCATCTTCGACCTGCTCACGCACTACCCGCGCCGCTACCTCGACAAGACCAAGCAGTCCTCCATCCGCGACGCGCAGGTCGACGAGCAGCTCTGGATCTTCGGCAAGGTCGTGTCGTCGAGCACGGTCCAGGGGCGGGGCCGCGGCAAGGCCCGCACCGAGCTGCGCATCAGCGACGGGTCCGGCTACCTGCGGGTGACCTTCTTCAACCAGCCATGGCGGGCCCGGCAGTTCCCCCAGGGCTCCGAGGCCATGTTCTTCGGCAAGGTCACCGAGTTCCGGGGCCAGAAGCAGCTGGCCAACCCGGAGATCGACCTCCTCGACGAGGAGGACCGCCTCCAGATCACACCGATCTACCCGCAGTCCGACAAGCTCCGTCTCTACTCCAAGGACTTCCGTGGCTGGCTCCGCGAGTCGCTGGAGCGAGCGGGAGAGCTCGTAGAGCCGCTGCCGGGCTGGCTCCTCGACGAGCACGACTTCGTCGACCGCTCAGCCGCCTTCCGCGGCATCCACCTCCCCGAGGCCATGGCCGAGGCGCAGGCCGCCCGCCGCCGCCTCGTGTTCGACGAGCTGCTCCGCATCCAGCTGACCCTCGTGCTGCGCAAGCGGCGGATCGAGGCGACCAGCCAGGGCATCGAGCACGACACGTCGGGCGCGCTGGTCGACCGGTTCCTGGGGGCGCTGCCCTTCTCTCTCACGGGCGACCAGCGCAAGGTCATCGCGGAGATCACGGCCGACCTCGCTCGCCCCATCCCGATGCACCGCCTCCTCCAAGGCGACGTGGGCGCCGGCAAGACGGTGGTGGCGGTGGCGGCGCTGCTCACCGCCGTCCAGAGCGGCCACCAGGGTGCGTTCATGGCGCCCACCGAAGTGCTGGCGGAGCAGCACTTCGCGTCGATCCGCCCGCTGCTGGCGGAGATGACCGTGCCCGACGACGGCGCCTCGCTCTTCGGGGAGCGTCCCCTCACGGTCGAGCTGCTGACGAACAAGGTGACCGGCAAGGAGCGCCAGCGGGTGCTCGGCGCCTTGGCCGCCGGCGAGGTCGACCTCCTCGTCGGCACCCACGCGCTCATCCAGGAGGCGGTGGCCTTCCGCTCCCTCGGCGTCGTCGTGATCGACGAGCAGCACCGCTTCGGTGTGGAGCAGCGGGCCGCCCTGCGCGAGAAGGCCGGTGGGGGACCGGTGCCCGACGTCCTGGTGATGACGGCCACCCCCATCCCGCGGACCGCGGCCATGACGGTCTACGGCGACCTCGACGTGTCGATCCTGGGGGAGAAGCCGGCGGGGCGACAGCCCATCGTGACCACCTGGGCCCAGGGCGAGGAGGAGGAGGCTGCCGTCTGGGCGCGGGTGCGGGAGGAGGTGGAGGCGGGGCGTCAGGCCTACGTCGTGTGCCCGCTCATCGGGGAGAGCGAGAAGCTCGAGGTCGCGTCGGCCGAGGAGACCTTCGCCCGGCTCGAGGCCGACGAGCTGTCCGGCCTCTCGCTGGGGCTCCTCCATGGGCGGCTGCCGGCGGCGGAGAAGGAGACGGCGATGACCGCCTTCCGCGAGGGGCGCACCCAGGTGCTCGTCGCCACGACGGTCATAGAGGTGGGCGTCGACGTCCCCAACGCCACGGTCATGGTGGTCCTCGACGCCGACCGCTTCGGGATCGCCCAGCTCCACCAGCTGCGGGGCCGGGTGGGCCGGGGGGCGGCGGCCTCCTGCTGCTACCTCGTCACCGGCGCTGGCGGCGCGGAGGGCGACGAGGAGGAGCGAGCGCAGGGCAACGCCCGCCTCGAGGCGATGGTGCGCACCGACGACGGCTTCGAGCTGGCCGAGGTCGATCTCGACATCCGGGGCGAGGGCACGATCTTCGCCGAGCGCCAGAAGGGTCGCAGCGACCTGAAGCTGGCGTCGCTGCGCCGCGACCGCAAGGCCGTCGTCGCCGCCCGGGCCGCCGCGGAGCGCATCGCCGACGACGATCCCACCCTGGCCGAGCACCTCGAGCTCGAGAACGAGCTGCGGCTCTTCCTCGACCCCGACGACGAGGCCTTCCTCTTCAAGAGCTGATCCCGAGCGCGGGGTGATGTGCTCCGCAGCGCCGAGCCTGGTACATCTCGCGGGTGGACCAGGCGGAGGGGGCGGGCCCGCATTCGGGGCGAATCGGGCGAATGACGCGCGTCCCCGCGCTCGACGGCCTCCGCGGGGTGGCGTGCGTCGCCGTGCTGGCCTACCACGCCGATGTCGGCTGGGCCCGCGGCGCCTTCCTCAGCCTCACGGTGTTCTTCACCCTCTCCGGCTACCTGATCACCTCACAGCTGCTCGGCGAGCGCGAGGCCCGCGGCGAGATCTCGATGCGGCGCTTCTGGTCGCGCCGGGTGCGGCGGCTGCTACCGGTGGCCGCGCTGGGGGTCGTGGTGGCGTCGGTGGTGGCGCTGGTGGTGGGGGTGGACCGCGGCACCCGCGGCGATCTCACCGCCGCCATGCTCGACGTCGCCAACTGGCGGTTCATCCTCGAGGGCAAGTCGTACAACGACCTGTTCTCGTCGCCCAGCCCCGTCCACCACTACTGGAGCCTCGCCGTTGAGGCGCAGTTCTACTTCCTGTTCCCGATCGTGGCGGTCCTGGCGCTGCGCCGAGGTCGGAGCACGCTGGCGTGGGTCGCGGGCATCGGCTGCGCCGTGTCGTGGGCGGCCATGGCCGCGTGGTGGTGGGCCGACCAGCTGGACCTGGCGTACTACTCGACGATCAGCCGGGGCGGGGAGATCCTCGCTGGGGTCGTGCTGGCGGTGGTGCTGCCGCCGCCGGCCCGGCACTGGCCGGCGGCCTCCCGCGCCCTGACCGCGGTCGGCGTGGGGGGCCTGGTCCTGCTGGCCATCGGCGCCGTCTTCATCCGGATCGACGAGAGCGGCGACTACGTGGCCGCCCTTCCCGTCGTCGCCATCATCACCGTCGTGGTCATCAGCGCCGCCATCCGGCGCGGCCCCGTGCAGTCGGCCCTCGCGCTCCGGCCCCTGGTGGCGATGGGCACGTGGTCCTACTCGATCTACGTCGTGCACTGGCCGATCTTCGTGTGGCTCGACCCGACCCGCACCGGGCTGGACGACGCGCCGCTGGCGGTGCTGCGCATCGCCGTGACGATGGCCGTCGCCGTCGTCGTCCACCACCTCGTCGAGCGTCCCGTCATGCGGGGGCAGCCGATCTCCACCCGGGTGGTCCGCGTCGGGCTGGTCGGCGGCTGCTACGGCCTGGTGGTGACCTTCGTCGCCGTGGTCGTCGGCTCCGTCGTGGTGCAGGACGACCTCGACGCCGACGCGGCCGAGTTCCGCAGCCTGCGCGTCCCGACCGCGCTGGCCGACGACGCCCAGGCCCCGGCCTCCGAGGCCCCCCTGGTGCTCGCCTTCTTCGGCGACTCCACCGCGGTGCGCACAGGGCTGGGGCTGGCGGACTGGACGACCGACCGGGGCGAGAAGATGCTCGTCCTGGGGGGCGGCGTCACGCTGGGGTGCGGGATCGAGCCGCCGGGCTCCCGCCGGGTGGGTCCCGATGGCTTCGTCGAAGATCAGACCGAGAAGTGCGGGCCGGCCGTGGCGGCCTGGCCGCAGGGCTTCCGGGACAGCGGTGCGTCGGTGGCCGTCATCCAGGTGGGTCCATGGGACACCACCGACCGGCGGCTCCCGGGGAGCGATCGCTGGCAGCACCTCGGCGAGCCGGACTACGACGCCACGCTCCGCGCCCTGCTGGCCGACACCGTGGACGGCCTGCTCCGGGCCGGCGCCGAGGACGTGGTGTGGCTGACGGCCCCGGCCATCCACCCCACCCGCAGCCCGGGCTACGGCCTCGACCCGGGGCCGGAGGCCGACCCGGCCCGGATGGCTCGGCTCAACGAGCTCATCGCCGAGGTGGGGGCCCCGCGGCCGCAGGTGCACGTGGTCGACCTCGCCGGCCACATCGACCGGCTGCCCCTCGAGGAGGACGCCAAGCTGCGCCCCGACGGCTCCCACTTCACCGAGGACGCCGCCCGGGAGGTCGCTGACTGGCTCGCCCCCCGTGTCCTCGCCGCCCTCGGCGTCACCCTCCCCACGCCCGGCTGAGGGCACCAACCAACGTCTGTGGACGTGTGCGCACGCCGACCGTGCGCCGGCGTCCACAGACGTCGAGGGGTACGGTGCCGACATGGCCGCTCCGGCGCTCCCCAGGGCTCCCTTCGGGCGGACGGGGCACGACAGCACCCGGGTGATCTTCGGGGCCGCCGCCCTCGGGGGCATGCGCCAGGACAGAGCCGACGCCGTGCTGGCCCAGCTCCTCGCCGCCGGGGTGAACCACCTCGACACGGCAGCCAGCTACGGCGACGCCGAGCTGCGCATGGGGCCGTGGATGGCCGAGCACCGCGGCCGCTTCTTCCTCGCCACCAAGACCGGCGAGCGGTCGGGCGACGCCGCTCGGGCCGAGCTGGAGCGCTCACTCGAGCGCCTGCGCGTCGACTCGGTCGACCTCATCCAGCTGCACAACCTCGTCGAGCCCGACGAGTGGGAGGTGGCCCACGGGCCGGGCGGCGCCGTCGAGGCCCTGGCCCGCGCTCGGGAGGAGGGGCTGGTCGGCCACATCGGCGTCACCGGGCACGGCACCCGCATCGCCGCCATGCACCTCCACAGCCTCGAGCGGTTCGACTTCGCCTCGGTGCTGCTGCCGTACAGCTACGTGGCGATGCAGGACCCCGCCTACCGGGCCGACGTCGAGGCGCTCCTCGCCGTGTGCGCCGATCGCGGCGTCGCCGTCCAGACGATCAAGTCGGCCGCCCGCCGCCGCTGGCCGGCCGACCACGCAGGGCCGCGCTTCAGCTGGTACGAGCCGATCACCGAGCCGGCCGCGGTGGCCCGGTCGGTGCGCTGGGTGCTCAGCCACCACCAGCTCTTCCTCAACACGTCCAGCGACGCCCGCCTCCTGCCGACCATCCTCGCCGCGGCCGCGTCCACCGACCCGCCCCCCACCGACGCGGAGCTCGCCACCGACGTCGACGAGCACGGCATCACGCCGCTGTTCGACGGCGCCGACCTGGAACGCATCTGACGCGCCGCGTCAGGCGCGACCGCTACGGCGCCGTGAGGTCGTCCAGCTCCTGGCGCAGGCGCTCGATCTCGGCGTGCGCCTCGGCCAGCTGCGCCCGGAGGGCCTCGACCTCGGCCCGCTGATCGGCCGTGCCGCCCGCCGACGCGGTCGTCGCCGCCGCCGGCTCGGCGGTCGCCACCGGCCCGAGGCGGTGGATCCAGCGCTGCTCCTTCTGACCCGGCTGGCGGGCCAGCTCCTCCACGAGCGGTCGCTGGCGGCCGGCCAGCGCGGCGAGGGCCTGGTCGACTTCGCCGAGGCTGCTGAAGGCGTGCAGCCGATCCGAGCGCGACCGCAGCTCGCCGGGCGTCTGGGGGCCGCGCAGGAGCAGCAGGGTGAGGATCGCCCGCTCGCCGTTCTCGAGGGCCAGCACCTCGTCGAGGACCTGGCGGTACTTCGGCTGGCGGGCACCGTGGCTGGGGTGGATGACGCGGGTGAGGCCGAGGGCCCGCAGCTCGGTCAGCGCCGTCGACACCTCCGTGTCGGAGAGGTGCAGGATCGGATCGCGCCCCGAGGACTGGTTGCAGGCCGTCCGGAGCCCGTTCAGGGTCATGGGGTACGTGTCGGGGACGGTGCGCTGTTTCTCCAGCAGGCTCCCCAGCACCCGCTGCTGCACGCCGTCGAGGTCGAGGTCCACCGCTGCCTCCATCGCGGGCACCCTACGATGACGGCCATGACCGCCCTCGTCATCTCCCTCGCCTCGGTCGTCGCGGTGGCCGCCGCCATCCGCTCCACCTGGTCGCCGTGCGGGCTGTCGATGCTCTCCACGATCACCCCGCTGGGGGAGCAGGCCAGGGGCAACCGCTGGTCGCGCAGTGCGACATGGTTCGTGGCCGGAGCCGTCCTCGGCGGGGCCACCCTGGGCGCGGGCGCCGCCGGGTTGGCGGCGATCATGGCCGCGCTCGACCTCTCCGACGGTGCGACGATCGGCGCCGCCGCGGTGCTGGCCGCCGTCACCATCGCCTCCGACCTGCAGCTGGGCGGCTTCCGGCTCCCGTCCCACACCCGTCAGGTCAACGAGACCTGGCTCGACCAGTTCCGCAGCTGGGTCTACGGCGGGGGGTTCGGCTGGCAGATCGGCGTCGGCCTGGCCACCTACGTCACCACCGCCGCCGTCTACCTCATGATCGCCCTGGCCGCCCTTGGCGCCTCGCCGCTGGCCGCCTTCGCCGTCGTCACCGGCTTCGGCCTGGTGCGCGGCCTGGCCGTGCTCCTCGGCGCCGGCCTCACCACACCCCAGAAGATGATGGCGCTGCATCGCCGGCTCGAAGAGCTCCTCCCCGCCGCGCAGCGGGCCGTGGTGGCCGTCCAGGCCGTGGTGCTGGCCGTCGCCGCCGGCGTCGCCTGGGGCCCGGCTGCCGCGATCGCCGTCGCCGCCGCCGGCCTGGCTGCCGTGGTGGCCCGGCGACCCCGCCCCGCCACCCGCCCCGCCGGGCGCATCGCCTCCGCCTGAGCCGCCGTCTGGTGCGCGAGTGCACCGCCCGGGTGCGGCGCACACACCACCGGCCAGGCGTCAGGCAGGCTCGGGGACGGGGAGCGGCTCCGGGACGGCGCCGCGGCTGCGGCGCAGGGTGCGGACGGCATCGGCGCCGAGGAGCACCAGGGCTACCCAGACGAGGGCGAACCCGGCCAGCCGCTCCGCCGGCATCGGCTCGTGGAACACCGCCACCCCGCAGAGCAGCTGCATCGTCGGCGTCAGGTACTGGAGCAGGCCGAGCAGCGACAGCGGGATGCGCCGAGCGGCGACGCCGAAGAGCAGCAGCGGGACCGCCGTGACCACGCCCAGGCTGGCCAGCAGCAGGTCCCGGCCGGTGGAGCCGCCGAGGAAGGCGGCGTCGCCCCGGGCGTGCAGGACGACCATGGCGACGAAAGCGGCCGGGGCCAGCACGGCCGTCTCCACGGCCAACGAGGTGGTGGCGTCCACCGGGACGGCCTTCTTGAGGAAGCCGTACGTGGCGAACGAGCACGCCAGCACCAGGGCGATCCACGGGACGCGGCCGTAGGCGACGGTGAGCACGGCCACGGACGCGGCGCCGAAGCCGAGGGCCAGGCGCTGGAGCTGGCGGAGGTGCTCGCCCAGGACGAACACCCCGAGGGCGACGGTGAGCAGCGGGTTCACGTAGTACCCGAGGGCGGCCTCCACCACGTGGTCCTCGTTGACGGCCCAGATGTAGACGAGCCAGTTGACGGCGATGGCCAGCGCGGCGAGCGACAGGTGCCGCAACCCGTGGCGAGCGGCCCGCACCGGCGCGTACCAGCGCCGGTCCCTGCGCAGCACGAGCAGGCCCGCCACCACGACGAAGGACCAGACGATCCGGTGGGTGAGGATCTCCCCGGCGGCGACGTCGTCGAGCTGGTGGAACACGAGGGGGAACAGCCCCCACAGGGCGTAGGCCGAGGCTCCCGCCACGGTGCCGAGGCGCAGGTCGGGCTCGCTGTTCGGCGGCCCCCCGCCCACCGCGTCGCTCACGGCCAGGCCGACGGTGGGACGTCGCCGGTGGCGACGTCGTCGGTCAGGTCCTCCTCGTCGACCTCGAGGTACCACATGTCGGCGCAGTCCCGGCAGCGGTAGGCGACCACATCGCCGACCTCCCAGCCGAGCTCGGGCGGGTCGAACGGCATCCGGTGGCAGGTGCCGCCGCAGTCCACGCACCTGATCGTCTCGGCCACCGGCATCGCCTCAGTGTGCCGGGTGGAGGGTGCGCTCACGCAACGGCATAGCGGGCGGCCATCTCGGCCGCCTCGGCGGCGATGGCCGAGCGGAGCTCCGGGGGGTCGAGCACCTCGAGCCGGCTGCCGAAGCGCAGCAGCTCGTGCTGGGCCACCCCCATGGACTCGAAGCGGGCGCACGTCTCGCGCCAGCCGTCCGCGTCGGGCGGTGCGGCGGCCGCCAGGGCCTCCTGGCCGGCGCCGGGGGCGAGCACGTCGCGGAGGTGCCAGATGACGTCGGCGTGCACCCGGATTCGCACCTCCACGGTGGGCCACGTGTCGAAGAAGGCCGTGGACGACTCGGCCCACTGCGCCGCGAGGTCGAAGCCCTCGGGGCGCCGCGCCGGTTCGCCCAGCGGCCGGACCGCGGCGACGCGGCCGACCCGGAAGGTGCGCACCGAGGGCGTGCGCCCGGACAGGGCGACGAGGTACCAGACGCCCGCCTTCAGCACGAGGCCCAGAGGATCGAGCACGCGCTGCACCGACCCGTCGCGCTTGTCGTAGCGGATCTCGATCCGCTCCTCGTCCCACACGGCGCGCGACAGGGTGGCGAGGTGGGGGACCGGCTCCTCCCGGGCGAACCAGCCCGGCGCATCCAGGTGGAACCGCTCGCGCATGCGCACGGCCCGGCTGCGCAGCTCGGGCGGAAGGGCGGCGTCGACCTTGAGCTGCTGACATGGCCCGTCAGGGTTGGACCGGCAAGATCGGGCCATGGCCACCTTCGCCGAGCTGCAGCAGGCAGCCCCGTCCATCGCCGCCTTCTTCGCCGACCGCATCGCCGCCACCGGGCTGTGCCTCGTCGCCACCACCCGCCAGGACGGATGGCCCCGCGTCAGCCCCATGGAGCTGTCGCTCATCGGGGGGCGCCTCTACGTCGGGAGCATGCCGGGCGCGGTGAAGGCGCGGGACCTGCAGCGAGACGAGCGCTGTTGCGTGCTCACGCCCCTCGCCGACAAGGACGACCGGGCCGGGGAGGTCAAGGCCTTCTGCCGGGCCCGGGAGATCCTCGGCACCGAGGAGTGGGAGCGCGTGCGAGCGACGTGGCAGGAGTCGCTCGGGTTCGACATCGGCGACCCCGGCGGCTCGCACGTCTTCGAGCTCGGCATCACCGCCGCCGCCTGGCAGCGCGTCGAGGGTGACGACTGGCGCACCACCTCCTGGCGGGAGGGGGGCGCGGTGCGCGAGCGGGTGCGCACCGGGCCGCTGGGGGAGTCGCGCGACCTGTAGGCGGGTCAGCGCTCCCGGTTGGCCTGGTGCTCGTCGAAGCGCGCCACCCCGGCCTGGAAGCCGTCGGCGAAGATCGTGTCCTGGCCGAGCTCGTCCTCGACGGCGAGGGCATCCTCCAGCTCCCGACCCAAGCCGGCGTACACGCTCTTGCGGTCGTTCACGACAGCCCGCCAGGGGGCCGAGGCGATCTGGCCGGCCAGCTCGACGGCGGCGGCCAGCGCCTGGCCGTCGTCCACGACGCGGGTGAGGAAGCCCATCCGCTCGGCCTCGTCGGTGCCGATCTCGCGGCCGGTCAGGATGAGGTCGAGGGCGCGGCCGAGCCCGACGATCTGGGGGAGGCGGTAGGTCCCGCCGTCGATGAGCGGCACCCCCCACCGTCGCTCGAGGCAGCCGATCCGGGCGGACCGGCCGGCTACGCGCAGGTCGCACCAGGCGGCCAGCTCGACGCCACCGGCCACGCACCAGCCCTCGATGGCGGCGATCACCGGTTTCGACAGCTGCAGGCGGGTGGGCCCCAGCGGGCCGCTGGGGCGCAGCCGGGGGAGGTCGCGCAGGTTGGCCCCGGCGCAGAAGGCGGCCTCGTCGCCGGTGAGGACCGCCACCCGCGCGCCACGGTCGTCGTCGAAGGCGAGGAAGGCATCGTGGAGCCGGGCGGCGGTCTCCGTGTTGATGGCGTTGCGCACGCGGGGCTGGTCGATGCGGACCACCACCACGCCGTCGGGGAGCTCGGGATCAGCGGTCATGGGCGGACGGTACCGTCGCTGCATGCGGGTGATCTCGGGCACGGCGCGCGGTCGGCGGCTGGTGGCGCCGGAGGGGGCAGCAACCCGTCCCACGCCGGACCGCGTCCGGGAGGCCACCTTCAACGCCCTTGGCAGCCTCGGCGCCGTCGTGGACGCCGCGGTGCTGGACCTCTTCGCCGGGAGCGGCGCGATGGGCATCGAGGCGCTGTCCCGAGGGGCCACCCGGGCGACCTTCGTCGACGAGGACCGCCGGGCCACCCGCTCGATCGAAGTCAACCTGGCCACCTGTGGCCTGGCGGGCCAGGCCGAGGTCGTGACGTCGACCGTCGACCGCTTTCTCACCGCCGCCGCCGGACGGCGCTGGGACCTGGCCATCCTCGACCCGCCCTACGCGCACACCGCCGACGCGTGGCTCGACCTGCTCGACGTCCTGCCCGCCGACCTGGCCGTCCTCGAGTCCGATCGCGAGGTCGAGCCGCCCTTCGGCTGGGAGGTGCTGCGGGCCAAGCGCTACGGCGGCACCCACGTCGTCATCGCCCGGCGAGCACCCGTGTGAGCGACCGGGGCGGGGGCCCCGGTGGTGAGCGCCCAGCCGCGCGGCGGTAGGTTGGCGCCGATGACCAAGGTCCTCTACCCGGGCTCGTTCGACCCGATCCACAACGGCCACCTCGACATCATCGAGGTCGCCGCCACCCACTTCGACGAGGTGGTGGTGGCCACGGTCACCAACCCGCAGAAGACCGGCGGCCTCTTCGACCTCGACGAGCGCCAGGCCTTGATCCTCGAGTCCGTGGCCCACCTGGACAACGTGTCGGTCACCTCGTTCTCGAGCCTGACCGTCGACCTCGCCAAGGACCTGGGTTGCGACTTCATCGTGAAGGGCCTGCGGGTGGTGGCCGACTTCGAGAGCGAGCTCATGATGGCCCGCATGAACCGGGCCGTGGCGGGCATCGACACGCTGTTCATCCCGGCGGGCGCCACCAACTCGTTCCTGGCCTCGAACCTGCTGCGGGAGATCGCCCGCTTCGGTGGCGACGTCACGAGCATGGTGCCGACCCCCGTGGCCAAGCGCCTCACCGAGAAGTACGGAAGCTGATGGACGAGCACGACCACGACGACGACATCGACTTCGACCTTCCCGAGCCGGAGCGGCAGCGCCCCCGGCTCCCCGGCACCGATGCCGAGCAGATGCTCCGACGGCTCCACGAGCTGGTCGCCTCGGCCCGGCCGATGCCCCTGTCGACCTCGGTGATGATCAACCGGGACGAGGTCCTCGACCTCCTCGACGAGACGATCGAGCGCCTGCCCGACGAGCTCCGAGCCGCCCGCTGGCTGCTGAAGGAGCGCGAGGACTACCTGGCCAAGGTGAAGCGGGAGGGCGAGGAGATCCTCGACCAGGCCCGCAGCCGCGCCGAGCGCATGGTGCAGCGCACCGAGGTCGTCAAGGCCAGCGAGGCCCGGGCCCGCAAGATCATCGACGCCGCCCAGGCCGAGGCCAACCGCCTGAAGAACGAGTGCGAGGACTACTGCGACCACAAGCTGGCCAGCTTCGAGATCGTCCTCGAGCGCACGCTGAAGATGGTGGGCGCCGGTCGCGAGAAGCTGCAGGGCGTGGGGGCCACCAGCGGGTCCGTCCCGGCCATCCAGGGTGGGCCCATCGAGCCGGAGCCCCCGGGCGGCCCGGCCGTGTTCGACCAGGACCTCGGGTAGCTCCCGGGTGGCGCGCTCCGTCCTGCGGATCGGGGTGCTCGAGCTCCGCCGCCGTCCCGGCACCCAGCGCGACGTCCAGCTCTCCACCCCGCTGCCCGGGCTGGCCATCACCTCGGCCCACGTGCCCGAGGGAGCCGAGGTCGACGTCGACGCCACCCTGGAGGCCATCGAGGGGGCGGTGACGGTCAGCGGCACCGCCGCGGCCCCCTGGGAGGGGGAGTGCCGGCGCTGCCTCGACCCGGTCACCGGCACCCTCGAGGTCACCCTCAGCGAGGTCTTCGAGCCCCACCCCACCGAGGGCGAGACGTACCCCCTGGAGGGCGACGAGGTGGACCTCGAGCCCGTCGTGCGCGACGGGATCCTCTTGGCCCTGCCGCTCGCCCCGTTGTGCCGCGCGGACTGCCCCGGCCCGGCGCCGGAGGCGTTCCCCACCCGCGTCGAGGGCGAGGCCGCCGATGACGACGACGGCGGCGCCAAGCCGCCGCCCGATCCCCGGTGGTCGGCCCTCGGCGAGCTCAAGTTCGACTGACCCCCACAACGTCTGTGGACCCCTGAGCACGCCATCCGGGCCTGAGGGTCCACAGTCGTCGGTGGGGTGGGCCGGTTCGACGGCGTGGACGGGGTCCCGCTACGCTCTCCCGGCTGCGTTGGCGACCTCCCGCGCCGCCGACCCCGTTCTCCCCGCATCGAGGAACACCGTCATGGCCGTCCCCAAGAAGAAGACCTCCAAGGCCAAGAGCCGCATGCGGCGGGCCAGCGCCTGGCGCCTGGAGCGCCCGTCGCGCAGCCTGTGCCCGCGCTGCGGCGCCACCAAGGTGCCCCACGTGGTCTGCGGCAACTGTGGCTGGTACGCCGGCCGTCAGGCCATCGAGGTCGACTGACACCCTGATGCTCCCCATCGCCTTGGACGCGATGGGCGGTGACAAGGCGCCGGAGGAGATCGTGGCCGGCGCGCACCGCGCCGTCGCCGAGCTCGGGGTCCCGGTGGCCCTCGTCGGCCAGCCCGAGGTGCTGGGCCCGCTGGCCGGCGACCTCGAGGTCATCCCCGCCTCCGAAGTCATCCCCATGAGCGCCGACCCCGGCGCCAGCGTCCGGCGGATGAAGGACTCCTCGCTGGTGCGGGCGGCCGAAGCGGTCCGCGACGGCCGGGCCTCGGCGATGATCTCCGCCGGCAACACCGGCGCCACGATGGCGTCGGCCCTGCTGCGGATGGGGCGCATCAAGGGCGTGTCGCGGCCCGCCATCGCCACCCCCATCCCCGTGCCGGGCGAGAACCCGACCGTCCTGCTCGACGCGGGCGCCAACGCCGAGTGCCAGCCGGAGTGGCTCCTGCAGTTCGCCCAGATGGGGGCCGTGTTCGCCCGGGAGCGCTACGGCATCGCGCAGCCCCGCATCGGCCTGCTCTCGATCGGCGAGGAGGCCAGCAAGGGCACGCCGCTCGTGAAGGAGACCCACGCCCTGCTCTCGGCGTCGGCGTCCCTGGAGGCGGCCGGCGCCACCTTCGTCGGCAACGTCGAAGGCCGGGACATCATGACGCCCGACGTCGACGTCGTCGTCACCGACGGCTTCACCGGCAACGTCGTGCTGAAGACGCTCGAAGGCGGCATGAAGACCCTGGTCAACGCCATATTTGGGGCCTTCGGCAGCAGCGCCGAGACCCAGGCGGCCAGCGAGGTCCTCATCCCGGCCCTCCTCCCGCTCTACGCCACCCTCGACCCCGACAACACGGGCGGGGCCATGCTGCTCGGGGTGGACGGCCTGTGCCTCATCTCGCACGGCTCGAGCTCCGCCACCGCCATCGTGAACGCGGTGCGGGTGGCCAAGGAGCTGATCGACCACGACATCGTCGGGCGGCTCCGGGCCGCCGTGACCGCCGCCTGACCGCGCCGGCCATCTGCGCACAAGCGCACAAAGTTCGGAACCCGGTATAGTCCCTGCGCCCTGATCCACCGCGCGCTGGAGTGACCGTGCCCGCCGAGACCCACGTCGAACGAGGACAACCCATGGACCGCCAAGAGGTGTTCGAGCTCATCCGCGACCGGCTCGCGGACATCCTGGAGGTGGAGCCGTCCACCATCACGGAGGGCGCCAGCTTCGCGGACGACCTCGACGCCGACTCGCTGGCCCTCATCGAGCTGGTCGAGGCCCTCGAGGAGGAGCTCGGCGAGCGCAGCGTGGGCTTCCGCATCGACGACGAGGACCTCGAGGACCTGAAGACGGTACGCGACGCCGTCGACTACGTCGTCGGCCGGCTGTAAGAGGCTGTCATCTCCCTCCCGGTCCCCGGTCTGGAGCGCCTCGTCGAGCGCCTGGGCGTGGACCTCCCCCTGGACCTCCTGGCGCCGGCGCTGGTGCACCGGTCCTGGTGCGCGGAGCACGCCGGGCATCCTTCGAACGAGCGCCTCGAGTTCCTGGGGGACTCGGTGCTCGGGGTGATCGTCACCGACCACCTCTACCGGGCCCACCCGGAGCTCGACGAGGGCGCCCTCACCGACCTGCGCAAGACGGTCGTGAACTCCGTGACCCTGGCCGAGGTGGCCGAGGGGCTCAGGGTGGGGGAGCACCTCCTGCTGGGCAAGGGCGAGGAGCTCTCCGGCGGGCGGGAGAAGCCGTCCATCCTGGCCGACGCCATGGAGGCGATCATCGGGGCCACCTATCTGGCCACGGGGTTCGACGGGGCTACGCACCTGGTGCTCGGCATCCTGGCCAGCCGCCTGGCCACCGCCCGCACCGACGGCGCCGACCACAAGAGCCGGCTCCAGGAGCTCGCCGCCCACCGATTCGGGGCCGCCCCCCGCTACGAGGTCGAGGCCACCGGCCCCGACCACGCCCGCACCTTCTACGTCACCGTCACCATCGACGGTGAGGCCCACGGGACGGGCGTGGGGCGGTCCAAGAAGCAGGCCGAGCAGGCGGCGGCGCGCGCCGCCGTCGACAGCCTGGCCACCGACGACGATGACGACCTGAGGGAGATCCACCATGGCTGAGCTGCCTGAGCTCGAGACGGTTCGCCGCGAGCTGGAGAAGGAGTCGGTGGGCAAGCGCTTCAAGGCCCCCGAGGTCACCGGCATGAAGGTGGTTCGCCACAACGGCTCCAAGAAGGCGTTCCAGAGCCGCCTCGAGGGCGCCAAGGTGAAGTCCTTCGACCGCAAGGGCCGCCACCTCGTGGGCAACCTCGACAACGGCGAGCTGCTCGTCCTCGACCTCGGCTCGGCCGGCTACCTGGAGAAGGTCACGCCGAAGTCGACCGCCCCCAAGGGCACCGTCGTCGTCCTGGCGTTCACCCAGGGCGGCCAGATCCGCCTCGTCGACCCGGCGGGCGACGTCGAGGCGATGGTGGTGGCCTCCGACGCCCTGGCCGAAGAGGTCCCCGCGGCCGCCGCCGGCGGGCTCGACCCAGTGGCCGATGCCGTGTCGTGGACGTCCTTCGCCCGCCTCATCCTGGGCCGCTCGGTGAAGCTGAAGACGCTGCTCATGGACCCCGAGGTGGTGGCCGCCATCGGACCGATCTACAGCGACGAGATCCTCTTCGAGGCCGGCCTGCGCTACGACCGCATCTCGAGCGAGCTCTCCAGCCAGGAGATCCGCCGGCTGTTCCGGGCCCTCGTCGAGACGCTCCACGAAGCCGTCAAGCACCACGGCACGACCCTCGACGACGCCCCCTTCGTAGACCTCTACGGCAAGCCCGGCAGCTACCAGGACGAGCTCAAGGTCTACGGCCGGGAGGGCGAGCCGTGCCGCCGCTGCCGGGCCCCCATCGCCAAGGCCCGGCTGTCCAACCGCGCCGTCTACTACTGCGAGGGCTGTCAGGTCTGAGCCTGCACGGCGCGAGGGGCCCGGACCACTAGCGTCGGGTTCCAGATGTTCCTGAAGACGCTGTCCCTGAAGGGGTTCAAGTCGTTCGCTGACTCGACGGCCCTGGAGCTCGAACCCGGGGTGACGGTCGTGGTGGGGCCGAACGGGTCGGGCAAGTCCAACGTCGTCGACGCCATCGCCTGGGTGCTCGGCGCGCAGGCGCCCTCGGCGGTGCGGTCGCAGAAGATGGACGACGTCATCTTCGCCGGGACGGCCAAGCGGCCGGCCCTGGGGCGAGCCGAGGTGTCGCTCACCATCGACAACTCGGCGGGGCTGCTCCCGATCGACTTCACCGAGGTCACGATCACCCGCACCCTGTTCCGCACCGGGGACAGCGAGTACGCCATCAACGGCGTGCCCTGCCGGATGCTCGACATCCAGGAGCTGCTCTCCGACACCGGCGTGGGCCGCCAGCAGCACGTCATCGTCAGCCAGGGCCAGATCGACGCCGTCCTCAACGCCCGCCCCGAGGACCGCCGGCTCATCCTCGAGGAGGCGGCCGGCGTCCTGAAGTACCGCAAGCGCAAGGAGAAGGCCGAGCGCCGCCTGGCCGCCACCGAGGGCAACCTCACCCGCCTCGGCGACCTCCTGCGCGAGGTGCGCCGGCAGCTGCGCCCCCTCGAGCGCCAGGCCGACGCCGCCCGCCGTCACGGCGACGTCGTGGCCGAGCTGCGGGCCCTGCGCCTCTTCCTCGCGGGCCGCGAGCTCACCACCCTGCGCCGGCGCCTGGCCGACGGGGGAGCGGCCCGGGCCGAGCTGGCCACGGAGGAGAACCTGCTCCGCAAGACGCTGGCCGAGCTCGACACCGCCGTGCTGTCGGCCGAGGCCGAGCTGGGCCAGATCGGCGGCGACGACCTGGGCGACGCTCTGGTGCGCTTCGAGTCGCTCCGGGAGAAGGCCCGGGGCCTGGCCGCCGTGCTCACGGAGCGCCGCCGCGGGATCGACCGCGAGCGGGGCGCCTTCGTCGACCAGGCCGTCATCGCCAGCCTCGAGGCCGACGCCGCCCGGTTGGCCCGCGAGCTGGCCGACGCCGAAGCCGAGCAGGGCTCGCTGGCCCCTGCCGCCGAGGAGCTGGCCCGGGCCGAGCGGGCCCTGGCCGACGCCCGCGCCTCCTACGAGGAGCGCTGGGCCGAGGGCGTCCCCGCCCCCTCCGGGCGAGCCGCCGAGGCGCGGGGTGAGCTGGCGGCGCTGCGCAAGGGGGTCGAGCGCGGCGAGGCCGAGCTGACCCGGGCCCGCAGCCGCCTCGCCTCGCTGGAGGACAAGCTCGAACGCCTCGCCGCCGAGGCCACCCGGCTCCAGGGCGAGGCGGCGGAGGCCGAGGCCGCCCAGGGGCCGCTGGTCGAGCGCCTGCGGGCGGCCGAGGAGGCCCGGGCGGCCGCCGAGGTCCAGGTCGCCGACGCCGAGGCCGCGCTGCGGGCTGCCGACGCCGATCGCCATGCCTGGTCCGCCCGGGCCGAGGCCCTGAGCCTGGCCCTCGACCAGGCCCGCACCCGGGCCGGGGCCGAGCGGCTGGCCTCCGTCGACGGCGTCGTGGGCACGCTGCTCGACCTCGTGGACATCGACGAGGGCTGGGAGGACGCCGTCGAGGCGGCGGCCGGCGAGGCCCTCGCGGCGGTCGTCGTCGACGGCGTCGAGGCCGCCCGCGCCGCCATCGCCGCGCTGGCCGACGGGGACGACCTCGGCGGAGCCGTCCTCGCCCTGGGGGCCCGCCGCGCCGCCCGCACCGCACCGCCGATCGGCCAGCCCGTCCGCCGCCACGTCCGCGCCGCCCGCCCCGACGTCGAGGCCCTCCTCGACGCCCTGATCGGCCACGCCGCCGTCGTCGACGGCGGCTGGACGGCGGCGGTCGACGCCGCCCTCGAGCACCCCGACGCCGTCATCGTCACCCCCGCCGGAGGGCGCTTCGGCGTGTCCGGCTGGCGCGTCGGGACGGCGTCCACCGGGGCCACCGGTGCGGCCCTCGAGGAGGCCCGGGAGCGGGCGGCCTCGGCCACCGACATCGCCAAGCACGCCGAGGCCAGCCTCCACGGTGCCCGGTCGCTGCTCGATGAGGCCCGTCACCACGAAGCGGCCCTCTCCCGGCAGCTCGACGAGCAGGACGGTCGCCTCACCGGGGCCACGACCGGGCTCCAGCGCCTCGGGTCGGACCACGGCGACGCCGCCACCGAGGCCGAGTCGCTCCGCAGTCACTCGGGCGAGCTGGCCGAGCGCCTGGCTCGCGAGCAGGCCCGCGTGGCCGAGCTCGAGCTCACGCTGCCGCTCCTCGAGGCCGAGGAGGCCGACAGCGCCGAGCAGGCCCGGGCCATGGCCGAGGCCAAGGCCCACCTCGACGAGCGGGCGGCCACCGTGGGGTCCCTGCGGGCCGACCTGGACGTGCGCACCGCGGGGCTCGTCGACCGCCAGCAGTTCCTCCGCACCCGCCTGAGCGAGGTCGAGGCCCGCCTGGAGGGCTCCATGGAGGCCCGGCGGGAGGCCGAGGTCCGGCGCGTCGAGCTCGACGCCAAGCAGCGGGCCATCGACTCGCTGGCCGCCCTGGTCGCCGACCGTCTGGCCACCGTCGAGACCGAGCTGGCCGAGCTGCGGGAGCGCCGTCGCCGCCAGAGCGAGGCCCAGCGCGCCGCGGCCACCCGCCTCGACGGGCTGCGCCACGAGCGCCAGGACGCCGAGCGCCGCCTGGAGGAGACCCGCGAGCGGGCCCGCCGGGCCGAGCTGGAGGAGGCCGAGGTCAAGCTCCGCCTCGAGACGGCCGTCGAGACGCTGCGCCGCGACCTCGATGTCGAGCCCGAGGTGGCGATGGCCACCGAGCCGCCACCGCTCGACGAGCGCACCACCCCTGCCGCCCGCGTCCGCGAGCTCGAACGGGACCTGCGGCTCATGGGCCCGATCAACCCGTTGGCCCTCGAGGAGTACGAGGCGCTGCAGGAGCGCCACACCTTCCTGCAGGAGCAGCTCGACGACGTGAAGTCGTCCCGGCGCGACCTCAGCAAGGTCATCAAGGCCATCGACGCCGAGATCGTCGACGTGTTCGCCGGCGCCTTCGCCGACGTCTCCCAGAACTTCGAGGCCCTCTTCCAGACGCTGTTCCCCGGCGGCACCGGTCGCCTGCGCCTCACCGACCCCGACAACCTCCTCGAGACCGGCATCGAGGTGGAGGCCAAGCCGTCGGGCAAGAACGTGCGGAAGCTCTCGCTGCTCTCCGGCGGCGAGCGCAGCCTCACCGCCCTGGCCTTCCTGTTCGCCGTGTTCCGCAGCCGGCCCTCGCCCTTCTACGTGATGGACGAGGTCGAGGCGGCCCTCGACGACATGAACCTGCACCGCTTCCTCGACCTCGTGCACGAGTTCCGTCGCGAGGCCCAGCTCATCATCGTGAGCCACCAGAAGCGCACGATGGAGGCGGCGGACATCCTCTACGGGGTGACGATGCAGCCTGGCGGCTCGTCGAAGGTGGTCAGCGAGAAGGTCACCAGCTACACGGGCGGCTGACGCCCCCGCCCCACCCAACCCGCCACCCCCGCCGAACCTGCGGTCGTTCTTGCCGGAAAACGCGCAACTCTGACCGCGGGTTCGCCGAAGGGGGGTGTCAGCACTCGGCGGTGAGGTAGCGCTCCAGGCGTTGGGCGGCCTCGACGTAGGCCGTCTGCTGCTCTCGGTAGGCGCGGACGTCGACGTCGGTGCCGTAGCCGGCGTCGGCGAGGAGCCCGTCGAGGCCCAAGACGGCGTCGCGGTAGTCGGTGGCGGCGGCCTCCGCGGCGTCGGGGGCCACCTCGACGAGCTCGTCGGCCCGGGCCTTCAGCGCCGTGAAGGCCTCCTGCATCTCGGCTTCCGTGGCCGTGTCCCCGAAGGCCTGGAAGGGGTCGTTCTCGGTCAGTCGATCGAGCCGCTGGCAGAAGGTGGCCTGGTCTCCGTGGGAGCTGTCGTCACCGCACCCGGCGCTCGCCGCCCCCGCCACCACCGCCGCGACGGCGAGCACCGCGACAGCTGGGGTCCGGGCGAGGCGCATGGAGGGCGAACCTACCGAGCCCTCTAACCTGCGGGGCGTCATGGAGCTCCTGCTGATCATCCTCGCCGTCGCCGTCGTGCTCGGCGGCACCGCCTACTTCCTCACCCAGCGCCGTGGGGGCGGCACGATGCTGGAGCCGCCCCCCACCCGGCCCCCGGTCCCGGCCCCGCCCGCCCGGCCGCCGGTCCTGCGAGGTGACGAGGACGTCGCCGCCCCCGCGCCGCCCGTCGTCGAGGAGGAGGCGCCGGTCGTCGAGGCCCCGCCGGCGGTCAAGCCGACCTTCCGGGACCGCCTGGGCAAGGCCCGCTCCACGATCTCGGGCTACATGGGCTCGGTCCTGTCCCGGGACAAGATCGACGCCGACACCTGGGACGAGCTCGAGGAGGCGCTGATCCGGGCGGACGTGGGCGTGTCGACCACCACCGACATCCTCGACCGGCTCCGGGCCACGGTGAAGGAGCAGTCGATCACCGACCCGGAGATCCTGCTGGAGGCCCTGAAGGCCCAGCTCAAGGCCGATCTCGCCCAGGGCGACCGGACCCTCCACTTCGAGCCCGGCCCGCCGAACGTGTGGCTCTTCGTCGGCGTGAACGGCGTCGGCAAGACCACGACCATCGGTAAGATCGGCAAGCGCCAGGCGGCCGAGGGCCGGTCCGTGATCATGGCGGCGGGCGACACGTTCCGGGCCGCCGCCGCCGAGCAGCTCGGCACCTGGGCCGAGCGGGCCGACGCCGATCTCGTGCGGGGTGACGAGGGCGGCGACCCGAGCGCCATCATCTTCGATGCCGTGCAGCGCGCCGCCGCCCGCAACGTCGACCTCGTCCTGGCCGACACGGCCGGCCGCCTCCACACGAAGGTGAACCTCATGGAGGAGCTGCGCAAGGTGCGTCGCGTCGCCGACCGCGATCCCGGCCGGGTCACCGAGGTGCTCCTGGTACTCGACGCCACCACGGGGCAGAACGGCCTCGTGCAGGCCCAGCAGTTCACCGAGGCCGTCGACCTCACCGGCGTCGTGCTCACCAAGCTCGATGGCTCGGCCAAGGGCGGGATCGCACTGGCCATCCAGTCGACCCTTGGCATCCCGATCAAGCTCGTCGGCCTCGGTGAGACCGTTGACGACCTGATCGACTTCGACCCCGACGAGTTCGTCGACGCCCTCTTCGCCACCAGCTGAGGCCGTCCTCGTCGTCCCGGTGCGGGGCGGGTCTACGATCCAGCCGATGCTCACCCTTCTGCGCCTCATCTTCCTGCCCGCCAAGGTCGGGGTCGGCACCACCAAGCTCGGCGTGAAGACCGGCTACCGGGCCGGGCGCCTCCTCGGCTACCGCCGGCTGTTCGTCTTCGCCGCCGGTGTGGGCGTCGGGCTCCTGATCGCTCCGATGACCGGCCGTGAGGCGCGGGCCAAGCTGCAGGCCCTGATCGAGGAGCGGCGCGGGGGTGGGCCGGCCGACCTGGCGGAGAAGGTGCGCTTCGAGCTCTCACACTCGCCTCGCACGTGGCACCTGCCGCAGCCGGCCGTCGAGGTCCGGGGTTCGGTCGCCGTCCTGCGAGGCGAGGTGCCCCACGACACCGGGCGCCAGGACCTCGAGCGGGTGGCGGCCGCCGTGGCCGGGATCGTGGAGGTCGACAACCAGGTCGCCGTCACCACCGGGGCGCCGGGAACCAACGGGCAGCACTGACACGTCCAACCGACCGAAGCGCCGTGCCACCGGGCACGACGAGGTCGAAGAGGGGGACGGATGGCGGACGAGGGCACGGAGCCGACGAGCGGTGACCTGACGCTGGAGCCGCCCACCGGGCCCCGCCGTGACGCCCGACGGCGGGTGCTGTGGGGAGCGCTGGCCGTGGTGGCCGTGGCCGCCGGCGCGCTGGTGGTCGTCTCGGCGGGCGGCGACGACGGACCACCGACCCTGCCCGTGTCGCTGGCCGGCGGGCGCCACGAGGCGGCAGGGGCGATGGTCGCCGACATGGCCCTGGCCTACGTGCGCTACGAGGCCGGGGACGAGCTTCCCGCCCTCGGCGGCGAGGCGCCGGCCCACCGCCTGCGTCCTACGGTCGACGAGGCCTCGGTGCGGGCCCTGGCGAACGCCCTGGCCCTCGACGGCGACGTGGTGCACGACGGCGAGCTCTGGCACGTCACCGACGGCGAGAAGACCCTCGAGGTGCACGGGCCGACGGGGTCCTGGTGGTTCTCGACGGCGAAGGGTGGTGTCGCGACCGCCTCGGGGTCGGCCAGCAGGGGTGGCGCCTCGGGCGGCTCCGCCGGCTGCGATCCGGGCCCGGCCGTCGACTGCGTCAGTCCGGAGACCACGATCCCCCAGCCGCCGGCGGACCTCCCGTCGAAGGACGACGCCCGTCGCGTCGCGCTCGACCTGCTGCGGGCGACCGGCGCCGACGTGGACGGCGCCGAGGTCAACCTCGACGGCCCCTACGACGCCTGGTACGTCGACGTGCGCTACGCCGTGGACGGCGTCACGGCGAGCGGCTGGGGGTCGATGGTGGCGGTGGGGTCGAAGGGGGCCATCGTCAACGCCTCCGGCCTGCTGGTCGACATCGAGCGCCTCGGCGACTACCCGCTGCTCGACACCCGGGCCGCCATCGACCGCCTCAACACCCAGCAGGGGGCCATGTTCGATGGCGGTCCCGCCCCGGCCTCGGGGTCCGGCGGCACCGAGCCCGGCGTGGCCGTCCCCGAGACGGCGGTGGCCGACGCCCCGGTGGCCGTCGTGACGCCGGCGACCTCTCCATGCAACCCGGATGCGGCACCCGACGATGCGACGGTCTGCACGAGCATCGATCCAGATGGACCCATCACCACGATCGTGTGCGCCGACGCCGGCGGGTCGAGCGAACCGGGAACGGCCCCCGGTGACAAGCCCGCCATTGCCATCGCGGAGTGCCCACCCCTGCCGATGTCCACGGAGCCGGTCGAGCCGATGCCGGCGCCTGAGCCGATGGAGATCGTGCTGACCACCGCCGAGCCCGCCTTGGTCATGCTCAGCGCCTCCGATGGCTCGACCGACCTGTACTTGGTGCCCGGCTACCGCCTCGGCAACGCCGACGGCACCCAGGTCGAGGTGGCGGCGGTGGCCGATGAGGCCCTCGCTCCCACCACCACCATCGAACCCCCGGGGTCGACGCGCCCGCCCGAACCAGCGCCGGCGCCGTCCGACTGCGATGTCCTCGTCGAGGACGACGGCTCCGGTACCACGCCCACCGTCCAGACCTGCCGGACCACCACCACGATCGGTGGCTCCGAGCCCCGTCCCCTCGAGGCCGGCGAGTCGCCGTCGCTCGGCGTCCCCTACCGGGTGGGCCTCATCCTCCACTGCGTCAACCTCGTCGACTGGGACGGGCGCTGGTGGGGCACCGACGCCGTGAACGCCCCGCCGGGGTGGACGGGTTCGGGGACCTTCACGCTGACGAGCGAGGACCAGGGCACCTACGTCGACGACGGGGCTCCCGATGCTCCTGCCCCCTTCACGGCCCAGGGCACCGACTACCCCGGGTGCGATTGACCCCGGACCGGACCGGGCTGCGGGCCGGGAACGGTCCGCCGGTAGCATCGGCGGACCATGTTCGAAGCACTCTCCGACCGGTTCGACGGCATCTTCAAGCGCCTCCGGGGCAAGGGCAAGCTCAGCGACGAGGACGTCGACGAGGTCCTCCGGGAGATCCGGGTCGCCCTGCTCGAGGCGGACGTCAACTTCACGGTCGTCAAGACGATCCAGTCCCGCATCCGCGAGCGGGCCGTCGGCGTCGAGCTGCACGAGGCCCTGAACCCGGCCCAGCAGGTCATCAAGATCGTCCACGAGGAGCTCATCAACGCCCTCGGCGGCGAGACGATGAAGCTGACGTACGCGTCGAAGCCGCCGACCGTCGTGCTCATGGCGGGCCTCCAGGGCTCCGGCAAGACGACCAACTCCGCCAAGCTGGCCCGCTGGTTCAAGCAGCAGGGCCGCAACCCGCTCCTCGTCGGGGCTGACCTCCAGCGCCCGGCCGCCGTCGAGCAGCTGCGCACCCTCGGCAAGCAGATCGACGTCCCCGTCTTCAGCCAGCCCGGCGACCCGGTGGCCACCGCCGCCACCGGCCTCGAGGAGGCCCGCCGCCTCGGCCGCGACGTGCTGATCGTCGACACCGCCGGCCGGCTCGCCATCGACGCCGAGATGATGGAGCAGGTCCGTCAGATCTCCGAGACGCTGACGCCGGACTACACGTTCCTCGTCGTCGACGCCATGACCGGCCAGGACGCCGTCACCGTCGCCGAGAGCTTCAACACCACCCTGGCCCTCGACGGCGTCATCCTCACCAAGCTCGACGGCGACGCCCGAGGCGGCGCCGCCCTCAGCGTGAAGGAGGTGGTCGGCAAGCCCATCGCCTTCGCCTCCACGGGCGAGAAGCTGGCCGACTTCGAGCAGTTCCACCCGGACCGCCTGGCCGGGCGCATCCTCGGCATGGGCGACGTGCTCACCCTGATCGAGAAGGCCGAGCAGGTCTACGAGAAGGACCAGGCCGAGGAGGCCGCGGCCCGGCTCATGGAGGGGAAGTTCACCCTCGACGACTTCCTCGAGCAGATGCAGCAGCTGAAGAAGATGGGCCCCCTGTCCGGCCTCGTCGGGATGATCCCCGGGATGCCGAAGGAGCTGAAGGGCGCCCAGATCGAGGACGAGCAGCTGGCCCGGGTGGAGGCCATCATCCGCTCGATGACCCCGGCCGAGCGGGCCGACGTCGACCTCATCGACGGGTCCCGCCGCTCCCGCATCGCCAAGGGCTCCGGCTCCGACCCGGGCGAGGTCGGCCAGCTGGTCAAGCAGTTCAAGGAGATGCAGAAGCTGATGAAGCGGATGCCGGGCCTCTCCGGCACCAAGAAGGCCATCGGCGGGCGGGGCAAGAAGGGCAAGAAGGGCGGCAAGAAGGGTGGCGGCCGGACCGCCGGCGGACGCACCACCACCGCCCCCCAGAACCCTCCGAAGCCGACCTTCAAGCTCCCCGGGTTGCAGTAGCCGCCCCTCCCGGACCACCATGGTCCGCCGCACTTGGTGCGGGACGACTCTCTACGAAGGACGAACGCAGTGGCCGTGAAGCTCCGCCTGATGCGGATGGGCAAGAAGAAGCAGCCGACCTACCGCGTCGTGGCGGCCGACTCGCGCTCGCCGCGCAACGGCCGGTTCATCGAGATCATCGGCACCTACGACCCGCGGCCGGAGCCGTCGGTCGTGAAGATCGACACCGAGAAGGCCAACGACTGGATCTCCAAGGGCGCCCAGCCCACCGAGACCGTCGCCCGCTTGATCAAGGTGGCCGAGGCCCAGCCCGCCGCCCCCGCCGACGCTGACGCCGCCGAGGCATGAGCGACAGCCCCGATCTCGACCAGGACCTCGACGAGGCCGACGTCAACCGCATCGACGACGTCGAGGCTGACGACGACGACGACGACCAGGACGAGGGCGACGAGCTCGCCCCGACCGCCATCTCCGTCCTCGACCTGCTGGTGACGTCGCTCGTCGACGATGCCGACGCCGTGCGCATCGACCCCATCGAGCAGCGCGACAAGGTGCGCCTCGAGGTGCGGGTCGGCCCCGACGAGATGGGCCGCGTGATCGGCAAGCGCGGTCGCACCGCCAACGCCATCCGCACCGTGGTGCGGGCTGCTGCCGTGCGCGACGAGGTCCACGTCGACATCGAGTTCGAGGACTGAACCTGTCCGATCGCCCGCGCCTCCTCGAGGTGGGGCGGATCACCAAGTCGCACGGGGTGAAGGGCGACGTGCTCGTCGCCCTGTCGTCCGACCGGACCTCGCGGCTCGACCCGGGATCGGTGCTGTCGACCGACCGCGGCGACCTCACCGTCGTGCGGTCCTCCCGGCACCAGGACCGATGGATCGTGCAGTTCCGCGAGATCGCCGGTCGCGACGAGGCGGACACCTGGCGGGGCACGCTCCTGCGGGCCGAGCCCATCGACGACGATGATGATGAGGGTGCCCTGTGGGTCCATGAGCTCGTCGGCGCCACCGTCGTGCTGACCGACGGCACCGAGGTCGGTCGCGTCGAGGAGGTCCAGGCCAACCCGGCCAGCGACCTCCTCGTGCTCGACTCCGGGGCGCTCGTCCCCGTGGTCTTCGTCACCGACCAGGCCCCGGGTCGGATCACCATCGATCCGCCCGAGGGCCTCCTGGACCTCGCCGAGGGCTGACCCCGTGCGGATCGACGTCTTCACGATCTTCCCGGACATGGTGGGGGACTTCGCGTCCCGCAGCCTGCTGGGCAAGGCTCAGGAGGGTGGGATCGTGGACGTGCGGGTGCACGATCTGCGCTCCGGCGCCAATGACCCCCACCGCTCCGTTGACGACTCGCCCTTCGGCGGGGGAGCGGGGATGGTCCTCATGCCCGAGCCGCTGTTCGCGGCGGTGGAGGCGATCGAGCCGCCCCGGCCGCTCCTGTACCTGAGCCCCGCCGGCCGCCGGTTCGACCAGGCCGTCGCCCGGGAGCTGGCCGCTACGGAGGGCTTCAGCCTCCTCTGCGGCCGGTACGAGGGCGTCGACGAGCGGGTGCGCGAGCACCTGGTCGACGGTGAGCTCTCCATCGGCGACTTCGTGCTCGGCGGGGGAGAGGTGGCGGCCATGGTCGTGCTCGAGGCCGTGGCCCGGCTCGTGCCCGGCGTGATGGGCAACCAGGCCTCGGCCGAGGACGAGAGCTTCAGCGACGGCCTGCTCGAGTACCCCCACTACACCCGCCCCGCCGAGTTCCGGGGCTGGGCCGTCCCCGAGGTGCTCCGCTCCGGCGACCACGGCAAGGTGGCCCGCTGGCGCCGGGCCCAGGCCCTGGCTCGCACGATCCGCCACCGCCCCGACCTCATCGAGGCCCGAGGCGGGCTGACCGAGGCCGACCGCGCCCTGCTGGCCGAGCACGGCCTCGATCCCGGCTCCTGACGGACGTCGCAGCCCGGTTCGACCGGAGCGGCCGTGCCCGCGTATCCTCTTCTGTCCCACCGATCGCCGCTGCGCGCCTCGCAGCCCACCGGAGCGTCTCTGCCATGCAACCCACCGATCTCGTCGACCAGTCCAGCCTGCGGACGGACATCCCGGACTTCGCGCCGGGGGACACCCTCAAGGTGCACGTGCGCGTCGTCGAGGGGTCCAAGGAGCGCCTGCAGGTGTTCCAGGGCGCCGTCATCGCCCGCCAGGGCGACGGCCTGCGTGAGACCTTCACCGTGCGCAAGGTGTCCTACGGCGTCGGCGTCGAGCGCACCTTCCCGCTCCACGCCCCGACGATCGGCAAGATCGAGGTCGTCACCCGCGGCGACGTGCGCCGGGCCAAGCTCTACTACCTGCGCGACCGCGTCGGTAAGGCCGCCAAGATCAAGGAGAAGCGCGACCGCTAGTCGCGGCGTCGGCTCGTGACGCGTGAGCGGCGGTCGCTGCCGCTCGTCCTCGAGCTCCCGCTCCTGCTCGTCGCCACCATCGTCCTCACCCTCCTGGTGAAGGCGCTGCTGGCCCAGGCCTTCTACATCCCCAGCGCCTCGATGGAGCCCCAGCTGCTCGAAGGCGACCGCGTCGTCGTCTCGCGGCTGGCCTACCGGCTCCACGACCCCCGGCGGGGCGACATCGTCGTGTTCCCATCACCCGCCGCCCCGGCCGATGACGAGGGCCTCGTGGAGGGCCTGGTGCACGACCTCCTCGAGAGCGTGGCCCTCCGCCACCCCGGCGACGACGTGCTGATCAAGCGGGTCGTCGGCCTCCCTGGTGAGACGATCGAAGGCCGTGACGGGGTGGTGTGGATCGACGGGCGCCGGCTCACCGAGCCCTACCTGTCCGACGCGCTGACCTCCGACTTCGGCCCCGCGGACGTCCCGGCCGGCCACGTGTTCGTCCTCGGTGACAACCGCACGAACTCCCACGACAGCCGCTTCCCCGACATCGGCCCCATCCCCGAGGACACGATCATCGGCCGGGCCACCCACCGCATCTGGCCTCCGCTGCGCACCGCCTTTTTGTGACAGCGGTAGCGTGAGCGCCATGTCGACCGAGGACCTCGAGCGCTACGAAGCCGAGATCGAGCTCCAGCTCTACAAGGAGTACAAGGACGTCGCGCCGATGTTCTCCTACGTCGTGGAGACCGAGCGGCGCTTCTACCTCGCCAACGAGGTCGCCAAGACGGTCCACAACGAGGACGGGCGCACCTACGTCGAGCTCACGATGCGCGACGCCTGGGTGTGGGACATGTACCGCACCACCCGGTTCGTGGCCACCGTCAACATCGTCACCTTCAAGGACGTCAACATCGAGGAGCTCCCCAAGAAGGAGCTCTGAATCGGCTCTGTCGCCCGCCCCGTCGGGCGGTGGACACTGGGTCGGTGCACGAGACGGCGGTGGGCCCCGGTGGCTGATGGGCGTCGGCGCTTCGGCGCCGAGGGGGAGGACCAGGCGGCGGCCTGGTACCGGGCCAACGGGTACGAGGTGCTGGCCCGGAACTGGCGCTGCCGCGACGGCGAGCTCGATCTCGTGGTGGGCAAGGGCGCCACGTTGGTGTTCGCCGAGGTGAAGCGGCGCCGCACGGACCGCTTCGGCATCCCGGCTGAAGCCGTCACCCGCACGAAGCAGGTGCGCCTGCGCCGCCTGGCCCTGCGCTACCTGCAGGAGACGGGCACACGGGCGGCCGAGCTGCGCTTCGACGTCGTCGCCATCCTCGGTGCTGACCTCGAGGTGATCCAGGCCGCCTTCTGAGCTGCCCGCTCAGCCGAGGAACGCCCAGAGCAGCAGCAGGAGGCAGACGACGAACGCCGCGGCCACCAGGACGTAGTCAGCGGCGGTGCGACGCTGCTGCCGGAAGGGGTTCATGCCCATCGCCTCAGTATCGTCCCGCCGATCGCCCTGGCCATGACCAAGCGGCTCCTCGACCGGTCCTTCGAGCAGGCCCTCGACGACGAAGCCCGCACGCAGACCGTCAACTTCGGCACCGAGGACACCATCGAGGCGGTCACGGCGTTCGTGGAGAAGCGCACCCCCGCCTTCCGCAGGCGCTGACGGCCCCCCCAGATCGGCCCTTTCGGGGTGTCACAGGGCCGTCCTAGGGTGCCCTCCAGCGCCTCGACGGCCGGCGCTCCCACTCTCGTCTGAGCGGTCCACGGCCTCCTCGCTCGTCCCGCCGCACCCACCGGGTGCCCGTCCGAGGAGCGGCCGTGCTCGGTCTCGTCCCGTCTGCCTCCCTGCTCGGCGTGGAAGGCCACGCCGTCACCGTCGAGGTCCACATCACCGGTGGCGGCCTGCCCTCGTTCACCGTCGTCGGCCTGCCCGATGCCTCCTGTCGGGAGGCGCGCGACCGCGTCCGAGCGGCCATCGAGTCCAGCCGGGCCACCTGGCCGATGAAGCGGATCACGGTGAACCTGGCCCCGCCGACCCTGCGCAAGGTCGGGTCGGGCCTCGACCTGGCGCTGGCGGTGGCGCTGCTGGTGGCCGACGGGCAGCTGAAGGCCCAGCAGGTCGCCGGGCTCGCCTTCCTGGGTGAGCTCGGGCTCGACGGCAGCGTGCGGCCGGTCACGGGCACCGTCTGCCTGATGGAGGCGCTGCGCGGCCATGCCCTCGTGCTCCCGCCGCAGAGCGTCGCGGAGGCCCAGCTGGGCGGGGACCGCGCCCTGCACCCGGTGCACTCGCTGGCCCAGGTCATCGCCTGCGCCAAGGGGGACGAGCCCTGGCCCTCGCCGGTGCCCTGCGACGAACCGCCCCCGCCCCCACCCCTGCCGGACCTCGCCGACGTCCGGGGCCAGCCGGTGGCCCGGTACGCCCTGGAGGTGGCCGCCGCCGGCGGCCACCACCTGCTCATGCTCGGCCCGCCGGGGGCCGGCAAGACGATGCTCGCCTCCCGATTGCCGTCGCTGCTCCCGCTGCTGTCGCCCGCGGAGGCGCTGGAGGCGACGCGGATCCACTCAGCCGGCGGCTTCGGGTTGCCCCCCGGTGGCCTAGTGCGCCAGCCGCCCTTCCGGGCGCCGCACCACGGTGCCTCGTCCGTGGCGCTGGTGGGGGGTGGCACGGCGCTCATGCGACCCGGCGAGATCTCCGCCGCCACGAACGGGATCTTGTTCCTCGACGAGCTGGCCGAGTTCGCCCCTCACGTGCTCGACGCCCTCCGTCAACCCCTCGAGGAGGGCGTCGTGCGGGTGGCTCGCGCCGCCGCCACCGTGGCCTTCCCGGCCCGCTTCCTGCTCGTGGCAGCCATGAACCCGTGCCCGTGCGGGCAGGGCAGCCGCCCCGGGGGGTGCCGGTGCACCGATGGTGCCCGGGTCCGCTACCAGCGCCGCCTCTCGGGCCCGCTGCTCGACCGGTTCGACCTGCGCGTCGAGGTCCAGCGACCCTCCGCCGAAGACCTGTTCACGGCCGCCGCGGGCGAGAGCTCGGCGGCCGTGGCCGAGCGAGTGGCCGCCGCTCGCGCCCTCGCCGAGCGGCGGGGCGTGCGGTCCAACGCCGCGCTGCCCGCCCAGCGGCTCGACGAGGTCGCCCCGCTCGACGACGCGGCCACCTCGCTCCTGCTCGACGCCCTGCGATCCGGTCGCCTGTCGGCCCGCGGCCTGCACCGGGTGCGACGGGTGGCCCGCACCATCGCCGACCTCGACGGTGCCCCGCACCACCTGGGCCTGGCCCACGTGGCCACCGCCCTCAGCCTCCGCGTCGACGGGATCGGGCCGGTCGCCCCGCACCAGGAGCTGGCCGGGTGAACAGGCCCGGCGAGCCGACAACGGTGGAGCAGCAGCTGGGAGCGGCGGCGGCGCTGGCCGGCCTCCCCTCGGTGGGGCCGCGCCGGCTCACCGCGCTGCTGGCCGGCCGCGCCCCGGCCGAGGCCTGGGTGCTCGCCACCTCCGGGCGCCGCTCCCTCCTCCAGGAGGTGCTCGGCGGCGAGGCCGGCCTCACCGCCCTCACGGAGGCGTGGAGCGCGGCCGGCCGCGGCATCGACCTCACCGCCGTGCTGGCCGCGCACGCGGCCGCCGGGGTGGCGGTGCGGGTGCACCCCGGGGCCCGAGGCTCCCAGGAGGACGAGGCCGATCCCGCCTGGCCGTCCTACCCCGAGGCGCTGGTCGACGATCTCGAGCCGCCCGCCGTGCTGCTCACCCAGGGCCCGCTCGAGCACCTCGAGGGGCCGCGCGTGGCCATCGTGGGCACCCGCCGCTGCACCGGGGTGGGGGCGGGCGTCGCTCGCGAGCTGGGCCGCGAGCTGTCCGCGGCGGGGGTGCACGTGGTGTCCGGCCTGGCGCTGGGCATCGACGGCGCCGCCCACCGGGGCGTGCTCGATGCGATGAGCGCCCACGACGACGCCGCCCCGCCGATCGGCGTCGTCGGCTCGGGTCACGACGTCGTCTACCCGACCCGGCACCGAGAGCTCTGGCGGACCGTCGCCGATCGGGGCCTGCTCGTCAGCGAAGCCCCGCTGGGCACCCGGCCGACCGGGTGGCGCTTCCCGGCCCGCAACCGGGTGATCGCGGCGCTGGCCGACGTCGTCGTCGTGGTGGAGTCCCACGCCGCCGGCGGATCGCTGCACACGGTCCAGGAGGCGATCCACCGCGACATCGACGTCATGGCCGTGCCCGGCTCGGTCCGCAGCGCCGCCGCGGCGGGCAGCAACCAGCTCCTGGCCGAGGGCTGCCACCCCGTGCGCGACGCCGGTGACGTCCTCGTGGCGCTCGGCCTGCAGCGGGCCCGTCGGCGCCGCGTCGTCGAGCACCGGGACGCGCCGTCCACGGTCGGGACGTCGGTCCTGGAGGCCTTCGACTGGGAGCCGGCCACCCTCGAGCACCTGGCCGTGCGCACGGGGCTGGCCCTCCCCGAGCTGGCCGTCGCCCTGGAGGGCCTGGTGGCGGCGGGCTGGGTCGGCGTCGACGGCGGTTGGTACGAACGGCGGGCCGCGTCGTGAGTGCACGCCCGCCGATCCAGCCCGGGGGTACCGTGCTCGGATGGCTTGGCGCGGGGACGACTTCGTGGCGTCGCTCACGGCCGTCGCCCCGCGCACGATCGAGGCCTACCGCCGCGACCTCGCCGGCTTCTCCGCGTGGGCCGAGGCGCAAGGCGTCAAGGGCCCGACCGGCGTCGATCGGCTCGTCCTGCGCCGGTACATGGCCCACCTTGCCAGCGAGGGCTACGCCCGGCGGTCGATGGCCCGCAAGGCCTCCGCGCTGCGCCGCTACTTCCGGTGGGCGACCCGCCAGGAGCTCACCGCCGCCGATCCGTCCCTCGGCCTCACGGCACCGCGTGGGGATGGCCGCCTCCCCAGGGTGCTGCGCCAGGAGGAGCTCAACGCCCTGCTCGACGAGCCGCCCGCCCGTTGCGAGGAGGACCAGCCGGCGGTGCGGGCCCGGGACGATGCCGTGCTCGAGGTGCTCTACGGCGCCGGGCTGCGGGTGGGGGAGCTGTGCTCCCTCGACGTCGGCGACCTCGACCTGCCCCGCGGCCGGGCCGCCGTGTGGGGCAAGGGAGGCAAGCAGCGGGCCGTGCCCCTCGGGGAGCCGGCCGTGGCCGCGCTCGAGCGCTGGCTGGCCGAGGGCCGCCCGGCGATGCAGCGCCAGGAGGAGGCAGCCTCGGCGGTGTTCGTCAACCAGCGGGGTAAGCGGCTCACGCCCCGGGACGTCCGGCGCCTCCTCGACCGTCGGGCCGCCGCTCCGACGCACCCCCACGCGCTGCGCCACACCTTCGCCACCCACCTCCTCGACGGGGGCGCCGACCTGCGCGCCGTCCAGGAGCTGCTCGGCCACGCCGACCTGGCGACCACCCAGCGGTACACTCACGTCAGCCGTGAGCGGCTCCGGTCCGTCTACGACGCCACCCACCCACGGGCCTAGGGCGAGAGGCTTCACCTTGACGAACGATCCCGAACCGGACATCGAGCGGCTGTGGGCCGAGTACAAGTCCACCGGTGACGGTGGGCTGCGGGATCAGCTGATCGTCCACTACGCCCCGCTCGTCAAGTACGTGGCCGGCCGGGTGGCCACCGGGCTGCCCCAGAACGTCGACCAGGCCGACCTCGTCTCCTACGGGATCTTTGGCCTCATCGACGCCATCGAGAAGTTCGACCTCGAGCGGGGCTTCAAGTTCGAGACCTACGCCATCGCCCGGATCAAGGGGAACATCCTCGACGAGCTCCGCTCGATCGACTGGGTGCCACGGTCGGTGCGGGCCAAGGCCCGGGCCCTCGAGAAGGCGTACTCCAAGCTCGAGGCCCAGCTCCACCGCACCCCGACCGATCGCGAGCTGGCCCACGAGCTCGACCTCACCGACGACCAGCTCCAGACCACCCTCGGGCAGATCTCCTTCACCGGCCTGGTGGCGCTCGACGAGATGCTCTCCACCGGAGACCGCAGCGACGCCACCACCCTCGGCGACACACTGGCCGACCAGGGCCTGGGGCCCGTGGCGGCCTACGAGGTCGAGGAGATGCGCCACATCCTGGCCGACGCCATCAACCGGCTGCCCGAGCGCGAGAAGACCGTCCTCACCCTCTACTACTACGAGGGCCTCACCCTCGCGGAGATCGGCTCCATCCTCGGGGTCACCGAGAGCCGGGTCTGCCAGATCCACACCAAGTCGGTCATCCAGCTGCGGTCGCGGCTGGCGGCCAGCGAGCGCGAACCGGCCTGACACCCGGGGTGGGCTGCTGACGGCACGCCCGCCCCGACCCCCCGAGATCGACCGACCGCCGGACGGCGGGCCGGTCCCCCCGCTTCCCCCTGCTCCGTTCGTTCCCGCGCGCCCTGCAGGGGAGGCCCCGTGGCCCGCCGCCCACCGCTCGTCCGTCGTCGCGCCCCGGCGCGGCTCCTCGTCGCCACGCTGGCGGCCGCCCTCGCCGCCCTTCCCCTGGTGGCGCCGCCCGCGGCCGCCGAGCCGCCCCCAGTCCACGTCCCGCCGGTGTCCGCGCCGGTCGTCGATCCGTTCCGGGCGCCAGCCGCCCCATGGGCGCCAGGCAACCGGGGTCTGGAGTACGGCACCGACCCCGGCACGGAGGTGTCGGTCACCGCCGACGGGGTGGTGGTGTTCGCGGGGACCGTCGCCGGGGCCCACCACGTCACGGTGCACCACGCCGACGACGTGCGCACGACCTACGCCTTCCTGGACGAAGTGCGGGTCGTCGTCGGGCAGCGCCTGCACCAAGGCGACGTGGTGGGCACCACCCAGGGCCACCTCCACCTCGGCGCGCGACGAGGCGACGCCTACTTCGACCCGGCCTCGCTGTTCGCCGCCCAGCCCGTGGCGGTGCGCCTGGTCCCCTTCGACATCCCCCCGGGCCTCGGTCCGGGAGGGGAGCGCAGTGCCGTCACCCAGCTGGTGGGTGGCGCCCTCGGCGGCATGGGCGACGCCCTCGGGTGGGTCGCCGAGGGGGCCGTCGACCGAGCCGCCGCCAGCACGGCGTGGATGCAGGCCCACGGCCGGGAGCTGCTCCGCACCGCCGCCCACTACGCGGTGCCGATCCCGGTGCGGGGGGCCGCTGCCGCGCTCGGGGCCGCCCGCCGGGCCTACGCCGACGCCACCCGGCCCTGCACCTCGGACGACGTGGAGGTGGCGCCCCCGGCGGATCGCCGCCTCGCCATCCGGGTCGGTGGCCTGGGCTCCACCAGCGAGTCGGCCGCCATCGACGACCTCGATCTGGCCGCGGTGGGCTACGAACCGGCCGACGTCGCCCGGTTCAGCTACCAGGGCGGCACCACCCCCTCCGCCGGCGCCTCCTACGCCGGCATCGAGTCGACGCCCTACGACCGGCGCGACAGCCAGGCCGACCTGTGGGAGAGCGGCCGCCGCCTGGCCGAGCTCATCGAGGCGGCGATCGCCCGCTCGCCGACCGTGCCGCTCGACCTCTACGCCCACTCCCAGGGCGGGCTCGTGGTCCGGGCGGCGCTGGTCGAGCTGGCCCGGCGGCACCCCGATGCCTGGTTCGACCACCTCGGGGTCGTGGTCACCCTCGGCACCCCGCACCATGGGGCCGACCTGGCCACCGCCGCCATGGCCGTGAACAGCACCGCCGCCGGGGGACAGCTCCTCGCCGTGGGTGGCTGGCTCACCGGGCTCGATGCGGACGCCCCGTCGGCCGCCCAGCTGGCCGAGACCTCCGACTTCATCCACGACCTGGATGGCCAGCCCCTCCCCGCGGGGGTCGAGGTGCGATCCATCGCCGCCCGCGGGGACCTGGTGGTGCCCGTGCCCCGCACGGTGGTCGACGGCGCCGAGCAGGTCGTGGTCCCCGTCGACGGGCTGACGGCCCACGACCAGCTTCCCGGGAGCACCGAGGCGGGCCGGGAGGTCGCCCTCGCCGTCGGCGGTCTGCCGCCGGGCTGCCTGGGATTCGGCGAGGCGCTCCTCGGCCACCTCGAGGGTGAGGTGGTGAGCCTCGGCGAGGACACGCTCGGATCGAGCGCCTGGGGCGCCCTGGCGGTGGGCGGCGTCGCCCCCGGGTGAGCGCCGGACGTGTTCCCGGCCCCGTTGGCCCATCGGCCGGCGACGCCGCTAGCATCGCCCCTCGGCCATGCGACCGCCTGGCCATGCACACACACCCTGCAACCGGACCATCCCGCGGTCGCCTCGTCAGAGGCGCCAGGTCCGGCGCCGGCTCCGGCTGGCACAGCGAACCCCGGGAAAGGAGCCCTCGTGGCCGTCGTCACCATGAAGCAGCTGCTCGAGGCTGGTGTCCACTTCGGACACCAGACCCGCCGTTGGAACCCGAAGATGAAGCGCTTCATCTTCGGTGAGCGCAACGGCATCTACATCATCGACCTCCAGCAGACGCTGACCCGCATCGAGACCGCCTACACCTTCGTGCGCGACCTCGTCGCCGACGGCGGCACGATCCTGTTCATCGGCACCAAGAAGCAGGCCCAGGACCCGATCCAGAGCTACGCCGAGAAGGTCGGGATGCCGTACATCAACCAGCGCTGGCTGGGCGGCATGCTCACCAACTTCGAGACCATCGGCAAGCGCGTGGCCAAGATGCAGGAGTACCGCCGCATGCGGGCCTCCGGCGAGTTCGACGCCATGCCCAAGAAGGAAGCCCTCCTCCTCAGCCGCGAGCTCGAGAAGCTGGAGCGCAACCTCGGCGGCATCGCCCAGATGGACAAGCTGCCCGACGCGGTGTTCATCCTGGACACCAAGAAGGAGCACATCGGCGTCACCGAGGCCAACAAGCTCGGCCTGCCGATCATCGCCGTCGTCGACACCAACTGCGACCCAGACGTCATCCAGTACGTCATCCCTGGCAACGACGACGCCATCCGCTCCGGCACGCTCATGTGCCGCGTGATCGCCGACGCCGTCGAGGAGGGCCGATACATCGCCTCCCGCCGTGGCGGCGCCGCCGCCGCCCCCACCGCCGTGCGCAGCGAGGACGAGGAGGCCCGCGTGGCTGCCCAGCAGGCCGAGGCCCGCCGCCAGGCCCTGCTGGCCCAGCAGGAGCGCGACGCCCGCCTCGCCGCCGGCGTCACGCCCGCCGCTGCCACGCCGGTCGTCGAGGCCGAGCCGACCCCGGCCGCCGAGGCGCCCGCCGTCGAGGCCCATGCGGTCGAGGCCCCCGGGCCTGAGGCCCCCGCTGATGACGCGCCGGCCGCCGAGGCCACCCCCGAGGCTCCCGCCGAGGGCTGATCCCGCCGAGGGCGGACCGAGCGACGGTCCGCCCCCCTCCCCCGTACGCCCACCCCCGAGGAGCTCCCCACCCCATGTCGTTCACCGCCAAGGACGTGCAGACCCTGCGCCAGGCCACCGGCGCCGGGATGATGGACGCCAAGCGCGCCCTCGAAGAGACCGGGGGCGACTTCGACGCCGCCGCCAAGTCCCTCCGCGAAAAGGGCCTGGCCAAGTCGGTCGACCGCTCCGACCGCGAGAACACCCAGGGGGCCGTGGCCGTCGGTCGCACCGACGACGCCGCTGCCATCGTCGAGCTCAAGTGCGAGACGGACTTCGTCGCCAAGTCGGACGACTTCCTCGCCGTGCTCGACCAGCTCCTCCAGACGGTCCTGGCCGGCGGCTCGGTCGACGAGCACAAGGAGCGGGTCGACGACCTCAAGGTCACCCTCAAGGAGAACATCGAGGTCGGGCGCGTGGTCCGCGTCGACGTCGCCCCGGGGCAGCCCGTCGACACCTACCTGCACAAGCAGGAGGGCCGCGGCGTGAACGCGGTCGTGGTCGTCCTCGACGGCGGTGACGCCGAGCTGGCCCACGAGGTGGCCGTCTCGGCCGCCTTCTACAAGCCGAAGTACCTCCGCCGTGACGAGGTCCCGCAGGCCGAAGCCGACGCCGAGCGCGACACGCTCGAGGGCATCACCCGAGCCGAGGGCAAGCCCGAGCAGGCCATCGAGAAGATCGTCGAGGGCCGCCTGAACGCCTGGTACAAGGACCAGGTGCTCCTCGAGCAGCCCTACGCCAAGGACGACAAGCAGTCGATCACGCAGCTGCTGGGCGACGCCCAGATCGCCCGGTTCGCCCAGGTCTACATCGGGTCTTGAGCACGCCGACCTACCGCCGGGTCCTGCTGAAGCTCTCCGGCGAGGCGTTCGCTGGAGTCGACAACCCCATCGACGGCAAGGTCGCAGAGTTCGTCGCGGGCGAGATCGTCGAGGCCCGCCAGCTCGGCGTCGACGTGGCCGTGGTCGTCGGCGGGGGCAACATCTGGCGGGGCATGACGGGGGCCGGGGCCGGCATGGACCGCGCCCAGGCCGACTACATGGGCATGCTGGCCACGGTCATCAACTCGCTGGCCCTCCAGGACACGCTCGAGCGCCTGGGGCAGCCCACCCGCGTGCAGACCGCCATCCACATGTCCCAGGTCGCCGAGCCCTACATCCGGCGGCGGGCCATCCGGCACCTCGAGAAGGGGCGGGTCGTCATCTTCGCCGGGGGGACGGGCAACCCGTTCTTCACGACCGACACGGCTGCCGCGCTGCGGGCCGTCGAGATCGAGGCCGAGGCCATGCTCCGGGGCACCCACTCCGGGGTGGAGGGGCTCTACACCGACGATCCCCGCACCAACCCCGACGCCACCCTCATCCCCGAGGTCACCTATCTCGACGTGCTCAACCGCGGCTTGAAGGCCATGGACTCCACCGCCATCACGCTGTGCATGGACAACGCCCTGCCCATCGTGATGTTCGACCTGCTGGGCAAGGGCAACGTCCGGTCCATCCTCTCCGGAGGGTCGATCGGTACTGTGGTCCGATGAGCACCGAGCTGCTGAAGCTCATCCTCGACGACACCGCCGAGAAGATGCACAAGGCCGTCGAGCACGCGCGCGCCGAGTTCTCCGGCATCCGCACGGGCCGGGCCGCCCCCGCCCTGGTGGAGAAGCTGCCCGTCGAGTACTACGGGAGCGAGGTGCCGCTCCAGCAGATCGCCGGCTTCCAGGTGCCCGAGGCCCGCATGCTCGTCATCAGCCCGTACGACAAGGGCGCCCTCGGCGCCATCGAGAAGGCGATCCAGCACTCCGACCTGGGGCTCAACCCCAGCAACGACGGCCAGGTCATCCGCCTCACCTTCCCCCAGCTGACCGCCGAGCGCCGCAAGGACCTCGTGCGGGTCGTGAAGGGGATGGCCGAGGACGGCCGCATCGCCATCCGGAACCTCCGGCGCAGCGCTCGCCACGAGTTCGACGCGCTGCAGAAGGAGGGGGACATCACCGAGGACGACCTCACCCGGGCCGAGAAGGAGCTGGACAAGCTCACCCACGCCCAGGAGGCCGAGATCGACAAGGCCCTCGAGCAGAAGGAACACGAGCTGCTCGAGGTCTGACTGCGGACCCGGCCGCCGGCCGGGTCGCGCCGGGCACCACCGACGCAAGGAGGTCCCATGGACCACGAACGCCGACCAGAGGACAAGCGCACCGACCCGCCCAGTGAAGGGGTGCGGATCATCGGCGCCGAGGAGGCCGCCGAGGCCCTGGAGCGTGGCGACGTCGCCCCGCGTCGCGGCGACGACCAGCCCCGCTACGGCGACCGCCCGCAGTCGCCGGCGGGGGAGGGGCCCCGGCCCGTGCTGCGATTCCCGCTCGGTTCCTCCTCCGACCCGCGCGACATCGAGCGCCCGGCGGTGGCCGAGCCGATCTCCGAGCCGGTCGAGCTCCCGCACTGGACCGAGCCCGCCACCGGCCAGGTGCCGCAGATCCTGCCCGAGGGAGGCGACGACGCCGACGGGGAGAGCGAGGACTGGGCCAGCTTCGCCGCCTCGGCCCCCCGCTGGCGCGACGACACCGGCCACCACGACGACGACTTCGACGACGTGGCCTCCTGGGGCGCCGACGACGTCGACGACCGCCTCGGCGCGCTCGACACGAGCGAGCGGCCCACCCACGACGACTACTTCTCCTTCGCCGACCTCGACGAGACCGTGGTGCCCGGCTCGTCGGTGTTCGCCGACGCGGACGACATCGACCTCGCCGAGGACGACGGCTTCGAGGCCGCCTGGGAGCCTGAGGTCGAAGACGAGGTGCTCGTCCCCTACGACGAGCCCCAGCCTCATGCCCGCACCCGCGATCGGCGGCCCGTCGCGAGTGGTGGCCACCGCGCCGGCCGTCCCTCCGGCCGCCCGCCGGCGCGCGCCGGCGGCAGCGGCGGCGACCGCGACATGGGCGTCGCCGTCGGCGTGGGCGTGGCCTTCCTGGCCGTCGCCCTCATCATGTTCAAGATGGGGCCCGCCCCCGCCCTGGCCCTCGTGACGGTCGTCATCGGCCTCGCCGTCGCCGAGCTCTACGGCGTGCTGCGCCAGGTCGGCTACCAGCCGGTGGCCCTGGTCGGGATCGTCGGGTCGGTCGGCCTCGTGGTCGGCGCCTACAACTACGGCACGGCGGCGGTGCCGACAGTTCTCTTCCTGGCGACGGCCGTGTGCCTGCTCTGGTACCTGGTCGGCGCGGCGGCCGAGAACCCGGTGATGAACATCGGGGTCACGTTGGCCGGGCTGCTCTGGGTGGGCCTCTTCGGATCCTTCGCGGGGCTCATGCTCGGCATCGGGGACCCGGGCCTCGGCCTCCTCCTCGCGGCCATCATCGGCACGGTCGGCTACGACGTCGGCGGGCTGTTCATCGGCAAGAACGCCGGGCGCCAGCCGCTATCGGCGGCCAGCCCGAACAAGACCGTCGAGGGCCTGGCCGGCGGGTGCGCGGTGGCCTTCGTCGTGGTGGTCGTGCTCAGCGCCCTCATCGGCTTCGGGCCCATCGACTCCTTCGGCGAGGGGGCCCTCGTGGGGCTGGCCGTGGCGTTGTTCGCGCCGCTGGGCGACCTCTGCGAGTCGCTCGTCAAGCGGGACCTCGGCGTCAAGGACATGGGCACGATCCTCCCCGGCCACGGCGGCCTGATGGACCGCTTCGACGGGCTGCTGTTCGTGCTCCCCGCGGTGTGGCTCCTGGCCACCCTCAAGGACTTCTTCATCTAGCCCGTCCGACGCCGCGCCGCCGGCCGCTGGGGCGGCCGCTCGTCGGCCAGCGCCACCCCCAACGGGGCGCTCCACGAGGTCTTCGTCCGGGTAGGCCACCGCTCGGCCCTTGCCGGCCGCCTTGGCCACGTACATGGCGGCGTCGGCTCGGCGGACGGCCTCTTCGGGGCCGGAGCCGCAGGGAGCGGCGGCGACCCCGAGGCTCGCCCGGAAGGGCACGTCCTCGCCCTCGTGGTGGAAGGGCCGCTCGAAGGCGCGCAGGATGTCGCGAGCCACGCTCAGGGCCACGTCGTAGCCGGCCTCCACCAGCACGACGAACTCGTCACCGCCGAGGCGGGCCAGAGCATCGTGATGGGGTTGGTGCTCGAGTAGGTGCCGGCGTTGGTCAGCCACGTGAACGCGGAGTCGGTGACGGCCATGACGACCAGCCCCGAGGCCGCCGTGTGCAGGGCAGCGCGCTGTCCCGTCGCGCTCCACTGGACGAGCACGAGGGCCAGGACGACGAGCACGAGGTCGGTCACCGGGTAGGCCACGCTGATGGCGTTGGCCCACGGGCTGCCGGCGTCGCTGCGCCACACGGGGCCGAGCACCAGAGCCCAGGTGATGAAGAGCAGGGAGCTGGCGACCAGACAGCCGTCGAGGACGGTCCGGACCCGGATCCGGGCCCTCGTACCCCGAGCGAAGGCGAGGAGCCCCGCTACGGCGAACGGGACCGCCCCGAGGTAGGCCACGTCGGCCAGCGACGGGAAGGGGACCTCCCGGCCGAGCACCACCTCGTCCCAGCTCCACAGCACCTCGCCGGCGCCCCAGAGCACCATGGCCACGCCGAGCAGCCGCCAGCGGGCCGTCGTCCGACCCGGTCGGTTGCTGGCCCGCAGCAGCACCGCAGCTCCGCCGAGCGCGGTGACCACGGCGGCCAGGTCGGCCACCGCGGTGCCGGTTCTCGGGCCGCCCCAGCCCGCCATGACGACGATGGTCGCCACGCCCAGCGCGGCGGCCGAGGCCTGCCACGCGGATCGAGCCCCAGGAGTCGCTTCGGTCACACCCATCGGTTCCTCCCGCACGCAGGGCTCATCGACGCGAAGCACGTTCGGGTGTAGCCCTTTCGTGGGATCTCGTGCGTGAAGAGCCCTGTTCGCGCCGTTCGATGCCTGCTCCGCCGGGGCGGGGCCCGGCCGCAGAGCGCCGGTAGCCTGGAGCGATGGTCACCACGGTCTCGATCGCCGGCTCCACGGGCTCGATCGGCACCCAGACCCTCGACGTCGTCGCGGCGGAGCCGGACCGCTTCGAGGTGGTGGCCCTGGGGGCCGGCTCGTCGGTGGCGGCGCTGGCCGAGCAGGCCCGGCGCTGGTCGCCCAAGGTGGTCGCCATCGGGGACGCCTCGCTGGCCCCGGAGCTCGACGCGGCGGTCCCACCCGGCACCGAGGTGCTGGCGGGTCCCGACGCCCTGGCCCAGATCGCGACGGTCGCCGACGTCTGCGTCAACGGCGTCGTCGGCTTCGCCGGCCTCGGGGTCACGCTGGCCACGCTCGAGGCGGGTCGGCGCCTGGCGCTGGCCAACAAGGAGTCGCTCATCGCCGGCGGGCCGGTCGTGCGCCGAGTCCGTGAGAGGCCCGGCGCCGGGGAGCTCGTGCCCGTCGACAGCGAGCACTGCGCCGTCCACCAGTGCCTCCGGGCCCAGGACGCGGCGGCCCGGGCGGGGGAGTGGGTCTCGCGCATCGTGCTGACGGCCTCCGGCGGGCCCTTCCGGGGGCGCTCGCGGGCCGAGCTGGAGGCGGTCACGGTCGAGGACGCGCTGGCCCACCCGACGTGGTCGATGGGTCCCAAGATCACGGTGGACTCCTCCACCCTCATGAACAAGGGCCTCGAGGTCATCGAGGCCCACGAGCTGTTCGGGGTGGGCTACGACCGCATCGAGGTGGTGGTCCACCCGCAGTCGATCGTGCACTCCATGGTCGAGCTGACCGACGGCGCCACGATCGCCCAGCTGTCGCTGCCCGACATGCGCCTGCCCATCGCCTACGCGCTGGCCTACCCCAGCCGGGTCGGCACGGCCTTCGGTCGCATCGACTGGGCGCAGCTGGCGCGCCTCGACTTCGAGCCGCCGGACCTCGACGCGTTCCCGTGCCTGCGCCTGGCCTACGAGGCGGGCCGGGCCGGGGAGTTGGCCCCGGCCACCCTCAACGCTGCCAACGAGGTGGCGGTGGCGGCCTTCCTGGACGGAGAGATCGCGTGGACCGCCATCCCCGACGTACTGAACGCGGTCCTGGACCGGCATGATGGAGCGGTTGCCGAGAGCGTCGACGCCGTGATCGACGCGGATCGCCGAGGTCGCGCTGCGGCCAGAGCGGCCATCGACGAGAGGCCCCGCCCGTGACCGACATCCGGACCCCCGACAGCGATCCGCCGCCGCCCCCGCCGGTGTCGGCTCGCATGACGGGCGCCGCCGGGGGGTCCGAACCCCGAGGCGAGATCGCCGGCGGCCCCCTGCGGCTGGGGCTGGTCATCGCCGCCACGGTGGGCTTCGGCCTGTGGGCGGGCAAGGGGTACCTGATCATCATCGCGGCGCTGACCGTGATGATCTTCCTCCACGAGCTCGGCCACTACTTGGCCGCGAAGTGGTCGGGGATGAAGGTCACGGAGTTCTTCCTCTTCTTCGGCCCCAAGATCTGGTCGTTCCGCCGCGGCGAGACCGAGTACGGCATCAAGCTGATCCCGGTGGGCGCCTACGTGCGCATCATCGGGATGAACAACCTCGACGAGGTCGACCCGGCCGACGAGCCCCGCACCTACCGGCAGCAGTCGTACCCCAAGCGCCTGCTGACCGTCTCCGGCGGGTCGATCATGCACGTGCTGCAAGCCTTCGTCCTGTTCTTCGTGGTGTTCGCGCTGATGGGCGTGCCCGCCTACACCGACGAGGCCCAGCGCCTCGGCCAGACCTACGACGAGTCCGACTGGGTCATCGGCAACGTCACGCCCGACTCCGCCGCCGAGGCAGCCGGGGTCCAGAAGGGCGACCACCTCGTCAGCATCGACGGCCACGCCGTCGACACGTTCGAGGACGTCGGGCCGCTCGTGGTCGACCGCCCTGGTGACACCCTCCGCCTCGTGGTGGAGCGCGACGGCCGGCCCGTCGAGCTGCAGGCCACCATCGGTCGCCGACCGGACGACCACGACCTCGGCTTCCTCGGCATCGGCGGCGACTACCCCGACGCCGCCGACGTCACCGGGAGCCCGGTCCGGTCGCTCCTGGTGGCCGGCGAGTACACGGGCTCGACGATCAAGGCCACGGTGGTGAACCTCTTCGGGTTCTTCACGGGCGGCGTGGGCGACTTCGCCTCGACCGTCGTCGAGGGAGGCCGGAACGACGAGACCTCCTCCTCCGGGACCTCGGGCGTCGGACCCGGCACCGGCGGCTCGAGGACAGCCGACAAGGGTGACGAGAACCGCCTCGTGTCGATCTACGGGGTGGCCCGCCTCGGGGCGGACATGAGCGAGGACGGCATGGCCGGCTTCCTGCTCCTCCTCGCCTTCGTGAACATCTCGATCGGTGTGCTCAACATGATCCCGCTGCTCCCCCTCGACGGCGGCCACGCCGCCATCGCCACCTACGAGCGCATCCGCTCGATCGGTGGCCGCCGGCACATGGCCGACGTCTCGCGGCTCCTGCCCCTCACCTACGCCGTGTTCATGTTCCTCGTCCTGATCGGGGTGTCGTCGATCTACCTCGACATCGTCGACCCGATCGGGTTGGGGTAGCGGCGTGGAGATCGGCCAGTCCTCCTACCCCCGCCGCCAGACCCGCCAGGTGATGGTCGGGTCGGTGCCCGTCGGCGGAGGCGCGCCCATCACCGTGCAGTCGATGACGGTCACCAAGACGGCCGACGTCGAGGGCACGCTCCAGCAGATCTACGCGCTGGCCGCGGCGGGGGCCGACATCGTGCGCTGCACCTGCAACGAGGTAGAGGCGGCTGAGGGGCTGGCCCGCATCGTGCCCCGCTCGCCGGTGCCGATCGTGGCCGACATCCACCACCAGTACCGGATGGCCCTGGCCGCCCTCGACGCCGGGGTCCAATGCCTGCGCCTCAACCCGGGCAACATCCGCAAGCCCGAGCACATCAAGCTCGTCGCCCAGGAGTGCAAGGACCGCGGCATCCCGATCCGCATCGGGGTGAACGGCGGCAGCCTCGACCCAAAGCTCTACGAGAAGCACGGCGGGCGGGTCACCCCTGAGGCCATGGTCGAGTCGGCCGAGCAGGAGCTGGCCTACTTCCGCGAGGTCGGCTTCGAGGACGTGAAGATCTCCGTGAAGGCGTCGTCGGTGCCGCTCATGATCGAGGCCTACCGCCTCCTGGCCGACACCGTGGACTTCCCCCTCCACCTCGGCGTCACCGAGGCCGGCCCGCCCCCGGCCGGGCTCGTCAAGGCCACCGCTGGCATCGCCACGCTGCTGGCCGAGGGCATCGGCGACACGATCCGCTACAGCCTCACCGCCGACCCCGTCGAAGAGGCGCGGGCCGGCCGCCAGCTGCTCGAGGCGATGGGCCTGCGGGAGCGCAAGAACGTCGACCTCATCGCCTGCCCGAGCTGCGGCCGGGCCGAGATCGACGTCATCGCCGTCGCCAAGGAGGCCATGGAGGCCTTCGGCGACCGGGAGATCCCCCTCCAGGTGGCCGTCATGGGCTGCGTCGTCAACGGGCCCGGCGAGGCGCGCGACGCGGACATCGGCATCGCCGCGGGCAACAAGCGCGGCCACCTGTTCGTGAAGGGCCGCAACGTCGCGGTCGTCCCCGAGGACGAGATGGTCGCCACCCTCGTGGAGTGGGCCGAGCTGATCCACGAGCAGGGGATCGACGCCGCCATGGCCCGGGCCGACGTCGAGAAGGCCACCCGCGAGGCCGAGAAGGACCGGGCCGCCCTCCTCGAGGAGAAGGGCGCCGACGCCAACGCCTCCGAGCAGCGGGTCGAGCTGATCCACAAGCACCTCGACCAGTAGCCCTTCGAGGCCCGCGGCGGCTGCCGCCTACAGTCGACGCACTATGGCAAAGGCCCCCATCCTCACCCCCCAGGCGGAGGACTTCCCTCGCTGGTACCAGGACGTCGTCGCCAAGGCGGAGCTGGCCGACAACGGCCCGGCCCGGGGCACGATGGTGGTGCGCCCCTACGGGTACGCCCTCTGGGAGCGGATGCAGGCGGAAGAGGACCTCCGCATCAAGGAGGCAGGGGCCGACAACTGCGCCTTCCCTCTCTTCATCCCGCAGAGCTACCTCACCCGGGAGGCCGAGCACGTCGAGGGCTTCAGCCCTGAGCTGGCCGTCGTCACCCACGCCGGGGGCAAGGACCTCGAGGAGCCCCTCGTCGTCCGCCCCACCAGCGAGACCGTCATCGGCGAGTACATGGGCAAGTGGATCCAGAGCTACCGGGACCTGCCGCTGCTGCTCAACCTGTGGAACAACGTGGTGCGCTGGGAGCTCCGGCCCCGGCTGTTCCTGCGCACCACCGAGTTCCTCTGGCAGGAGGGGCACACGGCCCACGCCACCGCCGAGGACAGCGACGCCTACGCCAAGCAGATCCTGCGCGACGTCTACACCGACTTCATGGTGAACGTGCTCGCCATCCCGGTCCTGCCCGGCCGCAAGACCGCGGCCGAGCGCTTCCCCGGCGCCATCAACACCCTCACCTGCGAGGCGATGATGGGCGACGGGAAGGCTCTCCAGATGGGCACCAGCCACGACCTCGGCCAGAACTTCGCCAAGGTGTTCGACATCAGCTACCTCGACGCCAACGGCGACACCCAGCTGGCCTGGACGACCTCGTGGGGCACCTCGACCCGCATGGTGGGCGGGCTGATCATGGCCCACGGCGACGACCAGGGCCTGGTGGTGCCCCCTGCGCTGGCGCCCATCCAGGTCGTGGTCCTGCTGGTGCGCGACGAGGAGGGTGCCGGCGATGCCGCCGCGACGCTGGCTGCCGAGCTCAAGGGCGCGGGGGTCAAGGTGCGGCTCGACGCCCAGGTGGCCACCAGCTTCGGCCGGCGGGCCACCGACTGGGAGCTGAAGGGCGTGCCCGTGCGCATCGAGGTTGGCCCCCGTGACCTCAAGGAGGGCAACGTCACGATCGTCCGCCGGGACACGGGCGACAAGCGCACGGTCCCGGTCGGGGAGGTGGCGCACCGGGTGGAGAACCTCTTGCCCCTGATCCAGTCGGAGATGCTGGCCACCGCCACCCAGCGCCGCGACGACCGCACCGTGGAGACGGCCTCGCTCGACGAGGCGGTCGAGGCGGGCAAGGTCGGCTTCGCCAAGATCGCCTGGGACCTCGTCAAGGACGCCGGCGAGGCCCGTCTCGCCCAGGACGGCATCACCGTGCGCTGCATCCAGCGAGCCGACGGTGAGCTGCCCGACAGCGACGAGGAGCCCGACCTCGTGGCCTACGTCGCCCGCAGCTACTGACCTCGGCCCCCGCGGCCGAGAGGCGATCCAGCCCCGGCGCTGGTAGAGTTCCCGCCCTGTTCGATCGTTCGTGCTCGTGAACGGCGTGGGCTCCGGCCCGCGCCGTTGCCATGTCAGCCCAGATGCACCAGAGGAGGTGAGCGTCGTCGTGAGCACTGCGGACCGCGTCCAGGCGCTCGTCCTGCCCATCCTGGACGCCGCCGGCCTCGACCTCTACGACCTCGAGCTGGCCGGCGGCACCCTGCAGATCCTGGTGGACAGGGAGGGGGGCGCCGGCATCGACGAGATCGCCACGGTGTCCCGCCAGATCTCCCGCGCCCTCGACGAGCACGATCCGATCGACGGCCACTACACGCTCGAGGTCAGCACCCCCGGGCTCGAGCGTCCCCTGCGCACCCCGGCCCACTTCGTCCGGGCCGTCGGCCGCACCGTCAAGGTGAAGACCCGGCCCGGCACCGAGGGCGACCGCCGCCTCGAGGGCACGGTCACCTCCGTCGAGGACGACGCCGTCACCTTCGCCCTGCCCGACGGCACCACGCGCACCCTGCGGTGCGACGACATCGAGCGCGCCCGCACCACCTTCGAGTGGGGCGGCGCCGCCAAGCGAGAGAGGAAGAGCTAGCCATGAGCAACCTCGACATGGGCGAGGCCCTGGTCGCCCTGGCCCAGGACCGCGGGATCTCCGTCGACACCCTCCTGGGGGCGTTGGCCGATGCACTCGAGTCGGCCTACAAGCGCATGCCCAATGCCAAGGAGTACGCGTGGGTCACCATCGACCCCTCGACCTTCGAGATCCGGGTCTTCGCGCAGGAGATCGACGAGGACGGGGAGCCCTACGGCCCCGAGCTCGACGTCACCCCGGACGACTTCGGCCGCATCGCCGCCATGACGGCGCGCCAGGTCATGACCCAGCGCATCCGGGAGGCCGAGCGCGAGCTCAAGTACGAGGAGTACGCCGGACGCGAGGGGGACATCGTCACCGGCATCATCCAGCAGACCGATAGCCGCTACACGCTGCTCGACCTCGGTCGCGTCGAGGCCCTGCTGCCCCAGGCCGAGCAGGTGCCCTACGAGCGGCCGGTGCCGAACACCCGGCTCAAGGCCTACATCGTCGAGGTCCGGCGCACCGCCAAGGGCCCGCAGATCGTGGTGTCCCGCACCCACCCCGGCCTGATCCTCGAGCTCTTCAAGCTCGAGGTTCCGGAGATCGCCGACGGCGTCGTCGAGCTCAAGGCCTGCGCCCGGGAGCCCGGTCACCGCACCAAGATCGCCGTCTGGTCGAACGACCCGAACGTCGACCCCGTCGGTGCGTGCGTGGGCGCCCGCGGCGCTCGCGTCCGCCAGGTCGTCAACGAGCTGAACGGCGAGAAGATCGACATCGTCCCCTTCTCCGACGACCCGTACGACTTCGTCATGAAGGCCCTCTCGCCGGCCAAGGTGAAGGAGGTCCGCATCGACGTGGAGACCGGTGTCGCCACCGTCATCGTCCCCGACTTCCAGCTCTCCCTGGCCATCGGCAAGGAGGGCCAGAACGCCCGTCTGGCCGCTCGTCTGACGGGCTGGCGCGTCGACATCAAGAGCGAGACGCAGCTGGCCGACGAGGAGGCCTACGCCGGCGAGGAGTGGGCCCAGGGCGAGTGGGTCGTGGACCCGGAGTCCGGTGAGCAGGTCTGGGTGCCGGCCGAGGGCGGCCCTGCGCTGTCCGCCGAGGAGTGGGCCCACGCCGGTGACGAGCCCGAGGGCGCCCCGGACGCCGAGGCTGCCGAGGGCGACACGGAGGAGCGCGGCGACGCGTAGCCAGCCGCCGGTCCGGACCTGCGTGGGGTGCCGCCGCCGAGCCGCCCAGAGCGAGCTCGTGCGGCTGGCCCGCACCCCCGACGGAACCCTGCGGATCGGCCGTACACTGCCCGGTCGAGGGGCTTGGCTGTGCGCTGGGTCGCTCGAGTGCCTCCAACAGGCAGCCCGCCGCAACGCCGTCTCGAGGGCGTTGCGGTCGCCCGTGTCATCCGACGTCGTCTTGGCCCTCGGCCCGGATCTCGCCGGCTGACCGCCGGGGGTGCGGCCATCCGAATCGTGCAGACCGTGGCGTTCGTGCGAGGATGGACGGCCGTGATGTGGCTTGGTGGGCCGCACCGCGCCCGGCACAGAACTGCGACCACCCGACGATGACCACCGCGAAGGACTGAACCAGGAACTTGGCAGCGAAGAAGCGCGTGCACGAGCTCGCCAAGGAGCTCGGGATGACCAACAAGGAGACGCTGGACCTCTGCGTATCGCTGGGGATCGGCGTCAAGACGCACTCCTCGAGCATCGAGGACGCGCAGGCGGACCGCGTCCGACGCAAGGCCGAGCGCGAAGGGCTCATCCGAGACGTCCAGCCCGAGGAGCCGGCCAAGCCCAAGAAGGGTGACGCCAAGGCGGCCGAGGAGACGGCGCCCGCCTCTGCGGCCGCCCCCACCCCCGCGCCCGAGGCCCCGGCCGCTCCCGACCCGGCGCCGACGCCCGCCGAGGCCCCGGCCCCGGCTCCTGCACCGCGCCCCACGCCCCCGGCCCGCCTCGTCACCTCGAGCGGCAGCGAGCGCCCCGCCCCGCCGCGGCGCGTCGAGGAGGAGGCGGCCCCGCCGGCGGCCGCCCGCCCGGCCCCGCCGACCCCCCGTCCCGCTGCCCCGGCCGAGAGCCGCCCCGCGGCCGCCGCTCCGCCGGCCCCGGCCGAGAGCCGCCCCGCGGCCCCGCCGACCCCCCGTCCCGCTGCCCCGGCCGAGAGCCGCCCCGCGGCCGCCGCTCCGCCGGCGCCGGCCGCCTCCGCCGCACCCGCACCCCCGGCGCCATCCGCCGCTCCGCCGGCACCTGCCGCGCCCAACGAGGCGCTGCGCTCAGGCAGCGGCAAGCCGATCCCGCCGCCTCCCGGCATGGGTGGCCGCGGTCCCGTGCCGCCGCGTGGCCCGTCCGGCCGTGCCATCCCGCCGCCCCCCGGCCGTCGTGTCGGTGGCCCGCCCGCCGGTGCCCCCGGCCGCCCCGGTGGCGGTCCCGGCGGCGGTGGCTTCGGCGCCCGTCCTGGTGGCGGCCCCGGTGGTGGTGGCCCTGGTGGCGGCCCCGGCGGCGGCCCCGGTGGTGGCCCCGGTGGTGGCCGTCCCGGCGGGGGTCGTGGCCCGCAGCAGCGTCCGCCCCGACGCAAGGGTGGCCGCCGTCGTCGCAGCCGCGAGGAGCTCCAGCCGATGGACCTCCCCACCTACACCCCGAAGGACGCTGCCGTCCCCGAGGGTGAGATCGTGCTCGAGCGGGCGTCCACGCCCCAGGAGCTCGGCCCGAAGCTGAACCGCACGGCGGCTGACGTCGTCCGCTTCCTCATGCAGCTGGGCGAGATGGTCACCGCCACCCAGTCCCTCTCCGACGAGCAGATCGAGCTCTTCGCCGAGGAGATCGGTGCCGAGATCCGCCTCGTCAACCCGGGGGAGGAGCAGGAGGTCGAGCTCCAGAAGGTGCTCGGCGTCGAGGAGCTCCTCGAGGAGGGCGACGAGGACGCCGTCACCCGGCCGCCGATCATCACCGTGATGGGCCACGTCGACCACGGCAAGACGAAGCTGCTCGACCAGATCCGCAGCGCCAACGTGGTGGCCGGCGAGGCCGGTGGCATCACGCAGGCCATCGGCGCCTACCAGGCCGTCCACAACGGGCGGCCGATCACCTTCATCGACACGCCGGGCCACGCCGCCTTCACCGCCATGCGGGCCCGCGGTGCCGAGGCCACCGACATCGTCATCCTCGTGGTGGCGGCCGACGACGGCGTCATGCCGCAGACCGTCGAGGCCATCAACCACGCCAAGGCAGCCGACGTGCCGATCGTGGTGGCCATCAACAAGATGGACCGCGAGGGCGCTCAGCCCGACCGGGTGAAGCAGCAGCTCTCCGAGCACGGCCTCATCCCGCAGGACTGGGGTGGCGACACCGAGATGATCCCGGTGTCGGCCCTCACCGGCGACGGCGTGGACGACCTGCTGGAGACCCTCCTGCTGGTCGCCGACGTGGAGGACCTCAGAGCCAACCCCGAGGGCCGCGCCGCCGGCGTGGTCATCGAGTCGCACCTCGACATCGGCCGTGGTCCCGTGGCCAACATCCTCGTCCAGCGCGGCACGCTGCGCGTCGGCGAGCCGCTCGTGGCCGGTCCCGCCTGGGGTCGTGTCCGGGCCCTCATCAACGACCACGGCGAGCAGGTCAAGGAGGCCGGGCCGTCCGTGCCTGTCCAGGTCCTCGGCCTGAACGACGTCGCCGACGCCGGCGACTCGTTCGTGGTGGCACCTGACGAGAAGACGGCCAAGTCCGTCGCCGAGAAGCGCGAGCACTGGCACCGCGTGGCCAACCTCGGCCGCGAGGCGGCGGCTCCCTCCGGCGCCCGGCTCGAGGACATCTTCGAGCAGATCCAGCGGGGCGACGTCGCCACGCTCAACATCCTGCTCAAGACCGACACCACCGGCTCGCTGGAGGCCCTCACCGAGAGCCTCCGCAAGCTCGAGCGCGACGACGTCAAGCTGGCCTTCGTGCACCGCGCCGTCGGCGGCATCACCCAGCAGGACATCCAGCTGGCCGCCACCTCCGGCGCCACGATCATCGGCTTCAACGTCCGCCCCGACCGCAAGGCCCGGGAGCTGGCGCAGGTCGAAGAGGTCGAGATCCGGACCTACGAGATCATCTACCAGGCCCTCGAGGACATCGAGAACGCCATGGTGGGCATGCTGGCCCCCGAGTTCGAGGAGGTGGTCACCGGCGAGGCCGAGGTGCGGGAGATCTTCTCCGTGCCCCGCATCGGCAAGATCGCCGGCTGCTACGTGCTCAACGGGACGATCACCCGGAACTCCAAGGTCCGCTTCCTCCGCGAGGGCACGATCATCTGGAAGGGCACGGTCAACTCGCTCCGCCGCTTCAAGGACGACGTCCGCGAGGTGCAGAGCGGCTATGAGTGCGGCATCGGGCTGTCCGACTTCCAGGACCTCAAGCAGGGCGACATCATCGAGACCTTCGAGGAGCGCGAAGTCCCGCGCACCTAAGGGGAGGCTGACATGACCAAGCGCACGCGCCGGCACACGACCGCGCGCGACTTCCCCCGCACCGCCCGCCTGAACCGGCTCTTCCAGGAGATCCTCGCCGAGGAGCTCGAGCTCGTGGACGACGACCGCCTCCAGATGGTGACGGTCATGTCCGTGGATGTGGAGGGCGACCTCCGGCGCGCCACCGTGTACTACGACAGCCTCGGCGGAGCCGAAGACGACGAGGTCGTCCTGGAGGCCCTCGAGGAGGTCCGCCACCGCCTCCAGGGCGCCATCGGGCGCCAGGCCCGGGTGAAGCGCACGCCCGAGCTCGTGTTCAAGCCGGACGACGTCGCCCGCGGTGCGGCAAGGCTCGAAGAGGTCATTCGCTCCCTGCACGACGACGAGTAGTGGGGCGCCGCAGCAGCCACGGGGGCCCCGACGGCCTGGCCGTCGTCGACAAGGCGGCCGGCTGGACCAGCCACGACGTCGTGGCCAAGGCCCGGGGTCTCCTCGGCACCCGCAAGGTCGGCCACTCCGGCACCCTGGACCCCGACGCCACGGGTGTGCTGCTGCTCGGCGTGGGCAAGGTGACCCGCCTGCTCCGGTTCCTCGGGCTCCCCTCGAAGACCTACACCGGTGTCGTCGTGCTCGGCACGGCCACCTCCACCCTCGACGCCTCGGGGGAGGTGACCGGCACCTGGGACATGGCCGGGGTCACGGTGGCCGAGGTCCGTGAGGCGGCGGCCGCGCTGACCGGTGAGATCCTCCAGGTCCCTCCGATGGTCTCGGCCATCCAGGTGGACGGCCGCCGTCTCCACGAGCTGGCGCGCGAGGGCATCGAGGTCGAGCGGGCCGCCCGGCCGGTGACCGTCCACCGCTTCGAGGTGGGGGAGGCCGTGACGCCCGGCTGCTTCCCGATCGAGGTCGAGTGCTCGTCGGGCACCTACATCCGCTCGCTGGCGGCCGACGTCGGCACCGCCCTCGGGGGCGGCGCCCATCTGCGGGACCTGCGCCGGACCGCCATCGGGTCCTTCACCGAGGACCAGGCCGTCCCCCTCGACGCCCTCCGCCCCGAGGCGCTGCTCTCGCCTGCCGCCGCCCTGCGGGACCTCCCGGCCGTCACGGTCGACGCCACCACCGCGGCCGACGTCGCCTTCGGCAAGGTGCTGGCCATCGAGGCGCTGGGTGTCACCGGTCCCGGGCCCTGGCCGGTCCTCGACGAGGCGGGCACCCTCCTGGCCGTCTACGAGCCCCACCGTGGCGGCAGCGCCAAGCCCACCGTCGTCCTCCCGCGGGGCGGCGGCTGACGCACCCCGGTCCGTGGTCGAGGGGGCGGCAGGCGTCGACTCGGCCGACGGCACCCCCGCCTCCTAGTGTCACGGCCATGGAGGTGCTGCGCGACGTCGAGGCCTGCCGCCCCGGCGAGGGCAGCATCGTCACCATCGGGGCCTATGACGGGGTGCACCTCGGCCACCAGGCCGTGATCGGTGAGGTGCGCCGGCGGGCCGCCGCCGCCGAGCTGGCCAGCGTGGTGGTGACCTTCGACCGGCACCCGGCCTCCGTCGTGCGTCCCGAATCGGCCCCGCGGCTCCTCACCGACCTCGAGCAGAAGCTCGAGCTGCTGGCCGGAACCGGGATCGACCGCTGCCTCGTCCTCACCTTCGACGAGGCTCGGGCCCACGAGCCAGCCGAGGACTTCGTGCACGAGGTGCTCGTGGGTGCTCTGGGGACGAGGGCCGTGATCGTGGGGGAGGACTTCCACTTCGGCCACCAGCGACGCGGCAACGTGGCGATGCTGCGGCGCGAAGGCGAGGTGCTGGGCTTCGAGGTGGTGGGCATGGACCTGGTCGACGAGGCGGGCCAGGTGGCCGGTGACCGCCCCCGAGCCTCGTCCACCGCCATCCGCCACGCCCTCGTGGCCGGGGACCTGGGCACGGCCATGGCCATGCTGGGCCGCCCCTATGAGGTGCGGGGGCTGGTCGCCCAGGGCGACAAGCGGGGTCGGGAGCTCGGCTTCCCGACGGCCAACGTGTCGGTGCCGGGCGAGATCCTCCTCCCGGCCGACGGGATCTACGCCGGATGGCTCCAGCGGGCCGACGGCACCGTGCTCCCGGCCGCGCTGTCGCTGGGCCGGCGACCGACCTTCTACGAGGAGGCCCACGCCAGCCTCCTCGAGGCCCACGTGCTCGACTTCTCCGGGGATCTCTATGACGAGCACGTGCGGGTGCGCTTCACCGCTCGCCTACGTGGCCAGGTGCGCTTCGAGGACGTCGATGCCCTGGTCGCCCAGATCGCGCAGGACGTCGAGGACACCCGCGCCGCCCTCCGCTGAGGCGCCGATCCCCCGGATGACCGGGATCGGTCCCCGGATCGGCCAGACTGGAGAGATGCTCGAGGACGGGTGGGAGGTCATCGCGGTGCGGCCCGCCGGGTCGGCCGACGACGAGGGCGCCTCCAGCGGCCGCCCCGACAACGTCCGCCACCTGGCCGTCGCCACCGATCCCGTGATCGGCCCCGGGCCGACGGTCGAAGACGAGGCCGATGTCACCCTGCCCCGCCTGGCCCGTCACCTCATCACGCTGGAGGACGGCCACCAGGTGGGCGTGGCCGTCTGCGGCCAGGGCGTCCCGCTGGTCGTCGTCCACGGGTTCTCGGCCGAGGGGATCCTGTACGCGCAGACGCTCTCGCGCCTCGTCGACCTCGGCTTCCGGGTCATCGCCGTCGATACCGCCGGCCACGGCGGCACCCTCGGCCTGCCGACCAGCGCCCAGACCATGCAGAGCTACGCCGAGCTGCTGTCCCGGGTGCTCGACCACCTCGGGGTGCGGGAGGCCGTGCTGGCCGGCCACTCGATGGGGGGGCGCCTGGTCACCGAGCTGGCTGCCCGGGAGCCCCACCGGGCCATCGCCGTGATCCTCCTCGACGCCATCGTCGGCGACACCTGGGACCGCATGGTGAACGTCTTCCGGGTGTTCCCGCTGCTGCTCGTCGGGATGGGGGCCACGCTGGCCGCCGACACCATCTCCACCGTCCCGCTGTTCCGTGACCCCCGCCAGGCGGTGAAGCTGGGCCGGCTCGTGGTGCCCACCATCGCCGGTCACGCCCGCCAGCCGTGGCGCCTGCTCGGCCCGATGACCTCGATCCTGCGCAGCCGCGGCACCCGCTGGATGCTCGACCGGCTGAAGCACGAGCGGGTCCCCGTCTTCGCCATCCACGGCGACCGGGACCTCGCCGTCCCCATCGCCACGGCCAAAGACGCCGCCCGCCGGGCCCGCGGCGAGCTCGTCGTGGTCGAGAAGGGCACCCACTCGTGGCTGCTCAAGGATCCCGAGACGATGCCGGCCATCATGCACGCCCTGATGAAGGGCCGGCTGGGCACCGCGGTCCTCAAGGCCCGGCTCAGCCACGGGCTCGACACCGACGCCACCGTCGACGAGATCGACGCCGCCATGTACGCCCCCGGCGCGCTCGTCCTGGAGCTCACGCCCCGCCAGCGCTTCGTCGACGTCGAGGACCTGCACCGCCCGCCCCGGTTCACCTGGCGGGTGCTGCCCGCCCGCTGACGCGGTCTCGTCAGTACTTGAGGAGGTCCCGGGCGGCGTCGGCGATGTCGTCGACCTGAGGGAGGATGGCCTTCTCGAGGATGGGGGAGTAGGCGACGTGCGTGTCGAGGGCACCGACCCGGCGCACGGGGGCGTCGAGGTGCTCGAAGACCTCGTCGGCGATCCACGCCGCCACCTCGCCGCCGAAGCCACCGGTCAGGACGTCCTCGTGGACGACGAGCGCCCGGCTCGTGCGGCGGACCGACTCGGCGACCAGCTCCTGGTCCCACGGGATGAGCGTGCGGAGGTCGATCACCTCGATCGAGCCGCCGCCCTCCTCCTCGATCCGGGCGGCCGCCTCCAGGCTCTTTTGCACCGTCGCCCCCCAGGTGACGATGGTGGCGTCGGTGCCCGGACGGCGGACGTCACCGTGACCGAAGGGCAGCACCCAGTCGCTCGGGGGGAACGGGTCCTTCGTGTACGGCTGGCGCAGCAGGTGCTTGTGCTCGAGGAACAGCACCGGGTCCTCGCACTCGAAGGCGTAGCGGAGGAGACCGGCGGCATCACGGGCGCGGGAGGGGAAGGCGACGAGCAGCCCCGGGATGTGGGTGAAGAAGGCCTCGCCGCACTGGCTGTGCCAGATGGCGCCACCGGTGAGGTAGCCGCCGATCGGCACCCGGATCACGGTCGGGCAGGTGAAGGCCCCGTTCGAGCGCCAGCGGATCGTGGCCGCCTCGCTCTTGATCTGGTGCATGGCGGGCCAGATGTAGTCGAAGAACTGGATCTCCGGCGCCGGGCGCAGGCCCCGCAGGGCCTGCCCGACGGCGCGCCCGATGATGTTGGCCTCGGCCAGGGGCGTGTTGAAGCACCGGGCCGCCCCGAAGCGCCGTTGCAGGCCATAGGTGGTGCCGAAGACGCCGCCCTTGCCCTCCACGTCGTTGAGGAGATCCTCGCGGGCGTCGGCGACGTCCTCGCCGAAGACCCGAACCCGCTCGTCGCGCTCCATCACCTCGTGGAGGGTGCGCTTGATGGCCTCGCCGAAGGCCACGACCTCACCGGTGTCGTCGGCCGGCTCGGGCAGGGGACGGTCGGGCAGGGCCGTGACGTGCCGGGTGGCGGTCTCCGGCTCGGGCTGCGGGGCCGCCATCGCCTCTTTGGCCGCCTCGGCCACCAGCGCCACGGCCTCGGTGCGGATCTGGTCGGCCTCGGCTTCGGTCAGGGCCCCGGCCTCCACGAGCGCCGTGCGCAGCAGCAGGATCGGGTCGTGGGCGGCCTCGTCGGCCAGCTCCTCGGCGCTGCGGTACTTGCTCTGCGTGTCAGCGGCCGAGTGCGAGTAGGGCCGGGTCACCGTGGCGTGGACGAGGGCCGGGCCCGTGCCGGCCCGCACGTGGGCCACGGCATGGGCGGCCGTGTCGTGGGCGGCGAAGTAGTCCCGGGCGTCGACCTGGTAGGTGCGCAGCCCGCGAAAGCCCGCCACCATCTCCGAGATGGGGGCGGGGGACTGGTCGACCCGGGGGACCGAGATGGCATAGCCGTTGTCGGCCACCACGTAGAGCACCGGCAGGTGCAGGGTGCAGGCCGTGTTGAGGCTCTCCCAGAACTCGCCCTCGGAGGTGGCCCCCTCGCCGAGCGACACGTAGGTGAGCTCGTCACCCTGGGCGGTGCAGCCGGGGAGGTCGGGGCGGCGCGAGATGTAGCGGGCCGCCTCGGCGGAGCCGACGGCGGGGAGGCACTGCGACCCGGTGCAGGACGACTGCGTGACGATGTTGAGGCGCTTGGCCCCCCAGTGGGCCGGCATCTGGCGCCCGCCCGAGGCCGGGTCGGCCGACGAGCCGACCGCCTGCAGCAGCACCTCGGTGGGGGTCACCCCCAGGGCGAGGGCCAGCGCCGCATCCCGGTAGTAGGGGAAGAACCAGTCGTAGCCCGGGCGCAGGTGGCGGGCCAGCGCCAGCAGCAGCGCCTCGTGGCCGGCGCCGGAGATCTGGAAGAACACCCGGCTCTGCTTCTGCAGGGCCATCTCCCGGTCGTCGATGGCCCGGGAGATGCAGGCGGTGCGGTAGTCCTCCACGGCGTGCTCGAGGGGCACGCCCCGCAGGGTGGACGGGTCGGCGTTGGGCTTGCGTCGGCTCACTGAGGCGAGGGTAGACCCGCTCTCGGCGGTGCCGCAGGGACTCTCCGGGGTGCTGGTCCGATCGCCCAGCCAACCGGGCGATTGAGGCCCTGCGGGTGGCGGCTGGTAGCGTGGCGGGGTCCTCAGTGGGCGTCGACCGTCGCGCTGGGGAGCTTTGCCCGACGATGCGCCAGCCTCCGGCAGCGCTCGCTCGAGCCGGGCCCGAGTTCCCACCTCCGACCAGGAGCACCCTCACACATGTCCGAGCAGATCGACAAGGCCAAGCCCGGGATCATCGCGGAGCACCGCCTCCACGACACCGACACCGGCAGCCCTGAGGTGCAGATCGCGATCCTCACCAAGCGGATCAACCATCTGAACGAGCACCTCCAGAAGCACAAGAAGGACCATCACAGCCGGCGAGGCCTGCTGATGCTGGTGGGCCGCAGGCGGCGGCTCCTCGACTACGTCAAGAAGAACGACGTCGAGCGCTACCGCACCATCGTCGCCAAGATGGGCCTGCGCCGCTAGACGACCTGCTCGGGCGGTCCCTTCGGGGACCGCCCGCTGCGCATCCTGCGCACCAACCGAACAGGCGGCACGGGTGGGTCAGCTGCCAGTTGCCGATCCCCGGGGAACGAGCCTCGGAGGTTGCCAACTGGGAACTGGCCCCGCCGCCTCCAACCGGCCCCAGCAACGGGGTTGACCAAGGAGACACCACATGGCGGAAGCCATCACCGTTTCGGCGCCGATCAGCGGCACCGACAAGACCCTGTCCTTCGAGACCGGCAAGCTCGCCTTCCAGAGCCAGGGCGCCGTCGTCGCCCGCCTCGCCGGCACCGAGGCCCTCGTCACCGCCAACGCCGCCAAGGGCGTGCGGGAGGGCATCGACTTCTTCCCCCTCACCGTCGACGTCGAGGAGCGCATGTACGCCGCCGGGCGCATCCCCGGCAGCTTCTTCCGGCGGGAGGGCCGTCCCACCGACGCCGCCATCCTCGCCTGCCGCCTCATCGACCGCCCGCTGCGCCCGTCGTTCGCCGACGGCTTCCGCAACGAGACTCAGATCGTCGTCACCGTCATGGGCTCCGACCGCGAGAACCCCTACGACGTGCTGGCCATCAACGGCGCCTCGGCGTCGCTCATGATCTCGGGCATCCCCTTCCAGGGCCCGATCGGCGCCGTGCGCATCGCCTACAGCCAGGACGGCACCTGGGTGCCGCACCCGACCTTCGAGGAGATCGAGGACAGCACCTTCGAGCTCATCGTGGCCGGCCGGGGCGTCGGTGACGACGTCGCCATCATGATGGTCGAGGCCGGTGGCACCGAGAAGGCGTGGAGCCACTACGAGGCCGGCGCCCCCAAGGTGACCGAGGAGGTCATCGCCGACGGGCTCGAGGCCTGCAAGGTCTGGATCAAGGAGTCCATCGAGCTGCAGAAGGAGCTCGTGGCCAAGGTCGAGGCCGGCCGGGGCATCACCCCGCTCGAGTTCAACCCGGTCTTCGACTACCAGGACGACGTCTACGCCAAGGTCGAGGCCATCGCCGGCGACGACCTGGGCCAGGCCGGCACCATCGCGGGCAAGGCCGAGCGCAACGCCGCCACCGACGCCGCCATCGCCAAGGCCATCGACGAGATGGGCGAGGAGTTCGCCGGCCGCACCAAGGAGATCAAGGAGGCGGCCCGCAGCATCCAGAAGAAGCGCATCCGGGCCCGCGTGGTGAACCAGGGCGTCCGCATCGACGGCCGGGGCCCGGCCGACCTGCGCACCGTCACCTCCGAGGTCGGCGTGCTCTCGACGGCGCACGGCAGCGGCCTGTTCCAGCGGGGTGAGACCCAGGTGCTCTCCGCCCTCACCCTCGGCATGCCGAAGATGGACCAGCTGCTCGACAACCTGGGCGACAAGCCCAAGAAGCGCTACATGCACCACTACAACATGCCGCCCCACGCCAACGGCGAGACGGGCCGGGTGGGCAGCCCCAAGCGGCGCGAGATCGGCCACGGCCTCCTCGCCGAGCGGGCGCTGCTCCCCGTCGTGCCCTCCCTCGAGGAGTGGGCCTACACCCTGCGGGTCGTGTCCGAGGTGCTCAGCTCCAACGGCTCCACCTCGATGGGCTCGGTCTGCGGCTCCACCCTCGCCCTGATGGACGGCGGCGTGCCGATCAAGGCCCCCGTCGGCGGCATCGCCATGGGCCTCATCTACGAGGACGGCAAGTACACGACGCTGACGGACATCCTCGGCACCGAGGACGCATTCGGCGACATGGACTTCAAGGTCGCCGGCACGCGGGACTTCGTCACCGCCCTGCAGCTCGACACCAAGATCGACGGCCTCCCCGCCGACGTCCTGGCGCAGGCCCTCCAGCAGGCCAAGGACGCCCGCCTCACCATCCTCGACATCATGGCCAAGGCCATCGCCGAGCCCCGGGCCGAGGTGGGGGAGACCGCCCCGAAGGTTGTCAGCTTCGAGATCCCGATCGACAAGATCGGCGAGGTCATCGGGCCGAAGGGCAAGGTCATCAACGCCATCCAGGCCGAGACCGGTGCCGACATCTCCGTCGACGACGACGGCATGGTCGGCACCGTGACCCTCGGCAGCGTGGACAAGGGCGCCATCGACGAGGCCGAGCGCCAGATCAAGCTCATCCTCAACCCGCCCACCGCCAACGTCGGCGAGACGTACCCGGGCCGCGTGGTGAACATCACCAAGTTCGGCGCCTTCGTGAACATCCTCCCCGGCCGTGACGGCCTGCTCCACATCTCCAAGATCGGGCAGGGCAAGCGCATCGACAAGGTCGAGGACGTGTTCAGCCTGGGCGACGAGGTGCAGGTTAAGGTCGACGACGTCGACCCGAACGGCAAGGTGAGCCTGAGCCTGGCCGGCGCCGTCGAGGTCCCTGACAGCGCCACCTCCGGTGGGGGCCACCGTGGCCGGGGCGGCGACAGCGGCTCCGAGCGCGAGAGCGTCTCGTTCGAGGACGCCTTCGACGCCGAGGTCCGCCAGGAGTTCGGCGACCTCGGTCCTGCGGCCTCCGGCGGCGGCGACACTGGTGGCGGTCGCGGCGGCGAGCGGCGTGACCGTGGTCGGCGCAGCGGCGGCGGCCGCGGGCGGCGCTGACCCAGCCCCCGGCACGGCGAGCCGTGCCGATCGCATGACTGACCTGGACCCAGGCGTCGAGCAGACCGAGCTCCCCAACGGTCTCCGCATCGTCACCGAGACGATGCGAGAGGCCCGCTCGGTCACGCTCGGCGCCTGGGTGCGCGTCGGGGGCCGGGACGAGCCGGCCGAGCTGTCCGGGGCGTCGCACTTCCTCGAGCACCTGCTGTTCAAGGGCACCGAGGACCGCTCGGCCCGCGAGATCGCCGAGGCCATCGACGCGGTGGGGGGCGAGATGAACGCCTTCACCTCGCGCGAGCACACCGCCTACTACGCCCGCCTGCCCCACGCCCACCTCGGGCTCGGCATCGAGGTGCTCGGTGACGTGCTCACCGCCCCGGCCCTGCGGCCCGCCGAGGTCGAGGCCGAGCGGCAGGTGATCGTCGAGGAGATCCTCATGAACCTCGACGCCCCGGACGACCGGGTGCACACCGTCCTGGCCGAGGCCCTGTTCCCCGGTCACCCCCTGGGACGGGACGTGCTCGGCGACCAGGCCAGCGTCGAGGCCATCACGCGCGACGGCATCGCGGCGTTCTTCGCGCAGTGGTACCGGCCCGCCGCCATGGTGGTGGCCGCCGCCGGCCGGCTCGAGCACCGGGAGGTCGTCGACGCGGTCACCGAGGCGCTCGGCCACACCAGCGGCGGCGAGCGCCCCGTCCGCAGCGCCCCGGGGCCGCTCGAGCCCACCGTCGTCATCGAGCACGACGACACCGAGCAGGCCAACCTCTCGCTCGGGTGGCGCAGCCTCTCCGCCGACGACGACGACCGCTGGGCGCTGGCCGTGGCCAACCAGATCCTCGGCGGCGGGATGGCCAGCCGCCTCTTCCAAGAGGTGCGCGAGGAGCGCGGGCTGGCCTACTCCGTGTACTCCCACATCAGCTCCTACGCCGACAGCGGCTACCTCACCGTGTACTGCGGCACCGCTCCGTCGCGAGCACCCGAGGCGTTGGCCGTCATCGAGCGGGTGGTGGCCGAGGTGCTGCAGCGCGGCGTCACCCCCCGCGAGCTCGAGGTGGCGGCCGGGTACCTGGAGGGCTCGACGCTCCTCGGGCTGGAGGACACGGGCGGCCGCATGGGCCGGCTGGGGCGCAGCCTCATGCAGCGCGACTCGATCACCACCATCGACGAGCACGTCGCCCGGCTGCGGGCCGTCACCCCGGCGGACGTCGACCGGGTGCTGCACGCCGTGCTCGACGGGCCGCGCGTGCTGGCCGCCGTCGGGCCTTTCGAGGACGGCGCCCTCGGCTGACCGTTCCGGCGCGACGTAGTGGATCGACCGGGCTCAGTAGGCTCCGGCGGTCCGGTACCGGCGCGAAGGAGACAGGCCATGGGGTTCCTCGACAAGGCCAAGGAGACGCTCAGCGAGGCCACGAAGGCTGCGCAGGAGGGCGTCGCCGACATGTCGGCCAAGCGCAAGGCCGACGGCCTCCTGCGCGAGCTGGGCGCCTGGACCTACGCCAAGCACAAGGGCGGCTACGCCGATGCCGACGCCAACATCGCCCGCGTGCTCGGCGAGCTGGCGGCCCACGAAGCCGAGCACGGCGAGCTCGGGGGCAGCAAGGAGGAGGCCGCCGCGCCGCCATCGCCGGCCCCGCCCCCTCCGCCGAGTCCGGAGCCCCCCGCCCCGCCCGCGCCCCCGGAGCCGCCGTCCCCTCCGCCTCCGCCCGCGCCCCCGGAGCCGCCGGCCCCGCCCGCGCCCCCGGAGCCGCCCGCCCCGCCAGCTCCCACGCCTCCGCCTCCGCCGGCCCCGGTGCCGCCGCCGCCCGCTCCGCCGGGCCCGTCGCCGGTCCCGCCCGCGCCCCCGGTCCCTCCCAGCCCGATCCCGCCGGCGCCGCCTGTGCCGCCGCCCGGGGACCCGACGCCGCCTCCGCCGCCGGCGGGTGACACGCCCCCGCCGCCCCCTCCGCCGTCGTGAGCGCACCGATCCGCGTCGGCGTCGTGGGCGCCGCCGGCCGCATGGGCAGCACCGTGTGCCAGGCGGTGACCGCCGACGACGCCCTCGAGCTGGTGGCCGCCGTCGACCCGCAGCACTCGGGGCTCGACCTCCGGTCGGTGGCCAAGGTCGACAGCGACCTGCATGTGACCGCCGACCTGGACGCTCTCGTCCAAGCCGACGCCCAGGTGGTCGTCGACTTCACGGTCCTCGACGTGTCGCGCCGCACCCTGGCCTTCGCCGCCGAGCACGGCATCCATGCCGTCGTGGGCACCACCGGCTTCACCGACGTCGACCTCGAGGGGTTCCGCGCCGCGTTCACCCGGAGCAGCTGCTTCATCGCCCCGAACTTCGCCATCGGCGCCGTCTTGATGATGCACTTCGCCGAGCGCGCCGCCCCCTACTTCGAGACGGCGGAGATCATCGAGCTCCACCACGACCAGAAGGTCGACGCCCCGTCGGGCACCGCGATGCTCACGCTCGAGCGCATGGCGGCGGCCTCGGCGCAGTGGGGCGCCGACCCCACCACCACCGAGGTCCTCCCCGGCGCCCGGGGCGCCAAGGGCCCGGCTGACATACGGGTCCACTCGGTGCGGCTCCGCGGGATGGTGGCCCACCAGGAGGTCCTCCTCGGGACCACCGGCCAGACCCTCAGCATCCGCCACGACAGCTACGACCGGTCGAGCTTCATGCCGGGCGTCCTCCTCGCCGTGAAGCAGGTGGCCGACCGCCCGGGCCTCACCATCGGCCTCGACACCCTCCTCGACCTCTAACCCGCCACCCCCTCCAACCAGCGGTCATTCGTTGCGGTTTCCGAGCAAGAACAGCCGCGGGTTCGTGCCGTGGTGGGGTGGTGGGGGCGGGGCGCGGGGGTGGAGGCTCAGCCGAGGCGGGAGACGGGGCTGGTGCCGTGGAGGGCGCAGAGAGTGCGCTTGAGGCCGGCGATGCCGGCCAGGGCCTGGGCCCGGTGGCCGTTGATGAGCTCGCGCTGGCAGGCGCCGTCGCCGGCCCAGGCGCGGGCGCAGCCCTCGGGGTCCACGTTGGCGAGGGCCACGATGGCGCCGGCACACCCGATGGCCCCGGCCAGGGTGATGAGCGCCGGGTGGCCCGTGTAGAGGCCCGCCGAGAGCTCGTCCGCCTCCAGGATGAGCCGCTCGGCGTCACCGGAGGAGTCCTTGATGCCCGCCACCGGGAGCTCCCGCAGCACGTCGACGGGGACCCCGGGGCGCGACGCGTTGGGGTAGTGGTAGGCGAAGACCGGCACCTCGACGGCGTCGGTCACCCGGGCGTAGTAGGGGCGGGGGTCGGCCACGGCGGGCGGGGAGAGGACGAGCAGCGCATCGGCGCCGTCGGCCTCCGCTCGCGTGGAGAGCTCGACAGCCTGGCGGGCGGAGGCGGCGCCGGTGCCGGCGAGGACGGGCACGCGGCCGTCGACCGCCGAAGCGACGGCGATCAGGAGGTCGCTGCGCTCGTCGGCGTCGAGGGCGGCCGCCTCGCCGGTCGAGCCGGCAACGAGGACAGCGGCAACACCCGCATCGACGAGGCGGGCGGCGTGGTCGGCGGTGGCCGGGGCGTCGATCTCGCCGCCTTCGTCGAAGAGCGTGACGAGGGCGACACCGACGCCGGTGAAGAGGGAGCGGGGGGGGACCATGGTCCTGCGAGCGTACCGAGGCGGGTCGAGCCGGGGGCCCACCCTGGAGGCGCCGCCGCCGACGGCGCGCCGTTGGCTACGGTCGAGGAGGTGCCCCGACCGGTCATCTACGTGCGCCACGCCATGGCCGCCCCGGAGGAGGGGGTGCACCCGACGAGCTGGAGGCTCGATGCGGAGGGCCGGCGCAGCGCCCAGCGGCTGGCCCAGCGGCTCGAGGTCGGTCCGGCCGGGGTCGAGGGCGCCGAGGCCCGCATCGGCGCCCTCGTCACCAGCACGGAGCCCAAGGCCGTCGCCACCGCCGAGGAGATCGGGGCGGCCTGGTCGGCCGAGGTCGTCGCCGATCCCCGGCTGCGGGAGGCGGTCCGCCCCTGGATCGGGCCCGGCTACCGCGCCGTCGTGCATCGGTACCTGCGCCGCGAGCTGCCCCCCGGCTGGGAGCCCCACGTCGACGTCGCCCGCCGCATGGCTGAGGCGCTGGCCGACGCCGCCGCCGGCACTGACGGCCCGCTGGTGATCGTGTCCCACGGCCTCGCGCTGGCCGTCCACCTCGACGCCCGCCTGGGGGGCGGCTTCGACGCCGAGCACTTCTGGAGCAGCCTGGCCTTCCCCGACGCCTGGTTGCTCGACGAGACCGGGCTCCTGCACCGCTGCGACCGAGCCCGGGCCTGACCTCGCTCAGCCGCCGACCGGGTCCTCTGGCGGGTCGGGCTCCGGTTCGAGGTCGTCGTCAAGGTGGAGGACGGCTTCGATCTCGCCCTCGCCCCGGCGCATCTCGAACAGCGTGGTGGCCCCCACCAGCACGACGGAGAGGATGAGCAGCGGCACCCGGTAGTCGGCCAGGAAGCCGAGCAGGTCGTCGATCGGGGCCTCGAAGGCCTCACCGACCCGCCGGATCAGGAACAGCCGCACGAGGGTGCCGGCCAGGTTGACGGCGAAGAAGCCCCCCACGCTCATGCCCGCCGCGCCCGCCATCAGGCAGATGAGGTTGTTGGGGGCGATGAAGACGAGCGGGTAGGCGGCCCGCCCGAACCAGCGCTCGACCTGGCGCATCGTGGACCCCCAGGTGCGCGTGCGCTTCTCCATCCAGGTCACGGCCGCTTCGCCGTACCAGTAGCCCACCAGGAAGAAGAGCGGGTCGCTCAGCATGAGGCGCAGCGTGGCCATCCCGTAGTAGCTGAGGGCGTCGAGCTCGTTCGTGACCAGCACCAGGTTGCGGTTGCGGGCGTTGAGGGCGACGAGCGTGAGGGGGTGGGTGGTGGCCAGCGTGGTGGCGAGGGCGTCGCCGACGTTGGAGGCGATGACGAGCGCGATGATCGGGCCGACCAGGAAGGCCAGCCGGCGGCGCCCGAGCGGGTGGCGAGGCGGCGCGTCGAGCGGCGGGGGGTGGCCGCCCGGCGGGCTGGTGGCGGCGTCGACAGGGGGCTCGGGTTCGGCGGCCACGACGGCGAGTCTGGCATCTTCTATTGTGCCGACCGACGCCGACCGACGCCGACCGACGCCGACCGAGAGGGATCTCGCCATGCAGGGCCTCATGCAGGATGTGCCGCTCACGTTGCCTCACCTCTTCGAGCGGGCCGAGAAGCTGTACTTCGACAAGACGGTCGTCACCGTCACCGCGGTGGGCAAGGAGCGGATCACCTACGGCGAGTGGGCCGACCGCACCCGCCGGCTGGGCGGCGTCTTCGACGACCTCGGGATCAGCGCCGACGGGCGCGTGGCGACCTTCGGCTGGAACACGGCTCGCCACCTCGAGCTCTACTTCGCGGCGCCGTGCACGAACCGGGTGGTGCACACCCTCAACATCCGGCTGTTCCCCGAGCAGATCACCTACATCGTCAACCACGCCGAGGACGAGGTGGTCTTCGTCGACCGGTCGCTGCTCGGGCTCCTGTGGCCCCTGGTACCGGGGTTCGAGACCGTGCGCCACCTCGTCGTCATGGACGACGGGCGAGGCGATGTCCCCGCCGCACTCGAGGGTGGCCCCGCGATGCACGACTACGAGGAGCTCCTCGCCGTCGCCTCGCCCGTGGCCTTCCGGGTGGACGACGAGGACCAGGCCGCCGCCATGGCCTACACGAGTGGCACGACCGGCAACCCCAAGGGCGTCGTGTACTCGCACCGGTCGACGTTCCTGCACACGATGGGATGCATGCTGGCCGGCAGCGTCGGGGTGCAGGAGTCCGACGTCGTCCTGCCCGTCGTACCGATGTTCCACGCCAACGCCTGGGGCCTGGCCCACGCGGCGGTGGCCTCCGGGGCCGACCTCGTGATGCCGGGGCCGGACCTGTCGCCTCCGTCGCTCGCCGCGCTCATCGAGGAGGAGCGGGTCACCATCGCCGCCGGCGTCCCCACCATCTGGATGGGGGTCCTCCCGGAGCTGAAGGGGCGCGACCTCTCGGCCCTGCGAGCCATCCCCTGCGGCGGCTCGGCCGTGCCCCGGGCCCTGTCGGAGGCCTACCGGGAGCAGACCGGCCTGCCGATCATGCAGGCCTGGGGGATGACCGAGACCAGCCCCATCGCGTCGGTCGGGCGCATCAAGTCCACCCTCGACGCCGTCCTCGACGACGAGGGTCGGGCCGACCTGCGCACCACCGTGGGCCCGGCCGCCCTCTGCGTCGAGGCCCGGATCGTCCGCCCGGGCAGCACCGAGGCCCTGCCGTGGGACGGGGAGAGCTCCGGCGAGCTGCAGGTGGCGGGCCCCTGGATCGCGGCCAGCTACTACAACGACGAGCGCTCGCCCGAGAGCTTCACCGAGGACGGCTGGCTGAAGACGGGCGATGTCGCCGTCATCGACCGGCACGGCTACATCCGGCTCGTGGACCGCACCAAGGACGTCATCAAGTCCGGCGGGGAGTGGATCTCCTCGGTCGACCTCGAGAACGAGATCATGGGCCACCCCGCGGTGGCCGAGGCGGCGGTGATCGGCGTGCCCCACCCCAAGTGGGCCGAGCGGCCGCTGGCCTGCGTGGTGCTGCGGGAGGGCCAGTCGCTCACCAAGGAGGAGCTCCTCGCCTACCTCGAGGACAAGGTGGCCAAGTGGTGGCTGCCCGACGACGTCGCCTTCGTGGACGAGATCCCGAAGACGAGCGTCGGGAAGTTCTCCAAGAAGGACCTGCGGGACCGCTTCGAGGGCTACGAGCTCCCCACCACGTGACCTGACCCGGTGGGCGTCGGGCTGAGAACCAGGTTCAAGTAGGGTGAGAGGGAACTGGTGAACGACCCGCTCACCCAGTACATGTTCTGCAGCCCCGACGAGGGCCGGCGGTTCGTCGTGCGGGCAGGCCGACCCGTAGCCTCGGCCGGGTGAGCTGGCGGTTCGCCCGGACGCTGAAGTGGATCGTGCGCCACATCCTCGTGGCGCTGCTCGTCGTGACCATGGTGCAGCTCGGCTTCTGGCAGCTCCGCCGCCTCGACGAGAAGCGCGACCACAACGCCCTCGTCGAGGCCCGGCAGGTCGAGCCGGCCGAACCGGTGGAGGACGTCGTGCCGGCGTCGGCCGAGGTCGGCAGCGACGAGGTGGACGCGGTGCTGTACCGCCGCGTCACCGCCACGGGGCGCTACGCCGTCGACGACACCTTCGTGGTGGAGAACCGCAGCCTCAACGGTGCGTCGGGGGCCTGGGTGCTCACGCCGCTGGTGCTCGACGACGGCCGGGCCGTGCTCGTGAACCGGGGGTTCATCGGCTACGACGTCGAGGGCGACATCGTGCCTCCCGACCCACCCGCGGGCCAGGTGTCGGTCACCGGGCTCGTGCTGCCCAGCCAGCATCGCGGCAGCTTCGGGGCCACCGACCCCGGGGAGGGCAAGCTGGCCGTGCTGGCCCGCGTGGACCTCGAGCGCCTCGCCGCCCAGGTGCACTACGAGGTCCTGCCCGCCTACGTGCAGCTCGGGGAGAGCGATCCGCCCGAGCCGGCTGCTGTCGGCGGCAACGCGGCGGCCGGGGACGCCGCCACGCTGGTGCCGCTCGACCCGCCCGAGCTCGATGAGGGCCCCCACCTCGGCTACGCCGTGCAGTGGTTCATCTTCACCACCATCGCCGGCGGCGGCTACCTCCTGCTGTTGCGCAAGATGGCCAAGGAGGAGGCCCGGCGGGCCCCGGCGAAGCCGGATGTCGCTGGTCGGCTCGAGGGGGTGGGCGAGTAGGGTCCCGGGGCGATGCCTGCCCCTTCGGACCCTCGGACCCTGGTCCTGCACGGCCTGCGCCTGAAGGGGTTCGCCGAGGCGCCGGCGGTGGCCGAGGTGGTCGGCGTCGACGAGGTGGAGGCCAAGTCGCTCCTCGCCGACCTCGCCGCTCAGGAGCTGGCGTCGTACCGGGAGGGCCGGATGTCGGGCTTCACCCTCACCCCCGCCGGTCGGGCCGAGCACGCGCAGCTGCTCAGCGACGAGCTCGACCGACACGGGGTCCGGGAGGCCGTCGCCGCCGCCTACCGACGCTTCCTGACCCGCAACGGGGACCTGCTCGACGTCTGCACCGCCTGGCAGCTGCGCGGCGACGGTGACGACGCCGTCATCAACGACCACTCCGACGCCGACTACGACGCCGCCGTCATCGCCCGCCTCGGCGACATCGATGCCGGCATCCAGCCGGTCTGCGAGGAGCTCACCGATTCCCTCGAGCGCTACCGCCGCTATGGCCCCCGCCTCGCCCACGCCCTCGACCGCCTCCGTGGCGGCGACAACGACTGGTTCACCAAACCGATGATCCCCAGCTACCACACCATATGGTTCGAGCTCCACGAGGACCTCCTGGCCACGCTCGGCATCGAGCGCGGCCAGGAGGAGGTGCTGTGAGCGGCGCCGCCCGCTTCGGTCGCGTCCTGACGGCGATGGTCACCCCGTTCGACGCCGACGGCGGCTTCGACCCCGACGGCGCCGCCGAGCTGGCCCGTTGGCTGGTGGCCCACGGCAACGACGGCCTCGTCGTCTCCGGCACGACCGGTGAGGCCCCGACGTTGAGCGACGACGAGCAGGTGCAGCTCTGGGAGGTGGTGCGGGCGGCGGTCGACGTGCCGCTCGTCGCCGGGACCGGCAGCAACGAGACCCGCCACGCCTGCATGATGAGCGAGAAGGCGGCCGAGGCGGGCATGGACGGCCTGCTCGTCGTCACGCCGTACTACAACCGGCCATCCCAGGCTGGCCTCGAGGCCCACTTCCGTAGCGTCGCGGCGGCCACCGACCGCCCGATGGTGGTCTACGACATCCCCGGCCGCACGGGCCGCAAGATCGAGACCGACCTGCTGATCCGCCTCGCCAACGAGGTGCCCACGATCGTCGGCCTCAAGGACGCGGCGGGCAACCCCGGGGAGACGGCCCGGGTCATCGCCGAGGCCCCCGATGGCTTCGACGTCTACAGCGGCGACGACGCGATGACCCTCCCGCTGCTGGCGGTGGGGGGCGTCGGCGTGATCGGCACGTCCACCCACTGGTGCGGCGAGGCCATGCGCGCCCTCGTCGACGCCTTCGCCAAGGGCGACCACGCCCGAGCCCAGGAGATCAACGCCTCGCTGTTCGAGTCCTACTGGTACGAGAGCCGCGAGACCGCCCAGTACGCGCTGGCCGTCAAGGTGGCCCTCCGGGTGCTCGGCCTCCCGGGCGGCCCCGTTCGGCCGCCGCTCGGCCCTGAGCCGGCCGAGCTCGAGGCCGAGGCCCGGGCCATGCTCGATCGCCTCGGCGCCACCCGTTGACCATGGCCGCTCCCGTCACGATCACCTTCCTCGGCGGCCTCGGCGAGATCGGCCGGAACTGCATGGTCTTCGAGTGCGAGGACCAGCTCCTCCTGCTCGACTGCGGCCTGATGTTCCCCGAGCTCGAGCACCTCGGCATCGACCTCATCCTCCCGGACTTCACCTGGCTGCGCGACAACGCCCACCGCGTCATCGGCTGCATCGCCACCCACGGCCACGAGGACCACGTCGGGGGCCTCAGCTACCTCCTCCGCGAGCTGTCGTTCCCGATCTACGGCTCCGCCCTCACGCTGGGCCTGGCCCGCAACCGGATCGAGGAGGCCGGCCTGCTCGGCCGGACCGAGCTCATCCCGGTGACCGACGGCGAGCGCCGCAAGATCGGTCCGTTCGACGTCGAGTTCATCCCCGTCACTCACTCGGTGCCCCACGGCTTCGCCACTGCCTTCCACACCCCGCAGGGCGTGGTGATGCACACAGGCGACTGGAAGCTCGATCTCACCCCCGTCGACGGGCGCCTCACGGACCTCACCCGTATGGGCGCCATCGCCTACGAGTCCGGGATCCGGCTGCTCCTCGGCGACTCCACCAACGCCGACTCCCACGGCCACTCCCGCTCGGAGAAGAGCGTCGGCAGCGTGCTCTACGACCTCTTCCACCAGCACGAGGGCCGGCGCATCGTGATCGCCTGCTTCGCCAGCCACGTGCACCGCGTCCAGCAGATCGCCGACGCTGCCATCGCCCAGGGCCGCAAGGTGGCCACGCTCGGGCTGTCGATGAAGAAGAACATGCGCCTGGCCCGGGAGATGGGCCTCCTGCAGATCCCCGAGTCGTCGATCGTCGACATCGAGGACATCGACGACCTGCCCGACGGCCAGGTCTGCGTCATCTCGACGGGCAGCCAGGGCGAGCCGATGTCGGCCCTCACCCGCATGGCCAACAGCGAGAACCGCTGGATCAAGATCGGCCCGGACGACACGGTGATCCTGTCGTCGCACCCGATCCCGGGCAACGAGATGAGCGTCACGAAGGTGATCGACGGCCTCGTGCGCCTGGGCGCCAAGGTCGTCCACTCCGGGCTGGAGGACGTCCATGCCACCGGCCACGCCAAGCAGGAGGAGATCAAGACCCTCCTGTCGGTCGTGGAGCCGCAGTGGTTCGTCCCGGTCCACGGCGAGTACCGGCACCTCGTGGCCCACGCCGAGCTGGCCCAGACGATGGGCGTGCCGGCGTCCCGCACGGTCATCTGCGAGGACGGCGACCAGATCACCATCGACGACGAGGGGATCCGCAAGAGCGGCACCGTGCCGGCCGGCTACCTCTACGTCGACGGCATCATCGGCGACGTCGGCCAGGGCGTCCTGCGCGACCGCCGGGTCCTCGCCGAGGAGGGCGTGGTGGTCGTGGTGGTCACCGTCGCCATCCACGACGGCGCCATCCTCACGGGCCCCGAGATCATCACCCGGGGCTGGGTCTACGCCCCGGAGGCGGAGGCCCTGCTCGACGAGTGCGCCGACGCCGTGCGCCAGGCCGTGAAGGCGCTCTTCGCGGAGGCCGGCGAGCCGGACATCGACGCGCTGCAACGGGCGGTGCGGCGCGCCGCCGGCCGCTTCGTCAACGACCGCACCAAGCGCAAGCCGATGATCGTGCCGGTCGTCATGGAGGCCTGACCGACCGTTCTCAAGGCGGTGCTGGCATGCTGCCGGGGTGCCGGAGCTGCCCGAGGTCGAGACGGTCCGGCGGGGGCTGGAGCCGCTGCTCGTGGGGCGCGCCATCGTGGAGGGCTGGGGGCACCCGTCGCCCAAGTTCGCCTCGGCGCCCTTCGCTGCGGGGGCGAGGATCGACCAGGTCGGCCGGCGGGGGAAGTACCTGCTCGTCGGGCTGGACGACGACCGCCAGCTGATCGTCCACCTCGGGATGACGGGGCAGCTGCGGATGCGCCCGGACGGGATGGATCCGTACGTGCGGGCGTGGTGGGTGCTCGACGACGGTCGGGTGCTCGAGCTGCGCGACGTGCGCCGGTTCGGTCGGATCGGGGTGGTCCCGGCGGGGGAGTGGGCGTCGCTCCCGACCCTCGCCGCCCTCGGCCCGGAGCCCTGGGACCCGGCGCTGGACGACGGGGGGCTGTGGCGCAACCTGCGCCGGAGCACGGCGCACGTGAAGACCCAGCTGCTGTCGCAGCGCCCGATCGCCGGCATCGGCAACATCTATGCCGACGAGGCCCTGTGGCGGGCCGGCGTGCACCCGTCGCGGCGGTCGATCACCCGCCGGGAGTCCGAGCGGCTGCTGGCCGAGCTGCGGACCGTGCTCGTGCAGGCCATCGCCAACGGCGGCACGACGCTGCGCGACTACCGCACCGTCGACGGCGGCCAGGGCCGCAACCAGGTGGAGCTCGGCTGCTACGGCCGGGCCGGCCAGCCCTGCCTGCGCTGCGGGACCGAGCTGCGCCGGAGCGTCGTCGACGGGCGGGGCACCACCTACTGCCCGGCCTGCCAGCGTCGCCGCTGATCTCGTCCTGTCGCGTGCGTGAAGCAACCGTTGCGGTCGTTCTGCGCACGCACGTCGGGTTGCGCACGCCACGGCGCCGCCGCCTGCTGGGTCCGGTGTTGCTCGTGGGGCTCCTGGTACGGTTGTGGCCACTGTGGCAACGACCCAGCGACCCCGCTCGGGGGCCAAGCGCGCGCCGGACAAGAAGCGGGGCGCCCCGCCTCCCTCCGCCTTCGACCGGATGCTGCGCGCACTGGCCACCGCCCTCGACGGCCACTCGGCCGACGTCACCGGCCTGCTCCTCCTGGGGCTGGGCCTCGTGGCCGGCCTCGGCATCTACGTCGACGCCGCCGGGCCCGTCGGGCGGGCCCTCGCGGACGGCATCGGCACGCTCGTGGGCTGGGCCCGCCTCCTCGTCCCTGTGGCCCTGGTGGGGGCCGGCATCCTCCTCGTCCGGGGCACCGACGAGGACGACGAGCCGGCCGCCAACGCCCACGTCTGGGTCGGCGGCCTGCTCGTGTTCGTCGCCGGGTGCGGGCTCCTGCACCTGGCCGGCGGCCGCCCGGGGCTCGACGCGCCGACGGACGACCTCGTCCACGCCGGTGGCCTCCTGGGCATCGCCGCCGCCGGGCCCCTCGCCGCCGGCATCGCGCCGTGGGGCGCCGGCCTGCTCCTGGCCACCGTCGCCCTCGCCGGCCTCGTGGTGCTGACCCGCGTCCCAGTGCGGGTGGCCGCCGAGAGCACGGCCGCTGGCATGCGGCCGGCCGGCTCGGCCATCTCCGCCTATCTCCGCCAGACGAAGGACACGCTGTTCAACCTCAGCCCCGGCGACGAGGACGGCGTCGGCGTGCGGCTGTTCGACCAGGACGAGGGGGTCGAGGAGGACGACGAGCCGCCGCCCAAGAAGCCTCGGGCCCGCAAGCCGAAGGTCGACGTCTCGAACGTCGACCCCGTCACCGAGGCCGAGCAGCTCGACCTCGAGCTCGGCCCGGCCGTGGCCGGGTCCGTCTGGAAGCTCCCGCCGCCGGCCCTGCTGGCTCGCAGCGGGGCCCAGGAGGTCGACAAGGCCGCCGTCGAGGCGGCGGGCCGGGTGCTGGAGGAGGCCCTCGCCCAGCACGGCGTGGAGACCCGCCTCGTCGGCATGGTGGTGGGGCCCTCGGTGACCCGCTACGAGCTCGAGCTCGGCCCCGGCGTGAAGGTGGCTCGGGTCACCAGCCTCCACAAGGACATCGCCTACGCCATGGCGTCGCCCGACGTCCGCATCCTCGCCCCCATCCCGGGGCGACAGGCCATCGGCGTCGAGGTGCCGAACCCCGACCGCCAGATCGTCGCCCTCGGCGACATCCTCGCCTCCCCCGAGGCCAAGCGGGCCACCCATCCCCTCGAGGTGGCCGTGGGCCGGGACATCAACGGCAAGTCCGTGCTGATGAACCTGGCCACGATGCCGCACATCCTCATCGCCGGCGCCACGGGCGCGGGCAAGTCGAGCTGCCTCAACTCGCTCATCACGTCGATCCTCATGCGCTCCACGCCCGACCAGGTGCGGATGATCCTCATCGACCCCAAGCGGGTCGAGATGGGCCAGTACGACCGGCTGCCGCACCTGCTCACCCAGGTCGTCACCAACCCCAAGAAGGCGGCCAACGCCCTGTCCTGGGCCGTCCGGGAGATGGAGCGCCGCTACGACCTCCTGGCCGAGGTCGGCTTCCGGGACATCACCGGCTACAACGCGGCCTACGACCGCGGCGATCTCCCCAACGAGGTGTCGCCCAGCGGGGAGGTCACCCGCGAGTTCCCTCGCCTGCCGTTCATCCTCGTCGTGATCGACGAGCTGGCCGACCTCATGATGGTGGCCGCCCGCGACGTCGAGGAGTCGATCTGCCGGATCGCCCAGATGGCCCGCGCCGTCGGCATCCACCTCGTCATCGCCACCCAGCGCCCGTCGGTCAACGTCATCACCGGCGTCATCAAGGCCAACGTCCCCGCCCGCCTGGCCTTCGCCGTGTCCTCCGCCACCGACAGCCGCGTCATCCTCGACCAGCAGGGCGCCGAGCGGCTCATCGGCAAGGGCGACATGCTCCTGCTCGGGCCGACCTCCTCCGCCCCGTCGCGCATCCAGGGCTCCTGGGTGAGCGAGGAGGAGGTGCGCAAGGTGGCCGGCGTCTGGAAGCGGCAGGCCCCGGACATCGCCTACGACAAGGAGGTGCAGGGCGCCGACGACGCCGGCGGCTCCTCCTCGGGCATGGGGCACGGCAACGGCTCCGGTGACGATGACGACGACCTCGTCCTCCAGGCCATGGAGCTCGTCGTGCGCAGCCAGCTGGGCTCCACCTCGATGCTGCAGCGCAAGCTCAAGGTCGGCTTCGCCCGGGCCGGGCGACTGATGGACCTCCTGGAGGAGCGTGGCGTCGTCGGGCCCTCGGAGGGGTCCAAGGCGCGGGCGGTGCTGATGTCGGTCGAGGAGCTCGAGAACGTCCTGGAGTCGGGCGAGATCTGATCACCCGAGCAGGGCTCGCCGGCCCAGGCGGCGAACTGCAACCACAGCCACCGGGGGGTGGGGAGACCTGGGCAAGAGGGGTCGAACGGCCCAACCGCACCGATGCGGCGCACTTCTACGATGTGCGTCCTTGAGGCGAGCGGGCGGCTCGCTCCGAGGGCGGGCACGAGCGAGTGAAGGATGGGGATGCGACGCCGACATGTCGCGGGACGGGCCGCTGCCGGGGCCCTCGTGGTGGGATCGCTGGCGACGATGCTGGGCCTCAGCCCGGCCACGCCGTGGGCCGAGGGCGCAGCCGCCTCTCGGCCGTTCGAGCGAGCCATGGTGCAGCGGACGGAGGCCGAGGCCGCCGCTGTGAGTGTGGACGCCGCGCTGGCGGAGCCGACGACCACGACGGCCCCGCTGCCGCCCCCGACCACGACCACCGCGCCGCCCCCGCCCACCACCACGACGACGTCGCCCGCTCGGTTCACCCTCACCCCCTACCGGGGGTTGGGCGCCTGGCTGGACGTCTACGACTGGACGACGACCTACGCCCGGGGTGCTCCTGCGCTCGAGCCCGAATCGATGGACCTGCTCGGCCAGCAAGGCGTCCAGACGGTGTTCATCCAGGCCAGCAAGTGGGACTCGCCCACCGACGTGCTGGAGATCGACCGCCTGCTGGCCTTCGTCCAGCGGGCCCACCAGAACGGGATCGCCGTCGTCGGGTGGTACCTGCCGACCCTCGAGGACCCGGCCTGGGACCTGCAGCGGCTCGTCTCGATCGCCGCGCTGCCCATCGAGGGCATCGCGGTGGACATCGAGGGCCGCAACGTGGGCGACGTGGCCGAGCGCAACCGACGGCTCATCGACCTGTCGGCGGCGCTGCGGGCGGCCCTCCCCGGCGAGGTCATCGGGGCGATCCCTCTCGAGCCGGTCCTCATGGAGGACGTCAACCCGAACTACTGGCCGGGCTTCCCGTGGGCCGAGCTGGCCCCCAGCTACGACGTCTGGCTACCGATGAGCTACTGGACCAACCGGCGCGACGAGTGGCGTGACGCCTACGTCTACACGGTCACCAACATCGACCGCCTCCGGGAGCACATCGGACGGCCGGACGCCCCGATCCACGCCCTCGGCGGCATCGGCGACACGACGTCGACCCAGGACCTGGTCGGGTTCCGCCAGGCCATCGCCGACCGCGGGGCCATCGGCGGCAGCATCTACGACTTCCGCACCACCCAGGCCCCGCACTGGCCCGAGCTGCAGCCGCTGCGCGCCCTGCGGGGCTGACGCGCGGGGGCGTCCCGCCGGCGGCGGAGACCGGCCCGTCCGGGTACGGTCGCCGCGATGTTCGACCTCGCCACGGCGGCTGTGGAGGCCGCCCTCGCTGCCGGAGCCCGCTACGCCGACGCCCGGCTGATGGTGGTCCGCTACGAGTCGATGGCGGCCAAGAACCGCGTCGTGGAGGACCTCACGCAGACCGAGACGGCCGGCATCGGGGTACGGGCCCTCATCGGTTCGTCGTGGGGCTTCCAGTCCACACCTGAGCTCACGCTGGCCGCCGCCCGGGGGGCCGGCCAGCGGGCCGCGGCGGTGGCCCGGGCCAGCGCCCGGGTGGCCGGTCCCGACCTCGAGCTGGCCCCGGCTCCGGTCGTGGAGGCCTCGTGGCAGAGCACCTGGGTGGAGCACCCCCTCGACGACGTGAGCCTCACCGAGCGGGCCGATCTGCTCGTCGGGGCCACGGGGGCCATGGCCGACGCCGGTGTGCCGCTGGCCCAGGCCAGCCACCAGATCTGGGACACCGAGAAGTGGTTCGTGTCGAGCGAGGGCAGCCGGATCGACCAGCACCTCCTCGAGTGCGGCGCCGTCATCGACGCCACCGCCATCGGCGACGGCGAGACCCAGCGTCGCAGCTACCCCGGCGTGCGAGGCCAGTTCGGCACCCGGGGGTGGGAGCTCGTGCGGGAGATCGACCTCCTCGCCAACGCCCCGCGCGTGGCCGAGGAGGCCCAGGCGCTGCTCCGCGCTCCGCAGTGCCCGGAGACGACGACCACCCTCATCCTGGGCAGCGAGCAGATGGCCCTGCAGATCCACGAGTCCATCGGCCACGCCATCGAGCTCGACCGCATCCTCGGCTGGGAGGCGGCCTTCGCCGGCACCTCCTGGCTCGATCCGGCGCAGCTGGGGTCGCTGCGGTACGGGTCGGACCTCATGAACGTCACGGCCGACGCCACGCTGCCCGGGGCCCTCGGCAGCTTCGGGTACGACGACGAGGGCGTGGCCGCCCAAGCCGTCGACATCGTCAAGGACGGCACCTGGGTGGGGGTCCTCTCCGGGCGCGATTCGGCGCCGCTCGTCGGTCGCACCTCCGGCGGCATGGTGCGGGCCGACGGCGCCGCCCGGCTCCCCATGGTCAGGATGACCAACGTCGGCCTGCTGCCCGGCGACAGCTCCCTCGCTGAGATGATCGCCGCCACCGAGGACGGCATCTACATGGACACCAACCGCTCGTGGTCGATCGACGACAAGCGACTCAACTTCCAGTTCGGCTGCGAGATCGCCTGGGAGGTGAACGACGGCCAGCTGGGCCAGATGCTCCGCAACCCCACCTACACCGGCATCGGCCCGCAGTTCTGGGCGTCGATGGACATGGTCGGCGGCCCCGACGAGTGGGTGTTCTGGGGGACGGCCAACTGCGGCAAGGGCCAGCCGATGCAGGTCGGCCACACGGGGCACCCCTCCGTGCCGGCCCGCTTCCGCGACGTCCGCGTGGGGGTGCGGTGATGGCCTGGCAGCCCGAGGCCGACCCCCTCGTTGCCGCCGGGTCCGGCGTCTGCGACGAGGTGCTGCAGCGGATCGGGGGCCGGGCCCAGGCCCTCGTCACCTGCGGCACCGGCACCAGCGCGCTCACCCGCTTCGCCAACAGCCGGATCCACCAGAACATGGCCAGCGACGAGCAGCACGTGCGCCTGCGGGTGGTGGTGGGCGCCGGCCAGGTGGCCCAGGCCACCACCACCCGGGTGGACCCCGATGGCCTCGAGCGCCTCGTCAAGGGGTGCCTGGCGGCGGCCGCCCTCCGCCCGGCCGACCCGGAGTTCCCCGGCCTGGCCGATCCCGGCTCGCTGGCCGAGGTCGACCACTGGGACGACGTCACCGCGGCGGCCGACCCCGACGCCCGGGCCCAGGTGGTGGCCGACTTTGTGGCCGCCGGCGCCGACCTCGAAGCGGCCGGCTACTGCTCCACCGACGCCGGCACCCACGTGCTGCGCAGCACCTCGGGACTCGCCTACGCCAGCCGCGCCACGATGGCCCAGGTCGACGGCATCCACCGGGCCGCCGCCCCCAGCGGCCCGCCCACCGACGGCTGCGGGCAGGGGACGTCGGTCCGCCTGGCCGACCTCAACGGCGCCCGGCTGGGCGCGGTCGCGGCGGCCAAGGCCCGGGCCGGCACCGAGCCCGTCAACCTCGAGCCGGGCAGCTACGAGGTCGTGCTCGAGCCCCGGGCGGTGGCCGCCCTGCTGCTGTTCCCGGCCTGGCTCGGCTTCAACGCCAAGGCCCACGCCGAGGGCACCAGCTTCGTCCACCTCGGGGAGCAGCAGCTCGACGAGCAGATCGACCTCTGGGACGACGCCACCGACCAGCGCGCCCTGGGCCGCCCCTACGACGCCGAGGGCACCCCCAAGCGCCGGCTCGACCTCGTGCGGGCCGGGGTGTCGGTCGGCCTGGCCCACGACCGGCGCAGCGCCCGCCTGGCCGGCGTGGAGCCGACCGGCAGCTCGATCGGGTCCGAGGCCTTCGGCGGCTACCCGGCCGACCTGTTCCTGGGCGCCGGCCAGCAGTCCCGGGACGACCTCGTCGCCGGCGTGGAGCGGGGGTTGCTGGTCAGCGACCTCTGGTACAACCGGATCCTCGACCCCAAGACCCAGGTGGTCACCGGGCTCACCCGCAACGGGCTCTTCCTCATCGAGGGCGGCGAGGTCACCCGGCCCGTGCAGGACCTCCGCTACACCCAGTCCGTGATCGCCGCCCTGGGGCCCGGGCACGTCCTGGGCATCGGCGACGACGCGGCGCTGGTGGCCAACGAGGGGGGCGTCGTCCACGTCCCCAGCCTCCGTCTCGCCTCCTTCGCCTTCACCGGCGGGGCCAGGGGGTAGGTCAGGCCACCGCCGGTTCGACCTCGGCGGCGGCGGCCTGGGTGGCGTGGAGGCGGCGCTGGGCCCAGAACCCGCCGGCCCCGATGAGGGCGGCCACGAAGAACGCGCCTCGCTCGTTCGAGAGGGCCACCACCAGGCCGAGGAGGGGCGCCCCGATGCCCTGGGAGAGGTCGAAGAACAGCGAGAACGTGCCGACGGCCTGGCTGCGCTCGTGCTCGGGGACGTCCTCGAGCACGGCGGTGAACAGGGCCGGGTAGAGCAGCGAGCCCCCCACGCCGAGGGCCAGGGTGGCCATCCAGACGGCGATGACCGACGGCCACACGGCCATGACGAGGATGCCGGCGACGGCGCTGGCCAGCGCGATGGTAGAGGCCCGCCGCCAGCCCAGCCGGTCGGGCACCTTGGCGCCGAAGATCCGGATGGCGAGCACCATGCCGGCGTAGGCGAAGAAGACGGGCCCGGTGTCGGAGAGGCCGATCTCCGGCCCGTAGATGGCGAGGAAGGCGGCGAAGCCGGTGAAGGGCAGGATGCCGAGCATCAGCACCAGCCCCGGCCCGATGGCGGCGGGGTGGAGGAGGGAGGCGGGGCGGACGGCCTCGCTCGCCCGCACCGACGGCGTGCCCAGGCCGAAGACGGCGGCTACGAGGGCCCAGGCCCCGGCGACGATCCACACCATGTCGTAGTCGTAGGTGCGGGCCAGGTGCTCGCCGAGGGCCGGTCCGACGGCCAGGCCGCTGAAGAGGGCGACGCTGAAGTACGACGCCGCCTCGCCCCGCCGGTGCGACGGCGCCATGTCCTGGATGGCTGTGGCCGCGCCGACGAAGACCGCCGCCTCCCCGAGGCCGGTGACGAGCCTGATGGCGACGAGGGCGGGCACCGTGTCGACGAGCGCATAGGCCAGCGTCGAGAGGCCCACCAGCACGGCACCGCCGCTCAGCAGCACCCGCCGTCCGTAGCGGTCGCCGATGCGCCCGGCCCACGGCCGGATGAGCGCGGCCGACACCGCGAACGCCCCGACGACCAGGCCCACCGACACGCCGCCGCTGTGGAGCTCGTCCTTCACGTACTTGGGCAGGGTGGGCAGCAGCGTCCCGAGGGCGAGGAAGTAGGCGAAGGTGGCGGCGGTGATGACGAGGAAGCGGCCGGAGAGGATCCGCTCCTCTTCGTCGGGGGGCACGAAGAGGTCGGCGCTGCGGCAATCGCTCACAGGGGGGTCCAACCTGCGAGGGCGGCCAACCCTTCCCGTCCTGACCGATCCGTCTCGATGGGCCGTGCTAGCAAGACCGGATGGAGATCCGAACGGTGGCCACCGACCTGCAGTTCCCCGAAGGGCCCATGGCGCTCGACGACGGCAGCGTGCTGCTGGTCGAGATCAAGCGGGGCACCCTCAGCCGGGTGGCCGCCGACGGCACCGTCGAGGTGGTGGCCGAGGTCGGAGGGGGGCCCAACGGCGCCGCCCTCGGGCCCGACGGCGCCGTGTACATCACCAACAACGGCGGCTGCTTCGAGTGGCTCGAGATCATGGGGTTCACGCTGCCGGGGCCCGTGCCGGAGGAGTGGAGCGGGGGCTCGATCCAGCGGGTGGACCTCGCCACCGGCGAGTGGACGACGCTGTACACCGAGTCCTCGAGCGGCCCTCTGCGGGCCCCCAACGACCTCGTCTTCGACGCGCAGGGCGGCTTCTGGTTCACCGACCACGGCGTGCGCCTCGAACGGGCCAGCGACCGCACCGGGATCCACTACGCCACCATCGACGGCTCGAGCTGCACGGAGGTGGTGTTCCCGCTCGACGCCCCGAACGGGATCGGGCTGTCGCCGAGCGGCGACCGCCTCTACGCCGCCGAGACGCACACCGGCCGCGTGTTCTGGTGGGAGGTGACCGGTCCGGGGGAGCTGGCTCCGGCCAACGCCCTCGGCGCCCCCGGCAACCTGCTGGCGGGGCTGCCCGGGATGCAGCTCCTCGACAGCCTGGCCGTCGACGGCGAGGGCTGGGTGTGCGTCGGCACGCTCGTCAACGGTGGGATCACCGCCATCTCCCCCGACGGCGAGACGGTGGAGCACACCCCGCTGGCCGACCCGCTCGTCACCAACATCTGCTTCGGCGGCCCCGATCTGCGCACCGCCTACGCGACGTTGTCGGGGACGGGCCAGCTGGTGGCCTTCGACTGGTCCCGGCCCGGCCTGCGCCTCGCCCACGCCCGGTAGGGCAGCGCCGGTGCGGGTGCCGTGAGGGGCCCCAGGTAGCCTGGGCCGCCATGGCCGGGGCCCGCACCTTCTACATCGAGACCCTCGGCTGCCCGAAGAACCAGGTCGATTCGGACAAGCTCGTCGGGACGCTGCTGGCCGACGGCCTGCAGCCCTCGCTCAACCCCGAGTCGGCCGACCTCGTCGTCGTCAACACGTGCGCCTTCATCGACGAGGCCCGGCAGGAGTCGATCGACGTCGTCCTCGGCCTGGCCGAGCGCAAGGGGGCGGGCGCCGAGCTCGTCGTCACCGGCTGCATGGCCGAGCGCTACGGCGACGAGCTGGCCGAGGCCCTGCCCGAGGCCAGCGCGGTGGCGGGCTTCGGCGTGCCCGTGACCCTCGGCCGCAAGCCCGGTTCCGAGGCGGTGCCCGCCTTCGACCTGCTCAACCTGCCCCGCCCGGCGACCGCCGCGCCGTGGGCCTACGTGAAGGTGGCCGAGGGCTGCGACAAGGCCTGCGGGTTCTGCGCCATCCCCAGCTTCCGGGGCCCCCAACGGTCCCGCTCGATCGAGCAGGTCCTCACCGAGGTCGACGGCCTCGCCGCCGGTGGCGTGCGCGAGGTCGTCCTCGTCGCCCAGGACCTCGCCAGCTACGGGCGCGACCAGGGCCAGGGCACGAAGGACATCGTCCCCCTGGTGGAGGCCGTGGCGCAGCGGGTCGACCGGGTGCGCCTGCTCTACCTCTACCCCTCGGGCCTCACCGACCGGCTCGTCGAGGTCATCGTGGCCACCGGCGTGCCCTACTTCGACCTGTCGCTCCAGCACGTCTCGGCGTCCCTCGTGCGCCGGATGCGCCGCTGGGGCGAGGGGGCCCGGTTCCTCGAGCGCATCGCCGCCATCCGGGCGGTGGCCTCCGAGGCGGCGTTCCGGTCGAACTTCATCGTCGGCTACCCCGGCGAGACCGAGGAGGACCACGACCAGCTGCTCGCCTTCGTCGAGGAGGCCCAGGTCGACTGGTGCGGGTTCTTCGCCTACTCGCCCGAGCAGGGGACCTACGCCGCGGGCCTCGACGGCGTGGTGCCCCGCCCGCTGGTGCAGGAGCGCCTGGCCGAGCTCCAGGAGCTGCAGGACGGCATCACCGCGGCGCGACGCGACGCCCTCGTGGGCGAGGTCGTCGACGTGCTCGTCGACGCGCCGGGCGTCGCTCGCAGCCACCGGGAGGCGCCCGAGATCGACGGCATCATCACGGTGCCCGAGGCGCTCGAGGTCGGCGCCATCGTCCCCGTGCGCATCACCGGGGCGGAGGGACCCGACTCCTACGCCGAGCCCGTCGGGGCCCTGGCCCGGTGACCACCCAGTTCGGGCCGTCGGCCCTCGCCACTCCGGCCAACCTGCTCACGGTGGCTCGCCTCGTGCTCACGCTGCCGCTGCTGGCCATGGTCCTCGACGAGGGCGCCAGCTGGCCCGCCGTGGCGCTCTGGATCGCCCTCTGCGTGACCGACGGCATCGACGGCCACCTGGCTCGCCGGCACGGCACCACCCGCTCGGGGGCCTTCCTCGACCCGCTGGCCGACAAGGTCCTCGTGCTGGGGGCGATGGCCGCCCTCGTCGCCACCGACGCCCTCCCGTGGCCCCCGGTGGCCATCATCGCCGTGCGCGAGCTCGGGATCCAGGCGCTGCGTTCCTACTGGGGCAAGCGGGGCCTCGCCATCCCCGCCACCCACCTGGCCAAGGCCAAGACCATCGCCCAGGAGCTGGCCGTCGGCTTCGCCCTCCTGCCGCTCACCGAGACCGACGCCACCTGGTTCGTCCAGAGCCTCCTCTGGGTCGCGGTGGCCCTCACCGTCGTGAGCGGCGTGCAGTACGTCCTGGCTGGCAGCCGCCTGGCGACCACCCTCGGCAACCGGTAGGCATCGTGCGCTGCGAGGTGGTGGCCGTCGGGACCGAGCTCCTCCTGGGGCAGATCGTGAACAGCAACGCCGCCTGGATCGGCGAGCAGCTGGCGCTGCGGGGCATCGACCACCTCCGCCAGACCGTCGTGGGGGACAACCACGACCGCATCGTGGCGGTGCTGCGCGAGTCCTTGGAGCGGGCTGAGGCCGTCATCGTCTGCGGCGGGCTCGGGCCCACGCAGGACGACATCACGCGCGAGGCCATCGCCGAGGTGATGGGCGTGCCGCTGGGGCGCGACGAGTCCCTCATCGGCGCCATGCGCGAGGTGTTCGAGCGGCGGGGCCGGTCGATGCCGGACAGCAACCTGCGCCAGGCCGACCTGCCCGAGGGAGCCACGCCCATCGAGCAGCGCACCGGCACCGCCCCGGGGCTCATCTGCCCGGTGGGGGAGCGGGTCGTGTACGCCGTCCCCGGGGTGCCCTACGAGATGCGCGAGATGCTCGAGCGGGCGGTCCTGCCGGATCTCGAGGCCCGGGCCGGCGTCCGGGCCGTCTACGTCAGCCGCACGCTGCGGACCTGGGGCGAGAGCGAGTCCCGCCTGGCCGAGCTGCTGGCCCCCCGCGTCGAGGCCCTCGACGCCACCGGGAACCCCACCCTGGCCTTCCTGGCCAGCGGCATCGAGGGGTTGAAGGTGCGGCTCACGGCCCGCGCCGCGACGGCCAGCGAGGCGGCCGAGCTGCTCGACGCGGAGGAGGCCGAGGTGCGGGCCGTCCTCGGCGACCTCGTCTTCTCGGGCGACGACGAGCCGATGGAGGCCGTCGTGGGGCGCCAGCTGGAGGAGCGGGGCCTCACCCTGGCGGTGGCCGAGTCGCTCACCGGCGGCCTCGTGGCGTCCCGCCTCGTGGCCGTGGCCGGCGCCAGCGGCTGGTTCCGGGGCGCGGTGGTGGCCTACGCCGGCGAGGTGAAGCGCGACCTGCTCGGCGTCCCCGAGGGCCCGGTGGTCAGCGAGGCGGCGGCCATGGCCATGGCCGACGGCGTCCGGCGACGCCTCGGCGCGGACGTGGGGCTGGCCACGACCGGTGTGGCGGGCCCGACCGAGCAGGAGGGCCAGCCCGTCGGCACGGTGTGGCTGGGGATGGCCCTCGGCGACGTCGTCGACGCCGTGCAGCTGCGCCTCCCTGGCGACCGGGACCGCATCCGCCAGATGGCGGTGATCTCGCTGCTCGACCGCCTCCGGCGGCACCTCACCCGCCAGGGCTGATCCCGCCGGATCCGGTCGGTACCAGCTCCCTTTGGGCCGCCCGAGGGTCCTTGATCGAACTATTGTTCGTAACTACAGTCGTGTCGTTCGCCCAGTTGGCTCAGCCGGCCCTCCCGCCGGCGCTGTCACACCCCGTTCGTAGGGTCGACGTCATTCCCCCAGAGCACGCCCCCGCCGCCGTGGCGGGCCCCGGCAAGGTCCGGGCCAAGCACCAAGGAGACCCTGTGGAACGAGACAAGGACCGGCTGAAGGCGCTCGATCTGGCTCTGGCCGGCATCGAGAAGGCGCACGGCAAGGGCGCCGTCATGAAGATGGGCGAGAAGGGCTCGATGTCGATCGAGACGGTGCCCACGGGCGCCCTGGCGCTCGACCTCGCCCTCGGCGTCGGCGGTCTTCCCCGGGGGCGGGTCACGGAGATCTACGGCCCGGAGTCCTCGGGCAAGTCCACCCTCGCCATGCACGTGGTGGCCGAGGCGCAGCGCATGGGCGGCATCTGCGCCTACGTCGATGCCGAGCACGCCATGGACCCGATCTACGCCCGGGCCATCGGGGTCGATGTCGACGAGCTGCTCATCTCCCAGCCCGACACGGGGGAGCAGGCCCTCGAGATCACCGACATGCTCGTGCGCTCCGGCGCCATCGACGTCGTCGTGATCGACTCGGTCGCCGCCCTCACCCCCCGGGCCGAGATCGAAGGCGACATGGGCGACAGCCACGTCGGCCTCCAGGCCCGGCTCATGTCCCAGGCGCTGCGCAAGCTCACTGCCAACCTGAACAAGACGCACACGATCTGCATCTTCATCAACCAGCTGCGGGAGAAGATCGGCGTGATGTTCGGCTCACCGGAGACCACCCCGGGCGGCCGGGCCCTCAAGTTCTACAGCTCGGTCCGGCTCGACATCCGGCGCATCGAGTCCATCAAGGACGGCGTCGAGGTGGTCGGCAACCGCACCCGGGTCAAGGTCGTGAAGAACAAGGTGGCCCCGCCCTTCCGGCAGGCCGAGTTCGACATCATGTACGGCAAGGGCGTGAGCCGCGAGGGCGGCGTCCTCGACATCGGCGTCGAGCAGGAGATCGTGAAGAAGTCCGGCGCCTGGTACACCTACGAGGGCGAGCAGCTGGGCCAGGGGCGGGAGAACGCCAAGCAGTTCCTCTTCGAGAACCCCGAGGTGATGATCGAGATCTCCGAGCGCATCCGCCAGAAGATGGGCCTCGGCGAGCAGGAGGAGCAGATCCCGGCCGTCGATGCCAACGGCGAGCTCGACCCCGACGACCTGCCCATCACCCTCGGCGACTGAACGCCGCGAATCGGGCGAAATCGGAAGGACCGGGCGGGAGGGATGGCTCTCCCGCCCGTCGAACCTCTGGTCGATGGAGCAGCTCAAGGTCTCGACGCGGTCGAACCCGAACTCCGTGGCGGGGGCGATGGCGGGCGTGCTGCGCCAGGTCGGGTCCGTCGAGGTCCAGGTCGTGGGGGCCGGCGCCCTCAACCAGGCCATCAAGGCCATGGCCATCGCCCGTGGCTACGTGGCGGCCAGCGGCATCGACCTCGTGTGCGTCCCCAGCTTCGCCGACATCGAGATCGATGGTGAGCGTCGCACCGCCATCCGCCTCGTCATCGAGGACCGCGAGCGCCGCCCGGTCGATGCGCCGATCCCGGTCACCGAGGTCGATCTCACCCACGGTCTCGACGAGCTCGTCCGCCAGCAGCCGGCTCCCACCACCAACGGCCACCGGTTGAACTGACCCGCCCCCGGCCTCGTAGCCTGGGACGGTGACCGAGCCCCGCCGCTTCTTGGTGCGCACCTTCGGGTGCCAGATGAACGAGCACGACTCGGAGCGCATCGCCGGGCTGCTGGAGGCCGACGGGATGGTGGCGGCCGAGGGCGCGGAGGACGCCGACGTCGTCGTGCTCAACACTTGCTGCATCCGCGAGAACGCCGACAACAAGCTCTACGGCACCCTCGGCCACCTCAAGTCGCTCAAGGACCACAAGCCGGGCCTGCAGATCATGGTGGGCGGCTGTCTCGCCCAGAAGGACCGCGACACGGTGGTGGAGCGGGCCGGCCACGTCGACGTCGTCTTCGGGACGCACAACGTCCACCGGGCGGTGGCGCTGCTCCACGAGGCTTCCGAGACCGGCCGCTCGGTGGTGGAGATCCTCGAGGAGACGGTGGCCGAGGACCACGAGACCTTCCCGTCCGCCCTCCCCGTGCGCCGCGAGGTGCCGTGGGCCGGGTGGGTCACCATCCAGATCGGCTGCGACAACTCCTGCGCCTTCTGCATCGTGCCCGCGGTACGGGGCAAGGAGATCAGCCGGCCCTTCGCCGACATCGTGCGGGAGGTGGAGGTGGCCGCGGCCGACGGCGTCACCGAGGTCACCCTGCTCGGCCAGAACGTGAACAGCTATGGCCGGGACCTCGCGCTGGCCGCCCGCCAAGCCGGCGAGGACGTCCGGGTGCGCCCCGCCTTCGCCGAGCTCCTCCGCGCCGTCGGTGCAGTGGAGGGCATCCGGCGGGTGCGGTATACGAGCCCCCACCCCAAGGACCTGCGCACCGAGACCATCGCCGCCATGGCCGAGACCCCCGAGGTGTGCGAGCACCTGCACCTGCCGCTGCAGTCGGGCAGCGACCGCGTGCTGGCCGCCATGCACCGCGGCTACACGGCCGAGCGCTACCTCGAGCGCCTCGCCGCGACGCGGGCGGCGATCCCCGACCTGGCGGTGACGACGGACCTCATCGTCGGCTTCCCTGGCGAGACCGAGGCGGACTTCGACGCCACGCTCGAGGTCGTGGCCGCGGCCGGCTACGACAGCGCCTACACGTTCATCTACAGCCCCCGGCCCGGGACCGAGGCGGCTGAGCGGGTGGACGAGTTCGTGCCCAAGGAGGTGGTGGCCGACCGCTTCGAGCGCCTGCGCGGCGTGCTCGACCGCTCCGGGCTGGCGCACCACGAGGCCCGGATCGGCCGCCACGAAGAGGTCCTCGTGGAGGGCCCCTCCCGCAAGGACCCCGGTGTGCTGACCGGCCGCACCCGCCAGAACAAGCTCCTGCACTTCGCCGCCCCGTCGCCCATCAAGGCCGGCAGCTACGCGATGGTGCAGGTCACCGGGGCGGCTCCCCACCACCTCCGGGGCGAGCTCCTCGAGGTCACCCTCCCCGCCGTACACAAGACCCGGCTACCGCTGCTCGTCGGGTGATCACCCTGCGCGAGCACGCCTACGACGACCCCGTGGCCGTCGAGCTGGTGGCCGCCCTCCACGCCGAGATCAACGAGCGCTACGCCTACGCCATGGTCGACATGACCGAGGAGGAGCAGGCGGCCGACGACGCCGACTACCTGGCCGAGATCACCCCCGAGCTGGTCCGCGCCCCCCTCGGCACGTTGCTCGTGGCGTGGATGGGCGAGGAGCCGGCGGGCTGCGGGGCCGTCAAGCCGCTCGACCAGGAGCGGCGCGTCGGTGAGGTCAAGCGGATGTACACGGCTCCGGCCGCTCGTCGCCGCGGGGTCAGCCGGGCCGTGCTCCAGGCCCTTGAGGCCCGAGCGGAGGGCCTCGGCTACGAGAGCCTCCAGCTCGAGACCGGCACCGCCCAGCCCGAGGCCATCGCCCTCTACGAGTCGGCGGGTTGGCACCGCATCCCCAACTACGGCCGCTACAAGGACGCGCCCGACTCGGTCTGCTTCGCCAAGGTGCTCGTGGGCGCCAACGGGGCGACGCCGGACCATCCCGGCCCCTCCCACCACTCGTGAGCGCCCGCCACGGCGCCCTCGTCGGCGCCACCGCCAGCGGCAAGTCGGCCCTGGCCCTCGCCCTGGCCCGGCGCGATCCGGCCTGGGAGCTGGTGTCGGTCGACTCGATGCAGGTCTACCGGGGCATGGACATCGGCACGGCCAAGCCCACCCCGGCCGAGCAGGCCGAGGTGCCCCACCACCTGATCGATGTCCTCGACCCCTGGGACGACAGCACGGTGGCCTGGTTCCAGCAGGCGGCCCGGGCGGCCATCGCCGACATCGAGGCCCGCGACCGCCGGGCCCTGCTCGTGGGCGGCACGGGGCTGTACCTCCAGGCCGTGGTCGACGACCTCGAGATCCCCGGCCAGTACCCCGCAGTCCGAGCCGAGCTAGAGGCCGAGGAGGACACGGCCGCCCTCCTGGCCCGCCTCCGGGCGCTCGACCCTCTGGCCGCCACCCGGATCGAGCCCGGCAACCGGCGCCGACTCCTGCGGGCCCTCGAGGTCACCGTGGGGAGCGGCCGGCCCTTCTCGAGCTTCGGTCCCGGCGTGCACGCCCACCCGCCGACGGCGTTCACCCTCGTCGGCCTGGCCGTCGAGCCGGGCCGGCTGGCCCAGCGCATCGAGGCCCGGTACCTCGACCAGATGGAGGCTGGGCTCCTGGCCGAGGTGGAGGCGCTGGTGGCACACCCCCGGGGCCTGTCCCGCACCGCCGCCCAGGCCCTCGGCTACAAGGAGCTCATCGAGCACCTCGAAGGGCGGTCGAGCCTCGAGGAGGCGGTCGACCTCGCCATCCGGCGCACCCGCCGCTTCGCCCGGCGCCAGCGGGCCTGGTTCCGTCGGGACGGCCGCATCACCTGGCTCGACGCGGCGGACCCCGCCGACGACCTCGTCGACGAGCTCCTCCACCAGCTCGGCTGAGGCCGCCCGCTCCCGCGCCCACGGAATCGGGCGGGGGGCGAGGGGACCACCCCGTAGGCTGACCCCAGATGCGCCTCACGAAGCACCACGGCCTGGGCAACGACTTCCTCGTGCTCCTCGACCTCGACGGCACCTACGACGTCTCGCCGAGCGACGCCGTCGCGCTGTGCCAGCGGCATACCGGCGTGGGCGCCGACGGGCTGCTCCACGTCACCGCCGGCACGGCCCAGGCCGATGTCACGATGCGGCTCCTCAACGCCGACGGGTCGGTGGGGGAGATGTCCGGCAACGGCATCCGCTGCCTGGCCCAGGCCGTCCTCCAGGCCGGCGTCGTCGAGGGCCCGGTGGTGCGGGTGGCCACCGGCGCCGGGCTCCGCACCGTCACCGTCGTGGAGCAGGTGGACGAGCGCACCCAGCGCCTCAGCGTCGAGATGGGCCAGGCCAAGGTGGGGGAGGAGCTGCCGGGCTGGGAGAGCCCCCAGATCCGCCGGGCCGTGCGGGTCGACCTCGGCAACCCGCACCTCGTGCTCCTCTGGGCCGGCGACGAGCTGCCCCCCCGGGACGAGCTCGTCGAGCTCGGCGCCCGCTTCGACAGCGCCACCCCCGGGGGCACCAACGTCGAGATCATCCGGTCCGTGGCCGACGGCGGCATCGACATGGTCGTCTACGAGCGGGGTGTCGGGCCCACCCTGGCCTGCGGCACGGGCGCCTGCGCGTCGGCGGCCGCCGCCCACGCCTGGGACCTGGCCGGCCACGCCGCCACCGTCCACATGCCGGGCGGCTCGGTCGAGGTCGTGCTCGACGACCCGGTGCTGCTCGTCGGCGACGCCGCGTCGGTGGCCGCCATCGAGGTCCCCTGGCCGTGACGGTGGCGCTCGCATGAGCCTGATCGAACGCGCCTTCCGGGAGAAGATCGTCCTCGTCGGCGTCACCCTCCCCCCGGAGACGAGCGAGGAGACCGAAGCCAGCCTCGACGAGCTCTCGCTGCTCGTCGACACTGCAGGGGCCGACGAGGTGGCTCGCATCGTCCAGAAGCGCCGCGCCCCCGACCCGCCGACCTTCGTCGGCAAGGGCAAGGCCGAGGAGCTGAAGGAGCTGGCCCTCGCCACCGACTGCGACACCGTGGTGTTCGACAACGAGCTGACCCCCGCCCAACAGCGCAACCTCGAGAGGCTGCTCGGCCGCACCGCCATCGACCGGACCGCGGTGATCCTCGACATCTTCGCCCAGAACGCCCACAGCCAAGAGGGCAAGGCGCAGGTCGAGCTGGCCCTGCTCAAGTACCGCCTGCCCCGCATCCGGGGCAAGGGCACGGCGCTGTCGCAGCAGGCCGGCGGCATGTCGGCGGGCGGCGCCCGCATCGGCACCCGGGGCCCCGGCGAGACCCAGCTGGAGGTCGACCGCCGGCGCATCACCCGTCGCATCCACAAGCTCGAGGCCGAGCTGCGCGAGATCGACAAGCACCGGGCCACCCAGCGCAAGGCCCAGCAGCGGAGCCGGGTCCAGCGCGTCGCCATCGTCGGCTACACGAACGCCGGCAAGTCGACGCTGCTCAACCGCCTGACCGACGCCGGGGTGCTCGTCGAGGACCGCCTCTTCGCCACCCTCGACGCCACCACCCGCCGCCTCGAGCTGCCCGGCGGCGAGGCCGTGCTGCTCACCGACACCGTCGGGTTCATCCGCAAGCTCCCCCACGACCTCGTGGAGGCCTTCAAGTCCACGCTGGCGGTGGCCGCCGAGGCCGACCTGCTCGTCCACGTCGTCGACAGCTCCGCGCTCGACGTCGAGGGCAACATCGAGGCGGTGCGCACCGTGCTCCGGGAGATCGCCGCCGACCAGGTGCCCGAGCTGCTGGCCTTCAACAAGGCCGACCTGGCCCCCTCCGAGGCCACCCGCCTGGCCAAGTCCCACGAGGGGGCGGTCTCGTTCAGCGCCGTCACCGGGGAAGGCGTCGACCTGCTCCTGCGCACCATCGGCGACCGGCTCCGGGCGCTCGCCAACGTCGTCGAGCTCGTGATCCCCTACGACCGGGGTGACGTGCTGGCCGCCGTGCACCGGGAGGGGGAGGTCATCGTCGAGTCGTCCGACGAGGACGCCATGCGGCTGCGGGTGCGCCTCGACGAGGCCGCTGTCGGGCAGTTCGTGGACTACGTCGTCGCGTGACAGCCTGAGCGCCGTGGCCGAACCCCCCGCTCCCTTCGTCCCGCCTCCGTACCCCTACGACCGTTTGGACGAGCTGAAGCCGCTGGCTGCTGCCCTCCCCGGGGGCCTGGTCGACCTGTCGATCGGCACGCCGTGCGACCCGCCGCCGGAGGCCGTCGTCGACGCCCTGGCGCGCGGGGCCGAGGCCCGCGGCTACCCCCCGTCCATCGGGTCGGCGGCCTACCGGGAGGCGGCGGCCGGGTGGATGGAGCGACGGCTCGGCGTGACCGTCGCCCCCACCGCGGTGGCGGCTTGCATCGGCACCAAGGAGCTGGTGGCGGGAATGCCCCAGTGGCTACGCCTGCGCCGGCCCGACCGGGACACCGTCCTGTACCCCGCCGTCAGCTACCCCACCTACGCGATGGGCGCCACCCTGGCCGGCTGCCGCGCCGTCCCTTACGACGACCTTGACGGGATCGCCGAGGCCGACGCCGAGCGAGCCTTGTGCTTGTGGGTGAACGTGCCCGCCAACCCCACCGGTGAGCTAGCCGACCTGGGGGCGGCGGCGACGTGGGGCCGCCAGCGGGGCGTGCCCGTGCTGTCCGACGAGTGCTACGTCGAGTTCACCTGGGACGGCCCGCCCCACACGATCCTCGAGCACGGCACCGAGGGCGTCCTGGCCGTGCACTCGCTCTCGAAGCGCTCCAACCTGGCCGGCGCCCGGGCCGGCTTCTACGCCGGGGACGCCGAGCTCGTCCACTACCTGGCTGAGCTGCGCAAGCACGCCGGCTTCATGGTCCCCGGGCCCGTGCAGGCGGCGGCTGTGGCGGCCTGGGGCGACGACCGCCACGTCGACGAGCAGCGGGCCCGGTACCTGGCCCGCCTCGAGGCGATGCGGGCCGCGCTCGAGGGGCTCGACATCGACGCCCCCCTGCCGCGCGGAGCCTTCTACCTGTGGGTGCCCGCCCCCGACGGCGACGCCTGGGGAGTCGCCCGTCGCCTGGCCGCCGAGGGAGGCGCCCTCGTCTCGCCCGGCGAGTTCTATGGGCCCGCCGGGGCCGGCTTCGTCCGGGTGGCCGTCGTCCAGCCCGACGACCGCATCGCCCTCGTCGCCGACCGCCTCGCCCGCCACTGAATCAACCGAGCCGAACCCGCGGTCAGACCTGCTCGAAGACCCCAACCGTCCCGAACCCGCGGTCAGACCTGCTCGAAGACCGGCAAGAACAACCGCGGGTTCGGGTGGGGGGGCGGGGTTCGGGTGGGGGGGTTCGGGTGGGGCGGGGTTCGGCTGCGGCGGGGTTCGGCTGCGGCGGCGCGGTTTGGGGGCCGTCAGCCGGGGCCGAGGCTGCGGGGGCCGCCGTGGCGGTCGCGGCGGGATCGGCTGGCGGCGAGGACGGCGTCCTTCATCGACGTCGCCGTCTTGCGGAGCTGCTCGCCGGTGACGACGGGGCGGTTGGCGGCTGCCTCGGCCGTGGCCAGCGCCTGCTCGACGAGAGCGGCCATCGTCTGGAGTTGGTGGCTGAGGTCGTCGAAGTCGGCGTCGAGGCGCTGCTCGAGGCGGTTCCACGCCGCCTGGGTGGCGCCCATCACGGCGCCGGCCTCGAAGCCCATCCCGGCCGCCGGTGGTGGCGCCACCACGAGCGCGTCGCGGAGGTGGTGGAGCCGGTCGTCGAGCACCCGCAGCGTGGCCGCCAGCGCGGCGTCGGTGTGGTCGCGGATGTCGTCGGCCAGGTCGTCGGCCACGGCGCGCACGGCGCCGGCGACGTCCAGCTCCTCGACCGGCACCGGCCGGGGCCCGACCTGCTCGATCCGCCCGATCAGCTCCTCGAGCTGGCGGTCGGTGCGCTCGGTCCGAGCGGTCAGCAGGGCCCGCAGGTCGGCCACCGGCACGGCGGCGGCGTCGCGGATGGCGGCCAGGCGGTCGTCCGTGCGCCCGCTGTTGCGCTCCACGACCTCTGCCACGGTGGCCAGCGCCTCCAGGGCCCGGTCCAGGTCGGCCCGCTGGGCAGCGGCGGCGGCCAGGAGCTCGGTCTGGGAGCGGGCGACGGCGGCCACCGCGCCGGCGATCGTGTCGAGCTTGCGGTCGAGCTCGCTGAGCCGGTCGTCCTGGTCGCTCACCCGCTCACCGCCGTCCATCCCTCGTGCCGCGAACCTAGTTGGCGTGGAGCGCGGCGTTGAGCTCGACGGTGCCCCCGGCACGAGGGCGGACCTCCACCACGCCGGTCGTGCTGTTGCGGAGGAACAGCAGGTTCGACTGCCCGGAGAGCTCCCGGGCCTTGGCGACGGTGCCGTCCGGCAGCGTCACGCGCGTACCGGCCGTGACGTAGAGGCCCGCCTCGACGACGCAGTCGTCGCCGAGGGAGATCCCGATGCCGGCGTTGGCCCCGATGAGGCAGCGCTCGCCCACGGAGATGATCTCGGTGCCGCCGCCGGAGAGCGTGCCCTGGGTGGAGGAGCCGCCGCCGAGGTCGGAGCCCTCGCCCACCACCACGCCCTGGCTGATCCGGCCCTCCACCATCGAGGTGCCGAGCGTTCCAGCGTTGTAGTTCACGAACCCCTCGTGCATGACCACGGTGCCCTCGGCGAGGTGGGCGCCGAGGCGCACCCGGCTGGCGTCGGCGATGCGCACGCCCCGGGGGATGACGTAGTCGGTGAGGCGGGGGAACTTGTCGACGCCGTGGACCTGCAGCGGGGTGCCCGCCGCCCGCGCCCGCAGCCGGGCCTCGACCACCTCGTCGGCGGCCACGGGCCCGAGCTGGGTCCAGGCCACGTTGGTGAGCAGCCCGAAGAGCCCTTCGAGGCTGACCGAGTTCGGGCGCACGAGGCAGTGGGACAGCAGCTGGAGGCGGAGCCACACGTCGTAGGCGTCGACGGGTGGGGCGGCGAGGTCCTCGATGCTCGTCTGCACCGCCACCACCTCCACGTTGCGCACGGGGTCGGACCCCAGCGCGCTGGCGGCGGCGGCGCCGAGGGCCGCCTCGGTGGCCACGGGGTCGAGGCGGGTGGTCCCGGTAGCGCTGGCCTCGGCGGCGCCGAGCGCGGGGGAGGGGTACCAGGCGTCGAGCACCCGGCCGTCGGCGGCCAGGGTGGCGAGTCCGGCGGCGTGGGCGGGGGCGGGGGGGTTGGCGTTCGTCACGGGGTGCAACCGTAGGCTGGGCCGATGGCCCTCGACCTCCTCGCCCGCGCCGCCGCACTGGTCGACATCCCCTCCGAGAGCCATGCCGAGGCCGCCCTCACCGAGCACCTCGAGGCGAGCCTCCGGGCCCTCGGTCACCTCCAGGTGGAGCGGGTGGGGACCAACCTCGTCGCCCGCACCCAGCTGGGCCGGGCCACGCGGGTGGTCCTGGCCGGCCACACCGACACCGTGCCCGCCAACGGCAACGAGCGGGCCCGGATCGAGGGTGACGTGCTCTGGGGCCTCGGCGCAGCGGACATGAAGGGGGGCCTGGCCATCATGCTGGCCCTGGCCGAGACCGTCCCCGAACCCGCCGTCGACGTGACCCTCGTCTTCTACGCCGGTGAGGAGGTGGCGGCCGAGCACAACGGGCTGGCCCACCTGGCCCGGGAACGCCCCGACCTGCTCGAGGGCGACGTCGCCATCCTGGGCGAGCCGACGAGCGGGGAGATCGAGGCCGGCTGCCAGGGCACGATGCGCCTCGAGGTCACTGTGCGGGGTGCTCGCGCCCACACCGCTCGGCCGTGGATGGGGCGCAACGCCATCCACCGGCTCGGCGAGGTGCTAACCCTCGTGGCCGCCTTCGAGGAGCGCCGGCCGGTGATCGACGGCTGCGAGTACCGCGAGGCGCTGCAGGCGGTGGCCGTGAGCGGGGGGGTGGCCGGCAACGTCGTGCCCGACGTCGCCGCCGTGACCCTCAACCGCCGCTTCGCCCCCGACCGAACCCCCGAGCAGGCCGAGGCCGAGGTCCGGGCCCTGCTGGCCCCGGCCCTCGAGGACGGCGACGAGGTGCGCGTGGTGGACATGGCGCCGGCCGCCGCCCCGGGCCTCACCCACCCCCTGCTGCAGGCCCTGATCGCCGACCACCGCCTGCCCGTGCGGGCCAAGCTGGGCTGGACCGACGTGGCCCGCTTCGCCGCCCTGGGCGTCCCGGCCTGCAACCTCGGTCCCGGCGACGCTTCCCTGGCCCACACCGCCGAGGAGCACGTCGACCGAGCCACGCTCGAGCGCACCTACGACGTGCTGCGCGCCATCCTCACCACCGAGCACTGAGGTCCCGGAGCGCTCAGCGGGCGCGCGCCAGGTGCCAGGCGGTGGCGCTGGTGCCGAGGGCAGCGAGGGCGGCGGCGCCCACGGCCAACGCCACCAACCAGCCGGCGGGCTCCTCGACCGGCGGGGTACCGGCGGGCTCCGGCGTGAGGGTGAAGGGCGCCGCCAGCGAGGTGTCCGGCGGGCTCACCACCGGGGCCTCGGTGGTGACGGTCGCAGCGGTGGACGGGACGGGGGCCGTCGTGCCGGTGCCGCCAGATGTCGCGGGCCCGCCGGCGGTGGTCGGCGTCGCCACCCCGCCCCCCACGGCCTTGGCCGAGAGCTGGTCGAGGGCCTTGGCGAGGTCGATCCGACCGAAGCCGTAGCTGCTGTCGCGCCCCGCCGGCCCGAGGTCGGTGGCGGTGCCGAGGAGGCGGTCGATGGCCTGCTGCGGGGTGAGGCCCGCGCTGAGGAGGAGGGCCAGGCCACCCGTGACGTGCGGGGCGGCCATCGAGGTGCCGGCCAGGCAGGCGTAGCCGCTGCCCCCGGAGCTGAGGAAGGTGGACAGGATGCCGGCGGGGTGGCCGCCGGTGCCGCAGTCGGCCGGGTCGGCCTCGGCCTCGCCGCCGGGAGCGGCCACCGGCCAGCGGGCGGCGTTGAGCACCCCGCCGTTCTGGTTCGAGTACGACGCCCGCTGGTCGTCGCGGTTGGTGGCGGTGACCACCACGGCGTGGGCGTCGCCGAAGCCGGCCGGCAGGATCGAGTCGTTGCCGGCCGCCACCACGGCGATGACGCCCTGCGCCCAGGCCTCCTCGACGGCGTCGCAGAAGGCGCAGCCGAGGGCGGACTGCATGGCGCCGCCGCCGAGCGAGAGGTTGATCACGTCGGCGCCGTTGGCCACCGCCCAGCGGATCCCGGCGGCCACGTCACCGGAGGTGCCCGAGGCCGTGCAGCCCGAGGGGTTGCAGTCGTTGGAGAGCACCCGCACGGCCAGCACCCGGGCGCCCGGAGCCACCCCCGCGATGCCCACCCCGTTGCCGGTGGTGGCGGCGGCGATCCCGGCCACGTGGGTGCCGTGCCCGTTGTCGTCCTGCCCGGATCCGTGGCAGGCCTGCGGGTCGCCGCCGGCGCCGAGGCAGCTCACGTTGCCGGCCAGCTGGGCCTTGAGGTCTTCGTGCCCGAGGTCGACCCCCGAATCGACGATGGCGATCGTGATCCCGTCGCCCCGGGCGCGGCCCCACGCCGCCTCGGCTCCGATCCGGGACAGCGCCCATTGCAGGCCCTGCGCGTGCACCGGGTCGTCCGCCGCCGGGGCGGCCGAGGACGGACGGGCGACGGCCAGCAGCAGGAGGCAGCCGAGCGCCACCCAGCGCGCCACGAGCCCCCGTGCCACCGCCGGCCGAGAGGTCGAGCGGTGCATCGCCCCCATTGTCCGCCAGATGGTGGGGCGAGCGGTAGTCGCCTTCGGTCAGAGGCGGCGCAGGACGGTGACGACCTTGCCGAACACGGACACCTCGTCGGCCGAGAACTCCATGGGGGCCAGGCGGGCGTTGGCCGGGAGCAGGGTGATGTGGTCCCCGCTGCGCCGGTAGGTCTTGACCGTCGCCTCGTCACCGGGGATGCCGGCCACGACGATGTCGCCGTTCTCGGCGGTCTGCTGCGAGCGGCAGACGACGTAGTCCCCGTCGACGATGGCGGCCTCGATCATCGAGTCCCCGCGGACCCGGAGCATGAACAGGTCACCCTCGCCGGTGAAGTCGAGCGGGAGGGGGAGCGTCTCCTCGATGTTCTCCTGGGCCAGCACGTCGGTGCCGGCGGCCACGTCGCCCACGAGGGGGACGTGGCGTACGGGCCGGCGCTCCACGGCCCCGCCGGAGGTGGTGTCGAAGCGGACCTCGATGGCCCGGGGCTTGGTGGGATCCCGCCGCAGGTACCCCAGCTTCTCCAGGGAGGCCAGATGGGCGTGGACCGTCGACGGGGACGTGAGCCCGACGGCCGCCCCGATCTCGCGGACCGACGGCGGGAAGCCGCGATCGCGCTGGTGCTGGTCGATGACCTCGAGGATCTCTCGCTGTCGGGGGGTCAGGGTGACATCAGCCATCGGGGCCTCCAAGCGGCATACAGGTGTTCGGACAGTACCGAGCCGGCGGCGACAAGGCAAACACCCGTTCGTCGCACGGCTGTTCGATCGGGGCTTGACTGCGAACGGGCGTTCGTGGGTAGGGTACAGGCACACGAACAGGCGTTCCGGGAACGATCGTTGGCCTCCGGCTCCCGCTCGGTCCCCGCACGACTGTCACACCCCCTGAGGAGACTCCCCACCATGACCTCCGCAGCCGCCCTCCAGCCCGGGTTCCGCCTCCAGCCCACCACGGTGCCGCCCGGCCCCGGCTCGCCCCGTCGCCCCGCCCTGCGGGTCATCGAGGGCGGCCGGGCGCCGGGGGCGGCCCGGCGGCGGGCCGTGTACCGCCGTCGCCGCCTCGCTGCGTTGGCCGTCCTCACCGCCGCCGTCGTGGTGGTCCTGCTCCTGGCCAACGCTGTCCTGGCCGGGCCCGCCGGCGGCGGCACCCCCACCTCCGCCGCCGGCACCTCCGCTGCCGCTGTCCACGTCGTCCAACCGGGCGACACTCTCTGGTCGATCGCCAGGGAGCTGGCCCCGGGGGCCGACGTCCGGCTCACGGTCGATCGGCTCGTGGCGCTGAACGGCCACGCCGCCCTCCAGGTGGGCCAGCGCCTGGCCCTGCCCTGAACCCGCTGCCCTGAGCCCCGAAGCTGGCGCCGGCGGCGCGCCCAGTAGCGTGCGCCTGTGCGCTGTCCGGCTTGTGGGTCTTTCGATGACAAGGTGGTGGACTCGCGGCAGGCCGACGACGGGTCCTCCATCCGGCGGCGCCGGGCCTGCATCGCCTGCGGGCGCCGGTTCACGACCTTCGAGCGCGTCGAGGAGGCGCCGCTCATCGTGGTGAAGCGCGACGGCACCCGCGAGCCCTTCGAGCGGGAGAAGGTGGCCTCCGGCATCCGTCTGGCGGCCAAGGGCCGGCCCATCGAGGCCGACGGCGGGGCGGCACTCGACGCCCTCATCACCGCCGTCGAGGACGCCATCCGGGTGGAGGGCGGCGAGGTCACCTCCGAGGCGGTGGGCCGAGCCGTGCTGGAGCAGCTCCGGGAGGCCGACCCGGTGGCCGCCATCCGCTTCGCCAGCGTCTACCTCGGCTTCGACGACCTGGCCGACTTCGAGCGCGAGGTCACCCTCCTGGCCAAGCGCACCGAGCCCAAGCAGCACTGACCGGCCGCGGCCAGCACGTCAGCGGTCGCGCAGCCAGCGGGTGAGCAGGAGGCCGTCGCCCTCGCATAGCCAGTCGAGGTGCAGCTCGCGAGCCTCGGTGGGGGCCCCGGTGATGGCGCGGTCGGGGCCGCCGCCCACGAGCAGGGGCGACAGCGTGAGGGCCCACTCGTCGATGAGGTCGGCGGCCAGGAGGTCGCCGTTCAGCTGGGGGCCGCCCTCGCAGCACACCGTCCCCACGCCGAGGTCGGCCAGTGCCGCCATCGCCGCCGGCAGGTCGACCGCGGACTCGCCCGCCACCACCAGGTCCGCCACCGCGGCCAGGGCCCGGTGGCGGTCGGCGGGGGCGGCGGCGCAGGTGATGACGAGAGGCCGCTCGACCGCCTCGGTGAAGAGGGCCGTGGTCGGGTCGAGGGCCAGCGAGCGGGTCACCACGGCCAGTCGGGGGACCTCAGCCTGACCCCGGGCGAGGCGCGCCGCCCGGATGGCAGCGCTGGGCCGGGCCGGGCCGTAGCCCTCGGTGCGGACGGTCCCGGCCCCCGCCATGACGACGTCCCCGACGCCCCGCAGGGCCGAGAACATCGCCTTGTCGGCGGGCCGGCCGAGGCCCCCCGAGCGACCGTCGAGCGTGATGGCCCCGTCGAGGGAAGCGATCATGTTGACGAGGAGCCAGGGGCGGCCGGCCGGTTTGGGACGGGCGTCGTCGGCCACGAAGGCGGGCACGTCGTCGATCTCGATGGGGTCGGGCCACAGGCGGCGCATCAGCTCGACGCTAACCGTGGCCGGCCGCGGCGATGGGCCCAGCGGTGATCGACCCGGGCTGATGGCGCTGCCCCCCGCCGAGCGGCCAGGCTGGGGGCGATGACCACTTCGTCGGACGTCCCTCGATCGAGGCTCCCCTCCGATCACCACCACCACGCCGAGGCCCATCGCGCCCACCGGGCGGGCTGGCTCCGGGCGGCCGTGCTGGGCGCCAACGACGGCGTCGTGTCCACGGCTGCCCTGATCGTCGGCGTGGCCGGCAGCGGCGCCTCGTATGCCGCCGTGCGCACGGCGGGCATCGCCGGGCTGGTGGCGGGCGCGATGTCGATGGCGGCCGGCGAGTACGTGTCGGTCTCCTCCCAGCGCGACGTCGAGCAGGCCGACCTCGCCATGGAGCAGGCTGCCCTCGAGGCCCATCCCCGGGCCGAGCTGGCCGAGCTCACGGAGATCTGGCGGGACCGGGGCTTGGCCCCGGACCTCGCCGCCGAGGTGGCCCGCCAGCTGACCGAGGCCGACGCCCTGGGAGCCCACGCCCGCGACGAGCTCGGGCTCACCGAGGTGGCCACGGCCCGTCCGATGCAGGCGGCCGGGACCTCGGCGGTGGCCTTCGCCCTCGGCGCCACGCTTCCCGTCGTGGCCTACCTCCTCGCCCCCTCGGGGGCCCGCACGCCGGTCGTGATGCTGGTCGCCCTCGTGGCCCTGGGCGTCCTCGGCGCGGCGGGGGCCGCCCTCGGTGGCGCCCCGCGCGTGCCGGCCACGGTGCGGGTGGCCGTCTGGGGGGCGGCGGCCATGCTCCTCACGTTGGGCATCGGCAACCTGACTGGCGCCGCGCTCGGCTGAGCCGACGTGTTCAGCCAGGGCTTCATCTGCCCCAAGGGCTCCACCCTGAAGCAGCTCCACGACGACCCTGACCGGATCCGCCGGCCGCTGGTGAAGCGCGACGGCGCCTTGGTCGAGGTCGGCTGGGACGAGGCCTTCGCCGAGATCGAGGCTCGTCTGCTCCCGATCCTGCTGGCACCTGCTCTCCAACGACTGCAACTACGAGGACCTCGGCGGCGACTGGTTCGCCAAACGGACCGACACCGACAAACGGCGCGACCGCTGGTCACCGGCCTCGACGAGGTCGTCGCCGCCTGCGCCCCGTTTACCCCCGAGGCGGGGGCCGACACCTGCGGGGTCCCCGCCGAGGACATCCGGGCGCTGGCCCGGGGCCTGGCCGGAGCGCCGACCGGCTGCGTCTAGGGCCGCGTCGGCACGACGACGGCCGAGTTCGGCACCCTCCACTCCTGGCTGGTCGACGTCGTCAACGTCCTCACCGGCAACCTCGACCGCCCCGGCGGCGCGATGTTCACGACGGCGGCGGCCGGCGCCTCCCACACCCGGGGCCGCCCCCGCTTCGGCAAGGCGACCCGCCTCCACCGTCGCCGCAGCCGGGTGCGCGGGCTCCCCGAGACGATGGGGGAGCTGCCCGCCGTCGCCCTGGCCGGGCTCGAGTGCATGGTGGCGGTCGACATCTACGTGAACGAGACGACCCGCCACGCCGACGTCATCCTCCCGGCGCCGTCGGCCCTCCAGAAGGGCCACTGCGACGTCGCCCTGCCCCCGCCTCCCTGAGGGACGGCCCGTCAGCCCTCGAGCGGCGCGGGCCGGTCGGCGGGCGCGCTGGCGCGGGCGGCGGCAGGGTTGAGCGTGTCGCGCAGCCGGCGCATGAGGCACTCGAGGGAGCTGAGCTCGTCGGCTGTGAAGGCCCCCTCGAAGATCTCCGCGAGGTGGGCGACGTGGACGGGGAGGGCGGTCGCGATCTGGTCCTCGCCGGCCGGGGTGAGAGCGGCATAGGACACCCGCCGGTCCTCGGCGCAGGCCTGGCGCACGACCAGGCCGTCGCGCGCCAGCCGGTCGACGGCGCGGGTGAGGCCGCTGGCCGTGAGCGTGGTCTGCGCGGCCAGGTCGCTCATGCGCAGCCGGTGGTCGGGGCTGCGCACGAGGCGCAGCAGGATCTCGAAGGACTGCCCCGTGGCCCCGCAGTGCTCGGCCAGGCGGTGCTCCAACGAGGCGGTGAGGCCGGCGTGGGCCTCCATGAAGAGGCCGACGGTGGTGAGCAGCGGGTAGGACGCCAGCGCCGGGGTCGAGGGGGGAGCCTCGGCGGAGGCGTCGACGTGGGTCATGCCTGCAGTGTACCGACAGTAGTTGCCTGCGCAATGATCGTCCGGCCCGGGCAGGATGGGCCCAACGGCCCAACCCCTGTGGATGCCTGGGGAGAAGTCCACCCGCAATTCACAGGATGTTCCCCTAGCGGTCCACAAGCCGGACTTCGTAGGTTGCGAAACCGTGCACAGGGCCGCAGCGTGACCACCCGGAACGGTGGCAGTCGGTTCACGTCTGTGGTGGGCTGGACGACTCCTGTGGGGGATCGAGCTGATGGCGCGCCGCGCGTGGCGCCGTCGGTCCCGGTCCTCCTGCCTGGGAGGTCCGCTGCGGCCCTGGCGCCGACCGGCCGGGGGCAGAAACCCGGGGCCAGGCGTTGACACCGCTGTAGTTACAGTGCTGTAGTTACCCCTACATCTTGTGGCCGGGGGACGCCGGGAGGCGAAGAAGGCACAAGACCTAGTGCCGGCCACGGCGAGCCACGGGCAGCACGTTCGATCACCACCACATCTCGATCCATGGAGGATCCCCGCGATGGCACTCGCACCGGAGCAGGCCGGCATCGGCATCCGCAGGCACTTCACCACGGAGGGGGTCCACCCCTACGACGAGCTCACCTGGGAGCGCCGCGACGCGCGGATCACCAACTTCCAGGACGGCTCGGTGGCCTTCGAGCAGCTCGGTGTCGAGTTTCCCACCACCTGGTCGGTGAACGCCACCAACATCGTCGCCCAGAAGTACTTCCGCGGCACCCCGGGCTCGGCCGAGCGCGAGTCGTCGCTGCGCCAGGTCATCGACCGGGTGGCCGACACGATCACCCAGTGGGGCCTCGAGGGCGGCTACTTCCTCGACGAGCGCGAGGCTGACACCTACAACGCCGAGCTGAAGCACCTCCTGGTCACCCAGAAGGCGGCCTTCAACTCCCCGGTGTGGTTCAACATCGGCGTCCCCGGCGTCCCGCAGCAGGCCTCGGCCTGCTTCATCCTCGCCGTCGACGACCAGATGGACTCGATCCTCAACTGGTACGTCGAGGAGGGCACGATCTTCAAGGGCGGCTCGGGCTCGGGCATCAACCTGTCGAAGATCCGCTCCTCGGCCGAGCTGCTGAAAGGCGGCGGCACCGCCTCGGGCCCGGTCAGCTTCATGCGGGGCGCCGACGCCTCCGCCGGCACGATCAAGTCGGGCGGCAAGACCCGTCGCGCCGCCAAGATGGTCATCCTCAACGTCGACCATCCCGACGTCGAGGAGTTCATCTGGGTCAAGGCCCGCGAGGAGAAGAAGATCCGCGTCCTCGAAGAGGCCGGCTTCGACATGAGCCTCGACGGCAAGGACATGGCCTCGGTCCAGTACCAGAACGCCAACAACTCGGTGCGGGTCACCGACGAGTTCATGCAGGCCGTGGTGGACGACGCCGACTGGCAGCTCCGGGCCGTCACCACCGGTGAGGTCGTCCGCACCGTCAAGGCCCGCGACGTCATGCGCCAGATCTCCCAGGCCGCCTGGGAGTGCGCCGACCCCGGCATGCAGTTCGACACCACGATCAACCACTGGCACACCGCGGCCAACACAGGGCGGATCAACGGGTCGAACCCCTGCTCGGAGTACATGCACCTCGACAACTCGGCCTGCAACCTGGCCAGCCTCAACCTGCTCAAGTTCCTCGACGCCGACGACACCTTCGACGTCGAGGGGTACAAGCACGCCGTCGAGATCATGTTCACCGGCCAGGAGATCCTGGTCGGCCGGGCCGACTACCCGACGGCCGCCATCGGCGCCACCTCCCGGGCCTTCCGCCAGCTCGGCATCGGCTACGCCAACCTCGGCGCCCTGCTCATGGCCCTCGGCCTGCCCTACGACAGCGACGCCGGCCGGGCCTACGCCGCCGCCCTCACCTCGCTGATGACCGGCCACGCCTACGCCACCTCCGCCCGCACCGCCGCCCGCATGGGCCCGTTCTCGGGCTACTCCGAGAACGAGGAGCACATGCTCCGCGTGCTGCGCCAGCACCAGGAGGCCGCCGCCCACATCGACGAGGAGCTCGTCCCCGCCGCCCTGCTGAGCGCCGCCCAGGAGTGCTGGGACGAGGCCAACGAGCTGGCCGCCTCCTCCGGCGTGCGGAACTCGCAGGCCTCCGTGCTGGCCCCCACCGGCACGATCGGCTTGATGATGGACTGCGACACCACCGGCATCGAGCCCGACCTCGGCCTCTGCAAGGTCAAGAAGCTCGTCGGCGGCGGCACCATGCAGATCGTCAACCAGACCGTGCCGCGGGCTCTGCGCCGCCTCGGCTACACCCCCGAGCAGATCGACGAGATCGTCGCCTACGTCGACGAGAACAAGTCGATCCTCGGCGCCCCGCACCTGGCGGCCGAGCACATCGCGGTATTCGCCTGCTCGATGGGCGACAACACGATCCACCACACCGGCCACGTCCGGATGATGGCCGCCGTGCAGCCCTTCATCTCGGGCGCCATCTCGAAGACGGTCAACCTCCCCGAGGAGGCCACGGTCGAGGAGGTGGAGCAGCTCCACATCGACGCCTGGAAGCTCGGCGTGAAGGCCATCGCCATCTACCGCGACAACTGCAAGGTCTCCCAGCCCCTCTCCACCGCCAAGAAGGAGGCCGTGAAGGAGGAGCTCACGGACGGTCTCGTGGCGGCCGGGGCGCAGCCCCAGGTGGTCGAGAAGATCGTCGAGAAGGTCGTGGAGAAGGTCATCAAGGTGCCGGTGCGGGAGAAGCTGCCCCGCAACCGCACCTCGCGCACCTTCGAGTTCCGGGTGGCCGACTGCAAGGGCTTCGTGACCGTGGGCGAGTTCGCCGACGGCCGCCCCGGCGAGATCTTCCTGCGCATCTCGAAGCAGGGCTCCACCCTCGCCGGCATCATGGACGCCTTCGCCATCTCGGTGAGCTACGGCCTCCAGTACGGCGTGCCACTGCGGGTCTACGTCGAGACCCTCACCAACACCCGCTTCGAGCCGGCCGGCATGACCGACGACCCGGACCTGCGGATCGCCAGCTCCATCCTCGACTACATCTTCCGCCGCCTGGCGGTGGACTACCTCACCTACGAGGAGCGGGCGGAGCTGAACATCCTCACCACCGGTGAGCGCACCCAGCCCACCCTCCCCGGCGTCGAGGAGACCATCACCGAGACCCGCCAGGGCTCAGACATCCAGCCCGACCCGCCGAGCTTCGACGCCAGCTCGCCGCTGCTCAGCGCCCCCGACGCCCCGAAGGAGCCCAGCCTCCTCGAGCGGGCCGGGGTCACCGACCAGGCGCCGAGCAAGCCCAGCTCGGTCATCAAGCCGGCGGCCAGCCACAGCGACGCCCCCTACTGCATGCAGTGCGGCGTCCAGATGCAGCGGGCCGGCTCCTGCCACGCCTGCCCCAGCTGCGGCAGCACCTCCGGCTGCAGCTGATGTGATGTGAGTCACGAAGGCGATTGGCGCGAACGCGTCATGCACCTGGTGCGACGTTGCTGCAGACTTGCAGGCGGAGTTTCGTGTGGAGCTCGCCCCTCGGATGGTCGACGCGCTGCTCTCAGTGCTCGAGGACTGCGATGTGGGCGTCTCCGTCGGGGACGGGCGCCGGTTGCTGGAGGCCAACGACGCGATGTGCCGCCTCTTGGCGCGCGATCGAGACGTCCCCCTCGCTGCTGAGCCCACGGCGTTCCTCGCCTTGGCGGACCGCACCTTCATGACCGACCGAGGCAGGGATTGGAGCGGTGCCGTTGCCGTGCGTGAGGTGGCGATCCTGCGCCCGAACGGGGATCGAGTGCCGGTCGCGATCGCGTCGGCCGCCACCGACGATGTGCGCGTCGGCGTGGTCCTCGACCGTACGGTGCGAGTAGCGGTTCGGCTTCCGGGGTCGTCGAGCAGGTCGGCTCGAACGTCACCGCGTTCGCCATGGGCGACGAGGTGTTCGGCATCGGCAAGGGCGCCTTCGCCGAGCTCGCCGTCGTCCCCGTCGAGAAGCTGGTGCACAAGCCCGACGGGCTGGCGTTCGAGCGGGCGGCGGCGGTGCCCATCTCGGGGCTGACCGCTCTGCACGCGGTGCGTGACGTGGGCAAGGTCGGGCCCGGCCAGTCGGTGCTGGTGATCGGCGCGTCCGGTGGCGTGGGCACCTACGCCGTGCAGATCGCCAAGGCAGCCGGCGCCGAGGTCACCGGCGTGTGCAGCACGGCCAAGCTGGATCTGGTCCGCTCCCTCGGAGCCGACCACGTCGTGGACTACACCCGGGAGGACCTCGTGGAGCTCGGCCAGCGCTACGACGTGGTGATCGACATCGCGGGGAACCGCAGGCTGCGACAGCTGCGGCGGGTGCTTGCGCCGAAGGGCACGCTGGTCATCGTCGGCGGTGAGGAGGGAGGCCGGTGGCTCGGCGGGATCCAGCGGAACCTGTGGGCGTCCCTGTGGTCCCCGTGCATCGAGCCGCGCGTGCGGGCCTTCGTCTCGCGGGAGCGTGGGGAGGACATCGAGGTGCTGGCCGGGATGACCGTCGCCGGCACGGTCACGCCGGTCGTCGAGCGCACCTTCCCGTTGGCTGACGCCGCCGAGGCCATCCGCCACCTCGACGCGGGCCACGCCCGCGGCAAGGTGGTCGTCACCGTGTGACGGCTCGGCGGGGTGGCGCGACCCGCGATCGCGGCGCCAGTCCATGCCCCGCGCGTGCAGGTCGGGCGAGCACCAGTTCCTGTGCGATGCCGTCGAGCCGGCGGCAGCGGATGCGGCAGCACCGAGAGGGGAGGGGTGGCGCCGGCCACCGATCAGGGGGCCGGCTGCAGTCGTCGGTGGCGCCAGCGGTGGTGGAAGGGGCATAGGAGCTGGCCGTTGGCCTGGATGGTCGGCCCGCCGTGCTCCCACGGCTGGATGTGATCGACCTCGCAACGTTCGAAGCGCTCGTGGCAGCCCGGGTGCTGGCACTCGAGGTCGCGCAGCTCGACGGCGGTGCGGGTGGCGCCGCTGAAGAGGCGCTGCTTCACGCCGATGTCGATGACCTTGGACGGTGACTCGAAGATGACCCGGGCCAGGTCGGCCCAGCGGATCAGGGGCAGCAGCTGGCCCGGGGTGAGGATCGTGCCGTCGGAGAGCTCGCACATGCGTTGCAGCGCGTCGGTGCCGGCCAGCACGTGGATCAGCACGCGGGGCTCCTTGGCGTCGGCGGGCTTGGCGGCGGAGCGCTCGGCCATGCGGCGCAGCGCGTCAGCGCGCCGCTGCTTGGGGGTGCGGACCAGGTCGGCGGCGGTGGCGGCGTCACCCAGGCGGGCACGGGCGTCAGCCCAGTCGGCCTCGAACAGCTCCTGCTCGAGGCGCTCGAGCTCGCGCCGCACGATGGCGCCGGTGACCGGGTCGAGGAGGGCGTCGAGCACGACCATGTCGTCGAGCGTGGTCGAGCAGTCGACCCGGCGGTCGCCGTGCTTGGCGTCGGCGTCTCGCTCGGACCCATCAGGGTCGTGGAGCTGCAGCCAGTAGGCGACCACCCGCTCGAAGTGCCGGAAGGCCAGCGTGGTGGCGTGGCCCACGAGGAGCGCTTCGTCGACTGCGTAGGCATCGCTGTTGGCATGGTGGCAGGAGGCCAGGAGGGTCACGTGGTCGGGCGTCAGCCGGCCGGCCAGGAACGCCTCCTTGGCGCGCGGGAGGTCGCGCAGCCGCCGGGCCGAGCGCACCGCGCGGTTGGCCTGCCGACTCGGCAGGCGGCACTGCCACGCCAGCCATGCGGCGGCGGAGCGGGCCCCGCTGGTCTGCCAGGCCTTCGACGTGTCCAGCCGCCCTGCCGCCTGCACCTGCGCCGCAGTGGCGAGCGCCGCCACCTCCGAGGACTGCTGGGCGGCATCGATCACCTCGGCATCGGTCAGCTCGGTGAGATCGTGGCTGGTCGCCCGTGCCACCGCCTGGCGAGCGAGCTCCAGCAGCTCGTGGTAGCGCAGCCCGGACAGGTCCATACCGGACATTCTCCTCAGGGGGTGTGACAGCGCTCCGGCCCCCGGCCCCGTGCCCATTGTGGAGGGGGCCGTGCCCCCCCCGAGGTTGCGCAGGCGTCGTCGACGGCGAAGGCGACCTCGACCTGCACCCGCCAGCGCTCGATGGTCCCGCCGGCGCCCACGTTCGCCCGGATGTCCTTGACCTCGATCCACTCCTGGCCATGGACCTTCGACGCCGAGGTCGACAGGGCCGTCCCGCCGGAGCGGCCGGACCGTCAGCGGCGTCGGGGTGCTCGACGAAGCGCTGGAAGTCGGCGATGGCAGCGGCGGCGTAGAGGCCGTCCTCGAGCCGCTCGTCGAAGGTGAATGGTGGGGCTGGCCAACGCCATCACGACGAACGTGCTCGAGCGCACCCGCGAGATCGGCGTCCTGCGGAGCATCGGGGCTCGTGCCCGCGACGTCCGTGGCATCTTCACGACCGAGGGGTTGATCGGCGCGGTGTGGTGGTAGGCCCGGGCGCCTTCGCCAATCACGTAGCGGGCGATCGTGTTGAGGTCGAAGTACCACGACGTCGGCCGCTCGACGATCCGCTCCACGGCGCGCTCCGAGCACGTCAGCGGGGCTAGCCCCGGCGGCACCCCGAGGCACTTCTGCGTGCCGCTGTAGGCGATGTCGCCGTCCACTCGTCGACTGCCACCGGGATGCCCCCGAGGGAAGTGACGCAGTCGACCCAGCAACAGCGTGCCGTCGGGGCGGTCGGCCAGCGGGGCGACCTCGTTGCGGACCCCGGTGGAGGTCTCGGCGTGGACGACCGGGATGACGGCGGGGGAGGGGTGGGCGTCGAGGAGGCGCTGCGGGTCGATCGGCTGGCCCCAGGGCGACGCCTCGATGTCGGCCTCCAGTGATCGAGTGGGAGCATCGGTGTCGAACAGCACGTTCCCGGACTGGATGTACGTCCGCACGGTGCCATGCCCGTCCGCCTCCATGGCGGCCCGCAGGTCGGCCATGGCCACCGGGTTCTTCCCGCCGACGTTGATCCCCCGCAGCAGAGCCACGTAGCGCGCCACTCCCATGCGGCGTCCACCGTACCCAGGGCCCAGCGGTCAGGCGGGACGCGGACGGGTGCGGCTGCGGGTCAGCGCCCGCGGCGGACGCGAGCGCGGGCGGCATCGACGGCCTGGCTCGGGCCGAAGAGCACCTGGAGCAAGGCCAGCGGGGTCTGCACCACCTGGGCGGCCAGCTGCTCCTCGATCCGGCTCTGACCGGGGGCCAGGAGCTCGTGCCACTCGTCGGGGATGGTGGCCAACGTGGCGAGGACGAAGGGCCGGATGGCAGCCCGCTGCGGCGCGGGGAGGTCGGTCAGCTCGATGGTGGCGTCGATGAGGCGACGGGTGAGCTCGGTGACGACGAGCTCGTCCCTCCAGGCGTGCATGCGCTCGCGCAGGCCGGCGACGGTGGTGGGCAGCTCGCCCTCCTCGATGAGGGGCAGCGGCAGCTGACCGGCCTGGAGGACGGCCCGCTGCTCCGGGTCGGCGAAGATGCCGTCGAGGTCGACGCGGGGGTCGAGGAGCGCGCCGTGGGTGGACTGCTCCTTGACGAACCGGTCGGCCCGCTCCCGGGACAGGCGACCGGTGCCGTAGCGCTGCGCCATCACGAGGAACGAGTCGGTGAGGGTCATCGAGACCCATGCCTGCTGGTGCGGATCGCTGGCGTCGAACTCCAGCCCGTCGGCGGCGACGCCCCGCACGACGCGGTGCATGGCCCGCACCTTGCGAGCCGAGCGGTGCACCTCGTCCATCGAGCCCAGGTTCTGCTTCTGCACGAAGGCGCCCGTCCGGGCGACGCGGCCGGCGAAGTCCCGGTAGAAGGCGCCGGTGTGGTCCGTGGCCGTCGGGATCGGGGCGGACAGCGTCTGGAGCAGCGCCGCCCGGGCACCGGCCAGCAGCTGGGAGGGCTGCCCCACGATCTCCCAGGTGGGGGAGCCCGGCCCGAACAGGCCCGGGTCCCCGGGCGTGCCATCGGGATCGAGGGCGCTGGTGAAGAGACCGGTGCGGGCCTGCACCTGATCCCGCACGACGGGCAGCCCGCCGGGGAGGGCGCGGGCCAGGACGCGGGACGGGGTGGGGATGAGCATCACGGGCTTCTCCTCGGGGGAAGGTGCAGCAGCCACCGGATCGGCTCCCGGGCTGCCGCTCGGATGGCGTCGTCGTCCTGGGGCGCCGCGGCGGGGGTGAGCAGCATCGAGTGGGAGACGCGCGCCAGCATCTCGGCCAGGGGTCGGGGGTCGAAGCGCTCGACGACGCCGGCGTCCATCAGCCGCTCGATGTGGGTCGTGAGGTAGGCGGTGCCGGCCTCGATGATCGGGGCGGCGTCGGTGGTGAGGCGGGGCAGGATCGACTCCGGTTCGGTCTCGATCAGCCGGCGCAGCAGCGGCTGGTGGCGGAGGCGGCGGGCCACCTGGACGCTCACCTCGGCCAGCTGCTCGTCGGGCGGGGCGTCGACGTCGACGCCGGCCTCGACCTCGGCCAGGAACCGCTGCGTCTCCCGGATGCCGACGGCGGCGACGAGCGCGTCCTTCGTGCCGTACCAGCGGTAGAGCGAGGCCGGGCTCACGCCGCTGCGGCGGGCGATCTCGTTGATGCTGGTGCGCCGGATCCCGAAGTCGAGGAAGGCGGCCAACGCGCCGTCGAGGACGCGCTCGTGGACCTGGTCGCCCGCCGCCGCGGTCTGGTCGCCACGCACGATGGCGAGGAGCGCGCCCTCGTCGTCCGTGGTCATGAGAGCAATCTAGTAGATCACTCTCATCATCGCAACGGGGGGTCGGCGGGACCGGTCGGCCGTCTGTGGTGGGACCTCCGGCACTTCCGGTCGCGGCGGGGGCGGCCCAAGATCCGTCGTGGCGCACCAGGTCAGGAGGCCGGGCATGCGAAGGGTGATCGTGATGGGGGCGGGCGGGCGGGACTTCCACGTGTTCAACACGGTCTTCCGCGAGGACCCCGACTCGGAGGTGGTGGCGTTCACGGCCGCCCAGATCCCGGGCATCGACGACCGGCGCTACCCGCCCGGCTTGGCCGGGCCCCGCTACCCGCAGGGCATCCCGATCCGCCCCGAGGCCGAGCTGGTGCAGCTCGTCGGTGACCACCAGGTCGACGAGGTCGTCTTCGCCTATTCGGACCTCTCGCACGAGGAGGTGATGCACAAGGCCTCCGTCGCGCTGGCGGCCGGGGCGGACTTCCGCCTCATCGGCCCGAGGGCCTCGATGCTGCGCTCCTCCAAGCCCGTCGTCGCCGTGTGCGCGGTGCGCACCGGGAGCGGGAAGTCCCAGACCACCCGGCGGGTGGCGCAGATCCTCCTCGACCGCGGCCTGCGCCCGGTCCTGGTGCGCCACCCGATGCCCTATGGCGACCTCGAGCGGATGGCCGTGCAGCGCTTCGCCAGCCTGGACGACATCGACGCCTCCGATCCCACCGTGGAGGAGCGCGAGGAGTACGAGGCCCCGGTGCGCATGGGCATGGTCATGTACGCCGGCGTGGACTACGAGGCGATCCTGCGCCGAGCCGAGCGGGAGGCCGACGTCGTGATCTGGGACGGCGGTAACAACGACTTCTCCTTCTACCGACCCGACCTGCTCGTCACCGTGGTGGACCCGCTCCGCCCGGGCCACGAGCTGCGCTACCACCCTGGCGAGGTGAACCTCCGCATGGCCGACGTGGTGCTCGTCAACAAGGTCGACCGGGCCGACCCCGCCGACGTGGCGCAGGTCGTCGCCACGGCGACGGCGGTCAACCCCGGAGCCACCGTGATCCGCGCCGAGTCTCCGGTCACGCTGCTCGACGGGCCGGATCTCGCAGGTCGGCGCGTGCTGGTGGTGGAGGACGGGCCGACGGCCACCCACGGCGGCATGACCTACGGGGCCGGCACGGTGGCCGCCGAGCAGGCCGGAGCCGTGATCGTCGACCCCCGTCCGTACGCGGTGGGGTCGATCGCCGACACCTACGCCACCTACCCCGGCATCGGGGCGGTCCTCCCTGCCATGGGGTACGGCGCCGCCCAGCTGGGCGATCTCGAGGCGACGATCGAGGCGACGCCCTGCGACGTCGTCATCGCCGGCACCCCCGTCGACCTGGCGGGTCTCGTCTCGGTCCGCCACCCGATCCGCCGGGTCACCTACGAGCTGCGGGAGGTCGGGACGCCGACGCTCGAGGACGTGCTCGGACCCCTGGCCGCGCGCTGGCGGCCGAGCGCCACGACGTAGCCAAACCCGGTTGTCGCCGGCCGCCCGACGGGGCAACCTTTGGGGATACGGGGGGATCGGGAGGTACCGCCGTGGGGGCGAGCGGACGCACCATGACGCCAGGGGATCCGGGCATCATCTCCCTCGACGCGCCCCGGGCGGCCCGCCCGGAGCTCGGCGCCAAGGCGGCCAACCTCGCGGTGGCGAGGGCGGCCGGCCTGCCCGTCGTCGACGGGTTCGTGCTGGAGGCCGACCTGGCCCGCCACCTGGCCGACGCGCCACGCCCCGGCAGCGACGGCGTCGAGCGGGTGGAGGCGGCGCGGCGGGCGTGGGCGGCCCTCAGCCGCAACGGCAGCGACCCGGTCGTCGTGCGGTCGTCGTCGCCAGGGGAGGACACGGCGACCAGCTCCCAGGCCGGCATCTTCGAGTCCGTGGTCGACGTGCGGGGCTGGGATGCCTTCCTCGACGCCGTCGCGCAGGTGGTGGCCTCGGCGGCGCGGGCCGACGGTGCGGGGGAGCTGTCGGTCCTCGTGCAACGCCACGTCGACCCGGCGTGGGGTGGGGTGATGTTCGGCGTCGACCCGGTGACCGGTCGCCGTGACCACCTCGTGGTGGCGGCCGTGCCGGGCGGTCCCCAGCAGCTGGTAGCCGGCGCCGAAGCGGGGAGCCGCGTGGCGCTCGACCACCGGGGTCGGGTCGTGGAAGGCCATCGGCGCGACCAGCCGCTGTCGCGGCCGCACCGCCGGCACCTGGCTGAGCTCGCCGGCCGGGTGGAGGAGCTCTACGGCGGACCGCAGGACGTCGAGTGGGCCGTCACCCGCGGCGGGCAGCTCCTCCTCCTGCAGAGCCGGCCCATCACCGCAGTCGCCGTCGAGGGCACCGGCCCCGTCCTCGGCCCCGGCCCCGTGGCCGAGACCTTCCCCGACCCGTTGCACGCCCTCGAGCAGGACCTGTGGATCCCGCCGCTGCGTGACGCGCTGCGATCGGTCCTGCCGCTCACCGGCCGGGCCGCGGCGCGGGAGGTCGAGCGGTCCCCCGTGGTGGCGGTGGTGGACGGGCGCCCCGCCGTGGACCTCGACCTGCTCGAGCCGGCGCCACGCCGCCGCGGCGTGGCGCGGCTCGACCCTCGCCCCGGCCTCCGGCGGCTGCGGGTGGCGTGGCGGGTGGGCCGGCTCCGGGCGGGCCTGCCGGTGCTCATCGATGCGGTCCTCGCCGACATCGACGGGGACCTGGCCGCGGTGCCCGTCCTCGACGGCCTCTCCGACGACGAGCTCCTCGGTGTGCTGTGGCGCTGCCGCGCCGCGCTGCGAGCGGCCCACGGCTACGAGCTGCTGGCCGGCGTCCTCGTCACGGACGACGACGGCGGCGCCACCGCCGTCGAAGCCGCCATGAGCGCCCTCGCCACCGCACGCGCGTCGCTCGACGCGGGGGCTGACACTGACGCGGGCATCACGGCGCGGGCGCCTGAGGTGCTGGCCCTCCTGGCCCCGACGGTGGTCGAGCCCGGCCGCCTCCCGGCGCTGTCCTCGGTGCCGTCCCGCCCCGTTCGCCCCCTCGCCCAGCGAGAGGCGCTGCGGATGCGGATCCGCTGGCTCCACGAGCTGAGCGCCCGCGCCGCCCGGCTGCTCGGCCACCGGCTGGCCGCGGGCGGGCGGCTCCACGCCCCGGGAGACATCGCCGATGTGGCCCTCGACGATCTCGCCGGCGCGCTCCGCCACCGCGGGCCGATCGCCATCCAGTCCCGGCTTCGCTCCTCCGCTCCGCTGCCGGCTCGGTTCCGGCTGGCAGCGGACGGGACGGTCGTCACCGTGGTCGACCCGGCCGCCGCCGCGGACGGGGTCGGCGCGGGCGGAGGCCGCGGTACAGGCCCCGCCGCCCATCCTCCCGACCCGCGGCCGGGCTCGGTGCTCGTGGTGCCCACGCTCGACCCGCGGCTGGCCCCGATCCTCGATCGGCTGGCGGGGCTCGTGTCGGAGACGGGGAGCCCCCTGTCCCACCTCGCCATCCTGGCGCGGGAGCGGGGCGTGCCGACGGTCGTCGGGCTGGCCGACGCGCAGCATCGCTTCCCGCCCGGGACCGAGCTGCTCATCGACGGCACGACGGGCGAGGTGACGGTCCTCGCGGTCCCCTCCTCGCCCTCGGAGGTCACGCCGTGAGCCGCAAGCTCGTCATGGCGGTGATGCTCGGGGTGCTGGCTGCCACCGGCGCCTACGTGCTGGTGTACCTGTTCCGGTGGGAGTGGCACCGAGCCATCATCACCGGCGTCTTCTTCCTGGCCGCGGAGCTGGCCGTGGCGGTGATGGTGGTGCTCCGCAAGATCACGGGGCTCGAGGAGCGGCTGGAGGCGCTGGCGGCGGGGGCGGCGCGGGATCGGGCCGTGCCCGATCCCATGCTCCTCGAGCGGTTGCGGGCCACCGCCCCCGAGGCCTCCAAGCCCTTCGCCTGGCTCGACCCCGGCTCGACCACCACCAACGTCTTCCTGCCCTTCCTGCTCGGGGTGGGCGCCGTGGCGTCGGCCCTCGCCTGGATCGTTGAGCACGTGGCCCGCCGCACGGCCGTGCCCGTCCTGGAGCGGCGGCTGGCCGCCTCGCTGGCGCCCCTCGCCCTGCCAGTGGGGGGCCTGGTCGGCGTCGGAGAAGCACCCGTCGCGACCGTCCCGCCACGCCGGCGGGCTCGAACCGTGGCGCTGGTGGCAGTGGGCGCTGTCGGGAGCCTGGTGGCCACCGCAGGCATCGACCTGGTGGCCGACGCCATCCAGACGCGGCCCGACGCGCGGAGCGATGACGTGCACACCACGATCGACGTGCAGCTCCGAGGTGCGGCGGCGAGCCAGCACGCCGCCCGTCGCGCCGGTGACCTGTGGGGGACCTGCAGCCATGTGCTGCACAGCCGGGCGGCCGGCGCCACGATCGAAGCGGTGGACGTGGCGCTGGTGACGATCCGGGTGCCCACCGACATCGGGAGCCACGGGCAGCACCGCCTGCGGGGCTGCCTCGAGGACGCCGTGGTGGATCGCGTC
>DASUDP010000011.1:0-8699 GCA_036275535.1 Acidimicrobiales bacterium | reverse complement strand
ACCTCGTCGTAGGAGGGGAGCATGGCGGCGTCCTGGGCCGTGACCCCCACCGAGTAGCCGGCGTCGCGCAGCTCGGGGACGGCCTGGATGTGGTCCCAGTGGCCGTGGGTCTCGAGGATGCGGCGCACCCCCAGGCGCTGGCACAGCTCGAGCAGGCGCTCGTGCTCGTTGGCGGCGTCGAGCAGGACGGCGTCGCCCGTCTCGGTGCAGCGCAGGACGAGCACGTTGTTGTCGACGGGGCCCACCACGACCTGGTGGATCTCCACTCCGGTGGCATCCCAGATGAGCGTGTCAGCCATGCTGGCGAGCGTATGCCGGACGGGAGACGACGACTCGGGTTCGGGGCCGGCTGGCGGCGGCTCGACGCGCTGGACCGGCGCATCCTCGCCATCGCCGTGCCCGCCCTCGGGTCCCTGCTCGTGGAGCCCGTCTACGTCCTGACCGACACGGCGGTCGTGGGCCGCCTGGGGACCGTCCCCCTGGGGGGCCTGGCCCTCGCCTCGACCGTGCTGAACACGGTCGTGTGGGTGTTCAACTTCCTCTCGTACGGCACGACCGTGCGGGTGGCGGTCCGGCGGGGGCGAGGCGACGTGGTGGGCGCCGCCAGCGACGCGCGGCAGGCCCTCTGGCTGGCCCTCGGCATCGGCGTCGCGGTGGCGCTCGCCATCGGTCCCGGGTCCCGCGGTCGATCAGGGCGCGAGGGGGCTGACGAGCTCGAAGCCGAGCGCGTTGGCGGCGGGGATCTGCTGGCGCTCGAGGGTGAGGTAGCGGACGGGGCGGGGGAGGCGGTCGGCGGCGGCGAGGTGGATGGCATCGACGATGCGCAGCCCGAACGTGGCCCCGAGCTCGACGGCCCGGGCCATGCCGCGGTCGTCGAGCGGCACGACCCAGAAGGCCTCCCACTCGTCGCGCAGGGCGCGCCAGAGCTGGCGCTGCTGGCGCGATGAGACCGCGGCCCGATGCAGGGCCAGCTGCGCCTCGCTGCGCACGAGGACAGAGGCGCACCAGGCGTGGTCGTCGGCCATGGTGTCGAGGACGAGGGGACGGTGGCGGTCGTGCAGGTACCGCCGCACCAACGCCGACGTGTCGACGTAGAGGGTCACCCGCCCCGGACCTCGGCGAGGACGCGGTCGAGCCGGATGTCCACGGCGGTGTCCACGGCCTCGGGAGGCCCGGGCCGGTCGCTCCGGCGGGGCGGCTCCACCAGGCCCGCCGCGGCCAGCTGCTCGAGGGTGGGTGCCCCCATCGGCTCCAGCGGCCCGAGCTGGGCCACCGGTCGACCGTCGATGGTCACCACGACCTGCTCGCCCGCTGCCGCCTGCCGCAGCGCGGCGGCCAGGTTGGCCCGCAGCTCCCGGGCGCCGATCTGCTCCACCACCCAAGTGTACACACGCGTACGCGAAGCGACTGGCACGGGGGTCGCACGGCACGTAGACCAGACGACGGCCGACCGGCCCACCGCACACCTGAGGGGACCCATGAACTTCGCCTTCTCCGAGGAGCAAGAAGAGCTCCGCCGCATCACCCGCCAGTTCCTCGAGTCCAAGTCACCCGAGTCCGAGGTGCGCCGCCTCATGGACACCGAGGAGGGCTACGACGAGAAGATCTGGAGCCAGATGGCCAACGAGCTCGGCCTCCAGAGCCTGATCATCCCCGAGGAGTTCGGCGGCCAGGGCTTCACCTTCGTGGAGCTGACCGTCGTGCTCGAGGAGATGGGCCGGGCGCTGCTCTGCGCCCCCTACTTCTCATCCTGCGTGCTCGCCGCCAACGCCCTCATCTACTCGGGCGACGACGCCGCCAAGCAGGCCCACCTCCCGGGCATCGCCTCCGGCGAGACGATCGCCACGCTCGCCTTCACCGAGCCCAACGGCAAGTGGGACGAGAGCGGCATCGAGGCCACCGCCGTCAAGGACGGCGACGCCTGGAAGCTCTCCGGCACCAAGATGTTCGTCCTCGACGGCGCCCAGGCGAACCTGCTCATCGTCGCCGCCAAGACCGACGCCGGCACCTCGCTCTTCGCCGTCGACCCGGCCGGCTCGGGCGTCACCCGCACGAACCTGTCCACGATGGACCAGACCCGCAAGCAGGCCAAGATCGAGCTCGACGGTGCCGCCGGCACCCTCATCGGCACCGACGGCGGCGGCTGGGCCACCCTCGAGCGCGTGCTCGACCTCGCCGCGGTGGCCCTGGCCGCCGAGCAGGTCGGCGGCGCCCAGAAGGTCCTCGAGGAGGCCGTCCAGTACGCCAAGGACCGCGTGCAGTTCGGCCGCCCGATCGGCTCGTTCCAGGCCATCAAGCACAAGTGCGCCGACATGCTGCTCGAGGTCGAGTCGGCCAAGTCGGCCGCGTACTACGCCGCCTGGTGCGCCTCCGAGCTGAACGACGAGCTGCCCTCGGTGGCCAGCCTGGCCAAGGCCTACTGCTCCGAGGCGTACTTCCACGCCGCCGCCGAGAACATCCAGATCCACGGCGGCATCGGCTTCACCTGGGAGCACCCGGCCCACCTGTACTTCAAGCGGGCCAAGAGCTCCGAGCTGCTCTTCGGTGACCCCACCTACCACCGCGAGCTGCTCGCCCAGCGCATCGGCATCTGACGCCGTCGCCGACCGAGATCTACGAGCGAGGGGCCCGTCAGCGGGCCCCTCGCTCGCGCCTAGGGTGCCCGCGGTGGCATGGCTCTTCGTCGTTGTGGGTGCGCTGGTCGTGTTCGCCATCGCCGCGGCCTTCGTCGGGTCCGAGGCGTTCCGGTTGGGCCACGAGACGCCCGCCGCCATCTTCGACCTCGACGAGGCGGTGGACGCCGTGGCCGAGGGCCTGCCCGACGCCGCCCAGGCCCGGCTCACCTACGACGAGGTCCGCTCGCTGATCCGGGCCACGCTGGAGCACCTCCATGCCCAGGGCGTGACCGCGCTGCCCGGCGAGGACGTCGCCACCCCCGAGCACGACGTCGTCGTCGACGAGGACCACGCGCTGGCGTCGGTGCTGGCCGCCGTCGAAGCCCAGGGGCTCGACGTGAGCGACGACGCCGCCGCCCTCGTCATCCAGCGCCTGCTCGACCACCTGGGCGACATCGGCGCCCTGGGGCCGCGGGCCTGACGGTCAGACGACGGCGTCCTTGCCCTTGCCCTGGGCCTTCATGAGCTTCTTGAAGGCCCGCACCTCTTGGAGCGCCTCCGGCGAGCTGACGTCGGCGATGGAGCGGTGGACGTCGTCCGAGAAGGGTCGGGCCGGCTCCTCCCAGCCCTCGGGGCGGACGTCGAAGCGCTTGGCCAGGAGGGCCAGGAAGATCTTGGCCTTCTCCGTGCCGAAGCCCGGGAGGGCGCGGAGCCGGGCGAACAGCTCGGTCCCCGTGGCCACGCCCTCCCACACGGACTCGGCCCGCCCGCCGTGCTCGTCGACGAGGTGCTGGCACAGCTGCTGGGTGCGCTTGGCCATCGATCCGGGGTAGCGGTGCAGGGCGGGCGGGCCCTTGAAGGCCGCCTCCAGCGCCTCGAGGGGCATGGCGGCGATGGCGGCGGCGTCGAGCCGGCCTCCCAGCCGCTCCCGGAGGCGCAACGGCGACGAGAACGCCCACTCCATCGGGACCTGCTGGTCGAGCAGCATTCCGATGAGCCGGGCCAGCGGATCCTCGACGAGCAGGCGGTCGGCCTCGGGGTCTCCGGTGACGGGCATCGCGTGCGGGGCCATCGCCCCTCACGATACGGCCCGCGGGAACCGGACGAGGTCTCGCCAAAGTGCCGCCGCCAACGAGGTGCGACGTGGTTCACTGTGCGGACCAGAGAAGGGAGGTGGTCCACAAGATGAACGACTGTTGTAGTGGGACCCTGGAGGTGGCTGGCCGCTAGCCGGCCCGCTGGACCAGCTGGCGAGTACCCGCCAGCCACCGCCGGAGCGGTGTTCGGGGAGTGGTCCCTCCCGTTGCCCCATCGGGGCGATGCCCTCCGGTCCAACCCAGTGACGGCGACGGGGACCGTGCGACCACCTGGTCGATGCGGTCCCCGTCCCGCGTCTGCGGATAGGTTCGGCCCCATGGAACGCCCCGTCCGCTTCGAGCACAACCGCTGGCTCGGCGACAAGCGCACGCAGATCGTCCACGACGTCGACGCCTGCGAGGACCCCTCGATCATCGAGGAGCTGATGGCCGCAGAGACCTTCCTCTGCTTCGGCCCCGACGAGCTGTCCGAGGCTCGCAACCGGGGCTACAAGCGGTGTCGCTGCTGCGTCGGCGCTGACGCCGAGTAGACCGACCACCCTGTGGAGCACCGCTTCCCCTCGGACGGGAACCTGCTCGCGGCGGACCTCGTGCGCCCCCCGACGCGCGCCGACGTCAGCCGGGTCCCCGCCGTCGTGCTCGTCCACGGCTACCCGAGCGACGCCAGCGCGGCGGTGATCGCCTCCACCGCCCTGCCGGAGCTGGCCGAGCGCATAGCGGCCGAGATGGGCTGGGTGGCGATGGCCCTCCAGCTGCGCGGGTGCGGTGACTCCGAGGGCAGCTTCTCGCTGCGGGGCTGGCTCGACGACCTGCTGGCGGCGGTGGACCACCTCGCCGCCGACGAGAGCGTGTCGGGCGTCTGGCTGGCCGGCTTCGGCACCGGCGGCGCGCTCTCGATCTGCGCGGCGGCCGCCAACCCGGCGGTGCGGGGGGTGGCCGCCCTGGGCGCGCCGGCCGACTTCGACGACTGGGCGTCCAACCCGCGGCGCGTGCTCGAGCACGCCCGCGAGGTGGGCCTGATCCGCGACCCGGCGTTCCCGCCGAGCGTCGACCAGTGGAGCCGGGAGCTGCGCGAGCTGCGGGCCGTCGCCGCCGCTCCCCAGCTGGCCCCCCGGCCGTTGCTCGTGGTTCACGGGAGCGACGACGACCTCGTGCCGGTGTTCGACGCCCGGGTCATCGTCGACGCCCACGGATCAGCCGAGCTGCGCATCGTCTACGGCGCCGGGCACCGCCTGCGCCACGACCCCCGGGCGGTGGCCGTGCTCCTGGGCTGGCTGGACCGCACCCGCCACCAGGCGCCGGTCTGACCGCCGGGGCTCAGTGCAGGCCGGTGAGCAGGCTCGTGGCCCCCATCAGGACGAGGGCCACGCCGTAGCCGCGCTCCAGGCGGTCGGCGTCGATCCGCAGCGCGACCTGGGCACCGAGCCCTGACAGGGGGATCGACCCGACGGCGAAGGCCGCCACCACGGGCCAGTCGAGGTGGCCGAGGGCCAGGTGCACGAGGGTGCCCGGGACGGCCAGCGCGGCGGCGACGGCCAGCGAGGTGCCGAGGGCCGACTTCACCCGCAGGCCGAGCACGCTGATGAACAGGGGAGCGAGCAGGAAGCCGCCGCTGTTGGCGAGGAGCCCCGCGGCCAGGCCCGTGACGGCGGCGACGGCCAGGACGCGGCGGCCCCCGGCGCGGTGGGGGGCGGCGTCGAGGTCGTCGTCCGACGGCCGCAGGAGGAGCCGCACCCCGAGCCCCACGATCACGACCTCGGTCACGATGACGAGGGACGCTCCCGACACCCAGCGGGTGAGCAGGGCGCCGAGGACCGTGGCGGGCAGCCCCGCCGCGATCGAGCCTCGCAGCACCCGCCGGTCGATGAGGTGGTGGCGCCGGTAGCGGTCGGCGGCGAGGAGGGTGCCTGGCACCGTGGCCGGCAGGGGTGCTGCCACCGCCACCATGGCCGGGACGCCCACCGCCACGAGCAGAGGTGTCGCGATGGCCGAGCCCCCCTTGCCGAGGAGCCCGCCCAGGAAGCCGACGCCCGCCCCGATCAGCAGGACGACGGCGAGGGAGGGCACGATCCCAGCCGACCACCTGATGATCCATTCGTCCAAGACAAGTCTTGCATCAGGTCCATAAGATGCGTGGATGGATCTGCGCCAAGTCGCCAATGTCGTCGCCGTCGTCGACCACGGGGGCTTCACCAAGGCGGCGGCCGCCGTCCCCATCAGCCAGCCCGCCCTGTCCCAGTCGGTGCGAGCCCTCGAGCGTGAGCTCGGCATCGAGCTGTTCGATCGGATCGGGCGCGGGGTGCGCCTGACCGCGGCGGGGGAGGCCTTCCTGGGGCCGGCCCGCGCCCTGCTGCGGGAGGCGGCCAACGCCCGGGGCGCGGTGGCCTCCGTGGCCGGGGGGGAGGCCGGGCACCTCGACGTCGTCGCCCTGCCGACCCTCGTGGTGGAACCGCTGGTGGCGCTGGTGGGCGCGTTCCGGCGGGCTCATCCGGGGGTGACCGTGCGGATCACCGAACCGGAGGACGCGGCGGCCGTGCTCGAGCTCGTCCGCACCGGTGAGTGCGAGCTCGGCCTGGGCGAGGGGGCCATCGAGCGGGCCGGCCTCGAGGCGGACGTCCTGTTCGAGCAGGAGCTGCTGGCCGTGCTCCCGCCCGGCACCGCCGTGCCCACCCGCGGCCGGTTCCCGATCGCCCGCTTCGCCGAGATGCCGCTGCTCACCACCCCGGCCGGCACCTCCACCCGACGGCTCGTCGACGAAGCGCTCGCCCGGGCCGGCACCGAGGCCACCGTGGCGGTCGAGACCGACCACCGCGAGGCGATCGTGCCGCTCGTGCTGGCGGGCGCGGGAGCGGCCCTCCTGGCCGAGCCGCTGGCCCGCCAGGCCGCCGACCAAGGCGCCAGCATCGCCCGCCTGGACCCGCCGGTGCGGCGCCTCGTCAGCCTCGTCCACCGGCCGGGGGCGGTGTCGCCGGCGGCCCAGGCCTTCCGCGACCTGGCCCGGGCGGCCCACCGGCGCTGACGCCGCGGCGGCTAGGCCGGCGCGGCCGACTTCTCCACGTCGGCCAGCCGGGGGTCGATGGCCTCCGGGTCGATCTCGTAGCGGGCGATGGCGTCGGCCACGACCTCGGCCTTGACCTCCCCGGTCTGGGCGAGGGCCGCGAGGGTGGCCACGACCACGTGCCCGGCATCCACCTCGAAGTGGCGCCGCAGGGCCTCCCGGGTGTCGCTGCGCCCGAAGCCGTCGGTGCCGAGGGGCACGAACGGGCGGTTGCTCGGGACCCACCGGGCGATCTGGTCGGGCACCGCCTTGATGAAGTCGGTGACGGCCACCACGGGGCCCTCCCCGGCCAGCCGCTCGGTGACCCGGGCCTGCCGCGGGGCCTCCTCGGGGTGCAGCCGGTTCCACCGCTCGGTGGTGAGGGCCTGCTCGCGCAGGCGCTTGTAGCTCGTGGCCGAGTGGAGGTCGACGCCGACGTCATAGTGCTCGGCCAGCTCGGCCTGGGCCTCTCGGGCGGCCAGGTTGGCCGTGCCCGAGAACAGGATCGATGCGGGCTGACGGGCGCCCTCGGGGGCCGGGGCCCACCGGTAGATGCCCTCGACGATCCCCGCGGCCGCGCCATCGGGCATCGGCGGCATGACCTGGTTCTCGTTGTAGAGGGTCAGGTAGTACACGACGTCCTCGTCGTCGCCCCACATGCGCTGCAGGCCGTCGCGGACGATGGCGGCCACCTCGTAGGCGAAGGCCGGGTCATAGGCCTCGATGGCCGGGTTCACCGACGCCAGCAGGAGACTGTGGCCGTCCTGGTGTTGGAGGCCCTCGCCGAGCAGCGTCGTGCGGCCCGCGGTGGCGCCCAGCAGGAACCCGCGCGTGCGGGCATCGGTGGCCTGCCAGATCAGGTCGCCCGTCCGCTGGAAGCCGAACATCGAGTAGAAGGTGAAGAACGGCGCCATGGGGACGCCCTGCGTGGCGTAGGCCGTCCCGGCGGCCACGAAGCTGGCCATCCCGCCGGCCTCGGTGATGCCCTCCTCGAGGATCTGGCCGGAGCGCGACTCCTTGTAGGAGAGCAGCAGGTCGTGGTCGACGGGCTCGTAGTGCTGGCCGTGGGAGGCGTAGATCCCGAACTCCTTGAACAGGGCATCCATGCCGAAGGTGCGGGCCTCGTCGGGGATGATCGGCACGACGCGGGGCCCGAAAGCCGGGTCGCGCATGAGGTTCCGGAGCAGGCGAGTGAAGCTGGTCGTCGTGGACGCCGCCTGCTTGCCGGAGCCCCCGTAGAGCTCCTCGAAGGCCGCCTCCGCCGGGAGCGCGATTGGGCGCTTCGTCCGGACCACCCGCTTGGGCAGGGAGCCGTCGAAGGCCTGGCGCCGGTCGAGCATGTAGCGACGGACTTCGGAGTCCTCGGGTAGCGAGATGTAGGGCGGCTCGGCCCCGTCGACGAGCGCCTCCTCGGGCACGACGTCCTCGAGGTGCAGGCGGGTGCGCAGGTCCCGGAACTGCTGCATCGTCATCTTCTTGATCTGGTGGGTGGCGTTGCGGCCCTCGACGTCGGGCCCGAGGGTCCACCCCTTGATCGTCTTGGCCAGGATCACCGTCGGGCCGCCCTCGACCTCGGTGGCGGCCTTGTAGGCGGCGTAGAGCTTCCGGTAGTCGTGCCCGCCCCGGGGCAGGTTGCGGATCTCGTCGTCGGAGAGGTGCTCGACCATCTTCCGCAGCCGGGGATCGGGGCCGAAGAAGTGCTCCCGGGCGTAGGCCCCGGACTCGACGGCGTAGCGCTGGAACTCGCCGTCGACGGTGGAGTTCATCTTGTTGAGCAGCACGCCGTCGACGTCGCGGGCCAGCAGCTCATCCCACTTGCTGCCCCACACGACCTTGATGACGTTCCAGCCGGCGCCCCGGAACACCGCCTCGAGCTCCTGGATGATCTTGCCGTTGCCGCGGACGGGGCCGTCGAGGCGCTGGAGGTTGCAGTTGACGACCCAGGTGAGG
>DASUDP010000010.1:0-11343 GCA_036275535.1 Acidimicrobiales bacterium | reverse complement strand
GGCCAGGTTGCCCCCGAGGGGGGCGGCCGGGAGCGGGATGGTGCCGGAGAGCACGTCGAACAGCCGCCGGGCGACCGGGGCCGCCACCGAGCCGCCGTAGCCGGACTCCTCGAGCAGCACCGAGACCGCGTACTGCGGGGCCCCGGCCGGGGCGAGCGCGCCGAACACCGCGCTGGGCGCCTTGTTCTTCACCTGCGCGGTACCCGTCTTGGCCGCCACCGGGTACTCGGCGCTGGGGAAGCCGGCGAAGGCCCCGACGGCGGTTCCCCCCTCGCGGGTGGTGACGCCGACCAGACCGTCGATCAGGGCCTGTTGCCAGTCGGGCTGGATGGCCACCTGGTTGCGCACCTTCGGCTCGATCGTGCGCTTGACCTCGCCCGTCACCCCGTCTTTGACCTCACGGGCCACGTGCGGCTCGAGGATGTTGCCCCCGTTGCCGAGGGCGGCGTAGCCGATGGCCAGCTGCAGCGGCGTGACCAGCACGTTGCCCTGACCGATGGCCATGTTGACGTTGTCACCGGTGCGCCAGGTGTCCTCCAGGCACTGCGCCTGCTCGCAGTAGGCCTTGAGCCACTGCGGCGACGGGATCCGCCCGGCCTGCTCGCCGGGCAGGTCGATCCCGGTCTTGTTGTAGAAGCCCCACTGCTGCAGGAGGTCTCGGAACTTCTCGGGGCCGCCGAGGGCGTCCTGCTCGACCCAGAACCGGGCGCCGATGTTGTAGTAGTAGAAGTCCGACGACACGGTGAGCGACTTGCGCAGGTCGACGATCCCGTACGCCTTGCCACCGTCGTTGCGGAAGATGCACTTCTCCCCCCGGCACCCCGGCACCGTGAACGCGCCGGTGTCGTTGACGGTGCTCTGCGGGGTGACCAGCCCCGCCGTCAGCGCGGACCACGCCGTGAACGGCTTGAAGGTGGAGCCGGGGGCGTACTGGCCCTGGAGGGCCCAGTTGTTGAGCGGGTAGTGGCTGGCCGGGTCGCTGAGCTCGGCCCACTCCGTCTCGCTGATGCCGTCGACGAAGCGGGTCGGGTCGTAGGTCGGCAGCGACGCCATGGCGATGACGCCGCCGGAGTTCGGGTCGAGGACCACGGTCGAGCCGACCTTGCCCACGTTCGGTAGGTCGCTGCCACGCGGCGGGCGCTCGGCGGCTCGGTTGAGCGACGTCTGCAGGGCCTGCTCCGCGGTGGCTTGCACGTCGATGTCGAGGTTGAGCACGACGTCGTCGCCGGGGATCGGGGCCGTCGTGCCCTCGGGGATCACCCGGATCGTCTTGCCCTCGGTGTCGACCTCGAGGAGCGTCACCCCGGGCGTGCCCCGCAGGTCGGCCTCGAACACCCGCTCGATGCCGGCCTTCCCGATCTCGTCGTTGAGGGTGTACGGCTTGGGGCTGTTGCCCACCAGCTCGAGCTCGTCCTTGGTGACCTTGCCGGTGTACCCGAGGACGTGGGCAGCCAGCGGTCCGTAGGGGTAGCGGCGCACGGCCACCCGCTCGGCGGCCACCGACGGGAGCTCGTCGGCCCGCTCGTCGATCCAGATCTTGAGGTCCTCGGGCACGTCGCCCGCCACCGGGATCGGTACGTAGGGGCTGTAGCGCTGGTCGGCCACCCGCTCCTCGAGCTGGGCGACGGTCGTGGGCTTGCCGGCCTGGGAGAGCCCCTCGGCCAGCCGGGTGAGGACGGCGGTGCGCTCGTCGTCGCCGAGGTCGTTCAGCACGGTGCGGTCGATCGTCACCTGGATCGACACCCGGTTGTCGACGAGCACCTTGCCGTTGCGGTCGAGGATCCGGCCGCGCGGCGCCTCCACCGGCACCTCTCGGGTGCGGTTGGCCTGGGCCACGACCTGGAACTCGTCGGTCGACATGACCTGCAGGTACCAGAGCCGCGTGAACAGCGCCGCGAACATGGCGAACACGACGATGCCGAGGATCGACAGGCGCAGGCGGGGTGAGTCGCCGTTCATCGCATGATGGCCCGGCTGCGCACGCTGCCGGCGGTGTCGGTGGCCCACCGCATGGCCCGCATCATCGGCTGGGCGGCGAGCGCGTTGAGAAGGGCCACGACGGCGGCGATCCCGAGGAGCCGCGGGTGGAGCAGGTCCTCACCGACCATCGTCCCGAACACCCCGTAGAGGATGACACCGAACACGCTCCCGATGACCGCGGTGGCCACCGGGATCCACCAGGCGGCGCGGAGGAACGAGTCCTGCATCGAGCCGACCACGTAGGCCACGATGACGTAGGTCAGCGCCGAGAGCCCGAACGGGCTCTGGAGCAGCAGGTCGAAGGTGATCCCGGCCGCGAAGGCGACGGCGGCGCCGCGGTCCGGCCCGGCGGCCAGCCCAGCCGTCACGGCGACCAGCAGCATGACGTCGCCCTGGACGCCGAACACCTCGATGCGGGCGGCCACGGAGAGCTGGAAGAGCAGGGCCAGGACCAGCAGGAGCGACACCCGAGCCGCCACGGCGAGGGGCCCGGCCGGGGTCACTCGCCGGGCTCCCAGAGCAGCACGGTCACGAAAGCCAGCTTGGACGTGTCGGCCAGCGGGTCCACGATGAGGTCGACGGTCAGGCCGCCGCTGCCCGGCCGCGTGTCCACGACCTTGCCGACCGGGATGAAGCCGGGGAAGGCGCTGCGGTCGGAGCCACTCGTGGTGAGGGCGGCCCCGGCATCGACCTTGGTGCCCGCCTCGAGCCCGGTGTCGACGAGCAGCGACTCCCCCTCGCCCGTGCCCTTGGCGGTGCCCGTCACCCCCGAGTCGACGAGGCGGACGCCGACGGCGAAGTCCGGGTCGGTGATGAGCATGACGTGCGAGCGGTGGGCCGTCACCTGCACGAGCTTGCCGACGAGGCCCGCCCCGGTGACCACGGGCATCCCCTCGGCCAGCCCGTTCGAGGAGCCCTTGTCGATCTCGATGGCCCGGGAGAAGTTCGAGCCAGGGCCGGCGACCACCCGGGCGGTGGCCTTGGGGATGTCGCCCACCCACTCGATGTCGAGCTGGTCGAGCAGGACGGACAGCTGCTCGGCGGCGTCCTCGTCCCGCACCCGCTCGCCCCGCATCTCGTCGATCTCGGCCCGCAGCTCGTCGTTCTCGCGCTCGAGATCGTCGTAGCCGGTGACCCCGTCCCAGGCGTTGGCGAACGGGTCGGTGACGGTCTCGGCCACGCCCCGCAGCGGCGAGAAGACGGTGGCGGCCACCTCACGGGCCCCGGACACCACCGACGAGTCGCGGAAGTCCAGCGTCAGCACGGTGACGGAGGTCAGGACCAGGAGCGCGAGCGTGAGCCGGGAGCGGCCGGTTCGCCGGGACACAGCCACGAACTAGCGGTGCGTCAGTGGTTCGCCGAGGAGGAGAACAGCACGCCCTTGAGGGCCTCGAACTCCTCCAGCGACTGCCCGGAGCCGATGGCCACGGCGTGCAGCGGGTCGGGGGCGATCACGATGGGCATGCCGGTCTCGTGGTGCAGGCGCGCCTGCAGGCCGTGCAGCAGCGCGCCGCCGCCGGCCAGGGTGATCCCCTTCTCCATGATGTCGGCGGCCAGCTCCGGAGGGGTCTTGTCGAGCGTGACCTTGACGGCGTCGCAGATGGCCGACACCGGCTCTTCCATGGCCTCGCGGATCTCCTCGGTGCTCGTCACGATCGTCTTGGGGAGACCGGTGACGAGGTCGCGGCCGCGGATCTCGGCGTGGAGCTCCTCCTCCAACGGCCAGGCGGAGCCGAGGGCGATCTTGACCTCTTCGGCGGTGCGGTCACCGACGGCGAGGCTGTACTCCTTCTTGATGAACTGGACGATCGAGTCGTCGAGCTCATCGCCACCCACGCGGACCGACTGGCTGGCCACGATGCCGCCGAGGGAGATGACCGCCACCTCGGTGGTGCCGCCGCCGATGTCGACGATCATGTTGCCGGTGGGCTCCTGCACCGGGAGGCCGGCCCCGATGGCGGCCGCCATGGGCTCTTCGATGATGTAGGCCGGCTTGCGGGCGCCGGCGTACTCGGCGGCCTCCTGCACGGCCCGCTGCTCCACGCCGGTGATGCCCGACGGGACGCAGATGACCATGCGGGGCTTGCTCCAGCGGCGGTTGTTCACCTTCTGGATGAAGTACCGGAGCATCTTCTCGCAGATCTCGAAGTCGGCGATGACGCCGTCCTTCAGGGGCCGGATGGCCTGGATGTGCGATGGCGTGCGGCCGATCATGCGCTTGGCCTCGACGCCGACGGCCAGCGGCCGCCCGTCCCGCACGTTGACGGCGACGACCGACGGCTCGTTGAGGACGATCCCCCGTCCGCGCACGTACACCACGGTGTTGGCCGTGCCCAGATCGACCGCCATGTCGCGGCCCATGATCGAAGAGAGAACGTTCTCGGACATCGCGGCAAGGCCTCCGCTCACTGCCACCGGGGTTTGGGGGGGCAGCCTACTCGTGCAGGTCCGGAGCGCCTAGAGAGCGAAGCGCCCGGAGTGGAGCCCTCAGCCTAGGGCTCGTAATCGAAATGCAACAATCGCGACGGGCGGTGTGGTAGGCCGACGACCGGTTCGGGCTCAGAGGTTCGGGAACCAGAGGGCGATCTCGCGGGCGGCCGACTCGTGGCCGTCCGAGGCGTGGACGAGGTTCTCGGTGGTGATCGTGGCGAAGTCGCCTCGGATCGTGCCCGGCTCGGCGTCGTCGACCTTGGTGGCGCCGACGAGCTTGCGGACGAGCGAGAACGTGTTGTCGGCCGGGCCCTCGACGACCATCGCGAAGACCGGCGACCGGGTGAGGAAGCTGACGAGCTCGCCGTAGAACGGCTTGTCGGCGTGCTCGGCGTAGTGCTCCTCGGCCAGCGACTTGTCGGCGGAGCGCAGGTCGGCGGCCACCAGCGTGAGGCCCTTGCGCTCGAGGCGGGAGACGATCTCGCCGACGAGGCCTCGCTCCACGGCGTCGGGCTTGGCCATGACGAAGGTGCGGTTCATGGCCGCCGAGGGTACGAGGCCCGCCCGCGACCCGCGAAATCAGAGGAGGCCGCGGCGGCGGGCGGCGGCTCGAGCGGCGCCGACCGTGTAGAGGCTGCCGGTGACCAGCACCGCGTCCTCGTCGGTGGAGAGCTCGAGGGCGACGGCGAGGGCGTCGCCCACGTCGGGCACCACCCGGGCCGAGCCGCCGAGGACGCGGACGTGGTCGGCCAGGACCTTGGCGTCAACGGCACGCGGGGAGTCGGGTGTGCAGCAGAGGACCTCGGCGGCGTCGGCGGCGCCCAGGATCTCGAGCAGCTCCACAGGGTCACGTCCCTCCAGCGTGCCCACGACGAGGCGACGCACGCCGGTGACCGTGAACCCCTCCGCCAGGGTGGCGGCGGCCGCTCGGGCCCCGTCGGGGTTGTGGGCGCCGTCGAGGACCACCAGCGGATCGTGGCGCAGCACCTCGAAGCGACCGGGGTTCTCGACCGACGCGAACGCCTCCCGCACGAGGTCGTCGCCGAGGGGGCGGCCGAAGAAGGCCTCCACAGCGGCCAGCGCCACGGCCGCGTTGTCGCCCTGGTGCTCGCCGTGCAGGGCCAGGAACACGTCGTCGTAGGCGCCGCCCGGGGTGCGCAGGGACAGCAGCCGGCCGCCGACGGCCAGCCGGTTCTCGACGCAGTCGAAGTCCCGGCCCCGGCGCCAGAGCCCGGTGGCGCCGGCCGCCTCGAAGATCGGCTGCAGGTCGGGCGACGTCTCCCCCACCACGAACGTCGATCCGGGCTTGACGATCCCCGCCTTCTCCTCGGCCACGTGGCGGCGCCAGTCGCCGGTGCCGTCGGTGTGGTCGTGCCGCACGTTCGTGAGCACGGCCACCAGCCCGTCGACGACGTTGGTGGCGTCCCACCGTCCGAGGAGTCCCACCTCGACGACGGCCGCCGCCACGGCCTCGTCGGCGAACCAGCGCAGCGCCGCCGCCGTGAGGAGCTCGAAGTAGGAGGGGCGGTGGGTGAGCAGCGCCTCGATGCCGGCCAGGTCCGTGAGCACGGCGGCCAGGGCGTCGTCGCTGATGGGCTCGCCGTTGCGGGAGATCCGCTCGTTGACCCGCTCGAGGTGGGGGCTGAGGTACGTGCCGATCGGCAGGTCGTGGGCGCCCAGGAGCCGGGTGGCCAGGCGAGCCACCGACCCCTTGCCGTTGGTGCCGGTGATGTGGATGGCGGGCTGGGCGTGCTGGGGATCGCCGAGCACCGAGCACAGCTCGCGCATGTTGTCGAGCTTGAGGCCCTCGACCTTGCCGGCCACCGCCGGCGTCGCCTCGAGGTTGATGTGCTGGCCCAGCCAGGCCAGCGCGTCGTCGAGGTTCAGGACGCGGCCCGCCGGGGGCGCTGCTGGCGCGGCGCCTCACCGCGGGGGACGAGCGTGGGGTTGACCTTGTCGAGCACGACGGTGCGGTCGATCACGCACTTCTCGACGTCGGTGCGCGAGGGGAGGTCGTACATGACGTTGAGCAGGACCTCTTCGATGATGGCGCGGAGGCCCCGGGCGCCGGTGCCCCGCAGGAGGGCCTGGTCGGCCACCGCCTCGAGGGCGTCGTCGGTGAACTCGAGCTCGACGTCCTCCAGCTCGAAGAACTTGCGGAACTGCTTCACCAGCGCGTTCTTCGGCTCGCTCAGGATGCGCACGAGGGCCTCCTGGTCGAGTGGGGACACCGCCCCGATGACGGGGAGGCGGCCGATGAACTCCGGGATGAGGCCGAACTTGAGGAGGTCCTCGGGGAGGACGTTGGTCAGCACCGAGCCGGCCTCGCGCTCGTCGAAGCGGCGGATGTCGGAGGTGAAGCCGACGCCGTTGCTGCCGAGGCGGCCCTCGATGATCTTCTCGATCCCGGCGAAGGCACCACCGCAGATGAACAGGATGTTCGTGGTGTCGATCTGGATGAACTCCTGGTGGGGGTGCTTGCGGCCCCCCTGGGGCGGCACCGAGGCGGTGGTGCCCTCCAGGATCTTGAGCAGGGCCTGTTGCACGCCCTCGCCCGACACGTCCCGGGTGATCGACGGGTTCTCGCTCTTGCGGGCGATCTTGTCGATCTCGTCGATGTAGATGATCCCGGTCTCGGCCTTCTTGACGTCGTAGTCGGCGGCCTGGATCAGCTTCAGGAGGATGTTCTCGACGTCCTCGCCGACGTAGCCGGCCTCGGTGAGGGCGGTGGCGTCGGCGATGGCGAAGGGGACGTTGAGCATCCGGGCCAGCGTCTGGGCGAGGAGCGTCTTGCCGCAGCCGGTGGGTCCGAGCAGGAGGATGTTCGACTTGGCCAGCTCCACCTCGTCGTGGTGGTTGGCCCCGAACTGCACCCGCTTGTAGTGGTTGTAGACGGCGACCGAGAGGATCTTCTTCGCCTGCTCCTGGCCGATGATGTAGTCGTTCAGGAACTCGTAGATCTCACGGGGCTTGGGCAGCTCGTCGAAGCGCAGCTCGGAGGTCTCGGAGAGCTCCTCCTCGATGATCTCGTTGCAGAGGTCGATGCACTCGTCGCAGATGTAGACGCCCGGGCCTGCGATGAGCTTCTTGACCTGCTTCTGCGACTTCCCGCAGAACGAGCACTTCAACAGCTCGCCGCCGTCTCCGAACTTGGCCACGTCGTCGACCCCCGATGCCTTCCTCGTCGTGCCTTCAGCTGGCCCGTGTGATCGGGCCGGTGTTGTCGGCCAGCGAACGGGCCGTGATGACCTCGTCGATGATGCCGTACTCGAGCGCCTCAGCCGCGGACATCACGAAGTCGCGCTCGGTGTCGGTGTGGATCTTCTCCGCCGGCTGGCCCGTGTGGTGGGCCAGGAGCTCGTCGAGCTGGGTGCGCATCCGGAGGATCTCCCGGGCCGCCAGCTCGACGTCGGTGGCCTGGCCGCCGGCCTGGCCCCACGGCTGGTGCAGCAGCACCCGGGCGTGCGGGAGGGCGAGCCGCTTGCCCTTGGTGCCGGCGGCGAGGAGCACCGCGGCGGCCGACGCCGCCTGCCCGAAGCAGATCGTCGAGATGTCGGGCTTCACGAAGCTCATCGTGTCGTAGATGGCGAAGAGCGCGGTGATGTCCCCACCGGGGCTGTTGATGTAGATGTTGATGTCCCGGTCGGCGTTCTCCGACTCGAGGTGGAGTAGCTGGGCGCAGATCAGGTTGGCGATCGTGTCGTCGATCGGCGTGCCCAGGAAGATGATGTGCTCCTTGAGCAGGCGGCTGTACAGGTCGTAGGCCCGCTCGCCCCGGTTGGTCGACTCGACCACCGTGGGCACCAGGTAGTTCTGGATGACGTTCTGGTGCTGTCCGATCACGTCCATCACTCGTCGTCCGTTCCCTCGGCGACCTCATCGGCCGCAACGTCGTCGTCTTCGTCCTCGTCGACCGGCACCTCGAGCTCGCTGCGGTCGATCGGCGCACCCTCTGGATCGAGCACCTCGGCCCGCTCCAGGAGCCACTCGAGCGCCTTGCGCTTCCTGATGTCGGAGCGTACCGCCGAGAGCTGGCCGACGCGCTCGAACTGCTCGCGCACGTCCTCGGGGCGCTGACCCACCCGCGAGGCGACGCCTTCGATCTCCTCGGTGAGGTCCTCGTCGGTGCACTCGATGCCCTCGGCCTCGGCCACCGCCCGCAGGGCGAGGTCGACCTTCACCCCGTTGAGGGCGGTGTCGCGCAGCTCCTGGCTGAACGACTCGGGATCGCTGCCGGTCATGGCGAGGTACTGCTCGAGCTGCATCCCCTGGGCCCGGAGGCGCAGGGCGAGGTCCTGCAGGCGCTCCTGCATCTCCTGGTTGACCATCGGCTCGGGGATCTCATCGGTGACGAGCTCGGCCAGGGCCTCCCCCACCTTCTCGCGCAGGGACATCTGGGCCTGGGCCCGGCGCACCCGCAGCATGCGGTCGGCCAGGTCGGCCCGCAGCTCCTCGACGGTCTCGAACTCCGACGCCCCGGCGGCCCACTCGTCGGTGAGCTCAGGGAGCACCTTTTCCTTCACGTCCTTGACCACAACCTCGAAGCGCAGCTGGCGCGTCTCCTCGGCGTCAGGGTGGGTGGCGTCGAAGGTGAGCGTGTCGCCGGCCTTGGCGCCGACGAGGTGCTCGTCCACCTCGGGGGTGATGGCACCCGAGCCGACCGTGTAGCTGTAGTCGTCGGCGGTGAGGCCTGACTGCGCCTCCCCGTCGAGCGTGCCGGCGATGTCGATGGTGACGGTGTCACCCTCCTGGACCGGCCGGTCGACCTCCTCGAGGGAGCTGTCCATCTCGCGCATGCGGTCGATCTGGCGCTGGAGGACCTCGTCGTCCACGGCGGGGCGGTCGAGCGTGACCTGAAGGCCGCCGTAGCCGGGCACCTCGATGGTGGGCCGGACCTCGACGACGGCATCGAAGCTGATGTCGCCGTCCTCCTGGCCTCCCGTGATGTCGATCTCCGGGGGGGCGATGACGTCGACGTCGTGCTCGATGACGGCGGCGGAGTAGTACTCGGGCAGCGCGTCCTGCAATGCCTGCTCACGGCCGGCCTGGGTGCCGAAGCGAGCCTCGAGCACCTTGCGCGGGGCCTTGCCGGGACGGAACCCGGGGAGCCGGACCTCCTTGGCGATCTTCTTGAAGGCCGCATCGACGGCCTTGTCGAACTCACCCGCCTCGACCTCGATGGACAGCTTGACCTTGTTCCCCACGAGGGGTTCGACGGTGGATCTCATAGGTGAGGGGCGAGTCTACTGGGGCCGGTGTGACGTCCCGACAAGCCGGTTCAGGCTCGTCCCGGGTCGCCTGTACGCTCGGCGGCCGCACGGGGAGTAGCGCAGCTGGTAGCGCACCTGCTTTGGGAGCAGGAGGTCGGGGGTTCAAATCCCCCCTCCCCGACGGGGCGGTACGGTCGTTGGGCACGAACGACGAGAGCGAGGTGCCCCATGCGCGCTGTGGTGTTCAGCGAGTGGCAGACCTTCCCGACGATCGAGGACGTGGACGTCCCGGACCCCGGGCCGGGTGAGGTCCTGGTGAAGGTGGCCGGCGCGGGGGCCTGCCACTCCGACGTCGCCATCTACAAGGAGTTCGCGAAGAACACTCCGGGGGCCATCTCCCCTGCGTTCACGCTGGGGCACGAGAACGCCGGCTGGGTCGAGGCCGTGGGACCGGGCGTCCAGGGTGTCACCGTCGGTGACGCCTACCTGGTCTACGGCCCGGTCGGCTGTGGTCACTGCAAGATGTGCTCGCGCGGCCAGGACACGTACTGCCTGAACGCCGCCACGATGCCGTACCTCGGCGTCGGCCTCGGGCGAGACGGGGGCATGGCCGAGTACGTCGTCGTCCCCGCGAGGAACCTCGTGCCCCTCGGCGACGCCGATCCGGTCGCGGCCGCGCCCCTCAGCGATGCCGGGCTCACGCCCTACCACGCCATCAAGAACGCCCTCCCCAACCTGGCCGGGGGCGGACGGGTGGCGCTCGTGCTGGGACTGGGCGGTCTCGGCCAGCTCGCGGTCCAGATGCTCACCGCGCTGACCGGGGCGACGGTGATCGCCACGGACATGAAGCCCGACGCCATGCAGCGGGCCGAGGAGAACGGGGCGGTCACCGTGCCGGGCGGTGCGGACCAGGTCGAGGCCATCCGCGCCCTGACGGGCGGCCGCGGCGTCGACGCCGCGTTCGACTTCGTGGGCGTCACGCCGACCATCAAGACGGCGCAGGCTTCGATGGCACAGGGCGGACGTCTGACCGTGGTCGGGATCGCCGGCGGGGTCACCGAGTGGAGCTTCTTCACGACGCCGTACGAGTCGACGATCACCAACACCTACTGGGGGACGATCGAAGACCTCTTCGAGGTCGCCGCCATGTACCGGGCCGGCCAGATCCGCCCCGACATCGAGCGCTTCGCCATGGAGGACGCCCTCGAGGCCTACCGGCGCCTGGAGGCGGGCGAGCTCTCCGGGAGGGCCGTGGTCACGCCCCACGCGTGACATCGTCGGGCGCAGGCGATGGTCCCCCATCTTCGGCGGCCGACCTGCGATGCTGTTCGCAGCGGAGCACCCGTTGGAGAACGTCGAGCCCGGCCCGCTACCGTCGACGCCATCTGGCGGGCGTAGCTCAACGGCTAGAGCCCCAGCCTTCCAAGCTGGTGGTGCGGGTTCGATTCCCGTCGCCCGCTCCACTCTCCACAGAGGTCCGCTGCCCTGAACACCCCCGAGAAGCTGATCCTGGGTGCCGCCGCCGTGCTGCTCGCCGCGGGCGGCGCGCTGGCCGTGGTCCAGCCGGGCGACCTGGGCGACAGCGACTCCGTGGCCTCCTCGGCCCCGACGACGGAGACGACGGCTGCCGCCGAGTCGACCACGACCACCGAGCCGGCGACCACCACCACGGCGGTCCCCGTCGGGTCGCCGACCCCCACGGACGGAACCACGGCCCCCACGG
>DASUDP010000009.1:0-33321 GCA_036275535.1 Acidimicrobiales bacterium | reverse complement strand
TCCACGCCGGTGGCAAGTTCGGCGGCGAGGGGTACAAGGTGTCGGGCGGTCTGCACGGCGTGGGCGTGTCGGTCGTGAACGCGCTGTCGGAGCGGTTGCTCGTCGAGGTCGATCGCGACGGCAAGCGGTGGTTCCAGGAGTACGCCAAGGGCGGCCAGCCGCAGGGCACCATGGCGATCGTCGGCGACACACCAGCGGGTGGTCGGGCCCGTGGCACCACGGTCACGTTCTGGCCCGATCCCACGATCTTCGCCGCCGAGGGCACCGAGTTCGTCGCCCGCACGGTGCTCGAGCGCCTGCAGACGATGGCGTTCCTCAACAAGGGGCTCGAGATCGTCTTCCACGACGAGCGTCCCGAGAAGGAGCAGACGCAGACGTTCCAGTACAAGGGCGGCCTCGTCGACTTCGTCAAGCACCTCAACGCCTCGAAGGAGCCGCTGTTCTCACGCGTGTGCGCGTACGAGGACGAGGACGAGGACGGCCAGGTGCTCGACATCGCGATGCAGTGGAACACCGGCTACCACGAGGGCATCCACGGTTACGCGAACGGCATCTCCACCATCGAAGGGGGCATGCACGTCGAGGGCTTCCGCGCCGCGCTCACCGCGGTCGTCAACAAGTACGCCCGGGCCAAGAACATCCTCAAGGAGAAGGACGAGAACCTCACCGGGGAAGACATCCGCGAGGGTCTCACCGCGATCGTGGCGGTGAAGCTCCGCGAGCCGCAGTTCGAGGGGCAGACCAAGGCCAAGCTCGGCAACACGGCCATGAAGACCCTCGTGCAGAAGGCCACCAACGACAAGCTCGGCCAGTGGTTCGAGGAGAACCCCACCGAAGCCAACAAGATCGTGAAGAAGGCCATCGCCGGGGCCCAGGCCCGCATGGCGGCCAAGAAGGCGCGGGACGTCATCCGCTCCAAGACGCTGCTCGACGGCGCGGGCATGCCCGACAAGCTGAAGGACTGCTCGGCCAAGGACGTGGCCGAGCGCGAGCTGTTCATCGTCGAGGGCGATTCCGCCGGCGGGTCCGCGGTGACCGCCCGCGATCCGCTGCGCCAGGCCATCCTCCCCATCCGGGGCAAGATCCTGAACGTCGAGCGGGCCCGGCTCGACAAGATGCTGAAGAACCTCGAGGTCCAGGCCCTCATCTCCGCCATCGGCGCCGGGGTGGGGGAGGAGTTCGACGTCTCCAAGCGCCGCTACGACAAGGTCTGCATCCTGGCCGACGCCGACGTCGACGGCCTCCACATCCGCACGCTGCTGCTCACGTTCTTCTTCCGGCAGATGCGCCCGCTGGTGGAGAACGGCCACGTCTACATCTGCCAGCCGCCGCTGTACTCCACCGAGGTGGGCAAGCAGAAGATCTACCTCAAGGACGACTACGCCAAGAACCAGTTCCTGCAGGCCAACCCGAACCACAAGAAGGACTTCGGGCGTCTGAAGGGCCTCGGTGAGATGGATGCCGAGGAACTGCGGGTCACCACGATGGAAGACGGGCTGCGCACCCTCCTGCAGGTCAACGTCGAGCAGGCCGCGCTGGCCGACGAGGTGGTCGCCACCCTCATGGGCGACGTCGTCGAGCTCCGCAAGCAGTTCATCGTCACGAACGCCAAGGACACGAGGTTCCTGGACATCTGATGTCAGACCAGACCCCCCCCAACGACCCCACCAGCGACGGCGCCGAGGCCGACGGCGCGGGCGCCGTCCGCGCCGCCATCGAGCCGATCGAGATCCAGGAGGAGATGGAGTCCTCCTTCCTGGACTACGCCATGTCGGTCATCACGACCCGGGCCCTGCCCGATGCCCGTGACGGCCTGAAGCCGGTGCACCGCCGGATCCTCTACGGCATGGACCAGCTGGGCGCCCGGCCCGACCGGTCCCACATGAAGTGCGCCCGTGTCACCGGCGAGGTGATGGGCAAGTACCACCCCCACGGCGACAGCTCGATCTACGACGCCCTCGTCCGCATGGCCCAGGACTTCTCCATGCGCCACACCCTGGTCGACGGGCACGGCAACTTCGGATCTCCAGACTTCGGCGCCGCTGCCTCGCGCTACTGCGTCACCGGTGACACCCGGATCCGGCTGACCGACGGCTCATCTCGCCGCATCGCGGATGTCGTCGACCTCCCTGCTGACAGCGAGGCTGAGGCCGACTTCGAGGTCCTCGACAAGGACGGCAAGCCGGTCCGGGTCGACCGCGTCTTCAACTCCGGCGTCCATGCGACGAAGCGCCTGACCACCAAGCTGGGCTTCTCGATCCGCGGCACGGAGAACCACCCGCTGCTGTGCCTGGAGCCGGTGGCCGGGGTGCCGATGTTCCAGTGGCGCACGCTTGACGAGATCACCCCGGGAACCGTCGTCGCCATCGCCCGCAACGCCTGGATGGATGTCGTCCCCACCGCCCGCGAGTCGATGCTGGGCACCCTCGTGGGGGCGTGGGTGTCCGAGGGCTGGGTGTCCGCTGACCGAGCCGGCTTCAACAACACCGATCGATCGTTCTTCGACGACGTGGTCTTCGCCTACGACAACCTCGTGGGAGGCCGCCGCTACCTGTCGAGCCGTCAGACGCCGGGGGACCGCAAGGAGATCCACGAGCTCGACGTCCAGGACCTGACCGGGCTGCGTCAGAGCCCCCTCGCCGAGCTGATCGGGGCGCGGGCGGCTGACAAGCACATCCCCGGCATCATCTGGCAGGGGGGCTGGGGCGTGAAGCGAGCGTTCCTGAGCGCTGTGTTCGAAGGAGACGGCGGCCCTCGCCTCGCCGCTGACAACAGCTTCACCGTCCACTACACGACCTACAGCGAGCGGCTGGCCCGGGAGCTGCAGGAGATGCTGGCCGAGTTCGGGGTCATCGCCGCCCGGCACCAGTACGTCCGGTCCAGCGGCAGCACCGAGCACCGCCTGATCATCAGCGGGCTCCGCAACGTGCGGGCCTTCGCCGACCGGATCGGCTTCCTCCACACGAAGCAGGCCAAGCTGCGGGACCTGGTCAGCCGGGCGCCGCTGAGCGCCCACCGCCTGACGAAGGACTTCGTGCCCTTCGTGGCCGACTACGTGCGCGGCGAGCTGGCCGGGGGCGGTCGGGGAAGCGGCCTGAAGTGGCTCACGCAGCACAACTTCGACCGCGTCGAGCGGTGGGAGACGGAGCGGCTGCGGATCATCGACCGCATCAAGGACCCGGAGATCCTGCGGGTGATCCTGCCGGTGATGGACTCCGGCTACCGCTTCGACACCGTCGAGTCCGTCGTCGACGAGGCGCCAGCCGAGGTGTATTCGGTTCGGGTCGTCACCGACGACCACTCGTTCCTCGCCGGCGCCTTCGTCAACCACAACACCGAGTGCCGGCTCAGCCCGATCGCCATGCGGATGCTCGACGGGATCAACGAGGACACCGTCGACTTCGCCGACAACTACTCGGGCGACGAGACCGAGCCCACCGTCCTGCCGTCGCGGTTCCCGAACCTGCTGGTCAACGGCAGCCAGGGCATCGCGGTGGGCATGGCCACCAACATCCCGCCCCACAACCTGGGCGAGGTCATCGACGCCACCATCCACCTGATCGACAACCCCGAGGCCACCCCGGACGACCTCATGGCGTTCGTGAAGGGGCCCGACTTCCCCACCGGCGGGCTGATCATGGGCCGCCAGGGGATCATCGACGCCTACCGCACCGGCAAGGGGTCGATCCGGATCCGGGCTGTGGCCGAGATCGAGGAGGGGGCCCGGACGGACCGCATCGTCGTCACCGAGATGCCGTACCAGACGTCCATCTCGGTCACCGCGGCCCGCATCGCCGAGCTCGTGCAGACCCGCCAGATCGAGGGGATCAGCGACGTCAACGACGAGTCGGCCAAGGGCAAGACCCGTCTCGTCATCAAGCTGAAGAAGGACGCCGCCGCCCTCGTCATCCTCAACAACCTCTACAAGCACACGCCGCTGCAGACGAACTTCGCCGTGAACACGGTGGCCCTCGTCGACGGGGTGCCCCGCACGCTCAACCTGGCCCAGGCCCTGCAGGCCTACATCGACCACCAGGTCGACGTCATCCGTCGCCGCAGCGAGTACCGGCTGCGGGAGGCCGAGCGCAAGGCCCACATCAACGAGGGCCTGCTCAAGGCCATCAACGTCATCGACGAGGTCATCGCCACCATCCGGGCCAGCGAGGACCGCGCCGCCGCCCGCGACGCGCTCATGGCACCGCCGTTCGAGTTCTCCGAGGTGCAGGCCAACCACATCCTCGAGATGCCGCTCGGGCGCCTCACCCGCCTGGCCCGCATCGACCTCGAGACGCTCATCGCCGAGCTGCAGGCCGAGATCACCGAGCTCACCACGATCCTCAACGACGAGGCCAAGCTGCGGTCGGTCATCAAGGACGAGCTGCGGGAGGTGAAGGACAAGCACGCCGACGCCCGGCGCTCCAAGATCACCCTCGACGCCGGCGACATGAACATCGAAGACTTGATCGACGACGAAGAGCTCGTCGTCACGCTCTCGGCCAAGGGCTACATCAAGACCGTCGCCGCCGACGCCTTCCGGTCCCAGGGCCGGGGCGGGCGCGGCGTGGCCGGGGCCAAGCTGCGCGACGAGGACTACGTCACCCAGATCCTCACCACCACGGCGCACGCCTACCTGCTCTTCTTCTCCAACCTCGGGCGGGTGTACCGCCTCAAGGCCCACGAGATCCCGAAGAAGGAGCGCACCGCCCGGGGCACCGCGATGCCGAACCTGCTGCAGCTGCAGCCCGGCGAGCACATCCAGACGATCATCGACACGCGCGACTACGAGACGAGCCGGTTCCTGTTCTTCGCCACCAAGCAGGGCCAGGTGAAGAAGACCAAGTTCAACGAGTACGACTCGTCGCTGCGCACTGGGATCATCGCCATCAACCTGCGCCACGGCGACGAGCTGGTGAAGGTCATCCCCACCAACGGCGGCGACGACATCCTCATGCTCTCGAAGCTGGGGCAGGCCATCCGCTTCACCGAGGACGACGTGCGCCCCATGGGCCGCGCCGCCGCCGGCGTGCGGGGCATGAAGCTGCGCACGGGCGACGAAGTCGTGAGCCTCGACACCTGCCGGGACGACGTCGCCATGCTCATCGTCACCGACGCCGGCTACGGCAAGCGCACGCAGCTCGAGCACTTCAACCGCCAGGGCCGCGGCGGCCAGGGCGTGCGGGGCATCAAGCTCACCGCCAAGAAGGGCCACGTGGTGGCGGCGTTCATGGTCGCCCTCGACGACGAGATCTTCGTTATCAACTCCGGCGGCACGCTCATCCGCATGGAGGTCCGGGAGATCTCCTCGCAGGGTCGCGACGCCACCGGTGTGCGGGTCATGAACCTCGACGCCGGTGACACGGTGGCCTCGGTGGCCCCCGTCCTGTCCGCCGACGACTCCACCTGACCCGCACCGGAGCACCTCCCCATCGCCTCCGCGGCTCCCTGATCCCCGCCCCCCGGCGTTCCTGCGTCGATCCGCGCACAAGACCGTCACGGAACGACGCAAGAACGCGGATGGGGGGTGATCGGGGGTCGAATGCGGGGGCGGGGACGCCTACGGTCGGCCACGACTTCCCCCATCGGTGATCGGCGCGCTCGGCGCGCCGCGGCGTGGGAGGTCGGATGATGGGACGAGACGACGAGGGGCAGGCCATGCCCCTGGTGCTGGCGGTGGTGGCGCTGGCCGTTGTGGTGGTGCTGGCGCTGGTGCCGTTGGCCCGGGGGGTCGACCAGCGGGCCCGGGCCCAGGCGGCGGCCGATGCGGCGGCCCTGGCCGGTGCCGCCGAGGGTGAAGCGTCCGCTCGAGAGGTGGCGGCCGCCAACGGTGCGGAGCTGCTCGGCTGGTGGGCGGAGGGCGACGGGGTGTGGGTGCGGGTGCGCGTCGGTGAGGCCAGCGCCCAGGCCAAGGCCGAGCGCGGCTGACGGGCGGCGGCCCCGGGGGCTGTCACCGGGAACGGCGAGGGCCTGCCTACACTCGCTCCAATGCCCGACGAGCCGACCAGCGGTGCCGGCGACGGCGGGTCGTCCTCTCCGAGGTTCCGTGGCGGCGTGGAACGGGCCGAGACGACCTCCGACGTGCCCCCCCGACCTGTAGCTCCCACCAGTGGGAGCGCCGCCACGACGGTGAACGGCGGCCGGGACACCGGTGCCCCCGCCCCCTCCGGCCTGCCCTACGCCAGCGACGCCGGTGACACGAAGCAGGCGGCCGCCGACGGTCGTGCGGCCGAGAAGCGGCGCGGCAAGGTGCGGGCCCGCAAGGTGCGGCGCATCGTCCGCCACATCGAGCCGTGGTCGGTGCTCAAGATCTCGGTGCTGTTCTTCGCCGTGCTCTTCGGGATCATCTGCGTCGCCTCGGCCGTCCTGTGGGCGGGGGCCCGCAGCACCGGCACCGTCGATGACATCGAGAGCTTCATCACCGACGTCGGTGGCTTCGGCACCTGCGAGCCCATCGACGGCGCCGCCACCGACACGTCCACCACCACGACGGTCCCCGTCGACCCCAACGCCCCGGTGGACCAGTTCGACCCGACCGGCACCGAGACCACCGTCGCGCCCGGCGCCGTGGTGGCGCCACCGCCGGATGACGGGGAGGAGTGCCGGGAGGGCGAGAAGCTCGTCGGCGAGTTCAAGTTCGAGGACGGCCGGATCTTCCAGGCCTTCCTGCTCGGCGGCATCGTGCTCGTGCTGGCGGGGGCCGCCACCGCCGTGGTGCTGGTGCTCCTGTTCAACCTCATCAGCGATCTCACCGGCGGCGTGCGGGTCACGGTCCTCGAGGAGGATCCGCCGGTCCGGTCCGGCGCCACGGGCTCGCCCCGCCCCCGCCCCCGCGACTAACTTCGACGCTCCCGAGCAAGTCACGGGGCTATAGCTCAGTCGGTTAGAGCGCATCCCTGATAAGGATGAGGTCGCAAGTTCGATTCTTGCTAGCCCCACCACGTCGGCCGGTCTCGGCGGCTAGGTGGTCACCTCGAGGACGAGGTTGAACGGGGTCTCGGCGACGCGCCGGACCGACGTGAAGCCGGCGGCGGCGGCGATCTGGCGGAGGCGGGCCTCTCCGGCCTGGGCGCCGAGGGCGGCGCCGACCTCCTGGGCCAGCGAGTTCGGGGTGCACAGGAGCGTGGAGAAGCCGTAGTAGGCGGCGCCGACGGGGTTGAGGTTCTCCTCGAGGGTGTCGCCCGCCATCGGCTCGACGAGCAGCAGGGCGCCGCCTGGCTCGAGCGCCTGGCGGATGTGGCGGCAGCCCCCGACGGGGTCGCCCATGTCGTGCAGGCAGTCGAAGAGGCACACGAGGTCGTAGCGGCCGGCGAAGTCCTGCGCCGTGCCCACTTCGAACTGGGCGCGGTCGGCGACGCCGGCCTCGGCGGCCCGCTTGCGGGCGGCCCGCACCGACGGCTCGTGGATGTCGAAGCCGGTGAAGGTCGACGCCGGGAACGCCTCGGCCATCAGCACGGTGGAAGCCCCGTGCCCGCAGCCCACGTCGGCCACCCGAGCGCCGGCCTCGAGCTTCGGCACGATCCCCTGGAGGGCGGGGAGCCAGGTGGTCACCAGGTTGGCCTGGTAGCCGGGCCGGAAGAACCGCTCGCACCCTTCGAAGAGGTCGTGGTGGTGCTCGCCCCAGCCCACCCCGGCGCCGGTGCGGAAGGCCTCGGTCAGGCGGTCGGTCGAGTGGACGGAGGCCAGCGCCGTCTCGAAGGCGCCGATCACGCAGGCCGGGCTGGTCTCGTCGGTGAGGGGGACGGCGTGCTCGTCGGGCAGCGTGAAGCGGCCGTCGCCCTCGTAGGTGACGTACCCGGTGGCGGCCTGCGCCGACAGCCACTCCCGCACGTAGCGCTCGACCGTGCCGGTCCGCTCGGCCAGCTCGGCCGGGGTGAGCGGGCCCGCCCCCGCCATGGCCCGGTACAGGCCGAGCCGGTCGCCGAGCACGACCATCGAGCCGCCCAGCAGCGTCCCCACGTCGGTCACGGCCTTGCCCACGAAGTCCATCAGCTTGGTCTCATCCATTGTGTGCTCCTGTTCGGTCGTTCGACCGAATCACCGTCCGCGCGAATGTCCCTTGCTGTCAAGCGGAAGTTCGTGAGACGATCGCGCTGTCCGGTCGACCGACCGAAAGGTGAGCCGTGAGCAAGACCGCCAGCGCCAGCGTGGGCGAGACCCGGGCCCTCATCGTCGAGGCGGCCCGCACCCGCCTGCTCGGCGAGGGCCACGGCGGGCTGTCCACCCGCAAGGTGGCCGACACCGCAGGGGTGCCGCTCAGCCAGCTGCACTACCACTTCGGCTCCAAGCAGGGCCTGCTGCTGGCCGTGCTGGAGGAGGAGAACCGGCGGCGCCTCGAGCGCCACGCCCAGATGTACTCGAGCGACCGCCCGCTCTGGCAGCGCTACGAGCAGGCCTGCGACTTCCTGGAGGACGACCTGGACTCGGGCTACGTGCGCGTCCTGCAGGAGATGATCGCCAAGGGCTGGGCCGACGAGGCCATCGCCGAGTCGGTGCGGGCCCTGCTCGGCGGGTGGTACGAGCTGCTCACCGAGGTGGCGGAGGAGGCCGAGGCCACCTACGGGCCCTTGGGCCCGTTCACGGCTCGGGAGGCGGCCACCCTCATCGGCAACGCCTTCATCGGCTCGGAGGCCCTCATCCTCCTCGGCTTCGACCGCGACGACCTGCCGATCCGCGCCGCCCTGCGGCGGGTCGGCGTCCTCATCCGGGAGCTGGAGGAAAGCAGCCAGGCGCAGAGGGGCGAGCATGCGCGCACGGGAACCTGACCAGGACGGCCTCGTCGAGCGGGACGGGGTGAAGCTCTTCTACGAGGCCTTCGGCGCCCCCCACCGACCGGCCGTGGTGCTGCTGCCGACCTGGTCGATCGTGCACTCTCGCTTCTGGAAGGCGCAGGTGCCCTACCTGGCCCGGCACTTCCGGGTGGTGACCTTCGACGGCCGGGGCTGCGGGCGCTCCGACCGGCCCGAGGGGCCCGACGCCTACACGAACGTCGAGTTCGCGGCGGACACCCGCGCTGTGCTGGACGTCACCGGGGTGGAGCGGGCCACGCTCGTCGCCCTCTCCGCCGGGGCCCGCTGGGGCCTCGAGCTGGCGGCGTCGGACCCCCACCGGGTGGCCGGCCTGGTGGCGCTGGGGCCGTCGCTCCACTTCGGCCCGCGGCGCCCGGCCCGGGAGCGGGACGTCTGGGAGGAGGTGCTCGACACCCACGACGGCTGGGCCAAGTACAACCGCCACTACTGGCTCGAGGGCGACTACGACGACTTCCTCCGGTTCTTCTTCGGCGAGATGTTCTGCGAGCCCCACTCCACCAAGCAGATCGAGGACTGCGTCGGATGGGGGCACGAGATCGCCCCCGCCACCCTCGCCGACACCACCGTCGGCCGCCTGCGCAGCTTCGACGCCGAGCACCGGTCCACCGAGGAGCTCTGCGCGCAGGTCCGCTGCCCGGTGCTCGTCATCCACGGCCGCGAGGACCGCATCAGCCCGCACGACGTGGGGGAGCGGCTGGCCGAGCTGACCGGCGGCACCCTCGTCACGATCGAAGGCGGTGGCCACGGCCCCCAAGGCCGCGATCCGGTGCTCGTCAACCGGCTCATCAAGGACTTCGTCGAGCAGGTCACCCCCGCCCCACCTGTCGAGCCCCCACGGCGCACCCGCGCCCTGCGCCGGCCCAAGCGGGCGCTGTACCTGTCGTCGCCGATCGGCCTGGGGCACGCCCGGCGCGACGTCGCCATCGCCGAGGAGCTGCGCCGCCACCATCCCGACCTCGAGATCGACTGGCTGGCCCAGTCGCCGGTCACCCGGGTGCTCGAGGGGGCCGGGGAGCGGATCCACCCCGGCTCGGCCTGGCTGGCCAGCGAGTCGGCCCACTTCGAGGACGAGTGCGCCGAGCACGACCTCCACGCCTTCCAGGCCATCCGCCGGATGGACGAGATCCTCGTCAACAACTTCATGGTGTTCCACGACGTGGTCGAGGCCGACCACTACGACCTGGTGATCGGGGACGAGGCCTGGGAGGTGGACCACTTCCTCCACGAGAACCCCGAGCTGAAGCGGTTCGCCTTCGCTTGGATGACCGACTTCGTCGGCTGGCTGCCGATGCCCGACGGGGGCGCCGCCGAGGCGGCCCTCACGGCGGACTACAACGCGGAGATGATCGAGCAGCGGGCCCGGTTCCGGCGTCTGCGGGACCGCTCGGTCTTCGTGGGCGATCCGGACGACATCGTCCCCGACACCTTCGGGCCGGACCTGCCGGCCATCCGGGACTGGACGGAGCGGGAGTTCGACTTCGCCGGCTACGTCACGGGCTTCGACCCCGCCGAGGACGGTGATCGCGACGCCTTGCGGGCCGAGCTGGGCTACCGCCCCGACGAGCGGGTGTGCGTCGTGACCGTCGGCGGCTCGGGCGTGGGCGGGCCGCTGCTGCGCCGCGTGCTGGCCGCCGTGCCCGCCGCCCGACGAGCCGTCGAGGGGCTGCGGGTGGAGGTGGTGGCCGGACCCCGGATCGATCCGCGGTCCCTGCCGTCGACGCCGGGGGTCACCGTGCACGCCTACGTGCCCCAGCTGCACCGCCACCTGGCGGCCTGCGACATCGCCGTCGTGCAGGGCGGCCTGACCACCTGCATGGAGCTGACCGCCAACCGCCGTCCGTTCGTCTACGTGCCCCTGCGCCACCACTTCGAGCAGAGCTTCCACGTCCGGCACCGCCTCGACCGCTACCGCGCCGGTCGCGGCCTGCCCTTTGACGAGCTCGACCCCGACGCGCTGGCCGCCGCGCTCGCCGAGGAGATCGACCGGACGATCGACTACCGCCCGGTCGAGACCGACGGTGCGGCCCGGGCCGGCGCCCTGCTGGCCGAGCTCCTGTAGCGGTTGCCGATCGGCGCGCCGCGGCGCATCCCTGGAAGGATGGCCCGGCACGGCTTCCCCACCCGCCCGCTCCCCCCGTGCCGGAGGATCACCACATGGCCCTGTTTCGTCGAGCCCTCGTTGCCCTGGGGATCGCCGGGCTGATCGCCGGGGTGCTGCGCCTCCGAGGCACCGGGGGCACACCCCCGCAAGAGGGTGGCTGGCGCGAGCTGTCCGGGCCTGAGCTGCAGTAGTGCGGGCCCGCGTCCTGCTCCTGGGGGCCGGCGCCGTCGGCGCGCGGGCGGCCCGCCAGCTCGTCGAGGCCGACGACGTCGGTCGAGTGCTCATCGCCGACCCTGACGCCAAGCGCCGCGCCGACGTGGCGTCGAGCAGCGGTGACAAGGCCCGTGACGGCGGCCCGGACGGCAGCGCCGCCAAGGGCCGGATCGACGCCGTCCTCCTGGCCGGTCCCAACGGCACCCACCTCGAGGCGGCCCGCCACCACCTCGCCCTCGGCCGCACGGTCGTCTCCTGCGCCGACGGGATCGACGACGTCTCCGGTCTCCTCGACCTCGGCCCCGAGGCCGAGGCCCGCGGCACCCGGGTGGTGGCCGGCGCCGCCTTCTCCCCCGGGTTGACCTGCGTGCTGGCCCGCCACGCCGCGGCGGCGTTCGCCTCGGTCGACGAGATCCACGTGGCCCGCAGCGGCACCGGCGGCCCGTCCTGTGCCCGGGCCCGCCACCGGGCCCTGGCCGGCACCTCGCTCGACTGGCGCGACGGCGGCTGGCAGCGGCGGCCGGCCGGCTCCGGCCGCGAGCTGTGCTGGTTCCCCGACCCGATCGGCGCGGAGGACTGCTACCGGGCCGAGCTGCCCGACGCCCTGCTCCTGGTCCCCGCCTTCCCCGGCGTCGACCGCGTCACGGCGCGGCTGTCGGCCACCCGGCGCGACCGGATCACCGCCCACCTGCCGATGCTGCGCAAGCCCCACCCCGAAGGCCTCCTGGGGGCGGCCCGGGTCGAGGTGCGGGGCCGTCGCAACGGCATCCAGGACGTCACCGTCCTCGGGATCCTCGACCGCCCCGCGGTGGCGGCGGGCGCCACGGCGGCCCTGGCCCTGCGGTGGGCGCTGGCCGGGCGTCTGCCCGTCGGCGCCACCGGGCTGGGCGCGGTCGAGGACACGGTCGGCTTCTTGCAGGAGCTGGCCGTCATCGGGATCAAGGCCGCGGTGTTCGACGGCGCGGCCTGACCTCGCGGCCGCCTGACCGTCAGAAGCGCACGACGCGGGCCCAGGCCGCCAGCAAGCCCGGCTCGCCGAAGACCTGGAAGCGGTCCTCGTCGGTGGGCTCGACGCGGTTCCACACCCACAGCAGCAGGTCGGCCGCCGTCGCCCGCACGGCCACGTGGCCCTTGGCGTGGCCCCGCTCGGCCCGGATGCCCTCGGGCGAGAGGGTCACGAGCCACTCCCCGTCGCCCTCCGGGCGGTCCGTGGCGTGCAGGTGGATGGTGGCGTCCGGCAGCTCGGGCGAGGCGGGCAGCCGCGGCGCGAACTCGGTCAGGTGCTCGTCGATGCCGTCCGCCGCGAGGTCGCCGTCGAGGGAGGAGGACGGGTCGGCGTCCCAGCGGTGCAGGGCGGTCTCCTGAGCCATGCGCCGGGGGATCCAGGCCCCGGGGCGCGGACCGGCCCAGGTCGGCCAGAGGAGGTCGAGGTCCATGACGCTGATGGCCTCCACGAGGGCCGCCGCGCCGGTGGCGAACCACTCGGGGAGCTCGTCGCCCTCGGGGGGGAGGGGGGCGTCCTTGAAGCCGATGTACTCGTCGGGGCCAGCGGCCAGCTGGGCCCGGAAGCGGGCGTGGACGCGGGCCACGTGGCTGAGCAGCGCGGTGCGGTCCCACCCGGGGCAGGACGCCACGGCGGCGGTGGGATCGCTGCGGTAGGCGGCCAGCAGCGCCGCCGAGTGGTCCTTCAGGTGGGTGAGGTGGGTGGCCACGTCCATCGCCGCAGCCTGCCACGGCGGCTGGGCAACCCGAACCGGCGGGCCGGCTGGGCGATGATGGTCCGGTGATCGTCGACTGCGCCGTGTACACGAAGGGGGTGCGCCGCCCCGGGCACCTCGAGGTGGAGGACGCGCTCGAGGCGGCGTCGGAGCCCGACTCGTTCGTGTGGATCGGCCTCCACGAGCCCGACCCGGATGAGTTCGACGCCGTGCGCCGCGAGTTCGACCTCCACGACCTGGCCGTCGAGGACGCCGTGCACGCCCACCAGCGGCCCAAGCTCGAGGTGTACGACGACGACATCTTCGTCGTCCTGAAGACGGCCCGGTACGACGACGCCACCGAGACGGTCGAGTTCGCCGAGCTCCAGCTCTTCATCGGCAGCAACTACGTGGTGTCGGTGCGCCACGGCCAGGCCAGCGCCCTGGCCGTCGTACGAGCCAAGGCGGAGCGGGACATGGAGCGCATGGCCTGCGGGCCGATGGCGATCCTGCACGCCGTGATCGACCACGTCGTCGACGACTACATCCCGGTGATGGACGGGGTCGACGGCGACATGGCCGAGATCGAAGACGCCGTGTTCGACCCCCGCCGGCCCCGCGGCTTCGACCCCAGCCAGCGCATCTACAAGCTGAAGCGCGAGGTGCTGGACCTCCTGCGCAACACCGAGCCCCTCCTCGAGCCGCTGAACCGCCTGGCGGCCGGGCAGCTCCCCGGTGCCCACCCCGAGCTCCACTCGTACTTCCGTGACGTGGAGGACCACCTCACCCGGGTGGTGGGCAGCATCCACCACGCCCGCGACATGCTCTCCGACGCCCTCGACGCCAACCTGGCCCAGGTCACCACCCGCCAGAACGACGATATGCGCACCATCTCGGCGTGGGTGGCCATCGGCGGCGTGCCGACGGTGGTGGGTGCCATCTACGGCATGAACTTCGAGCACATCCCGGAGCTGCGGTGGCGCTACGGGTACTTCGTCGTGATCGCCTTCACGGCCGTGCTCTGCTACTTCCTCTACCGGCGCTTCAAGCGGGTGGGCTGGCTGTAGCCGCCCTCACCGGCCCTCCGTCGGTCATGAACCGGCGCTTGGTGGCCTCGCTGGTCACGACGTAGAGGACGGTGAGGCCCACCAGCGCGGCGAGCACGCCACCGGGGAGGCCCACCAACCCCAAGCTGCCCGCCAGCGGGGAGTACGGGAGGGCGATCGTGATGGCGGCCACCGCGATGCTGGTGCCGAGCAGGGCGCGGCCCGGGCGGCTGCGCCAGAAGGGGCGGCGGGTGCGCAGGACGAGCATCACCGCCAGCTCGGTGGCCGTCGACTCGACGAACCAGCCGCTGCGGAAGAGATCCTGGTGCGCGCCGAAGCCGGCCCGGAGCGTCACGAAGGTGAGGACGTCGAAGGCGGAGCTGATGAGCCCGAACACGATCATGAAGCGACGGATGTCGTCGATGTCCCAGCTGCGTGGGCTCTGGAGCTGCTCGGGGTCGACCTCATCGGCGGCGATCGTCGTGCCCGGGATGTCCGAGAGGAAGTTGAGCAGCAGGATCTGCCGCGGGAGCAGCGGCAGGAAGGGCAAGAAGGCGGCCGCCGCGGCCATCGACAGCATGTTGCCGAAGTTGGCGCTCGTCGTGACCCGCACGTACTTCAACGTGTTGGCGAAGGTCCGGCGACCGAGGCGGACGCCGTCGACGACCACGTCGAGGCTCTTGTCGAGCAGCACGATGGCCGCCGTCTGCTTGGCCACGTCCACCGCGGTGTCGACGGAGATGCCCACGTCAGCGGCATGGAGGGCGGCGGTGTCGTTGATGCCGTCACCGAGAAACCCGACGGTCTCGCCGTTGGCCCGCAGCGCCTGCACGATGCGCTCCTTGTGGAGGGGCTCGACCTCGGCGAACACCCGGGCCGCGCCGACCGCCTGCTGGAGCTCCTCGTCGCTGAGGCCGTCGATCCCGGGGCCGGTCAGCATCTGGGTCGTGTCGAGGCCGACACTGCCGGCGACCTGGCGGGCGGCGAGGTGGTTGTCGCCGGTGACCAGCCGCACCGACACGCCGAGCTCGGCCAGGGCCCGCACCGCCTCCGGGGCGCCGAGCTTGGGCGGGTCGGCGAAGGTCAGCAGACCGCGGAGGGTCAGGTCCGCCTCGTCGGCGACCGTGAGGGCCGTAGCGCCGGGCCGGGCCCGGGTGGCCAGGGCCACGACGCGGTAGCCCTCGGCGCTGAGCTCGGCGAAGCGCTCTTCGACGCCGGCCTGGACCGTGCCCACGGGCACGACCTGCCCGCCCACCTCCGCGGTGGCGCAGATGCCCACCACCTCGGCGACCGCACCCTTGGTGACGAGCGTCGGCGTGGGGCCCGCCACCAGGACCGAGAGGCGCTTGCGCTCGAAGTCGTAGGGGACCTCGTCGACGCGCAGGGCGGGGTCGACGGGCTCGGCCCCCTGGAGGATGGCGTCGTCGAGGGGGTTGGCGAAGCCCTGCTGGAGACCGGCGTTGAGGCGGGCCCAGCGCAGCACCTGGTCGCTGGGACGGCCGTCGAGGTCGAGGGCGGCGTCGAGGCGGGCGGCGCCCGCGGTGAGCGTGCCCGTCTTGTCCGTGCAGAGCACGGTCATGGCGCCGAAGTCCTCGATGGCGTCGAGACGCTTCACGATGACCTGCTCGGCCGCCATCTGGCGGGCCCCGGTGGAGAGGCTGACCGCCACGATGGCGGGCAGCAGCTGCGGGGTGAGGCCCACGGCCAGGGCCAGCGAGAACAGCAGCGACTCGACGATTGGGCGGTTGAGCAGGATGTTCACGACGAAGATGGCCGTGACGAGGACGACCATGGCCCGCACGAGGAGCAGCCCGAAGGCGGTGATGCCGCGCTCGAAGCGGGTGGTGACCTCCCGGGACTCCAGCTCGACCGACAGGGCACCGAACTCGGTGGCCCGGCCGGTACGGGCCACGACGACGGTGCCGGTCCCGCTCACGACGTGGGTGCCCGCGAAGACCGCGTTGGTGCGGTCGGCCAAGGCCGCGTCGGCGGCCACCGTCCCCGGCGCCTTCTCGGCCGGGAACGACTCGCCGGTGAGGGCGGCCTCGTCGACGAGGAGGCTGCGGGACTCGACGACACGTCCGTCGGCCGGCACGACGTCGCCGGCGCGGAGGACCACGACGTCGCCCACCACCACGTCCTCGATGGGCACCGCCACCTCCGCCCCACCCCGGAGCACCTCCACCTCGACGCGGACCTCGGCCAGCAGCGCGTCGACGGCCTGGCCCGCGCCGCGCTCCTGCCAGAACCCGAGCAGGCCGCTGGCGGCGATGATGGCCAGGATGATGGCGCCGTCGGTGAGATCGCCGAGGACGACCGAGACGAGCGTGGCGGCGGCCAGGATGATGATGATCGGGCTCGTGAACTGGGCGACGAGGAGTCGGAGCCCGCGGTGGCGGTGCGAGGGCTCGACGTGGTTGGGCCCGTCCCGGGCCAGCCGCCGGGCGGCCTCGTCGACCGTGAGGCCGGCGGGATCGGCGGCGAGGGCATGGAGCCGGTCGGTCAGCGCACCGGACCAGAACGGTTGGCCGTCGCCGGCGTCAGCGGCCGTAGCGACGGCGGCGGATCGCTCCACGGCCCCCATCCTGACGCCATCCGGTCGGCGCCAGGGGTCGGGCCGGCGAGAAGACGCCGGTGCGCGCCGCCGCCGGCTGTCGTCGCCTACGGTGCGGTCGCCTCGGGGTGGGCGCCCGACGTCGAGGCGGAGGAGCAGGCATGGACCTCGTCGAGATCGTCGGCCGCTCGCTGGTCGTCTACGTCGCCGTGCTCGTGGGGCTGCGTGTCGGGGGGCGGAGGGAGATCGGTCAGCTCACCCCGTTCGACCTCGTCGTCATCCTGCTCGTCGCCAACGCCGTCCAGAACGCCATGGTGGGCGCCGACACCACCCTGCTGGGAGGGCTGGTGGCGGCGGCGACGCTGCTGGTGGTCAACGCCATCGTGGCCCGGCTGCGCCTCCGCAGCCCGCGGCTCCGCCAGCTCGTCGAGGGGGTGCCCGTGGTGCTGATCCAGCACGGCGAGTGGGTCGGCGACAACCTCCGGCGCGAGGGCCTGACGGCGGACGAGGTCATGGCCGCCATCCGCGAGCACGGCGAGATCGGCGACGTCACCCACGTCGAGCTGGCGGTGCTGGAGACGGACGGCTCGGTGAGCGTCGTCCCCATGACCGCCTCGGTGCACCGCACGCGCCGGCGGCTACGGCACCGCCACCAGGGCTGAGCGCGGCTCAGGCTCGGGACGGACCGGATCACTCGTCGTCGTCGGCCAGGGCGGGGAGGGCGAGGGCGCCGCTCGTGATGGCGAGCACCGCGGCGGCCACGCTGACCCCGAGGGCGAGGCCCGTGGTGGCCCGGTCCAGCGTGAAGGGCAGATCGGTGGGCAGCACCGGCTTGAGCAGGACCTGGAGGCGGAACAGGGCCCAGCCCGAGAGCGACGCCACCGAGGCCAGCGCCAGGACCACGCCCGTGCCCTTGCGGGCCAGGGCCAAGGCGCCGACCGCCGTCACGAGGGCGACGAGGGGGAGGGCCCACAGCAGCGGGTTGCCGCCGCTGTCGGGCGTGGACGACCACTCCGCTCGGCCCACCACCAGGGCCAGCGCCGAGGCGACGACGAGTGCCGCGGCGCCGAGGTGCAGGCCGAGCCGCGCCCGGCCGAGGGCGACGAGGGCGGCCGCCGCGACGACGGCGAGAGCCAGCCAGGGCAGCGGGGTCACCGACTCCACGTAGGTGAGGGTGCCGGTGATCTCGGCCGTGGTGCCGTCGACGGTGATCGGGACCCGCCACGGGTCGTACTCGCCGCCGACCTTGTGGCCCCGGGCCACCGGCGGGCGGGCGTCGCCCATCCAGTGCACCCGGTGGTCGTGCCAGGCGTAGGTGCCGTCGTCGGCCACCGTCTCCCACTCGGGGGCGGTGCCCTCGTCGGCCATGGCCTCCTGCACCTCGGGCGGGATGGGGGCGGCGCCCTTGCGGTCGTCGTTGAGGTAGGTGGCGCTCGACAGCCGGTTGCGCTGCACGGTCCCGTCCCCGAGGACCTGCAGGTAGGGCTCGCCGCTGTACCCCTCGACGACCACGGTGCGGCCGGCGTCGACGGTGATCTCGAGGAACGAGTCGCCACCCCGGATCGTCGCCTCCACCCCGTCGCCGGCCGGCTCGATCCCCCGCACCTCCGACCGGTAGTCCGACGGCCCCGCCGCGTCCGCCGCCGCCGGGCCCGCCATCGCCAGCACCGTCAGGGCCGCGCCGCCCAGCACCCGGCCGGCGACGCTTGGTGCCCCGAGCCTCGAGCGGGTGGCGGTGGATGACGGCGGCATGGGGCTCCGATCAGCCGGCGATCGAGACGGTGGTGGTGCCGGCGACCTCGGTGAAGCGGTCGACTCGGACCCGGATGACGACGTCCCAGCGGCCGGCCAGCGCGAAGTCGGACCCGTCGAGCTGGAGGTGGGCGGGGCCGGCCCGCACGGGGGTGCGCTCGAGGGGGCCGAGGTCGGCGCTGGGGAGGCTGAGCTCGACGGTGACGGACTGGGCGATGTCGGCGGGGCGGCCGTCGGGGTCGTAGAGGTAGAGGTGGACGGCGTTGGGGCCGACGCGGGCGGGGGAGACGACCAGCTGCACCGACCCGGCGTCGCCCAGCGGCACGATCTGCTCCACGACGCCGCCCTCCACGCTGACCTTGGCCGGCGTGACGACGACGAGGACCGAGGTGAGGGCGGCCACCGCCACCAGCCCCAGCACCTCGACGCGCAGGGTGGTGCGCAGGCGGGCCAGCGCCGCCCGGGCCGGGCCGCGCTCGAGGGCGGGCACGAGGCGGAAGTGGTTGTAGGCGCCCATGGCGGCGATGGCCGCCACCACGGCCACCTTGCCGAGGAGCAGCAGCCCGTAGGTGGTGTCGGTGAGGGCCGAGAGCGCCCGGACCTCGCTCCAGCCGAGGGCCAGCCCGGCCAGGCCGACCACGACGATGCCGCCGGTGGCCAGCGTGGAGAAGCGGGCCACGATGCGGCCGGCCTGGACCGGGTCGGCGGCGGGGTCCGCCCGGCGGCGCAGGGCCAGGGTGCGCCACAGCAGGACGAGCCCGCCGGCCCAGACGGCCGCGGCGAGGAGGTGGGCGATGTCGGCCAACGTGGCCAGGGTGGCGGTGTCGCCGGCCCGGTTGTGGCCGGTGGCGGCGAAGGAGCCGGCCGCCACCAGCGCCCCGACCACCGTGGCGGGGGCGGCCCCGCCTCGCCGGCGCACCCCGACGGTCAGCAGGGCGAGCCCGACGAGGGCGAGGAGCAGGCTGTGGCCCAGCCCGTCGGCGGCCGCGTCGCCGAGCACCCCCTCGTCGAAGAGCGACCCCGGGCCCTGCCCGGTGCCGAGCGCGGCCTGGACGGGCAGCGCGACGAGCGCGGCGAGGCCGCCCCCGGCCGCCGCCGCGTGCACGAGGCGGACGAGGCGAGGGCGCTCGTCGCCGCCCCGGTGGGCGAACAGGAGGAACAGCGCACCGCCCGCCGCCACCAGCACCCCGGCGTAGGCGACGGCCCGCCCGATGCCGCCCACGACCTCCCACACCCGGTCCTCGTCGTCGCCGGCCACCCGCCCGAGGGCGCCGCTGTCGACGGTGACGTCGCCCACGCCGAACACCGACCCGCCCCGCACCGGGTGCCCGTCGGCGGAGACCACCCGGTAGCTGACGACGTAGGTGCCGTCCGGCAGGTCCGGCTGCACGTCGATCGCGACGGTGAGCCCGGCGACCCGCGCCGCGCCGTGGTCGACCCGGCGGCCGGCGCTGTCGAGCACCTGGACGCCGCCCAGGTCGGCCGACACCGGCTCGCTGAAGGTGAGGGTGACGGTGGCCGGGCTCTCGTCGAGCCGCGCCCCGTCGGGGGGGTCGACCGAGATCAACGACGCATGGGCCGCCGCCGGTCCCGCCCCCGCCATCACGACGAGCACCGCCAGCACGACCCCGAGGAGGATCCGGCGAGCGAACCCGCGGTCAGAGTCGCCGGTTCCTGCGCAAGAACGACCGCGAGTTCGGGGGGTGGGTCGCCGTCGGGCGAACCCGCGGTCAGAGTTGCGCGAGAACCGCGAAGAATGACCGCGGGTTCGGACAGGCACGGCGGGGTCAGGCCGTGGTCCAGCGGGCGGGCTGGACGGGGGTGTGGCGGCGGGCCTCGCGGGCGACGAGCCAGAGCAGCGCCACACCGGCCAGGTCGAGGACGTGGTGGGCCTCGCCGACGCCCGACGCAGTGCCGTCGACGACGTCGAGCACCGCGGTCAGGCCCATGACCAGGGCCAGTGCGCCGGCGACGGGGAGCAGGCCCCACGCCCGCGCGGGCTGCCAGGCCGCCACCAGGAGGCCGACGGCCAGGGCCACGTCGAAGGACCCGAGCTCGCGGGCGACGTGGACGGTGGCGCCGGCGTCCTCGCCGAGGAGGAGGGCCGGGCCGGCCAGGACGAGCTGGGTGAGGGCGATGGCGAAGAGGGCCCAGCGCACGGTGCTGATGCGCCCGGTGAACGGCCGCAGCCAGGACGCCCGTGGGGAGCGCCGCGGCGCGGCGGCCAGGATCGCCGCCGTGAGGTCGGGGACCGGCTCGGCGGCCCGGACACGGACGAGGCGGTGGAGCACGCCGAGGTCCGCCGCCCAGGCCGTGCAGGCCGCGCAGCCGGCCAGGTGCTGGTCGAGCCGGGCGCCATCGGGTCCGGCGTCCTCCCCGTCGAGCCGGGCGGAGAGGGCTTGGCGCGTGTGCTCGCAGTCCATGGACGGGTGGTCGTCTGGCTGTCGCTCCCGGTTCCCGGCCCGCCAGACTGGTCCCGTGGACGAGCTGACCCGCCTGGCGCTGGCGGCTGGAGCCGGCGACCAGGCGGCGGTGGCGGCCTTCGTGCGGCGCACGCAGCCCGAGGTCTGGCGGCTCTGCGCCCGCCTCGGCGACCGGGCGGCGGCCGACGACCTCACCCAGGAGGTGTACCTGCGGGCGCTCCCGGCGCTGGCCCGGTTCCGGGCGGAGTCCTCGGCCCGGACCTGGCTGCTGCAGGTGGCTCGCCACGTGTGCGCCGACCACGTGCGCCGCAGCACCCGCCGCCGTGCGCTCGTCGACCGGCTGGTGCGCCACCACGACGCGGCGGACGCCGTCGTGGCCGGCCCGAGCGGCGAGGTCGAGCTCGACGACGCCGTCGCCGCCCTCGACCCGGACCGCCGGGCCGCCTTCGTCCTCACCCAGGTCGTCGGCCTGTCCTACGCCGAGGCGGCCGAGGTCTGCGAGGTGCCCATCGGCACCATCCGCTCCCGCGTCGCCCGCGCCCGCGCCGATCTCCTCTCGACGCTCCTCGCCACCGGCGAGCCCGCCACCGCCTGACCCACCCCCCTTGCGTTCTTGCGTCGATCTGTGACGGTCTTGTGCGCGGTTCGACGCCGGATCGCGAACCGCACGTCGTCGTCCGGGGGCGCCGCACCCCCTCCTTCATTCCGGCGTCGATCTGTGACGGTCTTGTGCGCGGTTCGACGCCGGAAACGTGGGGTCAGGCGGCTCGGGCTGCCTCGAGGGCGGCCCGGATCTCGGCGACGACGGCCTCGGGACGCCTCCGAAGGCGCTCGTAGGAGAAGCGCAGCACCGTCCAGCCGACGAGGATGAGGTCGTTCTGGCGGCTCAGATCCCGGTCGCGCACCTCCTCGACGAGGTGGACCGATCCGTCGCACTCGATGGCGATGCGGTGCTGGGGATAGGCGAGGTCGACCTCGGCGACGAACCGGTGGCCGTCGAGCACCCGGTGGTGGAGGGTGGGCTCGGGCAAGCCGGCTTCCCGGATGAGGGAGAGGACGAGCAGCTCCATGTCGGTATCCGTGATCTCCGTGCGGTGGGCGTGGGTGAGGATGACCTGGCGGAGGCGGCGCACGCCGTGACGCCCTTGGCGGGCATGCTGCGCCAGCGTCTCGATGAGCGAGGACCAGGTGACCTCCTCTCGCCGTCGGAGCCCCTCGATCGATCGGTGCAGGAGACCGGGGCCCACGAACCGGGCCAGGTCGAGGATGGTGCGGCTGGCGTCCGTCACCGGAACGCCGTCGCGGTGGACGATGGTGCACCGGTCGAGATCGGTGCTCTCGTGGATGCGTTGCCCGTCCCGGCGGCGGGACCGGTGGCGAGGGACGCTCAGCTCGATCCCCGCGGTGGCGAAGCCGGGGATCCCCCAGAGCCGGGCGGCGGCGAGGTGCGAGGCGGCGGCGCCGGGTCCCGCTGACAGGACGGCGGCCAGCTGCAGCGTGGTCCAGTCCAGCGGGGCACCGGCGATCAGGTAGACGCCCGGGAGCACCCGCTGCCAGCGGCCGCTGTGCACCCGGCGTCGGATGTGTGCTCGGTTGCCGCCGGCCTCGGCCACGTCGGCCGCCGTGACCAGGCTCCGCTGTCGTGTCGCCACGTCGGCCAAGTCGCGATCGATCCCCATCCCAACCCCCTGCGTTCGGTGCTCTTGCGTGCGGGGGAAGCAGGGCTGCGCCGAGTGAGGAGCCGATTGTGGCCGCTCGTCGTCGGCTAGCGAAACCCCCTGTTCCGGCGTCGTTTCGCGTACAAGACCGTCACAGATCGACGCAGGAACGCGGGGGGGTGGGGGTGGGGGTGGGGGTGGGGGTCGACGCAGGAACGCGGGGGGGTGGGGGTGGTCAGGGGTGGAGGGCGGTCAGGAGGAGGTCGTGGAGGTGGCCGTTGGTGGCGAGGCCGCTGGCGCCGTCGATGGTGGTGACGCCGGACAGGTCGGTGAAGCGGCCACCGGCCTCGGCCAGGATGACCGGCATCGGGCCGACGTCGTAGGGGGCGACGATCGGGTCGACCATGGCCGCCGCCCGGCCGGTGGCGACGAGGGCGTAACCGTACCCGTCGCCCCACGTGCGCAGGATGGCGCCCCGCTCGTCCAGCTCCTGGGCGATCCCGGCCGGCCAGCGCATGAACGAGCTCGACATGATGAAGGCGCCGGCCACCGTGGCGTGGTCGTTGACCCGGGCCGGCCCCCGCTCGGACCAGCAGCCGAGGCCCCGCCCCGCCCACACCGTCTCGCCGAGGGCGGGCAGGTTGATGACGCCGACGGCGATGCCGTGCTCATCCTCCAGCGCCAGCAGGTTGGAGTAGAGCGGCACGCCGCAGGTGAAGGACTTCGTGCCGTCGATCGGGTCGAGGATCCAGCGCCGCCCGGTGGTCGACTCGGTGGGCGGCTCCTCCTCGCCGAGCACCCCGTCGCCGGGGAAGGCCTCGGCCAGCCGCTCCCGCAGGAAGCGCTCAGCGTCCCGGTCGGCGGCGGTGACGGGCGTGCCGTCGTCCTTGCGGACGACCTCGAGGTCGTCGCTGCGGAACCAGCGCAGCGTCCGGTCGCCGGCCTCCCGCAGGAGCTGGACGGCGAGGTCGAGGGTGGCCTGGTCGGCGGGGGGCGCGGTCACGGTCTGATTGTCGCAGGCCCCGGCGTCTGTGGACTCCGGTGCACGGCATGCGTGCGTGGGCGTCCAGAGACGTTGGTGGGCCAGCAGGTGGCGAAGGCGGCGACGAGCAGGGGCAGGGCCACGACGCCGCCGAGGAAGGGCCAGCCGCGGTGCCCGAAGGCCATGAGGACGCCCAGGGTGACGGCGCCGCCGATCTCGAGGCCGAGGATGGCGCAGGCGACCCATCGCTCGACGGGCTCGTCGCTCGCCGCGAAGCGGGTGGCCACGCCGAGCAGGACGACGAGGAGCACGCCCAGGACGACGATCGTCAGCGTGAGGAGGGAGAAGAGGGCGGTGTCGCCGTCGACCCGGCTGAGGCGGACGAGGGCGTGGGCGGGGGGCGAATCGAGCGGGCGCTCGATGAGCTGCCAGCTGCGCACGGCCAGGCCCACGAGCAGCGTGCCGACGACCGCCACGCCGCCGGTCTGCAGGGTGAGCACGCCGGTGGCGAACCGCGAGCCGGACCGGGTGCGCCAGGCCGGCAGCGTCAGCGCCAGACCGGCCAGCGCCGCGGCCAGGAGGCCGGCGACCCACACCGCCGCCCACGTCGACGCGCCCTGCCGGTGTTCGGGCGCCGCCACGAGGCCCCGCTCGGCGCAGCCCGACAGCACCACCACCAGTCCGACGAGGACGAGCGGCCGCAGCCCCCCTCGGGCGCGTTCTTGCGTCGAACCGGGCACAAGACCGTCACGGATCGACGCCGGAACGCGGGGGTGGGGACGACGGCGAGGGGTGGTCACGTCGCGCAGCGGGCGCAGGTGCCGACGAGGTCGAGGCGGTGGTCGGTCACCGTGAAGCCGGTGCGCTTGGCCACCTTGGCGACGGCCGCTTCGAGGTCGGCCTCGACGGCGGCGGGGACGGTGAAGTCGCTGACGTCGCCGCAGTGGTCGCAGATCAGGTGGTGGTGGTGCTCGGTGAGGTCCTCGGCCAGCTCGTAGCGGGCGAACTCGTCGGTGGTGACGATGCGGTGCACCACCCCGGCCCGCTCCAGCACGGCCAGGTTCCGGTAGACGGAGCTCTGCGCCAGGTCGCGCCGGCGCTCGAGCAGCTGGGGGATCGTGAGCGGCTGGTCGACCTCGGCCAGCAGCTCGACGAGGGCCCGCCGGCGGGGCGTGTAGCGCTGGCCGTCGCCGTGGAGGCGGGTGGTGGCGATGGCGTGGAGGTCGCCGGGGGCGGTGGGCATCGTCAGTGGTGCGGGTGGTCGTCGATCACGAGCGTGGAGTCGCCGAAGCGCAGGAGGTGGCCACCGTAGGCGTCGGCCAGGTGGGTGTCGGTGAGCACGTCGGCGGGCGGTCCGCAGGCCACCAACCGGCCGGCCAGGAGCAGGAGGTGGTCGGCGGCGGCGGCGTCGCCGAGGTCGTGGGTGGACACGACGACGGTGCGCCCGGCGGTCCGCTCGGCGGCGATGGCGTCGAGGATGTGCTGGCGGGAGACGACGTCGAGCCCGGTGATCGGCTCGTCGAGCAGCAGCAGCTCGGCCCGCTGGGCCAGGCCCTGGGCCACGAAGGCCCGCTGCCGCTGCCCGCCCGAGAGCTCGTGCAGCTGGCGGCTGGCGAGGTCGGTGATGGCCAGCGCCTCCATGGCGGCATCGATGGCGTCTCGGTCCTCGCCCCGCAGCCGGCGGAACGGGCCGACCGAGGCGTAGCGGCCCATGGTGACGGTCTCGCGCACGGTGATCGGCAGCTGGTCGCTCACCTTGGTGGCCTGCAGCACGTAGGCCACGCCGCCCGGCCGGCCGGCGGCGGCCACCTCGAGCCGCCCGGAGCGGGGTTCGAGCTGCCCGGCCAGGGCGTGCAGGAGGGTGGACTTGCCGGCGCCGTTCGGCCCGATGAGGGCGGTGACGGCACCGGTGGGGATGGCGAAGGTGGCGCGGCTCAGCACCGTGCGGGGGCCGTAGGCCAGCACGACGTCGGAGGCGACGACGGCGGGCGGCGCGGCGGAGGCAGGGACGGCACTGATTTGCGAATGATAACCAGATTCCCTACGGTCTCCGTGATGAGAACCGTTCTCGCTCGGGTGTCGGTGGCGCTGCTGCTGGCCGGGGCGGCGACGGCCTGCGGCTCGGACGGCACTGGTGGGGGCGGGGACGCCGGGGCCGGCGGCGCCCGGGTCGTCGTCACCACGAACATCCTGGGCGACGTCGTGCGCACGATCGTGGGCGACGGCGCGACGGTCGACGTGATCATGCCGCCGGGCTCGAACCCCCACGACTTCGCCCCCTCGGCCAAGCAAGCGGCCGCCATGCGCCAGGCCGACGTCCTCGTCGTCAACGGGCGCCGCTTCGAGGAGGGGCTCATCGACACGATCGAGGCGGCGGAGGCGGACGGCACGGTCGTCGTCACCGCCACCGACGCCGTCCCGGGGGACGGCGCCCGGGCCACCGACCCCCACGTCTTCACCGACCCCGTGCTCATGCAGGCGGTGGTCGAGCACCTCGAGACCACCCTCGCCGACGACGTGCCCGGCCTCGACACGGCCGCCTTCCACCAGCGCGTCGACGACTACCGGGCCGCGCTGGCCGACCTCGACGCCGAGGTGACCGACACGCTGGCCGCCGTGCCCGCCGACCGCCGGGTCCTGGTGACGAACCACCAGGTGCTCGGCTTCTTCGCCGACCGCTACGGCTTCGACGTGCTCGGCGTGGTCATCCCCGGCGGGACCACGCTGGCCGAGCCCAGCGCCGCCGACCTGGTCGATCTGGCCGACCGGATCGCCGCCGCCGGGGTGCCGGCCATCTTCGCCGAGACCTCCGCCCCCGCCCGCCTGGCCGACGCCTTGGCCAAGGAGGGCGCCGACGTGGAGGTGGTCGAGCTCTACACGGAGTCGCTCGGCGAGCCGGGGAGCGAGGCCGGGACCTACCTCGACATGGTGCGCACCAACGCCGAGCGGATCGCGGCCGCCCTCGGCGGCTCGGGCTGACAGGCTGCGGGCGATGACCTGGCTGACCGACCCCTTCGCGGCGGAGTTCATGCAGCGGGCGCTGTGGGCGGGGATGCTGGCCGTGCTGGCATCGTCGGTCGTCGGCACGTGGGTGGTGCTGCGGGGCCTGACCTTCCTCGGTGACGCCCTGGCCCACGGCGTCATCCCCGGCATGGCCCTCGCCGTCCTGTGGGGCTTCAACCTCACCCTCGGCGCGCTGCTGACGGCCGGACTCATGGTGGGCGGCATCACCTTCGTGAACCGCCGGGCCCGCCTGGCCGAGGACACGGGCGTGGGGCTGCTCTTCGTCGGGATGCTGGCCCTCGGCGTGATCATCATCTCGAAGAGCCGCAGCTTCGCCACCGACGTGCAGAGCCTCCTCTTCGGCGACGTCCTCGGCGTGACCTGGGCCGACCTGCGGGTGCAGGCCGTGGCCGCCGTGCTCGTCGTCGTCGTGAGCGTGCTCGGCTACCGGCCCTTTCTCACCCTGTCGTTCAACGAGGTGAAGGCCGGCAGCCTCGGCCTGCGCCCCGGTCTCACCCACCTCGTGCTGCTGGGGCTGATCGCGGTGGCCATCGTGTCGTCGTTCCAAGCCGTCGGGACGCTGCTCGTGTTCGGTCTCCTCGTCGGCCCGCCGGCCACCGCCGCGCTGCTCGTGCGCCGGGTGTGGCTCAACATGGTGGTGGCCGTGGGGCTCGGCTGGCTGGCCGTGGTCGTCGGCCTCGTCGTCAGCTACCAGTGGGGCACGGCGGCCGGCGCCACGATGGCCGGCGTCTCCGTCGCCCTCTTCTTCGCCGTCCTCCTCACCCAGGAGCTCGTCGCCCTCCTCCGCCCCGCCCCGGTGAGTGCACGCGGGGTGCAAGAACCCGTAGCCTGGCCGCCACGGCAGCCAAGGGGGAGCGAGTGACCGAGATCGGTGGGAGCGTCGAGCCGGGGTTCGAGGGCGTGCGGGAGGCGTTCGCCGCCAACTTCGCCCAGCACGGCGAGGTCGGGGCGGCCTGCAGCATCTACAAGGACGGCCACAAGGTGGTCGACCTGTGGGGCGGCGTGAAGGAGAAGGGCACCGACATCCCCTACGGGGAGGACACGCTGCAGGTCGTCTTCTCCACCACCAAGGGCGCCACTGCGGCCTGCGCCAACCTCCTGGCCCAGCGGGGCGAGCTCGACGTGGACGCCCCCGTGGCCCGCTACTGGCCCGAGTTCGCGGAGGCCGGCAAGGCCGACATCCCCGTGCGCTGGCTGCTGTGCCACAAGGCCGGCCTGCCCTACGTCGACCACCCGCTCAGCCTCCGCGAGGTGCTGGCCTGGGACCCGGTCGTCGACGCCCTCGCCGACCAGGCCCCCGTGTGGGAGCCCGGCACCGCCCACGGCTACCACGCCGTCACCTTCGGCTGGCTGGTCGGCGAGGTCGTGCGCCGCATCGCCGGCCAGAGCCTCGGCGCCTTCTTCGCCGACGAGATCGCCGGGCCCCTGGGCCTCGACTTCTGGATCGGCCTGCCCGACGAGCAGCAGGACCGGGTGGCGCCCCTCGTCCAGTGGAGCGTGCCGAAGGACCCGGACATGGCCGCCCTCATGGCCCAGTTCATGGGCCCCGACACGATGCTCGGCAAGGCCCTCGGCGGCGTGAACGGCATCTTCCTCAGCGAGGACGGCGTGTGGAACCGGCCCGAGGTGCGGGCGGCCGAGATCCCGGCTGCCAACGGCGTCACCAACGCCCGGTCGCTGGCCCGCATGTACGCCGGCCTGGTCGGCACGGTCGACGGCGGTCCCGCCGAGCCCCTCCTCACCGCCGACACGATCGCCAAGGCCACCGAGGTGCAGACGAGCGGCGCCGACCAGGTCCTCATGCTCGAGACGACCTTCGGCCTCGGCTTCTTCGTGTCGTCGCCGACGGCCCGCTACGGCGCCCCGAGCTCCTTCGGGCACACGGGTGCCGGCGGCTCGGTGGGCTTCGCCGACCCCGTCAACGGCATCGGCTTCGGCTACGTCATGAACCGCATGATGCAGGGCCTCATGGGCGACCCCCGCACGGCCGGGCTCATCCAGGCCCTCTACGACGCCATCGGCGTGACCCCCACCTACGTCTGACCGTCGAGGTCAGCGGGGGAGGCGGGGGCGGACGAGCTCGACGCTGTCGGGGCAGACGTCGCGGCCGGCCAGCCACTCGTCGAGCTCGGCGAGGGGGACCGTGGCGACCTCGACGACTTCGCCGTCGGGACAGGTGAAGGGGCCGTCGCTGCGGGCCAGGTAGATGCGGGCGTTCAGGTTGGTGTCCTCGGCTGACCACGACGCCGTGCCGAGGAGCACCGGCTCGGCGTCGACGCCGGCCTCCTCGGCCAGCTCGCGGCGGGCGGCGTCGACCCAGGCCTCGCCGGCGCCGAGGACGCCGCCGAAGCAGATGTCCCAGTAGCCCGGGTGCACCTCCTTCCAGTCGGCCCGCCGGTGCACGACGAGCTCGCCGGCGCTCGTCAGCACGGCGACGTAGCAGGCCCGGTGGCGCGCCGCCGCGCCCCGGGCCCGCATCTCCGCTCGGCTGACGACCTCGACGACGCGGTCGTCGGCGTCGACCAGGTCCACGAGCTCGTCAGCGACCGTCACCTCGCCAGGTGTAACGCCCCCCGCCCGGCGACCGCCAGCCGGCCCCCCCCACGCGTTCCGGCGTCGAATCGTGACGGTCTTGTCGACGGATCGGCGCAGGAACGGGTGGGCCACCTCCACGCCGAGCTGCCGCTACCTCAGCGCGCTGGGCTGGGACGTCGAGCTCGGCGAGGACCAGCTCCACCCCACCGCCGCCGGCCACCGGGCCTTCGGCGAGCAGGTGGCCGCGGCCCTGGCGCCGTAGCGGAAGGACGTTGTGCTCTACCGATCGGGAGGCCTTCGGCCCACGATCGCCGTAGGGGAATCAACCGGGAGGTAGTGCGATGCGCACTGACAACGTTGCGTTGATGGAACGGGGCTTCGAGGCCTTCACCACGGGCGATCTCGACACGGTCCGGGGGATGTCCGCCGCCGACTGCGTGTGGCACACGGCCGGCGCCGGCTGGATGGCACCGGAGTACAAGGGGCCGGACGGCGTCATCGAGTACCTGACGGCGCTGTTCGAGGAGTCGGAGGGGACGTTCAAGGACGAGCCCGAGGCGTTCTTCGGCGAAGAGGACCGCGTGGTCGTACTCGAGCACGTGACGGCCGATCGTGCGGGCAAGCACCTCGACACGCACGTCATGCACGTGTTCGAGATCCATGACGGCAAGGTCACGGAGACGACGGAGTTCGCCGCCGAGCCGCTGAAGCTCCAGGAGTTCTGGAGCTAGCTCATGTGAGAACCTCTGCGCCTGGCACGTGTTCTGATCTTCATGGCGCAGGGCAAGGTCTCGGGGGCTGAGCGCGTCCTGCTCGAGCTGCTCGAGGGTGGGCCGTCGGCCACGGTCACGGTGGCCTGCCCACCCGAGAGCGCGCTGGCCGCGGAGGTCGAGCGACTCGGGGTCCGGACGGTTCCCTTCTTCCTGCCCCTCATCGCTGACGTGGGACGGAGCCGGTACGCGGCCGACCTCGCCCGGGCCTTCGTCGCGGCGCGTCACGCCATCCGGGCCGAGGCACCTGACGTGGTGCACGCCTTCGTCACCCCGCCGCTGAAGGTGGTGGCGCCGGTGGCCCGCCTGCAGCGCATCCCGGTGGTCTTCAGCGTGCACGACGTCCTGACGCCCGCGGGCGTCGGCCGGCTCCGCTCCTCGGTGGCGCGCGGGCTCACCAACCGGCTCGTCGACCGGGCCATCGCCGTGAGCGATTACATCCGCGACGGGCTGATCGACGACGCCGGGTTCCGGCCCGAGACGGTCGTCACGATCCACAACGGCGTCGACCCGGCCCGCGTCGCGGCCTCCGCCGCCGATCGCGCCCGGCGCCGTGCCGAGTGGGGCGTGCCCGACGACGCCGTCGTCTTCGCTCTCTTCGGCCGGCTCATGGAGTGGAAGGGCCAGACGGTGGCCGTCGAGGCGATGGACCGGGTCGAGGCGCAGCACCCGGGGGCGGGCCACCTGGTGCTCCAGGGCGACGCCTTCGGGCCCCGCGACGCCGAGCACGCAGCGCGGCTCGAGGCCGAGGCCGGTCGTCGTGCCTACGTGACGCTGCAGCCGGGGGCCGCGGCGATGGGGGCCAGCTATGCGGCTGCCGACGTCGTCCTCGTCCCCAGCACGAGCCCCGACCCGTTCCCGACGGTGGTGCTCGAGGCGGGGGCGGCCGGCCGGCCCGTTGTCGTGACCAGCCTGGGAGGCGGGCGCGAGGCCGTGGTGGACGGGGTCACGGGCATCGTCGCCCCGCCGACCGCCGACGCCCTGAGCGAGGCCATGGTGCGGCTGCTCGACTCCTCGGTCCGCCAGCAGATGGGGGACGCCGCCCGTCGCCACGTGACGACCGCGCTCGGCGTCGCCCGCTACGGCGCGGAGGTCGATCAGCTCTGGCACGAGGTGGCCCGGAGGTAGGAACCCACCCGAGGTGTCCAGCGTCTTGCGACAACCGCCGCGGACGTCGAGCATCGTCGGCAACCCGCGGTTGAAGTTGCGCAGGAACCGGAAGCTCTGACCGCGGGTTCGGGCCGGGACCGGGGACCGGGTGAGGACGGTCGCAGCGCGCGCCTGCGCCGGGGCAGCACGTGGCTGCCGCGCGGCGCGGGGTGGTCGGCTCGGTTGGGGTGGGGTTGCTCGCCTCGTCGGGCCGACCGGGCAGCGGGGGGCTACCCGGTCGGGGGTCTGGATGTTCGGGTCTGGCCGTCGGGCATGGTGAGCTCGACGACGCCGGTGGGGAGGAGCTTGAGGTGCCAGCCCTTCAGGTGGATGCGGTGGTGGTGCTTGGAGCAGAGCAAGACCAGGTTCGACAGGTCGGTCCGGCCGCCGGCTTCCCAGGGGGTGATGTGGTGGCCTTCGCACCACTGGGCGGGCCGGTCGCAGCCGGGGAACCGGCAGCCCCAGTCCCGTACGACGAGTGACGTGTAGACGGCGGGGGGGATGGTGCGGGTGGTGCGCCCGTAGTCGAGGATGGCGGAGGGGCCGTCGGTGATGATGCGGTGCAGCCCGGCGTCGCAGGCGAGCTTCTTCAATGTCGCCGGGTCCAACGGCAGGCCGTCCGACGTGCGGCCGGGGCCGCCGCCGAGGAGGTCGGGGAGGTCGACGATGACGTTGAGGTGGGGCCGGTGGCGGCCGCCGACCTTGGCGTGCTGGTGGTCGAGGAAGAACCGGCAGACGTCGACGAGGGCGTCGGCCCGGCACTCGGCCGGCGACTTGGCGCCGTCCCCGACGGTGTAGGGGGCCTGGGCCAGGCGGATGGCGGTGCGGACCAGGTCATGGGCTTCGGGGTCGAGGTTGGCGTCGAGCCGGCCCCGCCCGTCCAGGGTGGGGGACAGGTGCAGCTCGCGGCGGGGTTCGGGATCCGGCGGCGGGTCGTCGCGGGAGTCGAGCAGCGCCTCGGCCCTTGCCTGCCACTCCTGCAGGAACCGGACCGTGTCGGTGATCGCCTCGCCCTCGAGCACCCGCAGGACCGTCGCCTCCTGGTCCACGAACAGCGGCAGCGTGCGGTCGGTGATGATCGCCACGATGGCGTCGACCTGCCCGCCGGTCAGCGTGCCGGACCGGTAGGCCCACGACACGCCGGGCAGGTCCCGCAGCCGGCGGGCCGTGGTGGACAGGCGCTTGGCCTGCCGGCTCGTCATCCCCGCGTGGATCCGCAGCCACGCCGTCATCGACACCGACCCGTCCGCATCCCACAGCTCCGCCGCGTCGAAGGCCCCCACTGCGGCGGTGACCTTGGCGTCGAGCCGATCCCGCAGGCCGAGCGCCCGGGCCAGCTCCCCCGCATCGGCGTGCAGCTCCACCCCCTCGATCGCCTCGGCCAGGACGTCCAACATGCCCCAATTGTCTCATGGGGGTGTGACAGTCGACCTTGGGTGGGACGTCAGGTCAGGGCGAGGAGCAGACCGATGACGGCGACGGTGACGCCTTGGGTGCCGACGAAGACGGTGGTCATCCTCTGCCCCAGGCGCTGCTCGAGCCCCGCCATCTCAGCGCGCATCTCGAGCCGCAGGGCATCGACGTCGGCCTTGGTCGCCGGCCCAAGGAGGTCGATCATCGTGGTGGCTCCCTCCTCGCCGAGGGTGCGGTGGAGCTGCTGGTACAGGTGCTGCCGACGTTACCCACGGCCGGGCGAGGCAGGAAGGTCGGCAACCCGCGGTTGGAGTTACGCAGGAACCGCAAAGTCTGACCGCGGGTTCGGGAAGGGGGGTGGGGGTCGCGGGCCCGCGGGGCGGGGCGGGGCCGGGCCGGGGCGGGGAGGCGACGGAGGCCGGTTACGCCGACTGGAGGCGGGTTCTCAGGCGGTCGACGGCGGTGCGGAGGCGGGTGGTGTCGGCGGTGGACATCTCGGGGACGAGACGGTCGAGCTCGGCGGCGAGGGCGTCGACGGCGGCGAGGACGTTGGCGGCGCGGGCGGAGGCGACCTGGGCACGGTGGTCGGCTTCGTCGGCGCGAACCTCGGCGGCGGCGGCGCGACCCTCGATGGCGGACACCCGAGCCTCGACCTCGTCGAAGGCGGTCTCGAGCTGGCTGCGGAGGAGGTCGAGCTGGGCGTTGAGGTCGGCCACGCCGGCGGCGGGGTCGCTGGCCGGGGGCTCGACCCGGGTGCGGTCGGGCGCCATGCGCTCAGGCCGGCGACGGGGAGCGGTGAGCGACGGGTCGTGCTCGAGCTGGCGGAGCCGGGCCTGGAGGCGGGCGCCGATGTCGTCGGGGAGCGGGGGGGACTGGTCGGTCATGGCGGCGGGTCCAGGCGGAGGGAGGAGGGCGGGGGGGGAAGTTGGTGGGGAACGAGAAGGGGGTGGGAAACGAGAAGGCGGCGGGCCCCCGGGGGAGCCCGCCGCCTCGGTTGCTCAGATCAGGGTGGGGCTAGACGCCAGCGGTCTCACGGGCCTCGGTGCGGTTGGTGGCGCTGCGGCGCCGGTTGGCGAGGAGGACGAGGAGCCCGCCGCCGGCGATGGCGGCGAGGGCGACCTCGGTCATCGGGGTGGTGCTCGACGAGCCGGTGGTGGGCAGGTTGCCCGAGCCGGTGCCGGCGCCGTCGGCGACGACGGT
>DASUDP010000008.1:0-17845 GCA_036275535.1 Acidimicrobiales bacterium | reverse complement strand
CCTGATCGCCGGCGCGGAGGCCGGCGCGTCGGCCCGCGCCGCCCGCAAGCAGGGGATCCCCGCCCGCACCGCCGCCGAGCCCACCGGTGAGGACGTCGAGATCGGCGACACCCGCCTGGGCGCGTCCAGCCAGGAGGTGAGCGCGGGCCTGGCCCCGCCGCCGTTCCTCTACCCCATCCTGGAGTCTGCGGTCGCCCACCATGCCGGGCGTGACCTCGACGCCCAGCGCCGGTTCCTGGGTGGCTTCATGGCCCGGGCCACCGAGGTGGCCGCGACCCACCCCGACCTGGCCTGGTTCCCGAAGGCGGCCGCGGCGGACGAGCTGTCCGAGCCCACGCCCGACAACCGGATGATCGCCGAGCCCTACACCAAGCGGATGAACGCCATCATCGAGGTCGACCAGGCGGCGGCGTTGCTGCTCTGCTCCGTCGAGGCGGCCGAGGCGGCCGGCATCCCACGCGACCGGTGGGTGTTCCCCCTCGGGGTCGCCGACCTCAACGACGTGTTCTACCCGTTGGAGCGACCGGAGCTGCACCGCTCGCCCGCCGTCGAGACGGCCGGCCGGGCGCTCTTCGACGCGGTCGGCTGCGGGCTCGACGACGTGTCCCGGTTCGACTTCTACTCCTGCTTCCCAGTTGCAGTCGAGATCTCGGCCAGCGCCCTCGGCCTCGACCTCGCCGACCGCCGCCCGTTCACCGTCACCGGCGGCCACGCCTACTTCGGCGGTCCGGGCAACAACTACACGACCCACAGCATCGCCACCATGGCCGGCGAGCTGCGGGAGGATGCCGGCGCCATCGGCCTCACCACGGGCCTGGGCTGGTACGTGACCAAGCACTCGATCGGTCTGTGGAGCACCACCCCGCCCAGCGCCGGGTTCGTCAAGCCGGATCTCCGGGAGGCGCAGGCCGCCATCGACGCCACGGCGCTGGCCCAAGCGCCATCCGGCGCGGCCGGCCCGGCGACGGTGGACGGTTGGACGATCATCCACGACCGCGACGCCGGTCCCACGACGGTCGTCGCGTACGCCACGACGGTCGAGCGTCAGCGAGTGGCCGTCCGCCGCGACGACCCCGCGCTGGCGGCCGAGCTGTCCGGCGGCCGACTGATCGGGGCGACGATCGACGTCGTCCCCCGCGCCGACGCGTCCGCGAGCTTCGAGCTCACGGGGGCCTGAATCCGCCGAGTCGCCAGCTCACCCGGCGAGCACGCTTGCGGGGCGGTGCCTCCCCGGGCATGATCCGGATGGCACCCATGGGTGCCAAGACCAACGGGGGATGCACATGGCACCGGACCGCCTGCCACAGGCCGCGGCACACATCGGAGGTTCGTGGGAGGCCGAGGGCGTGCCCTTCGCATGCGAAGATCCCGCCACCGGCCGACAGCTCTGCGAGCTGCCGGCCACGACCCTCGCCGGAGTCGACCGAGCGGTCACCGCCGCCCGGAGCGCCTTCGAGGGCCCGTGGAGCCAGCTCTCTCCCGGTCGCCGTCAGCACATGCTCGCCCGCCTCGCCGCGCTGGTGGACGAGAACAACGATCAGCTTGCTGCCCTCGAGAGCTCCGAAAACGGGGTGCCGCTGGACCTGGCTCGACGGTTCTCGGTCGCCGCCATGGGCAAGAATCTCGCCTACTACGCCTCCTGGATCGACAAGCTGGACGGCCAGGTCGTGCCGCTGACGTCAACGGGGGCGCTCGACTACGTCGCACCGGAGCCCTACGGGGTCGTGGCCATCCTCACGGCGTACAACACGCCGTCACTGTTCCTCGGCTCGAAGGTGGGCCCGGCCCTGGCTGCGGGCAACGCGGTGGTCATCAAGCCGTCACCCCTGGCGTCGCTCCCCGCGTTGCGCTTCGCCGAGCTCTGCCAGGAGGCCGGACTTCCCGACGGCACGGTGAACGTGGTGCTGGGCGGCGTCGAGCAGGGTCAGGCGCTGGTATCGCACCCCGACGTCGACCGGGTGAGCTTCACGGGGTCTCGGGCCGCTGGCGTCGCCATCTCCAAGCTCGCCGCCGACCACCTCGTGCCGGTGGCACTGGAGCTGGGCGGAAAGTCCCCCAACGTGGTCTTCGCCGACGCCGACCCCTCCCGCATCGGGATGGGTGCGGCCTTGGCGGCCTTCGCCCTCACCGGCCAGGCATGCGTGGCCGGAAGCCGGCTCTTCGTGCAAGAGGCCCTGGTCGACGAGGTGGTGGACCAGGTCTGCAACGTCGCCCGGAACCTGCCGGTGGGCGACCCGGCCGCCGCCGGGACGGTGCTCGGGCCCCTCATCACCTCGGCGCACCGCACCCGGGTGGAAGACATGCTCAGTCGCGCCGCCGACGCCGGCGCCGAGGTCGTGTGCGGCGGTGACCGACCCGCCGAACCGGCGCTGGCCGGAGGCTGGTACCTGAACCCCGCCGTCGTGGTCGGGGCCTCCGACGACTCCGAGATCGCCCGGGAGGAGGTGTTCGGCCCGGTGGTCACGGTGCTGCCGTTCCGCGACGAGGACGAGCTCGTCCGACGGGCCAACGACACCGCCTACGGCCTGGCGGCCGGGGTCTGGACCCGCGACGTCGGTCGCGCCCACCGAGTCGCCCGGCGCCTCCGAGCGGGCACGGTGTGGGTGAACTGCTACGGCGTGGTGCCGCATACCGCGCCCTTCGGCGGCGTCAAACAGAGCGGACACGGTCGCGAGGGCGGCCGCTGGGGGATCGATCTCTACACGCAGCCCAAGAACGTGTACGTCGACCTGTCCTGATCCCCGAGCCGTGTCGGGCGTCCGGCAGCCGATGACGGAGCGCGGTGGCGACGCCGCGTGCGCCCACCGTCGCCAGGTGCTCTACTACAGCTCCGTACGGACCCGCGACATCGAACTGGGCCCGTCATATGACTCAAGGGGGACCCGGATGACCGCAGCGGAGATGACGCCGGCCGACGCCGAAGCCTGGCTCGACCAGTCGTGGGATCCGGAGAAGACCGTCGCCGAGTGGTGGCAGCAGCTCGCCGATGCCCGGCTGTCCAACCCGATGCTGCCCGAGCCGTGGGGGCGAGGGTGGAGCAGGGCCCGCGCCGCAGCCTTCGCCTCCGCCATGGTGGCCAAAGGCGCCCTCGGGCCGCCGGCGGGGATCGGGATGATGCTCGCCGTGCCTACGATCCTCACCCACGGGTCGCCGGAGGTGATCGAGCGCTACGTGCCGCAGATCCTGAACGGCCAGCACGGCTGGTGCCAGCTGTTCTCCGAGCCCGGGGCCGGCTCCGACCTCGCCGGTCTGCAGACCCGGGCCGAGCGCGATGGCGACGAGTGGTTGGTGAACGGACAGAAGGTGTGGACCTCAGGTGGCCAGTGGGCCGACCACGGCATCCTCGTGGCCCGCACCGACCCGGACCAGCCCAAGCACCGGGGCCTCAGCTACTTCGCCTTTCCGATGCGCCAGGCTGGCGTCGAGGTCCGCCCGCTGCGAGAGATGACCGGGCGGGCCATGTTCAACGAGGTGTTCCTCAGCGACGCCCGGGTCGCCCACGCCGACATGATCGGGGACCACAACGACGGATGGCGGGTCGCCAACACCACCTTGATGGTGGAGCGGGCGAGCATCGGCGGCGCCAACGCCGCGGCGCCGAGCGCGGCGATCGCCGGGACGATCGCCGGCCACCTGGACCAGCCGGCGGGGCGCTTCGCCACCGCGCCGGCCGGAGGCACCGGTGGCACCGCGATCGGTCGGGGCAAGGTCCGCTGGCTGACCGAGCTGGCCCGGGATCGGGGCCGTGCCGATGACCCCACGGTCCGCGACGGCCTGGCCCGGCTGCACAGCATGGTCGAGATCACGACCTGGCACATGGCCCGCATGAAGTCCGGCAATGCCGCCACCGGCGGCGAGGGCAACCTGGCCAAGATCCGCAACAGCCAGATGGTGGCCCTGGCGCGTGAGCTGGGCTGCACGATCGCCGGCCCCGGAGCCACCCTCACCGGCCCGGACTCGATCACCGGGGGCGAGCTGCAGAAGCTGATCGTGTTCTCGCCGGCGCCATCGATCTACGGCGGCACCGACCAGGTGCAGCGCAACATCATCGGCGAGCGCGTGCTCGGGCTGCCCAAGGAGCCGGGGCCGTCGAAGGACACGCCCTTCCGGGACCTGCTCAAGAACTAGACCCAACGAGGGAACCACGACATGACTACTGCTTCTTCCGACGCGCTCGGCTTCTGGGCCATCGCCGATGCCGATCCTGACCGTCTGGCGCTCATCACGCCGTCCGGAGACACCTACACCTACGGGGAGCTGGACGAGCGGGCCAACCGGGTGGCCAACGGCCTGCGCGCCCTGGGCCTGCGCCGTGGGGACGGCGTCGCCGTCGTCCTGCCGAACGAGGTCGCCTTCGTCGAGCTCTACCTGGCCACCCTGCAGAGCGGGCTCTACCTGACCTGCATCAACTTCCACCTCACCGGTCCCGAGGTCGCGTACATCGTGAACGACTGCGAGGCCGACGTGCTCGTGTTCCACGAGCGCTACGCCACGGCGGCCCTCGCGGCGGCCGATGAGATCGCCCTGCCGGCCGAGCGCCGGTTCGCGGTCGGTTCCATCGACGGCTACCGACCCTACGAGGACATCGCGACCGGCCAGTCGGGGGAGCGCCCCGCGGAGCGATCCTCCGGCACGACGATGCTCTACACGTCGGGAACCACCGGTCGGCCCAAGGGTGTCCGCCGCCGGCTGCCCGACGCCGACCCCAACGACGCGGCAGCCGCCGGCTCCATGGTCTCGATGCTGTTCGACATCGTGCCCGGCCCGGGCGCCCACCTCGTGGCCGGCCCGCTCTACCATGCCGCGCCCCTGGCCTTCGGAACCGGCGCGCTCCACCTCGGCCAGGCCATGGTGCTCGTGGACAAGTGGACGCCCGAAGGGACGCTGCGCCTCATCCAGGAGCACGGGATCACCACCAGCCACATGGTCCCCACGATGTTCCACCGCCTCCTGCAGCTCCCCGAGGACGAGCGGTCACGCTTCGACACATCGTCGCTGCGGTCCGTCATCCACGCCGCGGCACCGTGCCCGGTGGAGGTCAAGCGCAAGATGATCGAGTGGTGGGGGCCGGTCATCTACGAGTACTACGCGGCCACGGAGGGCGGCGGTGCCTACGTCAAGCCCAAGGACTGGCTGGAGCACCCCGGCACCGTCGGCCGGCCGTTCCCCGGCACCGTGATCACGATCTTCGACGACGACGGGAACGAGCTCCCCGCAGGCGAGGTCGGCACCGTCTACATGGGCTCCCCGGGCGGTGCCACCTTCGAGTACTTCAAGGACGAGGAGAAGACCAAGGCCAACCGACGTGGTGGGCTGTTCACGGTGGGCGACATGGGCTACCTGGACGAGGGCGGCTGGCTGTTCCTGTCCGACCGCAAGGCCGACATGATCATCTCCGGTGGCGTCAACATCTACCCGGCCGAGATCGAGGGGGTGCTGCTCGAGCACCCAGCGGTGGCCGACGCCGCGGTGCTCGGCATTCCCGATGACGAGTGGGGCGAGCAGGTGAAGGCCGTCGTCCAGCCGAAGGACCCGGCCGCCGCTCGAGACGAGCTGGCCCAGGAGCTGCTGGCGTTCTGCCGCGAGCGTCTGGCTGCCTTCAAGTGCCCGCGGTCGGTCGACTTCCGTGACGAGCTGCCCCGCTTCCCTACCGGGAAGCTCTACAAGCGGCTGCTCCGCGACGAGTACTGGGCCGGCCGCGACACGGTCATCTGACCCAGGACCGGCGGGACGCGCTGGTCGAGACGCAAGAAGGGCCGGCGCAGATGGCGCCGGCCCTTCCCTTCGTCCCGGGACGAAGTCAGCTCGTTTGGATCACACCCCGAGGATCTTGTCGGAAAGGGCGGTGAGGAAGCACTTGCCGCCGAACTCCTCCTTCTGGGGGCTGGTGAAGTACCCACCCACCGGCTTGCGGCTGGCGGTCTGGGTGGCTTCGTCGTACTCCCACGGACCGATCCACACCTCCTCAGAGCCTGTCTTGCAATCCGGTGCCATGGACTTGATCGGCGGGGTGATGCCGGTATCGAAGTCCTCCACGCCCTGGATCCACTTGACGAGGCCCGCTCGGGTGATGACCTCGCCCTGCGCCTCGAGCGCAGCGACCATCAGCTTGGAGCCCGCGTAGTAGCCGAGCAGGGCGGGCGAGTCCAGGTGCTGTGGGTCGAGCATCTCGGGATAGTGCTTCTCGAGCGAGGCGATGAACTGCGCGTGGGCTTCGGTGAGCTCGCGTGGCGCGCCGTCCGGCTGGTCGCCGTTGGAGCCAGCCCACACCCCCTCGACGAACGGTCCTGCCAGCGACGCGATGGTGGGGACGCTCGCCGGCCACCCGCCCATGCCGTTGGTCGGCTTCCATGCCTGGTCGGCGGCGGCCTGCACGCAGAGGAACCACGCGGCGCTCTGGAAGTCGACGTAGTCCACGCCAAGCTCCCGCCACTTGAGCACCAGCGGCTCGCACGTGCCGGTCTCCAAGGTCAGGGCATCGGTGCTGACCACCTCGGCGCCGTAGTTCTCCCACGACTCCTTGATCGCGCCCAGGTACGGACTGATGTCGATGAGGCCGGTGTCGTAGGGGATCGCCACCTTCATGCCCGGCTCGATGACGCCGTTCTTGTCGAGCCCGGCGATGGTCTCCTGGGTCCAGAGCAGGGCGTTGCCCACGATGGGGAATACCGTCGGGTACTTCGAGGAGAACGCACCGGGCGTCACGCCGAAGGAGAGGGTGGGCACCTCCTTCTCGGTCACGTAGTCCAGGGCGGCGTCACCGAGGCCGGTGACCAGGGCGATCACCTGGTCCTCCTCGGTCAGCTTGCGCACGTTGGCCAGCATCTGACTGGAGTCGCCGCCGTCGTCGTAGGCGATCAGGCGCAGCTTGCGGCCTTGGATGCCGCCCGCGTCGTTCACCTCTTGGAACACCGAGTCGATGCCCGCCACGACCTCCTCGCCGAGGAAGCCGGTGACGCCGGACAGCGTGACTGACGCACCGACCAGGATCTCGGTGTCGGTGACACCGGGATCGGATTCCGTGGCCGCCGGCTCCCCGGCGGTGTCCTCCGTGTTCGCGTCGGTGGTCGGGGATGCGTCCTCGTCATCGCCACGGGCGCCGCACGCAGCGACGACGAGCGCGGTGGTGACGACGAGCACCAAGAGCCTTCGATTCATGTTGGTTCCTCCTCGGAGCCGGATAGGTACACACGCCACAGGTCGGGCGATTCGGCCAGCTCGGCCGCCGGGCCGGCGAGGGCGACGACGCCCCGGTCGATCACGACGGCGTGGTCGGCGAGTGCAAGGGCGACGCCGACGTACTGCTCGACGACGACGAGCGTGAGCCCGTCGCGCAGCAGGGCACGGAACAGGTCGTAGATGGCGTCGACAATGATGGGGGCCAGGCCGAGCGACGGCTCGTCGGCCATCAGGACCCGCGGGCGCGCCATGAGCGCCCGGGCGATGGCGACGAGCTGCTGCTCCCCGCCGGAGAGGCTGCCGGCCTGCTGGTCGAGCCGCTCCCGCACCCGGGGGAGGTGCTCGGTGACCCGCTCGATCTCGTGCTCCAACGCGGCCGGGCGAAGCTTGTGCAGGTAGCCGCCGACGGCGAGGTTCTCGCGCACGGAGAGCTGGGGGAACAGCCGCCGACCCTCGGGGACGAGCACGACGCCGAGGCGGACCCGGTCATCGGCGCGCTTTCTGGCCACGTCGACGCCGTCGACCCGCACCACGCCGCCGGAGGGCATGGTGGCGCCCGCGATGCCCCGCAGCGTGGAGGACTTGCCAGCGCCATTGCGACCCAGCACCGCCAGTGCCGTGCCCTCCGCGACGGCGAGGTCCACCCCACGGACGGCGGTGACGTCGCCGTAGCGCACCTGCAGCGACTCGACCTCGAGGATCACGCCTGGCTCCCCAGGTAGGCCTCGGCGACGCGCGGATCCGCCAGCACCTCGGTGGTGGGCCCGGCAGTGAGGACGTGACCGAAGTCGAGCACCGCGGTGTGGGTGGTGATCGCCCGGACGAAGGTCATGTCGTGCTCCACCACCAGCACGGTCAGATCGAGGGAGTCGACGGCGCGGCGGAGGGCGGCGACGAACTCGGCGGTCTCTTCCTCGGCCATGCCGGCTGACGGCTCGTCGAGGAGCAAGAAGCGCGGGCGCATCGCCAGGGCACGGGCGAACTCCACCCGTCGGCGCCCGCCGTAGGAGAGCTGGTCGGCGCGCAGGTCCGCCTCGGCGGTGAGACCGGTGAGGGCGAGGGCGCCCCAGGCGACGTCGTCGATCATGGCGTCCTCAGCTCGGGCGCGCGGCGTGCGCACGAGGGCACCGAAGACGCCGGTCCGCCGGAACCGACCCAGGCCGATCGACACGTTCTCCAGCACGGTCAGCGACGGCACCAGCGCAAGGTTCTGGAACGTCCGGGCGATGCCCAGGCCGGCCCGGCGGCGGGGCGACAGGTCGGTGATGTCCTCGCCGTCGAAGTGCAGGCGGCCGGAGGTCGGCGCCTGGGCACCGGTGATGACGTTGAACAGCGTGGTCTTGCCGGCGCCGTTCGGCCCGATGATGGCGCTGACCTCACGGCGCGGCACGTCGAGGACCACGTCATCGTTGGCGACGAGGCCGCCGAAGCGCACTGTGATGCCCCGAACCGCCAGGAGCGGGTCGGTGACGGTCACCGCGTCGACGATGGTCACTGGCTTCGGACGATGTGCCCGCCGGCGTTCGACTCCTCGGCCGACAGGCTGCCGGGTGCCGCATCAGGGCTGGCCGTCACCAGCCAATCGACCAGTGCGTCGAAGCGGGCACTGACGGCGGCCGACTCCTGCCGGGCGCGGGCCATCTCCTGGCGCAGCAACAGCACTGCGGCCGCGATCACCAGCACGGCTCCGGGGATCGTCGCCGACGCGATGTGTGGCAGCTGCTCGCCGGGCTGGGTGCTGTCCGACGCGCCCCAGTAGCCGGCGAAGAGCAGTACTGCGCCGATCACCGCGACACCGGCAGGCAGCCACCGGTCGAGTGCGCCCCGGGGATTGGGGCGCTGACGGTCACGCAACGGGTGTGCTGAAAGCTCCTCGGACACGTGGTTTCTCCAGGGTTCGTCGGTTAGTGCGAATGGGAACGGGCGGCGTCTACGATGGCCGTCGCGGTGGGCGGCACCACCGCACGGAGGCGGTGGCGGACCGTGGCGGCCATGTCGGGCGAGGAGGTTGTCGCGGACGCGGGGGTCAGGCGTGGGCGAGGCATGAGGTCGGCGAGACCTCCGGGCCGGAAGACGAGCACGAGGATGACCGTGGCGCCAGCGACGATGTCGGGGACGGCGTCGGCCGACCCGCTCGCCGACGACTGGGTGATCTGGGGCAGCAGGCCGAAGGCGAGGCCGGCCATCACCGGACCCACCAACGACTGGCTCCCCCCGACCACGGTGTAGACGAGCAGCGAAAGCGAGAGCATCGGCGCGAAGTCCGTGGGGGACAGCCCGCTGATCAGCACCGCATAGAGGCCACCGCCGAGGGTGGCGGTGAAGGCGGCGACCACGAAGACACCCATGCGGGCCCGGGTGGCGGAGGCTCCGAAGTGCTCCACCGCCTCGGGCGCGTCGCGGGCGGCGATGAGGAACCGACCTTGCACCGACCGCCGGAGGTTGGCGGCGGCCAGCATCAGCAGCGCAGTGAGCGCCAGCATCACGTAGTAGACGGAGGTGTCGCTGGAGAGGTCGATGCCGAAGAGGTCGCTGCGGGCCAGCGACGAGGGGATCTCGGGTCGCTCGAACAGCCACGCCGCGGCGGCCCCGGTGAAGGCCAGCGACGCGACGGCGAACTGCAGGCCGGACAGCCGCAGCGCGGGGATGCCCGCGATGGCGCCCATCACGGTGCCAGCGACCGCGGACAGCAGCAGCGCCAGCCACAGCGCCAGCCCGTGCTCGACGACGAGGTACCCGGTGCCGAGGGCACCGACGCCGACGTAGGCGCCCTGCATGAGGCTGACCTGGCCGCCCCAGCCGACGAGCATCACCAGGCTGAGGGACTGGATGACGAAGAACAGGGTCCGACCCCCCACGAACGACCAGTACGTGGACCCGGCGGGCACGACGAGGGCGACCACCACGCCGGCCGCCGCCACGGCGAAGGCCAGCGGCCGTACCGCGGCGGGCATCGTGATGCGGATGCGGCGTCGAGGGGCCCGCGGTTCGGCGTAGGCCGTGGGCGCCACAGCCCAGGTGCGCCGGACGAGGAGCACGACCACCACCAGGCCGAGCACGGCGAGCTCGCGCATGCCCGGCTCGTCGACTCGGACGGATGCGATGGCCTCGACGACGCCGACGAGCAGGCCGCCGACGAAGGTGAACGGGAGCGACGCCATGCCGCCGACGAGGGTGCCGGCCAGGGACTTGGTGAGCAGCAGGGTGAACGTCCCCACGTTCACGATCTGCAGGGGGGCGACCAGGACGCCGACGACGGCCGAGAGGCACGCCCCGAGCCCCCAGTTGAACCGGGCGACCGCGCCGAGGGAGATGCCGTGGAGCCGTGCCGCCTCGGGATCCTGGGCCACGGCCCGCACCGCCGTACCGAAGCGGGTGCGCTCCAGGAACCATGCCAGCACCGCGGCGAGGACGGCAGCGGTGACGAGCACCGCCACCTTCTGGTAGGAGACGGCGACGTCGAGGATCGTCACGGAGCGCGAGGGCAGCAGCGGTTCGGCCACCACCGGGGCGAAGCCGTAGTGCCACAGCAGCACGCCGGAGGTGAACGTGAGGATCCCCAGCGTCGCGATGAGCCGGGTGGCCGGGGTGGCGCCGACCAGGGGCCGCACCGCGAGTCGCTCGACTATCAGGCCGTACGCGGTGGCCGCCAGCACGGCCACCGCGGCGGCGAGGGGGAGCGGCCAGCCTCGCTCGCCGAAGTCCACGTACACGAACGCGGCAACGGCGGCGAAGGCGGCATGGGCGAACGACAGCACGCCCGTCGAACGGAACATCAGCGTGATGGCCACGCCGACGAGGGCGTAGCTCCCGCCGGTGAACACGCCGCTCACCGCGGCTTGGAGATCGAGCACCCGCACCCCCCCGGAGCACCGTCAACACGTGAGTTGCGAAACGTAGCACGTGCCGGCCCGGGTGTCGGGACGGCACCGGCGCGGATCAGCGCGTCGGCGAGGTGTTCTGCGGGAGCTCCCGGAACGGCGTGTCCTTGGCCGGCCCCGGCTCCTTGGGCAGGCCAAGGACACGCTCGCCGATGATGTTGCGCTGCACCTGGTCGCTGCCGCCGTAGATGGAGGGAGACGGGGAGAACATCGTCATCTCCTGGACCGATCCCCCTGAGGGCGCGTCTGGCCCCATCAACGTCGCGCCCGGTCCGAGGATCCGGCAGCCGAGGTCGCGGCCGAGGCGCACGAGGTCGCTGTTGCGGAGCTTGGCCAGGTTGCCCTCACCGCCGGTTGCGGCGTTGCCGCTCTTCATGCGCCCGAGGTGCCAGGTGGTGATCTCGACCATCGTGTGCAGGCGCATCAGGTCCTGGCGGATGGTGGGGTCCTCCAGCTTGCCCAGCTCCTGGGCGAGCTTGATGAACGACTTCACGCGGCCGGGGCCCACGCCGCCCTCCCCCAAGGTGGGGATGTCGTGCTGGAACGAGCCGGCCGGGCGGTCGAGGTGCCCGGCGATCGTGCCCGGGTTGGCTGCGCTGGGCGCGGCGACGTTGTTGCCCCCGATGCCGCTGCGCTCCACCATCAGGGTGGTGTTCGCCACCCGCCAGCCGTCGCCGACGTCGCCGATGACGTTTGCGTGGGGCACCCGCGCCTCGTCGATGAAGACCTCGTTGAAAAGGGCGCGGCCCGTCATCTCGCGCAGCGGCCGGACCTCGACGCCGTCCTGGAGCATCGGGAACGCGAAGTAGGTTATGCCCCGGTGCTTGGGCGCGTCGGGGTCGGTGCGGGCGATGAGGATGCCGTAGTCGGCCCACTGGCCGAGGGAGGTCCACACCTTCTGGCCGGTGACCACCCACTCGTCGCCGTCCCGCTCGGCCCGGCACTGCAGGCCGGCGAGGTCGGAGCCGGCGCCAGGTTCTGAGAACAGCTGGCACCAGCCGTGCTGGCCGTTGAGGATCTGGGGGAGCAGGCGGTGCTTCAGCTCCTCGGAGGCGTGGGCGATGATCGTCGGCGCCGCCAGCATCATCCCGAGCCCGGACGGCGGGCCGAGGGCCTTGCGCTCGACCATTGCTCGCGCCAGCTCCGAGGTTTCGGCTCGGGACCAGTCCCGGCCCCACGGGGCCGGCAGCATCGGGTGGGCCAGGCGGGCGTCGGCGAGGCGGCCCCACCACTGCGCGACCGTGAGATCGGGGTCCCAGTTCTCGTCGAGCCAGGCATCGACGTCAAGTGCGGTGTCCTCAGCGATGGTCATAGGTGATGGCTCCTGTTCAAGGGGTTGCGAGGAGTCGGTCAGGCTCTCAGGTTTGCTTGCAGGGAGCCAAGACGGTCGATCTGCCGCTCCGCCTCCCAGACGAACCGCTCGACGAGCTCGCCGGCGGGCACGATCTCGTGGATGCCGCCGAGGGCCTGGCCGGCGGCATAGCACTCCTTGTCCGGGTCGATGTCCTCGGTGTCCGGCGGGGCGCCGAGGTGCATGGCGCCGTCGGACATCGAGCGGCCGATCTGGTCGGGGAACCGGGCCAGCTCCTCGGGGTGCTCCTCGAAGAACTGCGTGTAGCCGTTGCGCACCGCCCGCAGCGTCTTGCCGGTGTAGGCCCGGGTGATGACGGTGTCGTCGTCGCGACCATCGACCAGTGCCTCGCGGTAGCCGGACACCACGTGGGCCTCCGGGGTGGCGATGAAGCGGGTGCCCACCCACACCCCATCGGCCCCCAGGGCGAGGGCGGCGGCCAGACCCCGGCCGTCGAAGATGCCGCCGGCCGCCACGACGGGCACCCGGTCGCCGACAGCGTCGACGATCTGGGGCACGAGCGGCATGGTGGCCACGGTGCCCGTGTGCCCGCCGGCCTCGGTGCCCTGGGCGATGACGACGTCGCAGCCTGCCTCGACGGCGGCCACGGCGTGGCGGACCTTGCCGCACATGTTCATGACCAGGATCCCGGCGCGGTGGCACTGGTCCACGACCTCGCGCGGCACCCCCAAGCCGGCCACGAACACCGATGCCCCGCCGGCGATGATGGCCTCGATCTGCTCCTCCATGCCCCCGGGCAGGGCCGTGAGCAGATCGACGCCGAACGGGGCGCTGGTCTTCTCGCGGACGTCGGCCATCTCCCGCTTCAAGCGGTCGAGCCCCATGGGGGCGGCGCCGAGGGTGCCGAACCCACCGGCGTCGCTCACCGCGGCGACGAGGGCGGCGTAGGACACGCCACCCATGCCGGCGAGCATCACCGGGTGCTCGCAGTCGAGCAGGTCGGTCAATCTGGTGTGCAGCATGGCGTGTGCGACGGCGTGGCCGTCATCCCTCCGTCGTGTCGGTGGTGGTGGTCGTCTCGCTTGCCGGCTGGGCCCACACCAGGGCGAAGTCCTCGGAGCGGCGCTCGACGGAGCACCGCACCGCCGTGCCGATCCCGACGTCTCCCGGCGCTGTCTTCGTGGCTGCCAGCACCCGTGGACCCTCGTCGAGCTCGACGACGAGCGTGGCGAAGGGCACCTCGGCGTGCCAAGCCGGGTCGAGGCTGCGGTGGCTGACGGCCAGGGAGCGGACCGTCCCCGTCCCGGCCACCGGCTCGAACGACGAGGCAGGGCTGGCGCACTCGGCGCAGAAGCGCCGCGGCGGGTGGCGCCACGCCCCGCAGGCGTCACAGCGCTGCACCGTGAGCGCCTCGGCCGCGAGGCACGCCCGGTGCCAGTCGAGCACGAGCCACTCGGGCTTGGGCACGTAGGTGCCGCTCACCGGTCGACCCCCAAGATGGCGACGCTGCCGTCGCCCAGGTCGCCGTACCCGGTGACCAGGGCCAGCTCGGCTCCCTGCACCTGCGCTGCTCCGCCGGCGCCTCGCAGCTGGCGGGTCGCCTCGACCAGGTGGTTCAGGCCCCAGCAGTGGCCCTGGGAGAGCAGACCGCCGTGGGTGTTGAGCGGGAACCGGCCCTCCAGGGAGATGTTGCCGTCGGCGACGAAGTCGGCGGCGCCGCCCGGGTCGGCGTAGCCGAGCGCCTCGAGCTGGAGCAGGACCACGTAGCTGAAGCAGTCGTAGATCTCGAGCACGTCGATGTCCTGGGGTCCGACACCGGCCCGTGCGAAGGCCCGCGGTGCAGCACGGTGGATCCCGAGCTCGAGCAGGTCCGCCCGCCCGATGATCTCGTCGGCGGGCTGAGGGTGCCCCTCGGCCCCGCCCAGGTACACCACCGGCGGGTGCGCCAGGTCGCGAGCCCGCTCCAGGGAGGTGACGACCACGGCCGCGGCGCAGTCGGTCTCGAGGCAGCAGTCGAACTTGCGGAGCGGTTCGGCGATGTAGGGGGAGGCGTCGTACTCCTCGCGCGTGAGCGGGCGTCCACGCATCAGGGCCTTGTCGTTCAGCTGCGCGTGCTCCCGGCATGTGAGCGCGACGGCGGCGGCAGCGTCCTCGGGCACGCCGAACGTGTCCACGTAGCTGCGGAGGTAGAGGCTGTAGTGCTGCGCGGCGGACATCAACCCGTAGGGCGCGTAGAAGTTGCGGACCGTCTCGCCCATGGGGCCGAGGTTCATGGTCCGCTTGGTCGGTCGGGCATCGGGCTTCGGGCGCAGTGCCGAGTACCCGTTCCAGCCCAGGGTGACCAGCACGGCGTCGGCCAGACCGGCATCCACGGCCATCGCCGCCGTCTGGAGCGAGGCGGTGGGGGAGGCGCCGCCCATGAGAACGCTGACGTGGTAGGCGACGTCGGGGATCCCCAGGTTGGCGGCGATCTCCTCGGTACTCATGAACCCCGGCGGGGGGATCATGCCGTCGATGTCCGCGGGGGTGAGGCCGGCATCGGTGATCGCCGTCATGGAGGCGTCGAGGATGAGGTCGCAGACGTGCACATCGGACCCGCGCACGTAGTCGGTCTCACCCACGCCGACGATGGCCGTGGATCCCCACGGACCCCGCTGTGCCCCCCTCCCCTCGGCTGGCATGACGCTCCTCCGGTGCCACCATCGTGCGAGACGGAGCCTGCCACGTGTTTCATGAGGAGACAACTTCGCAGTAGTGTTGCGCGTGGTGGTGGCCTTGCCCCGCCGGAACCCTTTGTTCGAGCGATGAGGACGACACCCGGATGACCGCCACCGACCCTCGGTCCGAGGTCCAGGACTGGGCCACCGACTTCGACATCCTCGACCCCGACTACGTGGCCGAGCCGGCTCCGGTGTGGGCCGACCTGCGCGAGCGCTGCCCGATGGCCCACACAGACCGGTACGGCTCCACCTGGCTGCCGACCCGCTACGACGACCTCACCGCCATCGCGCACGACGTGGAGCGGTTCTCGTCTCGTGACATCGCGGTCATCACCCCGGGGCGCGAGCTGAACCCCGAGGCGACGATCATGCTCATCGCGCCACCGATCACCTCTGACCCGCCGGTGCACACCTGGGCCCGGCGGATGCTCCTGCCCCGCTTCGGCCCCACGCGGATCGACGAGCTCACGCCGATCACCCACGGGCTGGCCGACGACCTGATCGACGAGTTCGTCGACGCCGGCCGAGCCGACGCCGCCCGGGACTACGCCCAGCACATCCCGGTGCGGGTCATCGCTCGCATGCTCGGCGTGCCCCTCGAGGACGAAGGCATCTTCACCGGTTGGGCGGTCACGATCCTCCAGCAGGGCTTCCACGACATCCAGGCGTCCACCGACGCGGTGCTGGAGGTCATCAGCTACTTCAAGGACAAGCTCGACGAGCGGGAGCGGGTCCCGGAGGGCGAGCGGCCCGACGACCTCATCACCATGCTCGTCGAGGCTCGCCACGACGGCGACCCGCTCGACGACCCGCACCGCATCGGCAGCTGCTTCCTGTTGTTGCTGGCCGGCATCGACACGACCTGGAGCTCCATCGGCTCCAGCCTGTACCACCTTGCGTCGCATCCGGAGGACCAGGCTCGCCTGCGCGCCGAGCCCGAGCTGATGACCACGGCCATCGAGGAGCTGCTGCGGTTCTACAGCCCCGTGACCATGGCCCGGTATGTCGCCGAGGACACCGAGCATGCCGGCTGCCCGATGAAGAAGGGGGACAAGATCCTGATGGCGTTCCCTGCCGGCAACCGCGACCCCGAGCACTTCGACCGCCCTGACGAGTTCGTCATCGACCGGCAGCGCAACCGGCACTTCGCCTTCGGATCCGGCATCCACCGCTGCCTGGGCTCGAACCTGGCTCGGATGGAGCTGCGCGTCGCCATCGAGTGCTTCCTCGATCGCATCCCCACCTTCGAGCTGACCGACCCCAGCGCCGTCACCTGGAGCGGCGGCCAGGTCCGTGGCCCGCGCAGCGTTCCCGTGCGCTGGTAGACCGGTCCCGACGGCGAGAGGAGCTCACCAAGATGAACCCGCTGGATGCTCGCATTCCGATGCTCGACATCGACGACGCCCGAGCCGCCGCCGCTCGCGTCGGCGTGCCCGAGGGGATGGCCGACCTGTCGGTGTTCAAGGTGCTGCTGCGCCACGAGGACCTCGCCGCACGGATCAACGGACTGCTCCATCAGCTGCTGTGGAACGGCGCCCTCGACGCCCGCCTGCGCGAGCTGATCATCATGCGCATCGGCTGGCGCCAAGGTTCGATGTACGAGTGGACCCAGCACTGGCGCGTCGCCCGCATGCTCGAGATCCCCGAGGACGACCTGGTCGCCGTGCGCGACTGGAAGGCCAGCGACCGCTTCGATCGGGCCGACCGGGCCGTGCTGGCGGCCACCGACGAGACGCTCGGCTCGGGTGCCATCAGCGCCGGGACGTGGGCCGAGCTGCAGGCGACGGTGCCTGACGAGCAGGCCCGCCTGGAGGTGGTCATCGCCATCGCCAACTGGTCGATGTTCGCGCAGCTCCTGCGATCCCTGGAGGTGCCGCTCGAGGAGGGCGTCGAACCGTGGCCGCCCGACGGTGCCGTGCCCGAGCCGGCCCGGCACACGGTGTCGAGCGCGCTGGACCGCTGAGCCCGCGAGCGGTCCTCTGGCCCGCGTCGGAGCAACCGGACTGGCACCCTTCCCCGCTGGCCGCGCGGTTCGGCAGGGGAGCGCATGGCGACGAGAAGCGAGCTCGAGCGGCAGGGCCACGTCCGGCTCGTGGAGCAGGCGTGCGAGGAGCTGCGCCGGGCCACCGGCGCGGAGCGGGCGTCGGTGTGGGTGCTCGACGAAGCGGCGGAGGCCGTTTCGCCCCTCGTGTCCGTCGGGTCCCGCGTCCCCTCACCAGACGTCGCCCGGCGCTGGTAGCGGCTCCCGATCACCCGCATCGGCCCCTTCGCTGACGTGATCGCCCCTGTGCCCCCGGTTGACCGCTCCGGTGGGCGTCCGCCGGACGCGCGCGTTCCTGGCCGACGATGGCGAGCTCGTCACCGCCGAGGCCCGCTACGCAGACGGCGTCCCGTGCGGGTGGGTGCAGTGTCGGTGCCGTGCTGGGAGGTGCCGATGTCGCCCCCGACGAGCTGATCAAACGGGCCGACGCGGCCATGTACGGCCTGAAGCGCAGCTCGGGGGAGCGGGTGGGCCATGGCCGAGGGCGAGCCTTCCGTCACGTCGACCGGGAGGGGCGGCGCCGGCTGAGCCAGCGTCACCCCACCCGGGGCTGGCTCACACGGTGGCGGTGGCGTGCTCGCGCAGGCGCTTGTAGTCGACTTTGCCGTTGGGGGCGCGGCCGATGGTGTCGACGGTGATCACCCGGCGGGGTGCCTTGTAGGAGGCGAGGCGCTGGCGTACGTGGTCGATGACGTCCTGCTCGGCCGGAGCA
>DASUDP010000007.1:0-65693 GCA_036275535.1 Acidimicrobiales bacterium | reverse complement strand
GAGCACGACGGCCCACACCTCCGGGTCCTCCTCCGCGGCGTCGAAGGCGTCGGCGAGCGCCTTCGACGTGTCGTAGTTGATCGCGTTGCGGGCCTCGGGGCGGTTGATCGTGATGACCTCGACCCGGTTCCGCCGCTCTGTCTGTACGAGCATGCCTCGTCCTTCCTGTGTCGGTGATCCTATGGTGGCGCACAAGAAGGGCAGCCGTGCGACGGATCCCGCCGTTGCATCGCGCGGTCGCAGGGCGTCGGGCGTGGGGATGCCCCAGCGACGGCCGGCTCGGCGGCGGGTCGCGCCTCGCTGTCCGGATGGGGGTCAGGCGCGGCCTCCGCTTGCCGGTGCTGCTATGCCGTGGGAACTGGGGAGACGAGGAAACCGTCGTAGCCGCTCGCCGCGATCTCCTCGCACTTGGCGCGGTAGTTGGCGAGCCCACCCACGTAGGGCATGAAGATCCGCTTCTTCCCGGGGATGTTGGCCCCGAGGTACCACGAGTCGGCGCGGTTGAACAGTCCGAACTGCGATGCCTCGGCGACGTGGTCGGTCCACGCGTCCGCAGCCTCCTGCGTCGGCTCGATGGTCTGCTGCCCCCGCTCGCGCAGGTCGCGGATGCAGGCGGCGATCCACTCGACGTGCTGCTCGATGGAGGTCGGCATGTTGGTCAGCACCGAGGGGCTGCCTGGCCCGGTGATCGTGAACAGGTTCGGGAACCCGGCCACCTGCAGGCCCAGGTACGTTGCCGGGCCGTCGGCCCACTTCTCTGCCAGCGTGAGTCCATCGCTCCCGGTGATGTTCATGCGCAGCAGGGGCCCGGTCATGGCGTCGAAGCCGGTGGCGAACACGACGGTGTCGACGTCGTAGTGGCCGTGGGCGGTCTCGACGCCGGTGGCCGTGATCCGGGTGACGCCGCCGTCGGAGATGTCGACCAGGGTGACGTTTTCCCGGTTGAAGGTCTCGTAGTAGTCGGTGTCGATCGGTGGCCGCTTGGCGCCGTACGGGTAGCCCTTCGGGCACAGCTGCTCGGCGACCTCGGGGTCGTGCACGATGGAGCGGATCTTGGAGCGGATGAACTCGGCGGCGGTCTCGTTGGCACGCTCGTCGAGCAGCAGGTCGAAGAAGCCACCCCACAGGAACTTGAAGCCGCCCTCCTCCCACAGCGCCTCGTAGACCGCGGTGCGCTCCTCGGCGCTGAGCTCGAGGGCCGACCGGGACGACGGTGTGTACGGGAACCCGGCGAAGGACTCCTTCGTGGCCCGCACCGTCTCGTCGTAGCGAGACTTGATCTGGATCCACTCGTCGCGGCCCATCGGTCGGTCGCGGGCCGGGACGGTGTAGTTGGGCGTGCGCTGGAAGACGTAGAGGTGCTCCGCGTCTCGAGCGATCACCGGCGCAGCCTGGATGCCGGTCGAGCCGGTGCCGATCTGGGCGACCCGGCGGCCGGCGAAGTCCACGCCCTCATGGGGCCAGCGGCCGGTGTGGAACCAGTCGCCGCCGAAGTCCTCGAGACCGGGCACGGAGGGCACGTTGGCCGCCGAGAGGCAGCCGACTGCTGTCACGACGTAGGTGGCCGCCAGCGTGCGACCCGTGTCGGTACGGACGATCCAGCGCGCGGTGTGATCGTCCCAGGTCATGGACTCCACCCGGGTGTCAAAGGCGAAGCTTCGTCGTAGGTCGAGGCGGTCCGCGGCAAACTCGAGGTAGCGAAGGATCTCGGGCTGCTCGGGGTAGCGCGCCGACCAGTCCCACTCGTCGAGCAGGACCCGTGAGAACGTGTAGCAGTAGTAGAAGCTCTCCGAGTCGCACCGAGCCCCGGGGTAGCGGTTCCAGTACCACGTGCCGCCCGGCCCGCTCCCGGCCTCGATGCCGACGACGTCGAGGCCGAGCTCCTCCCGGGCCTGGTGGACCATGTACAAGCCGGAGAACCCGGCTCCCACCACGATCATGTCGTGGACATTCTCGATCTCGTCTACAGCGCCCATGCGCACCCCCTCGTGTCCCCCGCCGGATGCGGCCCGGCTGAGACAGCGTACAGCGGCTGTGTTGCGGCTTGCCGCGCCACCCCGATACGACGATACAGACTTGCATCGACGTCGCGAGGTTCGGGTAGGTTGTGAGCACGTTCGCGACGAATCGCCCCAATGGAGGCCTTCGATGACTGCCACGCTCCGCCGCCCGCCCGAGCCGGTCGCTCCCCGGCACACCGAGTTCGACCTGTCGAGCCCTCGGGCCCACTGGCTCGTCGACGATGCCCAGGCCACGCACACCTTCAACGTCGGGAACCTGCTGTTCCCCACCGGTGAGCGGTTCTTCAACGACTCGCTGCGCAACGCGCTGCCCTACGTCACCGACGAGCGCATCCGCACCGAGATCCGCGGCTTCCTCGGCCAGGAGGTCACCCACGGTAACGAGCACGAGCGCTGCGTGACGCGCATGGAGGAGCACGGCATCGACTTCCGGCGGGAGCTCGAGGTGTTCGAGGCGCTCCGGCGACGCTTGAACGACCGGGTCCGGTCGCTGCCCGAACCGCTGCGCAAGCAGGCCGTGCTGCTGATGGTCGCTGCCACCGCCGCCGCCGAGCACTTCACGGCGTCCCTGGCCGGGTACGTCCTGAGCGACAACACCTGGGCCGACACCGACGTGGACCCGGAGATGGCACACCTGTTCCTCTGGCACGCCTCCGAGGAGGTCGAGCACCGCCACGTCGCCTACGACGTCTACCAGCACATCGGCGGCGGCTACCTGCGGCGGGCCGCGATGATGGTCCCGCTGGCCGGGCTCGTGCTGCTCGGCTGGCCGCTGCTCACCAGCGAGGTCATGCGTCGCGATCCGGCCGCCCGAGGGCGGTGGAGCTGGCGTGCGCACCTGCGCAGCGCGCGCCGCGGTGAGGTGTTCTCGCTCGCCCGTGCGTTCTGGGACATCCGCCGGTACTTCGCGCCGGGCCACCACCCCGGCGATCTGCCCGGCTCGCTCGAGCAGGCGCTCGAGTACCTCTCCACCGCACCCTCCGTGCTCGGCCATCGCGGTCGGCGCAGCGCCTGACCGCGGCCGAGCCAGCCGGGGCGTCCGGTCAGCCCACCCGTTCGCCGATGAAGCGGCTCACCCGGGCGATGCCCTCGTCGGCCTCGGGTACCGCGCCGGCGAAGAAGTGCCAGACGTGGATGAGGTCCTCGCCCTCGAACAGCGTCACGTCCACACCCACGGCACGGGCCCGCTCGGCCAGGCGGCGGGCGTCGTCGAGCAGCACCTCGGCGGTGCCGACCTCCACCAGCAGCGGCGGCAGGCCCGACAGGTCCGCGAAGAGCGGGCTGAGGCCCGTGGCGCGGGGGTCGTGGTCGGAGCCGGCGTAGGCCGCTGCCCACTTTGCCAGGTCCTCGGCGTGGACCATGGGGTCGTCGTCGGCCTTCTCCGACATGGTCGCCCCCGACTGGGTCAGGTCCGCCCACGGTGACAGGCACACGCCGGCCGCCGGCAGCGGGTCGCCGGCGTCGCGCAGCGCCACCAGCGTCGCCACCGTGAGGCCTCCCCCGGCCGAGTCGCCGGCGACGACCACCCGGGTCGGGTCGGTGCCACCGGCGAGGACCCAGCGGTACGCGGCGCAGGCGTCGTCGAGGGCAGCCGGGAAGGGGTGCTCGGGCGCCAGCCGGTAGTCGACGGCCAGCACCCGGCCGTCCAAGGCCGACGCCAGGTGGGTGAGCATGGGCCGGTGGCTGTTCAACGAGCCGATGCAGTAGCCGCCGCCGTGGACGTACACGACCACCGGGCCGTCGCCGGTGCCGATCCACTCAGCCGGCACGCCACCGGCGACGACCTCTTCCACGCCCACGCCCTCTGCAACCGGGAGCAGCCCTCCCAGCCCGTCGTAGGCCTGCCGCCACTCGGCGAGGGTCATCTCGGTGCCGCCGCGCTCGGCGGCCTGGGTCCGGAGCATGGTGACGATGTTCTCGAGCGCTTCGCTGCGCATGGGGTTCTCCTTCGTGGTCGGGTGATCAGCGGTCGGCGCCCTCGGCGCCGACCCTCAGATCGCGGAACGGCACGTCCTTGTCGGCACGCGGCTCGCGGGGCAGGCCGAGCACGCGCTCGCCGATGATGTTGCGCTGGATCTGGTCGGTGCCGCCCCCGATCGAGATGAGGTAGCTCGACAGGCCGACCTCGTGGACCCGTCCACCGAACGGGGCGTCGTCGCCCCAGAGTGTGGCGTAGGGGCCGCAGAGGCGAAACAGCGTGTCGCGCATGGTCTGGAGCAGGTGCGAGGCGGCCAGCTTGCCGACCGACACCTCGGGGCCGGGCCGCCCGCCCCGCTTGATGGCCGCCTTGGCCCGCAGGTCGGTGTAGCGAGCGATCTCGATCAGGCTGTGGATGCGAGCCACCTCCTGGCGCGCCACCGGGTCGTCGGACCCCCCGAAGCGCTCGAGGACCGCCGACATCAGCTCGGCGGCACCGCCCCGGCTGCGGCCCTCGGCGCGAGGCTCCTCCCGCACCAGCTGCCCGGCCGGCGCGTCGAGGTCGATGGCGCGGATGGCTGCGCCCGAACCGGAGCTGCCGAAGGACCCGGCACCGAGCATGGTGCGCTCGTTGGCCAGCGTGGTCAGCGCGACGGCCCAGCCCTCGCCGAGGCCGCCGATCTGGTTGTCCACCGGCACTCGGGCGTCGGAGAGGAACACCTCGTTGAAGATCGACCGCCCCGTCATCTCGCGGATGGGCCGGACCTCGATGCCGGGCTGGTTCATCTCGATGACGAAGTACGTCAGCCCTGCGTGCTTGGGGACCGTCGGGTCGGTCCGCGCGATCAGGATGCCGTAGCGGGCGATGTGCGCGCCGGAGGTCCAGACCTTCTGCCCGTTCACCACCCATTCGTCGCCGTCGCGCTCGGCCCGCGTCTGCAGCCCCGCGAGGTCGGAGCCGGCGCCGGGTTCGGAGAAGAGCTGGCACCAGATCTCACCGGTGACGATCCCCGGGAGGAACCGGGCCTGCTGCTCCGGGGTGCCGTGGGCGACGATGGTGGGGCCGGCAAGGTTCTGGGCGATCCCGGCCGGGGGCGGGGCCACACGGGCGTCACGGCGGGCATCGGCCACCATCCGGGCAGCGTCACCGGAGAGCCCGCGGCCGTAGAGCCCCGACGGCCAGGTCGGGAACCCCCACCCCGAGTCCGCCATGCGCTGCCACCACTCGCGCAGCGCCACCTGCGGATCCCAGCTCTGCTCGAACCACGCCCGGGCCTCGGCGTAGACGTCACCGATCACAGCCGACTCCCCCCGTTGAGACACGTCCTCTACTCTGTCACGTCAGGCCCGCCGATGCGGCGTCGCCAAACCGATACCAGGGGGACAGCTCGATGAGTGGGATCTGCGAGGGACGTGTCGTCGTCATCACAGGTGCGGCACGCGGCATCGGCCGGGCGCACGCGCTCGCCTTCGCCGCCGAAGGGGCCAAGGTGGTGGTCAACGACGTCGGTGCCGAGGTCGACGGTCGTGGCTCCTCCACCGGCCCGGCCGGCGAGGTGGTGGACGACATCCGGGGCATGGGTGGCGAGGCCGTCGCCAACGGCGACGACGTGGCGGAGTGGGACGGCGCCGGACGCCTGATCCAGACGGCCATCGACTCGTTCGGGGGCCTCGACGTGCTCGTCAACAACGCCGGCATCCTGCGCGACCGGATGCTCGTCAACATGAGCGAGGAGGAGTGGGACGCGGTCATCAACGTCCACCTGAAGGGCACCTTCGCGCCGCTGCGGTGGGCAGCTGCGTACTGGCGCGAACGGGCCAAGGCCGGCCAGGAGAACGATGCCCGGATCATCAACACGTCGTCGGGCTCCGGCCTGTACGGCAACCCGGGTCAGCTCAACTACGGGGCGGCCAAGGCTGGCATCGCCGCGATGACCAACATCGCCGCCAAGGAGCTCGGCCGCTACGGCGTCACCGTCAACGCCATCGCTCCAGCGGCGCTGACGCGCATGACCGAGAACCTGGGCTTCGGTCAGGCGGCCCGCGACGTCCAGCCCGGCGCCTTCGACCCCTTCGCGCCGGAGAACATCTCGCCTCTGGTGGTGTGGCTTGGCAGCGCCGAGTCCGCCGCAGTGACCGGGCAGGTGTTCAACGTTGCCGGCGGCCGGATCTCGGTGGCCGAGGGCTGGAAGCGCGGACCCGAGCGCGACAAGGGCGACCGGTGGCAGCCTTCCGAGCTGGGCTCCGTCGTCTCCGAGCTGCTCAGCGAGGCCCGCCCGCCCGAGACGCTCGGGGTGTGACCGCGCCGACTTTGGTCGTCGGTGTACGACGGGGCTACATCTGTGTTGCACGTATCAGCGGAAGGTCCGTATGGATCGCTGCTTCAGTCACGTGACCCCTACATCTTGTGTTGGAGGACGGCGAGGGGGTGGGGGTCGGTGTCGAGGACTTGTTGGACGAGCCGGTACCGGGACAAGCCACGGGCGCGGCTGTTGCGGCGGTTGAACCGGAGGGTGAACTCGTCGAGGTAGTAGCCGAGGTGCTGGTCCGAGACACGGTCGTGCAGGGTGCCTTCGACCCAGCGCTTGAGGAGGGCAGCGACGCGGTGGACCGCGGGGAGCGGCCGGGGGGCGGCCTGGTCCGAGCGGGACACGACGACGGGCTCGTGGTTGTGCAGCCACGCCCAGCCGTCTCGTAGGACGCGAGTCCGAGCACGCGCGGTAGACCCCACGCCGAGACACCGTTCTTGTGGGCGCACACGAACCACATCGCCCTCGGCGAGGCAGGCGTTCATGTCCGGCCAGATCAAGGTCGAAGGCGACATGACCAAGCTGATGGCCATGCAGTCGGCGTCGCCCACGGCCGAGCAGCAGGCGTTCCAGGCAAGCTCGCCGATCTGACCGCCTGAGCTCAGGACCGGACGAGGGCGCCGGCGCAGTATGTGGCCAGGAACTCCCGCTCCTTCGCCTGGGACCGCTGGCGGGGACCCGCCACCGACAGCAGCGAGAGGATCATCCGGAGGACGAACTCGGCAGCGTCCTCCGCGATGATCCCGTCTCGCAGCTGACCGACAACCCGGGCCTGCTCGAAGATGGGTCGCAAGAAGTCCTGCGCGAGTTCGTACAGCGCGGTGGAGGCACCCGCGATCGAGGTTGTATGCCCAGCGACCTCCGGGGCGAACAGGAGGGCGAGGTGCTCGTTCTTGCTGACTGCCCCGACCGTGTGGAGCACGCCCTCGACGATGGCGGCCTCGAACGTCTCTTCGCGCTGGACGCGCCGGCTGAGCGTCTCGAGGAACTCCTTGCCTTCGCGCAGCACGACGCCGAGGATCACCTCGTCGCGGCCGCCCTCGAAGTACCGGTACACGGTGGCCCGGGACACCCCAGCTTCGGTGGCGATGTCCTCGAGGGTGGTCTTCGCCACGCCGAACCGGGTGAAGCAGGCCTCCGCGGCATCGACCAGACGGTTGCGCGCGCCCTCCACCGAGGTCGGGGCGTCGCTGCGCCAGGACTCTCTCAGCATCCGGGCCATCGGCGCGATGCTAGCCGATCGCCCAACGACACGAGACACTACCTACCTTCTGTTCCACGGCCGATCTCGGGCGATCTCTTCGTCGTAGCGGTCTGCGAATCTCAGAAGCAGATCGGCACCCGCCGCGGCTCGCGGACCTGGCCGCCGTGCCCAGAACATGGCAGCGGGGTCGACGGCCTCCGCATCGCCGAACGCTCCTCCGGCGGCGTGGTCGTCGGGTACGTGATCGCGGGCCCATCTTCAGCCTGCTCGCGATCGCGATGGCGCTGGCCATGCCGCGGCGGGTCTTCCCCCGGCGGATTCCGCGCCGACCTGCGGAGGGTGCTCGGCGTCCGGGCGCGGTACAAGCACGACGGCTTCGTGGTGCGGGTCGTCCTGCTCGGGGTGCTGTGGGCAGGAGCAACCATCGTGTTCGCCAACGCCGCGAGCCTCGAGGCGTCGTTCAGCCTGCCCGGCGGCACCCCTGTGACGTGGGCGGTGATCGTCCTCGGCGCCATCGGCACGGCACTGATGCTCCCCGGCCAGCACCGCCGCACGGTCCTCGTCGACGATGCGGGCCACTTCACCGAGGAGCCGCCCACGCCGCTCGAGCGCTGACCAGCGACGCGGCACGGTGACGTCACACCGTCACCGCGTCCCCGGTACCGGTTCCCTCAGGCGTCCTCGGCGCGGGCGTGAGCCGGCCCCGCCGCAGCGCCGAGGCCCAGGTTGTGGGCGGTGTTGACGAGGGCGACGTGCGTGAAGGCCTGGGGGAAGTTGCCGACCAGGCGCCCGGCCACGGGGTCGTACTCCTCGGCCAGCAGACCGACGTCGTTGGCCAGCCCGGCGAGGCGGTCGAACAGGGCGCGGCCCTCCGCCACGCGACCCTGCAGGATGAGGTTGTCGGCCAACCAGAAGCTGCACGGCAGGAACGCCCCCTCGCCGCCGGGCAGGCCGTCCACCTCACCCAGGCTCGAGCCGGCGTAGCGCAGCACGAAGCCGTCGTTGCACAGCCGCTCCTCGACGGCTCGGACCGTGCCGACGACGCGCTCGTCGGTGGCCGGGAGGAAGCCGACGAGTGGGACCATGAGGAGGCTGGCGTCGAGCTCGGGCCGCCCGTACGACTGGGTGAACGCACCCTGGTCGGCGTCGAAGCCTCGGCGGCAGACGTCCTCGTGGATCGTGGCCCGCAGGGCCCGCCACCGATCGACCGGCCCGGTCATCCCGAAGCGCTCCACCGCCTTCACGGCCCGGTCGGCGGCCACCCAGGCCATCACCTTCGAGTGGGTGAAGTGTCGGCGGGGCCCCCGCACCTCCCAGAGGCCCTCGTCGGGATCGTCCCAGCGCCCCTCGAGGAACTCCATGAGCGCCTGCTGGAAGCGCCACGTCTCCTCGTCCGGCTCCACGCCCGCCCGGCGAGCCGAGTGCAGGCAGTCCATGACCTCGCCGTAGACGTCGAGCTGGAGCTGGCGGCTGGCCGCGTTCCCGATCCGCACCGGTCGTGACCCCTCGTAGCCGTCCAGCCAGTCGAGCTCCAGCTCTGGCAGCCGCCGTTCACCGGCCGCGCCGTAGAGCACCTGGAGCTGGTCCGGTGCGCCCGCCGCGGCCCGGAGCAGCCAGTCGCGCCACGCTCGAGCCTCGGCGTCGTAGCCGGCCAGCATCAGCGCGTACAGGCTGAAGGTGGCGTCGCGCAGCCAGCAGTAGCGGTAGTCCCAGTTGCGGACCCCGCCGAGGTCCTCGGGCAACGACGTCGTCGGCGCGGCGACCAGGCCACCGGTGGGCCCGTAGGTCAGGGCCTTGAGGGTGATCGACGATCGCACGACGAGGTCGCGCAGGTCGCTGCTGGTCGTGCACCGGCCCGCCCACTCGGCCCACCAGGCCGCTGTGTCGGCCACGGCCCTCTCGGCATCGACCGGCCGGGGGGGCGGTTCGTGCGACGGGTGCCAGGTGAGCACGAAGGGCACGCGATCTCCCGGACCGACCTCGAAGTCGGCCACGGTGGCCAGGCCCTCGCCTCGGGTCTCGACCGGGGTGCGCAGCTCGAGGGCGTCCGGTCCCGCCACCGCCCGCAGGGCGCCGTCCACCCGCCGAACCCAGGGGACGCTGGCGCCGTAGTCGAACCGGATCACGAGATCGAGGTGCATGGGCACCCGACCCGAGACGCCCTCGACGACGCGCACCACGTCGGGCGCCTCGCCCCGCACCGGCATGCAGTCGTGCAGCCGGACCGAGCCGGTCGTTGTCGTGAAGGTCGTCTCCAGGACGAGCGTGTCCGGCCGGTAGCGCCGGGTCACCGAGGCTCGGTCCTCGGCCGGAGCGATCCGCCACCGACCGTTGGCCCGGTCCCCGAGCAGTGCGGCGAAGCAGGCGCCGGAGTCGAAGCGCGGCAGGCAGAGCCAGTCGATCGAGCCGTCGCGCCCCACGAGGGCCGCGGTCTGGGTGTCGCCGATCAGCGCGTAGTCCTCGATCCTCACCCGAGCATCGAACCACCCATGAGGGTTGCGGCCGTGCATCCGACCTGGACAAGAGTGGACCGACGCCGATGTCGAGCGCCCCTACGTCGATGGCCGACGGACCCGAGGTGCCGGCCGCCCGCTCACGCGGCAGACACGTCGATCTCGGTGGCCTTCACGGCGACCCAGACCTCGGTGCCGTCGTTGAGCTGCAGGTCGGCCGCCGCGGCATCGGTCACCTCCGCCACGATCGTGACCGGCCCCCGGACGCGGACGCGAGCCCGGTCACCGGCGTGGTCGACGCCATCGATCACCCCGGGCCACACGTTGCGAGCGGTCCCCTCCGGACGGGAGCGGGAGAGGGTGACGGCTCGCGGCGGGACGGCGAGGAGCACGTCGCCGTCCACGCGGTCGGCGACGACCATCTCCAGACCGTCGAGGTCGACCCGGCCCGCCCGGGCCCGTCCGGTGAGCAGGTTCACCCCGACCAGGTCGGCCACATAGCGCGAGCGCGGGTGGGCGGTGAGCTCGGCCAGCGTCCCCTGCTGCACGAGCCGCCCGCCTTCGATCACGACGATGCGGTCGGCCAGCGCGGCGGCGTCGAGGGGGTCGTGGGTGATGACGATCCGCACACCGGGGTGGTCCCGGAGGTGCCGGCGGAGGTCGCGCCGTGTCTCGACGCGGGTGGTCGCATCGAGGGCGGAGAGCGGCTCGTCGAGGAGCAGCATCGTGGGATCGGTGGCCAGCGCCCTGGCCAGGGCCACGCGCTGGGCCTGGCCGCCCGAGAGCTGTGCCGGCTTCGCCGCCGCCGACCCCTCGAGCCCCACCCGCCGGAGCCAGGCGCGGGCCTGCTCGTGGGCCGCCGCGGTGGGGGTGTGGCGGCAGTGGAGGCCGAAGGCCACGTTGTCGAGCACGCTGAGGTGGGGGAAGAGCAGGTGGTCCTGGAACACGACCCCGATCGAGCGCTCCTCGGGGGGCAAGAAGGCGCCGGCTCGGCCCTCGTCGAGCGCCACGCCGGCCACCTCGATGCGACCGTGGTCGATGGGCAGCAGGCCGGCGAGGGCGCGGAGCAGGGTGGTCTTGCCGGCGCCGTTGGGCCCGACGACGGCGACCGTCTCCCCGGCGGGGACCGCCAACGTGAGCCGTAGGTGGAAGTCGCCGACGCGGGCGTCGATGTCCGCATCGAGGCCGCCCCGGCTCACAGCGCGCTGGTCCATCGGTCGCGCAGGAGGGTCAGAACCCCGACCGACACGGCGAGCAGCACGAGGCTCAAGGCGATGGCCGACCCCAGCTGGCCGGATTCGAGGAGGAGGTACACCTGCAGGGGGATGGTGGTCGTGCGCTCCGGGGTGTTGCCGGCGAAGGTGATGGTGGCTCCGAACTCGCCGAGCGCCCGGGCCCAGGCGAGGACGGCGCCCGCGGCCAGCGCCGGCCAGGTGAGGGGCAGGGTGACGCGTCGGAAGACGGTCCACCGTGAGGCGCCCAGGGTCCGGGCGGCGTCCTCGTAGCGGCGGTCGGTGCCCCGGAAGGCCGCTTCGGCGGTGATGACGAGGAACGGCAGGGCCACGAAGGCCTCCGCCAGCACGGCGCCGGCCGTCGTGAACGGCAAGGTGATGCCGAACCAGTCGTCGAGGGGCTGGCCCACCAGCCCCCGTCGCCCGAAGGCGAGGAGCAGCGCCACCCCGCCCACCACCGGGGGCAGGACGAGCGGCACGAGGACCAGCGCCCGCAGGAGCCGCCGGCCCGGCAGCTCCACCCGGGCCAGCACCCAGGCGAGGGGCAGGCCCGCCGCGATGGCCAGCGCGGTCGCCCACAGGGAGCAGACGAGCGACAGGCGCAGCGCGGTGCGGGCGGCGGGGTCGGTGAGGTCCTCCCGGAGGCTGCTCCAGGGGGCACGCCAGGCCAGGCCGGCCAGCGGGAGCAGGAGGAACGCACCGGCCACCCCGCCGACGACGAGGGCCACGACCGGCGGCCGGGGCTGCCGCCTCACGGTGCGAGGAACCCGTATCGGGCCAGGACCGCCTGCCCCTCGGCGGACAGGAGGTGTTCGGTCCACCTCGCCGCCGCCGTCGGGTTGGCCGAGCCCGAGGTGACGGCGGCCAGGTAGACGGCCTCCAGCGCGGGATCGTCGGCGCCGGCGATGTCGATCCCCTCGGTGGCCTCCCCGGCGGCGGCGACATCGGTGGCGTAGACGATGCCAGCGTCAACCTCGCCGAGCCTCACCTTGGCCACCACCGCCTTCACGTTGGCCTCGAGCGAGGCCGGCTTCGCCGCCACACCCGCCTGGGTGAGGGCGGCCGCGCCGAACCTCCCGCAGGGCACCTCCGGGGCGCACAGCACGAACACGATGCCGGGGCGGTCCAGGTCGCCCAGGCCGCCGATGCCCTTGGGGTTGCCCCGCTCCACCAGGAGCGCGAGCCGGTTGCGGGCGATCCGCTGTGGGTCAGTGGCATCGCCCGCAGCGACGACCCCCTCCATCGTCGCCTCGTCGGCGGAGACGAACACGTCGGCGGGGGCACCAGCCTCGATCTGCTGGGCCAGGGCCGACGAGCCAGCGAAGCTGAACGTGACCCTCAGGCCCGGGTGGGCGGCCTCGACGGCTCGGCCGATCTCGGTGAAGACCTCGGTCAGCGACGCCGCCGCGAGCACCCGGAGCTCTCCCGCCACGGGCTCGGCGCCCTTCGGGGTGGTGGTCGCGGTGGCTGGGGCGTCGTCGTGGCACCCCGCCGCCGCCAGCACCGCCGCCCCGACCAGCACGAGGACCCACCAGAGCCGTCGAGGCATCGGGCGACTCAGCCCGCGGCCAGCGCGACCACGACGTTGGTCGACTTCACGGTGGCGATCGCCAGCACGCCCGGCGCCAGGCCCAGCTCGTCGGCAGCCTCGCGGCTCATGAGCGAGACGACCCGGTGCGGGCCGGCTTGGATCTCCACCTGGGCCATGACCTTGTCCTTGGTCACCTTGGTGACGATGCCGGGGAAGCGGTTGCGGGCCGACTGGCCGATGATCGCTCCCGGCTCGATCCGGTCGCCGTGCTCCTCCAGGAAGCGGGCGAGGTCGGCGCCGTCGATGAGCCGTTGGCCGCCGGTCGTCCGCTGGGTCTTGAGCCGACCGGCGTCGGCCCAGCGCCGCACGGTGTCGACGCTCACCCCGAGCAGTTCGGCGGCCTGTCCTGGCTTGTAGGCAGATGGCACCCGGGCAACGGTAGTCGCATCTGCGCCCCAAGCCAGCGTGCAAACGCCGTAGATGCGTCAGAACCGAGCTGTGAACGCAGCAGCTGCGCTGACGGGTCAGCCCTCGCTCAGGACGAGGGTGGTCTCCATGCCCGCCTCGCGGTGGCCCGGGATGTCGCAGTACACGTAGTACTCGCCGGGGTCGAGCTGGGTGAGGTCGAGGGTGAGCTCCTGGCCGGGCTTCAGGTCGGGCGTGCCCTTCCCGAGCTCGGGGATGAGCATCGAGTGGTCGACGGCGCCGTCGTTCACGATCCGCAGCACCGCGTCGTCGACGGTCACCTGGATCGGGTCGGGCTCGAAGGCCATCTCCACCATCGAGATGCTCATCGCGGCCGTCGGGCTGCCCGAGCCACCGCCGCCTTCGTCGTCATCACCGAACACGAGCGCCGCGCCGACCGCCGCCAACGCCACGACGGCTGCGACCCCGAGCCAGGTGATCGTGGCGCGCCGGCGCCGGCGGCGCTCGTCGTCGAGCTGTTGGGTGCGTGCGCCCACAGCGCCTCCTCAGGTGGGTCGAGATCCTCCCCACCATGGCCTCCGGCGCACGCGGCGGTCAGAGTCGTCCGATCCGACTGCGAAGGGACCATCGTCCCGGCGCCGCGGGCGCCGTGTGGCAGTCTCCCTCCCGAACGGCGACGCAGTGAGGTCGATCGAGACGGTGGCGAGGCGCGACACGGGGCGGAAGGGGATGTGGCGGCGCCTCGTCCTCGGAATCCTCGTCCTGGGCATCAGCATCTCGGGCCCGGCCGGCGCCGAGCCAGAACCCGCCCTCGGCGCTGGGTCGCTCCGTCTCGCCGTGGCCTCCTCGCCGAGCGACGACGGCGTGCGCTTCGAGCACCGCGCCTCGTTCGAGGTCGATGCGGTGGCAAGCGTCGTCCACGCCCGCCACGAGCTGACCGTCACCAACCAGCTGCCCGACCAGGTGAGCAGTGGCTACATCCGCTCGAGCTACGTCCGAGAGATCGGCATCCCCGTGCCCGCAGGCGTGACGGGCGTGGCCGCCACCCGGCCCGATGGTGGGCGCGTCCCCGTGCGGCTGGAGCCCACCGAGGTGCCGGTCGTCTCCTTCGCCCAGGTGGATCTGATGCCGGACCTCGCCTACCGGGACACCCAGACCGTGGTGCTGACCTATGACCTCCCGGCGGTGGCTCCGCGCTCCGAGGCGCTCTTCCGCGTGAACGCCGCGTTCGTCAGCTTCCCTGTGTTCGCCGACGGCGACCCCGGGCTGACCTCCATCGACGTGCGGGTGCCCGCTGGTCTCGAGGTGGAGGTGGTGGGCGACGACATGGAGGAGCGCGCCGATGGCGACGTCACCATCCTGCACGCGGAGCCGAGCGACCCGGCCGGCTTCTTCACCTCCGTCGTCGCTCGCAACGACGACCTGCTGCTCTCCCGGCCGGTGGAGATGGGCGAGCACGGACTGGTGGTGCGGGCCTGGCCCGACGACCCGGCGTGGGCTGACTTCGCCGAAGCGCAGGTGCGCGACGGCGTGCCGATGCTGGAGCGGCTGATCGGGCTCCCTTGGCCGGCGACGCGGTCGATCGACGTCCTCGAGACCGCAGCGCCCTACCTCTACGGGTACGCGGGCTGGTACCGGCCGGTGGAGAGCGTCATCGAGGTCGGCGACGAGCTGGACCAGCAGGTCATGCTCCACGAGCTCTCGCACCTCTGGTTCAACTCCATGCTGATCGATGGCCGTTGGGCCAACGAGGGGTGGGCGAACCTGTTCGCGGCTGCGGCTGCGGAAGCGCTCGGTGGCTCCCCGGTCGAGCCGGAGCCAATCGACCCCACGGCTCCCGGAGCGCTGCCGCTCAACGCGTGGACCACCCCCGATCTCGAACGGGAGGTCTCCGAGGAGCAGGAGGCCTACGCCTACAACGCGGCGTGGTCGGTGCTCGACCAGATCGCCGCCGAGATCGGCTTGGACGCGATGGCGGACGTCGTGCGCGCCACCTCCGAGAAGGCCGTCGCCTATGCCGGACCAGGCTTGGCCCCACTGCGCGGGACGATGGCATGGACGCAGCTGCTCGACCTGCTCGAGGATCGAGCCGGATCGACCCTCGCCGCGACGCTGTTCCAGCAGCACGTGCTCACGACCGATGAGCAGGAGCTCCTCCCCGCCCGCTCGGCCAGCCGCCAGCGCTACGCCGCGCAGGAAGCACGCGGAGACGGCTGGACGCCCCCAGCCGCCGTACGGGTCGCGCTGGCCAACTGGCGCTTCGCGCAGGCCGATGCCCTGATGGACGAGACCGACCACCTCCTCGACCTGCGTGACGAGATCGACGACACGCTGTCGGGCATCGACGCCGCCACGACCGGCCTCGAGGCGACCTACGAGAGCAGCGAGGACCTCGACGTGGTGGATCGGGAGGCTCGTGCCGCCCTGGAGGCGGCGCGGGCCCTGCGCCGGGGAGATGCTGCGGCTCGCCGCTCGTTCGGCCCGATCGAGGTGGTAGGCCTCGTGCTGACGTCGCCCGACGACGAGCTCGACGCGGCTGTCGACGCCTTCGAACAGGGCGACTGGTCGACAGCTGGCGACCGGTCCGAGGCTGCGGTCGCGCTGGCTGACGGGGCCGCCCGAGCCGGGGTGACCAGGCTGGCGGGAGCGGTGCTGCTCGTCACCGTCTCCGTGGCCCTCCGGCGGTGGCGCCGGCGCCACCGGGTGAGGGACGAAGAGGACGAGGAGCCGGCGTGCGACCTGGCGGACGAGCGGTCACCGTTCGCCGATCCGAACCGGAGCGCGTCGCTGCGAGCTGAGGAGCTCGGGGCCGACTCCGAGCTCAGAGGCCGAGCGCGCTGAGGGCGTCGGCGGCCCGGCCGATGGCGTTGGCGAGGTGGGGGTGGGTGACCTCGAAGCGGGTGACCTCTTCGCGGAGCTCGTCGACGACGTTGTCCTCGTCCTCCTCCTTGAGGCGCCGTTCGACCTCGCCGGCCAGGCGGGCCAGGTCGTCGCGGTTCTCGGCCCCGTGCTCCGCCGCGTCGATGGCCTGCCTCAGGTCGGCCAGCAGCTGCTCCAGGGGTTCACGCATCACTCGGTCTCTCGCCTCCACTCGAGCAGATCTCCCGCCCTCCCGAACCCGGGTAGCGGGGTCTGCGCTGTCGCGGGCAGCGTATGGCATGTCCTCGCCCCCGGCCGCACCCGGGCGCCGGGCTAGCGTCGAGCCCGCCGTGCCTCGCCGCTTCGAACGTCGCACCGGTCGCGCTCTGGCCGTCGCCCTGCTCGCGGGGGTGCTACTGGCCGGCTGTACCGATGATGGTCCCGGCCGCCCGGATCAGCTCGGCGAGCGGCGCGACGGACCCACCGCGGGCTCCGTCCCGACCATCCCCGGCGGCGTGGCGCTGGCCCCGGTCGACCCGGCCTCGGTGCTGGTGGGCGCCGACGTCGCCTACGGCACGCCGCTGCCCAGCGAGCAGGTGGCCGCTGATGCCCTCACCGCCGACCCGGAGGTCGTGGCGGTCGTGGCGAGGCGGGCCTACGGCGTGGGCGACGGGCGCCGACTGGCCGACGTCGTGGCGCTCACCCTTGACGGTGCCGCCTTCTTCGACGACGCCGCGCTGGCGGCCTGGGAGCAGGCCCTGGTGGGCGCCCTCGGCGGAGCCCCACCCAGCGCGGTCGACCTGGCCGGCCGTCAGGTCCTGCGGGCCGCCAGCGAGCACGCGGTCAGCCTCGCCTACCGGGACGGGGACCTGCTCACCGTCGTTTCCGGCACCGGCACCGGCGAACCTGAGGTCACCCTCGTCGTCACCCGCCAGCTCGAGGCCCGGGCTCGCGGCGAGGTCGGTTCCCTCGACCCGATGACCCCGCTGGTGGCCGTGCCCGTCGACGCCGCCTTCGTGCCGGTGCCCTCGGTGACCTTCACCCCGATCCCGCCGCTCGACGAGGAGCCGCAGGGCCCGAGCCCGCCGGCGATTCCGGGGGCGATCGAGGTGCAGGGCCGCTACGGGGTGGTGGCGGGGGAGCGGCGCACGGTCGTGTGGGCTATCACCGTGGACCCGGGCACCTACCCCAGCGCCGAGGCCCTGTACCCCGCCCTCGCCCCGCTCGTGACGGAACGGGCCGGCGGCGCCCCGGCCGAGGCCACGGAACAGCTCGGTCGGGTCGTGCTCGTCGCCACCAACCCGCCGGGCACCCGCTCCGCGCGGGCGTTCCGGCACCAGGGCCTAGTGCTGCTCGTCGAGGGTGATCGCCCCGATCAGGTCGATGCGGTCCTGACGGCCTGGATGGCCGCCCTCGGCCCCGGCTGAGCCCCGCCCGTCCCGGCCGGCGGCTACTCCTGGACGAGCTCGATCAGCGTCCCAAAGCTGCCCTTGGGGTGGATGAAGGCCACGGTGGTGCCCCGGCTGCCGGGCCGAGGCACCTCGTCGAGGGCCGTGGCGCCGGCCGCCTTCATCGCTTCGAGCGCGGCGGCGCAGTCGTCCACCCGGTAGCCGATGTGGTGCAGGCCCTCGCCCCGCTTCTCGATCGACTTCGCGATCGGCGAGTCGGGCCGGGTGGCCGCCGTGAGCTGGATGTAGGAGTCGGCCACCTTGATGAGGGCCTCCTCCACGCCATCGCTCTCCACGATCTCCCGGTGGTGGACCTCGGCGCCGAACGCCTCCTTGTAGTAGGCGATGGCCGCCTCGAGGTCCTTGACGGCGATGGCGACGTGGTCGATCTCGGTGAGCAGTCCGGAGGTCATCAGAGCTCTCCTCGGGCGTGGCGCTGGAACAGGGTGATCTTGTCCTCGCCGATGCGCTCCCGCTTTTCGGGGTCGGTGATGCCGAGGCCTTCGGACGGGGCGAGGCAGCGCACGGCCAGCTTGCCCTCGGCCTTGTTCTGGTGGACGAGGAGGGCCGCTTCGCCGACCTGCTCGAGGTCGTAGGAGGCCGACATCACGGGCTGGATGGCGCCGCGGTCGATGAGGCGGTTCATGTCCCACGCCTCCTGGTAGTTGGCGAAGTGCGACGACACGATGCGCTTCAGCTTCATCCAGAGGTGCCGGTTGTCGTACTCGATCATGTAGCCGGAGGTGGCGGCGCAGGTGACGATGGTGCCGCCCCGCTTGGTGATGAACACGGAGGCGCCCATCGTCTGGCGGCCGGGGTGCTCGAAGACGATGTCGGGGTCGTCGCCGATGAGGCTCCGGACCTTCTTGCCGAGGCGGCGCCACTCCCCCTCGTCCTGGGTGTGCTCGTCCGCCCAGAACTGGTAGCCCTCCGCGGCACGGTCGATGACGTTCTCGCAGCCCATGGCCTCGAGGAGCTTCACCCTGCGCTCGTTGGAGACGACGCCGACAGGGATGCCGCCCCCGTTCAGGACCAGCTGGATGGCGTAGGCCCCGATGCCGCCGGTGGCGCCCCACACGAACACCGAGTCGCCCTGCTTCATGCGGGCGGAGTGGTCGCCCACGAGCATCCGGTAGCTGGTGGAGGCGCAGAGGCCGTTGACGGCGGCCTCCTCCCAGGTGAGGTGCGCCGGCTTGGGCATGAGCTGGTTGGCTTTGACGATCGACAGGTCGGCCAGGCCGCCGTAGTTGGTCTCGAAGCCCCAGATCCGCTGGTTGGCGGCCAGCATCGAGTCGTTGTGGGCCGACGGGTCCTGGTCGTCCACGTGGTTGCAGTGGACGACCACCCGGTCACCGGGCTTCCAGTTCCGGACGGCCGAACCGACCCGCAGGACCACGGCGGACGCGTCCGAGCCGACGACGTGGAAGTCCTGCTTGTGGCGGGCACCCCACTCGGACTCCTTCCCGAGGCGGTCGAGGAAGCCGAAGGTCGACACCGGCTCGAAGATCGAGGTCCACACCGTGTTGAAGTTGATCGAGGAGGCCATCACCGCGATGTAGACCTCGTCGGGGGCGATCTCGGGCGTGGGGACCTCGCCGACGTGGAGCGTCTTGCGGGGGTCCTTCTCGGCGGACTCGACCCCCTCCCACATGTCCTGCTCGGAGCGCAGCACATGGGCGGCGCGGTAGCTCTCCGGGATAGGGATGGCGGCGATGTCCTCACCGGAGGCGCCGCTCTCGATGGGGTCGAGGAAGTCCTGCATGGCGCGAACCTACCGATCGGTCACTACGGCGGGCGAACCCGGGTGGTGCCTCGACACCCGGTCGGGGATCAGCCCTCGGGGGGCTCGCCGAGCAGGAGCTGCAGCGGCGCCAACGAGGCGGAGAAGCCCTCCTCCCAGGGGAGCCGTCCCTCCGGGTCGGGCCAGGTGAGCTGCAGCATGGTGAAGTCGTCGGGGCGCTCCCCGGCCAGCACACGGTCCTCGGCCAGGGCCGGGAACATGCCGACGGCCTCGGCGGCGTCGACGGGCAGCAGCGCGCACGGCTGGTCGTCCTCGAGCAGCCCGATGAAGGCGCGGCCCACGGGCAGGTCCGTCCCGCCGGCCACGGCAGCGGCCACCAGCTCGAACAGGCCGCGGCAGGCCACGGGTGACAATCCGAAGACGACGAGCTCCGGGAACCCGAACCGGCGGTCGAACCCCACTGTGTACGTGTAGCGGGGGATCGGCGCGTCCGCGTCGCCACTCGGCCCGACGGTGTCCATGGCCCAGCCCTCCCGCTCGAGCATGAACTCGATCTTCTCCCGGTGGCTCATGTTCCGGTCGGGGAAGACGTCCTCAGCCATGACGCCAGCCTGGCTCATCACGGCGCAGGGCGCTGAGCGGCTCGCCACGCTCGGTAGCCACCGATCAGATCCGTCGCTCCGGTCAGGCCGAGCTGACGAAGCGCGAGGGCGGCCAGGCTCGAGGCGTAGCCCTCGTTGCACACCACCACCACCCGGCGATCGGGGGCCGTCTCGGGGATGCGATCGGGGCTCGTGGGGTCGAGGCGCCACTCGAGGTGGATGCGCTCGATCACCACGGCTCCGGGGAGCTCGCCTTCGGCTGTCCGGTTGGCGGCCGGCCGGATGTCGACGACGAGCGCGCCGGCGGCCACCTCGGCGTCGAGCTGGTCGGCAGGGACCCGGTCGAGACCCCGCCGCGCCTCGGCCAGCATGTGGTCGATGGCAGGCTGAGCGGTCTCCTGGACACGTCCCAAGGGTCGGCCCCCGATCGTCGGAGTCCCGGTCTCCGACGGGGGGAGAGCCTAGATCGGGCGAGCGCGCCACGCCTCAGGCGCGGGTCCAGACCGCGCCAGATGTGTAGCGCCGGAGGCCGGCTCGGAAGACCAGCGCGACCCGGGCCGCCACGGCCGAGAGCACGAGGGCCTGACCGGCGTCGAAGTCCATGATGATGCGGGCCGGGACCGTCGACACGAAGGCGGCCGGGACGACGGTGTAGGCCAGCAGCTTGGCCCCCCCGGCGAACACGTCCACCGGGTACGAGCCGAGCAGCACGATGGCCTGGAACCGGAGTTCGCCGCTGGCCGCTCGTAGATGGCGGCGATGTCCTGCTCCAGGGGAGGGTCGATCACGGAGATGTCCGTCGTGGCGGTTGCCCGCTGCAGGAGGTCGTCGAGGATGGCTCGGATCGACGTCGCCGTCGTGTCGACCACGGGGCGCAGGACGTGATCGGTGTGGGCGACGACGGTCACCTCCGGCAGGGCCGGGGCGGGTCGAGACCGATGGGGGGCTCGTCGAGGAACAGGATCTCGGGCTGGTGCAGGAGGCAGGCGGCCAGCTCGCACCGCATGCGCTGGCCGAGCGAGAGCGTGCGCACCGGTTGGTCGAACAGCTCGGCGGCCTCCAGGAGCTCGCCCAGCTCCCCGACGCCGGCCCGCTCCTCGCCCCGGGACATCCCGTAGATGGCGCTGAGCATCCGGTACGTCGTCCGGGGGTGGATTCCCGGGCAGGGCCCGGCACACTGGTCGTCGAATTCCTGACCAACTGACTCTGGATTAAGGTGCTGTCCGTGGCCGACGCTTCCCGCTCCCGCATCCTGACCTTCCCCGAGACGGTGAACGAGGTCTCGGCCCGCCTCGTCGCCACCGGCGTCGTGATCATGGCGGTGCTCACGATCGCCTTCGACCTGCGCTGGCTCACCGTGCTCATGGCCTACGGCTTCGTCGCCCGCGTGCTGAGCGGTCCCTCGCTGAGCCCCCTCGGCCAGCTCGTAACCCGGGTCATCACGCCCGCCGTCCCCTTCGAGGGCAAGACGGTGGCCGGGCCGCCCAAGCGCTTCGCCCAGGGCATCGGCGCCGCCTTCACCCTGACGGCGGCGGTGCTCACCTACGGCTTCGACGCCTTCGGTGCGGCCCAGGTCGTCCTCGGCCTGCTCCTGGTGGCGGCTTCGCTCGAGGCCTTCGCCGGCCTGTGCCTCGGCTGCAAGATCTTCGCCCTGCTCATCCGCACCGGGGTCCTCCCCGAGAGCGTCTGCGAGGACTGCAACGACATCTGGCGCCGCCTCGAGCGCGGCGCCCCCGTCCCCTACTGACGAGCCAACCAACGTCTGTGGACCCTGCGGCACGGCATGCGTGCGCAGGCGTCCACAGACGTGCTCGGGGTCAGGTGAGGGGGCGATCCGTCGGGTCGATGATGCGGGGGAGCGCGGTCTCGCCCATGAGGTAGCGGTCGACCTCGGCGGCGCAGCTGCGGCCCTCGGCGATGGCCCAGACGATCAGGCTCTGCCCTCGACCCATGTCGCCGGCCACGAAGACGCCGGGCACGCTGCTCTGGAAGTCGTCGCCTCGCGCCACGTTGGTGCGGGGGTCGAGCTCGACGCCGAGGTCCTCCACGAGGCCGGGCTGCTCCGGGCCGAGGAAGCCCATGGCCAGCAGCACGAGCTGGGCGGGGATCTCCTTGTCGGTGCCCTCGACCTTCTCGAAGCGGCCGTCGCGCAACTGCACCTCGTGAAGGCGCAGGGCCCGGACGTTGCCGTCCTCGTCGCCGAGGAAAGCCTCGGTGTTCACCGAGTAGACCCGCTCGCCGCCCTCCTCGTGGGCGGACGTCACCTTGTAGCTCATCGGGTAGGTGGGCCACGGGTTGGCCTCGGGCCGACCGTCGACGGGGCGGGGCAGGATCTCGAGCTGGGTGACCGATCGGGCCCCGTGGCGGTGGGACGTCCCGAGGCAGTCGGCGCCGGTGTCGCCGCCGCCGATGATGATGACGTCCTTGCCGCCGGCGTGGATCGGCACGTCCTCGACGGCGAGATCGCCCTCCTGGGCCCGGTTCGACCAGGGCAGGAACTCCATCGCCTGGTGGATGCCCTGCAGCTCGCGACCCGGGACGGGCAGATCGCGCCAGAGGGTGGCGCCCCCGGCGAGGACGACGGCGTCGAAGTCGGATTGGAGCTGCTCGACGGTGAGGTCGACGCCGACGTTGACGCTCGTGCGGAACTCGGTGCCCTCGGCCTCCATCTGCGCGAGGCGCCGGTCGAGGAACCGCTTCTCCATCTTGAACTCGGGGATCCCGTAGCGCAGCAGGCCGCCGATCCGATCGGCTCGCTCGAACACGGTCACGGAGTGCCCGGCCCGCGTGAGCTGCTGGGCGGCGGCCAGCCCGGCCGGCCCGGAGCCGACGACGGCCACCTTCTTGCCCGTCAGGACGGACGGCAGCACGGGGGCCACCCACCCCTGTTCGAAGGCGTGCTCGATGATCTCGACCTCGACCTGCTTGATCGTCACCGGGTCCTGGTTGATCCCGAGCACGCAGGCCCCCTCGCACGGGGCCGGGCAGAGCCGGCCCGTGAACTCGGGGAAGTTGTTCGTGGCGTGCAGCCGCTCGATGGCGTCGCGCCAGCGGTCCCGGTACACGAGGTCGTTCCAGTCCGGGATGAGGTTGCCGAGGGGGCAGCCGTTGTTGCAGAACGGGATGCCGCAGTCCATGCACCGCGACGCCTGCACCTGCAGGTGGTCCTCGGGGAACTCCTCGTACACCTCCTTCCAGTCGAGGAGGCGCACCGGCACCGGCCGGCGGGTGGGCGTCTCGCGCCCGTGCTTCAGGAAGCCCTTCACGTCACCCATGTCTCAGCTGTCCTATCCGTGGGCGGCGGCCATGATGGCCTCGTCGACATCGAGCCCGGACTCCTCGGCGATCTGGGCCGCTTCGAGGACCCGCTTGTAGTCGCGGGGCATGACCTTCTTGAACCGACGCACCTCGCTGTGCCACCGGTCGAGCAGCGCGGCGGCGACGGTGGAGCCGGTGGCGTCGGCGTGGGCCCGGACGGCCGTCCGCAGCCACTCGGCGTTCTCCGGCTCGACCGGGTCGAGGTCGACCATCTCGCCGTTGAGGCGCCGGTAGAGCGTGTCGTCGGGGTCGTAGACGAAGGCGATGCCACCCGACATGCCGGCGCCGAAGTTGCGGCCCGTCGGTCCGAGGACGACGGCCCGGCCGCCGGTCATGTACTCGCAGCCGTGGTCGCCCACGCCCTCGACGACGGCGGTCGCACCGGAGTTCCGCACGCAGAACCGCTCCCCGACGATGCCCCGGACGTAGGCCTCGCCACCCGTGGCTCCGTAGAGCATCACGTTGCCGGCGATGACGTTGTCTTCCGGGACGAAGCTCGGGTGCGCGTCAGCGGGCGGCCGCACGATGATCCGGCCGCCCGAGAGGCCCTTGCCGAGGTAGTCGTTGGCGTCGCCCTCGAGCGACAGGGTGATGCCACGGGGCACGAAGGCCCCGAAGCTCTGGCCGGCCGACCCGGTGAAGCGCACCTGGATGGTGTCGTCGGGCAGGCCTTCGCCCTTGTAGCGCTTGGTCACCTCGTGGCCGAGCATGGTGCCGACCGTGCGGTTCACGTTCCGGATGGGCAGGTCGATCTCCACCGGCTCGCCCCGGTCGAGGGCGGGGGCGGCGCGGGCGATCAGCTCGTTGTCGAGGGCGTCGGCCAGGCCGTGGTCCTGCGTGCCGGTGCAGAGCAGGTCCTGCTCGAAGGGGCTGTCGGGCTGGTGGAGGATCGGGGTGAGGTCGAGCCCGCTGGCCTTCCAGTGGTCGACCGCCGCCCGGGTGTCGAGGGCCTCGACGTGCCCGATGGCCTCCGCCAGCGAGCGGAAGCCGAGGGCGGCGAGGAGCTCGCGCACCTCCTCGGCGATGTACTCGAAGAAGGTCTCCACGAACTCGGGCTGACCGGTGAACCGGGCCCGCAGCTCGGGGTTCTGGGTGGCCACGCCCACCGGGCAGGTGTCGAGGTGGCAGACGCGCATCATGATGCAGCCCGACACGACGAGCGGAGCGGTGGCAAAGCCGAACTCCTCGGCGCCGAGGAGCGCCGCGATGACGACGTCACGGCCGGTCTTCATCTGGCCGTCGGTCTGGACCACGATCCGGTCCCTCAGGCCGTTTAGCAGCAGCGTCTGCTGCGTCTCCGCAAGGCCCAGCTCCCAGGGGGCGCCGGCGTGCTTCAGCGAGTTGAGCGGTGAGGCGCCGGTGCCGCCGTCGTGGCCCGAGATGAGCACGACGTCGGCCTTGGCCTTCGACACGCCAGCCGCCACCGTGCCCACGCCCACCTCGGCCACCAGCTTCACGTGGATGCGGGCCTCGGGGTTGGCGTTCTTCAGGTCGTGGATGAGCTGCTTCAGGTCTTCGATGGAGTAGATGTCGTGGTGCGGCGGCGGGGAGATGAGGCCCACGCCGGGGGTGGAGTGCCGGGTCTTGGCGATCCAGGGGTACACCTTGCCGCCGGGCAGCTGGCCGCCCTCTCCCGGCTTGGCCCCCTGGGCCATCTTGATCTGGATGTCGTCGGCGTTGGTCAGGTACTCCGACGTGACGCCGAAGCGGCCCGAGGCCACCTGCTTGATGGCGCTGCGTCGCTCGGGGTCGTACAGGCGCTCGGGGTCCTCGCCGCCCTCACCGGTGGTCGACTTGCCGCCGAGGCGGTTCATGGCGATGGCGAGCGTCTGGTGGGCCTCCATCGAGATGGATCCGTAGCTCATGGCCCCGGTGGAGAAGCGCTTGACGATCTCGCTGACCGGCTCGACCTCGTCGAGCGGCACGGGGGTGCGGTCGCCCGTCTTCAGCTCGAAGAGCCCACGGAGCGTGGCGAGGCGCTTGGCCTGGTCGTCGACCCGGGCCGTGTACTCCTTGAAGATGTCGTAGCGCTTCGTGCGGGTGGCGTGCTGGAGCTTGAACACCGTCTCCGGGTTGAACAGGTGGTGCTCGCCCTCGCGCCGCCACTGGTACTCGCCGCCGACCCAGAGGTCCCGGTGGGCGGCCTCCTCGGGGCGGGGGAGGTGGGCGAAGCGGTGGCGGGCGGCCACCTCCTCGGCCAGCTGGTCGAGGCCCACGCCGCTGATCCGGCTCGTCGTGCCGGTGAAGTACTCATCGACGACGTCCTCAGCCAGGCCGATGGCCTCGAACACCTGGGCGCCCGTGTACGACGCCACGGTCGAGATCCCCATCTTCGACATGATCTTGAGCACGCCCTTGGTGCTGGCCTTGACGAAGTTCTTGGCCGCTTGGGCCTTCGTCACGCCCGGCAGGGCACCCTGGTCGATGAGATCGTCGATCGTCTCGAAGGCCAGGTAGGGGTTGATCGCCGCCGCGCCGTAGCCGAGCAGCAGCGCCATGTGGTGCACCTCGCGGGCGTCGCCGCACTCGACCACGAGGCCGACCTGCGTGCGCGTCTTCTCCCGGATGAGGTGGTGGTGGACGGCGGCGGTGAGCAGCAGCGACGGGATCGGCGCCAGCTCCTCGTTCGAGTAGCGGTCCGACAGGACGATGACCTTGGCGCCATCGGCGATCGCCGCGCTGACCTTGGCCCGCACGTCCTCGAGGGCCCGCCGCAGCCCGTCGCCGCCTTCGGCCACGGGGTAGAGGCCGTCGATGGCGAACGGCTTGAAGCCGGGCATGTCGCCGTCGTCGTTGATGTAGAGGAGCTTGGCCAGCTGGGCGTTGGTGATCACCGGGTAGGGCAGCACGACCTGGCGGCACGAGGCGGGGCCCGGCGCGAGCAGGTTCCCCTCGGGGCCGAGCGTGGAGCCCATCGAGGTGACGAGCTCCTCCCGGATGGCGTCGAGCGGCGGGTTGGTGACCTGGGCGAAGAGCTGCTGGAAGTAGTCGAACAGCAGACGGGACCGGTCCGACAGCACCGCCACCGGGGTGTCGGTGCCCATCGAGCCGATCGGCTCGGCGCCGGTGCGGGCCATCGGCCCGAGGATGATCTTCAGCTCCTCGGACGTGTAGCCGAACTCGCGCTGGTGGCGGACCACCGACGCGTGCTGTGGGGTGAGGAAGTCGCGCGCCGGCAGGTCGTCGAGGTGGAGGAGCCCGGCGTGCAGCCACTCGCCGTAGGGCTTCTGGGCGGCCAGCGCCTCCTTGATCTCGTCGTCATCGACGATCCGGCCCTGGGCCGTGTCCACGAGGAACATGCGGCCGGGCTGGAGCCGGCCCTTCTGGACCACGGTCGACACGTCGATGGGCAGCACGCCGACCTCGGAGGCCATCACGACGAGGCCGTCCTCGGTGACCCAGTAGCGCGAGGGGCGCAGGCCGTTGCGGTCGAGCACGGCGCCGATCACCGAGCCATCGGTGAAGGCGATCGAGGCGGGGCCGTCCCAGGCCTCCATGAGGCTGGCGTGGAAGCGGTAGAAGTCCCGCTTCCAGTCCGGCATCGACTCGTGGTTCTCCCAGGCCTCCGGGATCATCATGAGCACGGCGTGGGGGAGCGAGTAGCCACCGAGGTGCAGCAGCTCGAGGGCCTCGTCGAAGCGGGCGGTGTCGGAGCTGCCGGGCGTGCAGATCGGGAAGGCCCGCTCCAGGCCGTCGATGAGGTCGCTCTGGAGCAGCGCCTCGCGGGCCCGCATCCAGTTCTCGTTGCCCATCACCGTGTTGATCTCGCCGTTGTGGGCGACGAGCCGGTACGGGTGGGCCAGCGGCCACGACGGGAACGTGTTGGTGGAGAAGCGGGAGTGGACGAGGGCGAGGCAGCTCTCGATGCGCTCGTCGGCCAGGTCGAGGAAGAAGTCGCCCACCTGGTGGCTGATGAGCATGCCCTTGTAGACGAGGGTGCGGGCCGAGAGGCTGGGGAAGTACACGGCCTCGCCGTCGAGCTCGAGCTCGTGCTCGGCCCGCTTGCGGACCACGAAGCACCTCCGGTCCAGCTCGATGCCCGACAGCGCCGGCTGGCCCTCGGCGACGGTGAGGAACACCTGCTCGAAGGTGGGCTCGGCGTCACGGGCCTGCTGGCCGATCATCGAGCTGTCGATCGGCACGTCGCGCCAGCCGAGCACCCGGAGGCCCTCGGCCGCTGCGATCTTGTCGATGCCGGCCTTGGCGGCAGCCAGCCCGTCGGCGCTGCGAGGCAGGAAGCCGATGCCGGTGGCGTACTCACCCGCGGCCGGCAGCTCGAACCCGGCCACCTCCCGCAGGAAGGCGTCGGGGACCTGGATCAGGATGCCGGCCCCGTCGCCCACGTTCGGCTCGGCGTTGGTGGCCCCGCGATGGTCCAGGTTGCAGAGCGACTGCAGGCCGAGCTGCACCATGCGGTGGCTGCGCCGACCGTGCATGTCGACGACGAAGGCCACTCCGCAGGCATCGTGCTCGAAGCGCGGGTCGTACAGGCCTTGCTTGGCCGGGGCGCCGGCGAGGGCGCCGCGAAGAGCGGGCTGCTGAGGCATGGGGTTGTCCATTCCCGTGGAGCGGTGGATCGGGCGTGCAGGTCCAGAGCTCTGCGGAGGGACGTCATTGGCCCACGCAGGTCGTGCAAGGGTAGCGGGCAGGCCGGGAGGCAGACCAACCAGTACCATCGGGCCGTTCCTGGGAGGGCAGATGGGCCACGGTCAGCAGGTCGGGCGAACCGGCGACGGCAGCGGTTCGGCGGACGGGTACGCCGCCGCGCGAGAGCTCCTCGAGGCGGCGCAAGAGGAGGCCGACCGCATCGTGACCGACGCGCAACGCCACGCTCGCTCCCGTGAGCTGGAGGCCGAGCTGCTGGTGGCCAAGGCCCGGCGCCTGCTGGAGGCGGCCGAGGCGAAGGCCGCCGTCATCACGGCCGCCGCCCGCGCCGAGGTCATCGACCTCACCGGGGACGACGACCTGCGCCGCGTCATCGCCCCCGACGCCACCCGCTTGGCCCGCGGCTCGCTCACGGCCCGCATCGACCGGATCGTGGCGTCGGCCGTCTCCCAAGCCGTCGACGAAGCGATCGTCGCCCCCGCCGCCTCCTGACGGCTGGCCGGGTTCGCGGGCCACCCCGTACGCTGGCCGGAACATCCGACGTCCATCTCTGGGAGTCCTCAATGGCTGGTTCCGTCATCCTGGCCGGCGCTCGCACGCCGATCGGCAAGCTGTCCGGAGCCCTGTCCGGGTTCTCCGCGGCCGACCTCGGTGGTCTCGCCATCAAGGAGGCCCTCGTCCGGGCCGGCCTCACCGGTGAGCAGGTCGACTACGTCTTCATGGGCCACGTGCTCGGCGCCGGCGCCGGGCAGATCACGGCCCGTCAGGCCGCGGTGGCCGGCGGCATCCCGATGACCGTGCCGGCCAGCACCATCAACAAGGTCTGCCTCTCGGGCCTCAACACCATCCACCTGGCCGACCAGATGATCCAGCAGGGCGAGGCCGACATCGTCGTCGCCGGCGGCATGGAGTCGATGACCCAGGCCCCGTACCTGCTGCCCGGTGCTCGCCAGGGCTACCGGATCGGCGACCAGAAGGTCGTTGATTCGATGATGTACGACGGCCTCTTCTGCGCCTTCGACGCCTGTGCCATGGGCGCCGGCACCGAGAAGTACGCGGCCTCCGCCGGGCTGGCCCGCGAGCCGCAGGACGAGATCGCCGCCAAGTCCCACGAGCGGGCCGCCCGCGCCGCCAAGGACGGGCTGTTCGACAACGAGATCGTCAAGGTCGAGATCCCGCAGCGCAAGGGTGACCCCATCGTGTTCGACACCGACGAGGGCGTGCGCGGCGAGACCACCCTGGAGTCGCTCGCTGCGCTGCGGCCGGCGTTCGACAAGGCCGGCAACATCACGGCCGGCAACGCCTCGCAGATCTCCGACGGGGGCGCCGCCGTGATCGTCACCTCCAAGGCGGCGGCCGAGAAGCTCGGTGTCGAGCCGCTCGGTGAGATCGTCGGCTACGGCCAGGTCGCCGGGCCCGACGCCTCGCTCATCACCCAGCCGGCCCGGGCGATCCGGGCCGCGCTCGAGCGGGCCGGCAAGCAGGTCTCGGACCTGTCGCTGTTCGAGCTGAACGAGGCCTTCGCCGCCGTCGGCCTGGCCTCCATGCAGGACCTCGGCATCACCGACGAGATCACCAACGTGAACGGTGGCGCCATCGCCCTCGGTCACCCGCTCGGCATGTCCGGCACCCGCATCGCCTTCACGCTTCTCAACGAGCTGAAGCGCCGCGGTGGCGGCATGGGGGCGGCTGCCCTCTGCGGCGGCGGCGGCCAGGGCGACGCCCTCCTCCTCAAGGTCTGAGCCCCTCTCCACACACCGGTGTGTCACCCCCCCCGATCCGGGAAGGGGGTGGGGTCAGGCGTCGGGGAGCATGCCGTAGGCGTGGGTGGGACGCAGGCGGGCGACGAGGCGGCGATCCCGGACCATGGCGGCGCGGTACTCGTCCCAGTCGGGGTGCTCACCGCTGAGCGATCGGTACAGCTCAACCAGCTCGTCGACCGTGGCGTCGTCGGGCGCCGACGCCACCTCCGACAGGTCGACGTCGCCCTCCAGCACGACGTAGGCCCAGAAGTCGTCCTGTGTGACGTGGAGCGATCCGCGGGGATCGCGCACCAGGTTCTGGTACTTCGCCCGGTCGGCGGTGATCGACACGCGGACCACGCCGTCGTCGCCGACGGCGTAGACGATGTTGGACAGCTGTGGGCGGCCGTCGCGCTTGAGCGTGACCAGCACGCCACGGCGGTGGTTGCGAGCGAAGCCGAGGGCGGTGGCGAGGTCCATGACCCTCTCCAACGATGCCCCGGACGAGGTTCTTCCCCGTAGGGGGAACGGAGGAGTCGTTTGACAAGCGACCGGGGCAGCACATCAATGTTGCGCCGATGCCCAAGTACCTCGTGATCGTGGAGTCACCGGCCAAGGCCCGCACCATCGGCGGGTTCCTCGGCGCGGACTTCGTCGTCGACTCCTCCATGGGGCACATCCGCGACCTGCCCGCCAAGGGCCTCAACGTGGACACCGAGCACGACTTCGCCGTCGAGTACGAGGTGCACGCGACCAAGAAGGACACGATCAGCCGCCTGAAGAAGGCGCTGAAGGGGGTGGACGAGCTCCTGCTCGCCACCGATGAGGACCGCGAGGGCGAGGCCATCTCCTGGCACCTGCTCGAGGTGCTGCAGCCCAAGGTGCCCGTGCGGCGGATGGTGTTCCACGAGATCACCCAGGCCGCCATCGAGCACGCCATCGAGAACTCGCGGGACGTCGACTACGGCCTCGTCGACGCCCAGGAGAGCCGACGGATCGTGGACCGCCTCTACGGCTACCCGGTCTCCGAGGTGGTGTGGCGCAAGATCCGCCAGGGCCTCTCCGCAGGACGGGTGCAGTCGCCCAGCGTGCGCCTCGTCGTCGACCGGGAGCGCGAGCGCATGGCCTTCGTGGCCGCCAGCTACTGGGACCTCTCGGCCGCCTTCCCCACCGAGCCCGGGTTCACGGCCGGCCTGGTCACGCTCGACGGGAGCCGGGTCGCCGGCAGCCGCGACTTCGACAGCACCGGCCGCACCAAGCGAGACGACGTCGCCGTGCTCGACGAGGCCGGCGCCCAGAGCCTGAGGGCCGGCCTCGCGGGCCAGCCCTTCACCGTCACGAGCGTCGAGACCAAGCCGTACACCTCGCGTCCGAAGCCGCCGTTCATCACCTCCACGCTCCAGCAGGTCGGCGGCAGCCGCCTGCGCATGAGCGCCCGCCAGGTCATGTCCATCGCCCAGGGCCTCTACGAGGAGGGCTACATCACCTACATGCGGACCGACAGCACCACGCTGTCGGACACCGCCATCAAGGCGGCCCGCCAGGTCATCGAGCGGCAGTTCGGCCGGGAGTACCTGACCGACGGGCCCCGCGTCTACGCCAAGAAGGCGAAGAACGCGCAGGAGGCGCACGAGGCCATCCGCCCCGCCGGCGACGCCTGGCGCAGCCCGGACCAGCTCCGCGGCGAGCTCCGGGGCGACCAGCTCCGGGTCTACGAGCTGATCTGGCAGCGGACGCTGGCCAGCCAGATGCCAGACGCCCGGGGCAGCACGGTCACGGCCCGCATCGGTGCCACGACCAGCGACGGCGTCGAGACGGAGTGGACGGCGTCAGGGCGCACCATCACGTTCCCCGGTTGGCAGGCCGTCTACGGCTACGGCGGTGAGGACGACGCCTCCGACAGCGGCGACGAGGCCACCGCCAAGCTCCCGGCGCTGACCGAGGGCCAGGCCCTGCCCACGCCCGCCGTCGACGCCGAGGGCCACACCACCCAGCCGCCGGCCCGCTACACGGAGGCCACCCTCGTGAAGCGGCTGGAGGAGCTGGGCATCGGGCGCCCGTCCACCTACGCCTCGATCATGCAGACGATCCAGGACCGCGGCTACGTGTGGAAGAAGGGTCAGGCCCTCGTCCCGACGACCGACGCCTTCGCCGTCGTGACCCTGCTCGAGCAGCACTTCCAGCACCTCGTCGACTACGAGTTCACGGCCCGCATGGAGGACGATCTCGACGAGATCGCCGGCGGCCGCCAGGCCCGGGTGCCGTGGCTGCACAAGTTCTGGTTCGGCAACGGCGAGCCCGGGGTGGCCGAGCTCAAAGCCAAGGCCCTCGAGGAGGCCGATGCCGCTGCCATCAACACGATCCCGCTCGGCGTCGACGAGCACGGCGAGCCGATCGTCATCCGCAACGGGAAGTTCGGCCCCTACCTCAAACGGGGGGAGGACACGGCCTCGCTCCCCGAGGACCTGCCGCTCGACGAGCTGACGATCGACAAGGCCGTCGAGATCCTGTCCGCGCCCAAGGGCGGCGAGCCGCTCGGCGCCGACCCGGAGACGGGTCTGCCGGTCTACGCCAAGCAAGGTCGCTTCGGCCCCTACGTGCAGCTCGGTGACGCCGACACCCTTCCGCCGGACACCAAGCCGAAGATGTCGTCGCTCTTCCAGACGATGACGCTGTCGACGATCACCCTCGACGAGGCGCTGCAGCTGCTGTCGCTCCCGCGGGTGGTGGGGGAGCACCCCGAGGGCGGCGAGATCGTGGCCAGCAACGGGAAGTTCGGTCCCTACCTCAAGTGGAAGGACGAGACCCGCAGCCTCGACAGCGAGGAGAAGCTCCTCACGGTGGAGCTCGACGAGGCCGTGAAGGTCCTCGCCGAGCCCAAGAAGTTCGGCCGTCGCAAGGCGGCTCCCGCGCCGCCGCTGAAGGAGCTCGGCAACGACCCCGTCTCGGAGAAGCCCGTGGTCGTGAAGGACGGGCGCTTCGGCCCCTACGTGACAGACGGTGAGACAAACGCGTCGCTGCGCAAGGGCGACACGATCGAGGACATCACGATCGAGCGGGCGGCCGAGCTGCTGCAGATGCGCCGCGAGGCCGGCCCGGCCAAGAAGGGCGGCCGCAAGGCGGCGGCCAAGAAGGCGCCGGCCAAGAAGGCGGCCGCCAAGAAGAAGCCTGCCGCCAAGAAGGCGGTGGCGAAGGCGGTGGCCAAGAAGGCGGCGCCGAAGAACACCGACGGAGCCTGATCGCGGGAACCGGTCCGGACGCCCTCTAGGTTGGAGCGGATGGCGGAGCCGCGTCAGGTGTCCACACCGGGTGAAGCCGCCCCGGATCCCGACGCCCCCACCGAAGGGTCACCCGTCGTCGCCCAGGGGGACAAGCCGGGCTTCCACGTCCGGATGTTCGGCTCGCCGCAGTTCTTCCACCTCTGGCTCACCCAGGTGGCGTCGGCGACCGGCGACTGGCTCGGGTTCCTCGCCATCGCCGCTCTGGCCGCCCGCATCAGCGACCACCCAGAGGCGGCCATCGGCATCGTGATGTCGGCCCGCATCGTGCCGGGGCTGTTCCTCGGCGCCGCCTCGGGCGTCGTCGCCGACCGATTCGACCGCAAGAAGGTGATGGTCACCTGCGACCTCGGACGGGCGGCGGTGCTCGTCACCCTGCCCTTCGTCGACACGGTGTTCGGCCTCGTGGTGGCGTCGCTGGTGCTCGAGTGCTTCACGCTGCTGTGGACCCCCGCCAAGGAGGCGTCGGTCCCCAACCTCGTGCCCCCCGATCACCTGACCACGGCCAACTCGCTGTCCCTGGTGGCCGCCTACGGGACGATGCCCCTCGCCGCCGGCCTGTTCTCGCTGCTGGCCAAGGTGTCCGACGCCATCGGCCACATCGACGCGCTCGACGCGCTGCGCACCAACCAGGAGGGGGTGGCGTTCTACGCCGACGCCGCCACCTTCCTCTTCTCCGCCTTCATGATCTCGCGCCTCGTCCTCCCCAAGATCGAGCGCCGGCGCACCTCGACGAAGGGTCGCATCGACTTCGGTCAGGCCTTCCACGAGCTGAAGGAGGGCTGGCACTTCGTCTTCATCAACCCTGTCGTGCGGGCCGTCAACGTGGGCCTGGCCACGGGTCTCGTCGGCGGGGGGATGCTCGTCCCGCTCGGACCGGTGTTCTCGGACCGGATCCTCAAGGCGGGCACCGCCGGCTTCGGCCTGTTCATCTTTGCCCTCGGGGGTGGCGTGGCTGTGGGGGTGGTGCTGATCTCGGTCTTCCAGCGCCGTCTCCCGAAGGCCCCTGTCTTCACCGGGGCGCTGTTCGTGGCCGGCCTCTCGCTGATCGCCGCCGCGTCGATGTCCAACCTCGGCGCCGCCGCGTTCTTCGTGTCCATCCTCGGCATGTGCGCAGGCGCCGTGTACGTGCTCGGGTTCACCCTCCTGCACGAGAGCGTGGACGACGAGCTCCGGGGTCGGATCTTCGGCGCCCTCTACATCCTCGTGCGCTTCTGCGTGCTGGTGGCCTTCGCCGTCGGGCCGCTGCTGTCTGATCTCCTCGACCGCCTGAGCCGCAGCCTCGTCGACCGCCACCTCACCGCGGGGAGCATCGACATCTTCATCCCCGGCGTCCGGCTCACCCTCTGGTTCGCTGGTGCCATCATCATCGGGGCCGCGGTGCTCGCCGTCATGTCGCTGCGGGCCGGGACAGCGTCCGGCCCCGAGCCGGACGGCGAGCGGCTCCAGGAGCTCGTCTCCGACGTCACACGGCCCTTCGCCGAGGTCCGCGAGGGGCACGGACGCCACGACCAGCGAGCCGATCAGGCGCCATGACCGGTCACCTCATCGCCTTCGAGGGCGGGGAGGGGTGCGGCAAGTCGACGCAGGCTGCCCGCCTCGCTCGCCGCATCGGCGCCCTGCTCACCCACGAGCCGGGAGACACCGACCTCGGGGCGGCCGTCCGGGCGATCCTCCTCGACTCGATGCAGCTCGACATCACCCCGCGGGCCGAGGCGCTCCTCATGGCGGCCGACCGCGCCCAGCACGTCGACGCCCTCGTGCGCCCGGCGCTCGAGCTGGGTCGGACCGTGGTGACCGATCGCTTCACCGGATCGTCGATCGCCTACCAGGGCTACGGCCGCCAGCTGCCGCCGGCCGAGGTGGCGGCCCTGTCGGAGTGGGCCACCAACGGGCTGTCGCCCGACCTCGTCATCCTCCTCGAGGTGCCGGCCGGCGTGTCCGCGGCGCGCACCGGCGGGGCTCGCGACCGGTTGGAGGCGGCGGGAGCGGCGTTCCACCGCCGGGTCCACGACGGGTTCCTCCAGCAGGCCATCGCCGACCCCGACCGCTGGGCCGTGGTCGACGGCACCGGCACGGAGGACGAGGTGGCCGACGCCGTCTGGCAGATCGTCGCGATGCGCTTCCCCGACCTGGGATGATCCGGCCGTGACGACCGGGGCCGGGATCGACGTGTTCGCCGACGTGATCGGTCAGGAGCAGGCGATCGCGCACCTGCAGGCGGCCGCCGACCACCCGGTGCACGCCTACCTGCTGGTGGGGCCGGCCGGCTCCGGCAAGCGGGCCGCCGCCCGGGCCTTCGCCGCGCTGCTGCTGTCGGCGGGCTCGGAGGGAGACGCCGCCGGCCGCCACGTCGAGCTGGCACTGGCCGAGGCCCACCCTGACCTGATCGTGGTCGAGCCAACCAAGAGCACGGGCCTGCACGCCGGGCGAGTCGACGACCGCGCCGACTTCGACCAGAGCGCTCGGTGGGTGGTGCAGCGAGCGGCCAGGGCGCCCGTAGAAGGCGCCCGGAAGGTGATCGTCCTCACAGACTTCGAGCTCGTCCAAGACGGTGTCGCCCCCATCCTGCTGAAGGTCATCGAGGAGCCACCGCCGTCGACGACCTTCATCATCCTCGCCACGGAGGTACGCCCCGACCTCGTCACGATCGCCTCCCGGGCGGTGCGCATCGACCTCGGTCCGGTGCCCGCCGCCCTCGTCGCCGAGCGGCTCGAAGCCGAGGGCGTCGAACCGGGCCGGGCGGCAGCCATCGCGAGCGCCGCCGCCGGGGACCTCGACCGGGCCCGCCTCCTGGCCACCGACGAGCGCTTCGCGCTGCGGGTCGAAGCGTTGCGGGCCATGCCCGCCCGCCTCGACGGGACCGGGGCCCGGGCCGCGGAGCTGGCGGCCGAGGTCAAGGCGATGATCGACGACGCTCAGGCCGTCATCGACGCCCGCCACGAGGCCGAGGTAGCGGAGCTGAACGAGCGCATCGAGCGCTACGGGCAGCGGGGGAGCGGCAAGAAGGAGCTCGAGGACCGCTTGAAGCGCGAGGTCCGCCGCCATCGCACCACCGAGCTGCGGCTGGCCCTGGCCACGCTGGCCTCGGTGTACCGGGACGCGCTGCCCTCGGCACGCTTCCCGGCCGAGATCGTCGACGGCCTCCACCGCATTGATGCTGCCGCGCTGGCCCTCGAGCGCTTCCCCAACGAGGCGCTCCTGCTCCAGGCCCTCTTCGCCCACCTCCCCGCCCTCCCCACCTGAGCGTCACACCCCCTCCGTAAGGTCGGGCCCATGGGCGTGACGACGCGGAAGGGGGAACTCGGCAAAGCGATGATCCTGGCGGATCTCCAGCACAAGGGCTACGGGGTCGCCATCCCGTTCGGGCACGATCTGCCGTTCGACCTCGTCCTCGTCCGGCGGGCCGCCTTCACGCTCGAGAAGGTGCAGTGCAAGTACACCGTGTCAGATGGGCGGGTCCTGGACGTGCGTTGCGGATCGAGCTCGAGCTGGGCCCGACACACCTATGACACTCGGGAGGTGGACTGGCTCGCGGTGTACGACGCCACGACGCGGCAGTGCTTCTACCTCCACTCCAGCATGTGGTCGGGCATGGCCAGGCCCCGCTTGCGACTGGAGAAGCCGGGAAATGGCCAGGTCGAGGGCATCCGATGGGCGGCCGACCACACCGTCCCCGAGCTTCCGGCCCCGTCGGGTGTCGCCTCGCTCAGGCATTCGGAGGGCGTCGGCTTGCTCGCTATGCTTTCGAGCCCAGCGCCGGAGTAGCTCAGTCGGCAGAGCATTTCACTCGTAATGAAAGGGTCAGGGGTTCGATTCCCCTCTCCGGCTCCAGGTGCCAGCTTCTCGGTTGGCGCCCTGCATGTCCCCCTCCCGCCGCGCGCGCACCGTGGTCGAAATCCTCGGCTCGGTGGTTTGTCCCGTTGGACCCCTGGGAACAGATCGGGCGTCGCACTGGAACACCGCAGTGCGGGAGGCGGTAGGCGCCCCGGCGGGCAGCGGCTTCCCCACGCGCGGACGGACTGAGCGCTCCCCAGCGCTCCGAGAGGGCTGACCTGCCGCGGCAGCAGCCAGGGAAGGACTGCAATGGCCACCACCCCCCACCCCCGATCGATCAGACGGTGGATGCTCGCCGCCGCCCCGCTGGCCGTGCTCGGCACGGCAGCGCTCGGCGTGCACCCCGCCGCCGCCGATCAGCCGCCGACCGCGGCCGCCGGCGCTCAGGGCGAGGCCCCCGGCAACGCCGGCACGGTGAAGACCCACGAGCAGGGCACCCCCGACGCCGACCGGCGGGACGAGCCCAAGGTGTGCGAGCTGCGCATCGTCGGCTTCGGCTTCCCGGCCGATGCCGATCTGGAGCTGAGCATCGTCGGGCACGGCGGCCCGAACGCCGGTCCTGACTCGTGGACCTCCGTCCTCGGTCCGGACGCCTTGAGCGCCGCTGGCGACTGGGCCGTCGACGGCCCGAGCCTGGCCGACGGCATGTACAAGCTCGAGGTCGAGAACGCCACGGCCCCGGGCGGCGCCAAGCAGAAGGTCTTCAAGGTGGACTGCCCTGACACGCCGGGCACGGGTGCCGTGGGCGGCGACACCGAGGTCGACGGCGACTCCACCGGCGCCGAGGTCGGTGGCACCGACGTGACCGGCACCGACGTGACCGGCACCCAGGTCGGGGGCACGGAGGTCGGGGGCACGGAGGTCGGCGGCGCGGAGGTCGGCGGGACCGAGGTCGGTGGGACCGAGGTCGGCGGCGTGCAGACCGGCGGCACGATGGTGCTCGGCGAGACGCTGGAGCGTCCGGTCCGCGTCGACCAGGCCGCGGCCGGCACCGCCCCGACGGACGTCGAGGCGCAGGCCATCCGCGACTCGGGCACCCATGTGCTGGGCATGCAGGTGTCCCGCTCCGCCCTGCCCCGCACGGGCTCGGACCTCGCGCCGTTGGCGGCCGCGGGCTTCGTGCTCCTCGGCGCCGGTGCCGGTGTCGAGTGGGCCGGGCGTCGCCGCCGGGTGGCCAGCTAGCCACCGGCCTCACCTGTAGACGGGGGCACCGGATCAGGGCCGGTGCCCCCGTCAGCGCGGGTCCGGCGTGAGGCCCTCGCCCAGGCGGCGGGCCAGACCTACGGCCACGAACCCCCCGGCCCCGTCCGAGGCGAGGTGCTCGGTGAAGGCGTGGGCGAGCGGGCCGCCGGGCTCCAGCGACGTCGGGCTGTCCTCGGGCAGGCCGAACCACGCGAGGAGCGCCGGGGCCTCGTCCTCCGGACCGCACTCCAGGTCCTCGTAGCGGGCCACCGCCGCGGAGCCCGCGATGCCGCCGTAGGGGCGGCGCGGTTGGAGCTGCTCGGCCGCCTCCAGCCCCTCGAGGGGCCCGCCCTCGTGCAGCACCGACTCGACCAGGAGGTCGAGGGCGTTGCCGTCGCCGAGCAGGTCCGAGGCGCGGGCGGCCGCCGCGTCGAGCCAGCCCAGCACCACCGCGTGGAGGTCCTCGCACCGATCGAGCCCGGCCAGCTGGGCGGCGGTGATCCCCGTGGGGTCCAGGACCTCCCGCCGGCCAGGGTCGTCGACCGTTGCGGGGCTACCACCCGAGCCGCCGCCGTCCCCGCCGGAGCAGCTGCCGACGAGGAGCCCGCTGACGAGGACCGCGGCCAGAGCGATGCGCCGCGGCGTCCGTGCTCGCACGGTCCCGGACTGTACGGCCTCGCCGCGGCGCTGGCGGGGGGCCCGGCGGCTCGCCGGGCAGGTGTCTAGATTGACCGGCCGTGGCTGATGCACCGGGAGCAGGGCTGCGGGCTCTGGTGGTCGACGACGAGCCGCCCATCCGCGACCTGCTGCGCACCGTGCTCGAGCTCGACGGGTGGGAGGTCCACGAGGCCGAGGACGGCGCCCAGGCGCTGGCGCTGGCCAAGGCCGAGCGCCCGCACGGCGTGGTGCTGGACGTGATGATGCCGGTGATGGACGGCTTCGATGTGCTCGGGGAGCTCCGCAAGACCGAACACGGCCGCAACATGGCCATCGTCATGCTCACCGCCAAGACCCGCCCGTCGGACATCCTGCGCGGCACCCGGCTCGGGGCCGACCTCTACGTGACGAAGCCCTTCGACCCGAACCACGTGGCCGAGCAGCTCGCGTTCCACGCGCTGCGCCGCAGCCCAGGGGCCCGCACGGATGGGAACACCCCGGTGCGACCGGCCCGCCGTCGGCGGTCCACCCCCCGGTCCTGACGGCCGAAAGGGGTTCGCCCCGAGGTCCGGGGGTAGGTTCGGCCCGTGGCTGACCAGGCACGCTTCGCCGAGCTCGCGATGGAGCACATGAGCTCCCTCTACTCCGCAGCCCTGCGGATGACGCGCAACGCCGCCGACGCCGAGGACCTCGTCCAGGAGACCTACCTCAAGGCCTATCGGGGCTTCGGCGGGTTCGAGGAGGGGACCAACCTCAAGGCGTGGCTCTACCGGATCCTCACCAACACCTACATCAACATCTACCGGGCCAAGCAGCGCCGGCCCGACGAGACCGACCTCGATGACGTCGAGGACCTGTTCCTCTACAACCGCATCGGTGGCCTCGAGGCGGCTCGTGCCGGCCGGTCGGCCGAGGACGAGCTCATGGACCTCTTCACCGAGGCCGAGGTGAAGGCGGCCATCGAGGAGCTCCCCGAGAACTTCCGCATGGCCGTCCTGCTGGCCGACGTCGAGGGCTTCTCCTACAAGGAGATCGCCGAGATCATGGACGTGCCCATCGGGACCGTGATGAGCAGGCTCCACCGGGGAAGAAAGGCGCTGGAGAAGCTGTTGTACGAGTTCGCCGTGTCCCGCCGCCTCACCGAGGCGCAACCGGACATCGCCACCTGATCCCATGGCCGACGACCCGACCCCGCTCAAGCCGCAGTGCGAAGACGCCCTGCACGAGATCTACCACCTCCTGGCGGGCGAGCTCGACGACCACAAGCGCCACCAGATCACGCAGCACCTCGAGCAGTGCTCCCCCTGCGCGGAGCCGTACGACTTCTACGCCGAGCTCCGGCGGACCGTGCAGCAGCGGTGCCGGGACACCGCCCCGCCGTCGCTCCTGGCCCGCATCGAAGCGGCCATCCAGCACGAACCGCACTGAGCGCCGCCGGGCGGGGCCTGATTCCGGGTCCGGGGAGGGGCAGGGCTACGATCGAGCCCATGTTCGCCGTCGTGTGGCACTACTGGATCGCTGTGATCCTCGTCCTACTGGCCGTCATCCCGGTGTCAGCGATGACCGTGGCCAACTACCTGCGCAAGACGCAGGCCCCCAAGTACGGGCGAGACGAGTAGCTCACGTGAGCACCGGCCCGGTCGACTGGCGGCTCGCCGAGCGGGTCGCGGTCCGGGTCTCGGGGCAGGATCCCTTCGCCCGGTCCTACCTGTCCCACTCCCTCCAGGACGACTTCGCGGAGGCCACCGCCCGGGCTGAGGAGCTCGTGGCCGAGGCCACCGGGCTCCGGTCCCTCAGCGGCCCCGCCCGGGCTCGGGTCACCGACCGGGCCGGCTGGGTGACGGCCAACGTCGCCTCCTTCCAGCGGATCCTGCAGCCCATCACGGACAAGCTGGGCGACAAGATGGCCAGCAGCCGAGCCAGCGGGATCACCCGGAAGGTCGGCGGGGCCGAGGTGGGGATGCTCCTCGGCTGGATGTCGTCACGGGTGCTCGGCCAGTACGACATGCTCGTCGTCGACGACCCGGCGGCGAGCGACGTCCACGACCAGGACGTCGTCTACTACGTGGGCCCCAACGTCCTCGCCCTCGAGAAGCGCTTCGCCTTCCCGCCCAAGGAGTTCCGCCTCTGGCTGGCCCTCCACGAGGTCACCCACCGGGCGCAGTTCACCGGGGTGCCCTGGTTGCGGGGCCACTACCTCGGCCTCGTGCAGCAGACGCTCGACTCGGTCGAGCCCGACCCGAAGCGGTTCCTCGACGCCCTGGCCAAGGTCGTCGACGACCTGCGCTCCGGGCGCAAGCCGCTCGAGGACGGCGGCATCGTCACGCTGCTGGCCACGCCGGAGCAGCGCGTCGTGCTCGACAAGGTGGGCGGGCTGATGAGCCTCCTCGAGGGGCACGGCGACGTCACCATGGACCGCGCCGGGGCCCAGCTGATCCCGAGCGCCCACCGCTTCGCCCGGGTGCTGCGGGAGCGGCGGGCCAACGGCAGCCCGGCCACGAAGCTGATCCAGCGCCTCATCGGCCTCGAGGCCAAGATCAACCAGTACGCCCAGGGCGAGCGGTTCATCGAGGAGGTGGAGCGCCTCGGGGGCGGGCCGGAGGCCCTGGAGCCGGTGTGGCGCGGCGCCAGCTGGCTGCCCACCCTCGCCGAGATCCGCGCCCCGGAGGAGTGGCTGGACCGCGTCCGCCTCTCCGAGGAGCTGGTCGGGTAGGTCCCGGGCTCCGGGGCCCGGCGCAGCCCGACCGGTAGGGTCAGCGCAAGATGCCCACGGTCCTCATCGTCGACGACGAGCCCGACATCGTCCTGTTCGCCCAGGTCAACCTGGAGCTGTCGGGCTACGACGTGCTCGTGGCCCCCGACGGTGAGGCCGCCCTCGAGCAGGTGCGCAGCCACCACCCCGACGTCGTGCTGCTGGACGTGATGATGCCCCGGCTCGACGGCTGGGCCGTGCTCGAGCGGCTCAAGGCGGATGCCGACCCGTCGATCCGCACGATCCCGGTCGTGATGCTCACCGCGCTTTCGACGGACCACGACCAGGTGCGGGGGGGCATCGAGGGGGCGGTGCGGTACCTGCCGAAGCCGGTCACCCCCGACGCGATGTTGGCGGCGATCGACGACGCGCTGACGGCCGGCCCCGAGCCCGAGCAGCGCAAGGCCGCTCAGCAGCAGGCGCTGAGCCGGCTGGCCCGGATCGAACGGGGAGACCCGGCCCCCAGCCAGGTGTCCGACGCCCCCCGCCCCCGCCTCAGTCGCCTCGAGCGTCCACGACCGGTCGAGGCTCCCGCCCCACCGCTCGTCCGCAGCGCCGAGGTCACCCTCTCGCCGAGTCAGCGGACCCTCCTGCGGGCGCTGCAGGAGACGTCGTCGGTCAGCGACGCGGCGACCGCCCTCGGGATGAGCCGCTCGAACATCTACGCCAGCCTGCGCCGCATCGGCCGCAAGCTCGACGAGCACGACGCCAGCCAGCTCCTGCGCAAGCTCCGCGCCGGGGACCTGGCCCATCTCCTCGAGGAGTGACGGTCACGACCGGCGAGGTCGGCCCCGGCGGCGGACCGGTGGCGGGCGGGCCTCCGCTCCTCGGCGCGCTCCTCGCCCGCTGCGAGCTGCCGCCGGCCGGCGAGCAGGTGGACCTTGCGGTGTCGGGCGGGCCCGACTCGCTGGCCCTCCTGGCCCTCGCCGCCGCCCGTGGGTGCGGGATCACCGCCGTCCACGTGGACCACGGCCTGCGGCCTGGTTCGGCGCAGGAGGCCGAGGTCGTGGCCACCGCGGCGGAGCGCTTCGGCGCCGCCTTCCGGTCCCTGCGGGTCGACGTGGCACCGGGCCCGAACCTCGAGGCCCGGGCCCGCACGGCCCGCTACGAGGCGCTGCCGCCCGCCGTGCTCACCGGCCACACCGCCGATGACCAGGCCGAGACGGTCCTGCTCAACCTGCTCCGGGGCGCCGGTCTGCAGGGGCTGGCCGGTTACCGGCCCGATCGCCGGCCGTTGCGCCACCTGCGGCGCACCGAGACCGTCGCGCTCTGCGCCGCGCTCGGCCTCGAGCCGGTCGTCGATCCCAGCAACGACGACCCGCGCTTCCGCCGCAACCGGGTGCGCCACCAGCTGCTGCCCCTGCTCGACGCCGTCGCCGAGCGCGACGTCGCGCCCCTGCTGGCCCGGCAGGCGGACCTGCTGCGCGACGACCTGGCGCTGCTCGACGAGCTCGCCGCGACGCTCGACCCGACCGACGCCAGGGGGCTCTCGGCGGCGCCCCCGGCGTTGGCCCGCCGCGCCGTGCGGGCGTGGCTGCGGACCGGTAGCGAGCAGCACCCCCCCGACGCGGCCACCGTCGAGCGCGTGCTGGCCGTGGCCCGGGGCGCGGTCGTGGCCACGGACGTGGGGGGAGGTCGGGCCGTGCGCCGGCGGGCCGGTCGCCTCCGCCTCGGGTGACGGCGACCATGCTGCGCCGGCAGGCGACGGCTACGTTGCTCCCATGGCGTCGGAGGCCCCCCACCCGCACCTGATCGACAGCCCCGACCTCGGCGAGATGGTCGTCGACTCGGCGACGCTGCAGGCCCGGGTGGCCGAGCTCGGCGCCCAGATCACGGCCGACTACCAGGGCAAGGCGCCGCTGCTCATCGGGGTGCTGAAGGGCGCCATGATGTTCATGACCGACCTCGCTCGGCACATCGCCCTGCCGCTCGAGATCGACTTCATGGCCGTGTCGTCCTACGGGAACGCCACCCGGACCTCCGGCGTGGTCCGGATCGTGAAGGACCTCGACATCGACCTCACCGGCCGCGACGTCATCATCGTCGAGGACATCGTCGACTCCGGCCTGACCCTCTCCTACCTGCGCCGCACGTTGGCAGCGCGGGGCGCGGCCAGCCTGGAGGTCTGCGCGCTCCTCGTGCGCGAGGGCCTGCAGAAGACCGACGAGGAGCTGCGCTACGTGGGGTTCCGGATCCCGCCGAAGTTCGTCATCGGCTACGGCCTCGACTTCGCCGAGAAGTACCGCAACCTGCCCTACGTGTGCGTCTTCGAGGGCGAGGCCTGATCGCCCCTCAGGGGCGCGGGACCAAGGTCCCGATCTCGCCGATCGAGGTGCCTGGCCGGCAGGCCCCCCGGTAGCCTGCAGCCATCGTGAAGCGCCTCCCTCGCACCACCATCGTCTACGTCCTGCTCGGTGCCGTCGTCCTGTTCTTCGCGTCGCAGTGGCTGCGCCAGGGCGACAAGCCCGAGGAGCTGTCGCTCTCGGAGTTCCGCGCCGACGTCGCCGCCGGGAAGGTCGAGTCGGCCACCGTGAAGGACCGGTCGAACAAGATCACCGGCAAGCTCCGCAACGACATGGAGTACACGGTCGCCTACCCGCAGGAGTTCGCGGACGAGCTGGCCACCGAGATCGGCGACGCCAAGCCGCCCATCGACCTGGAGGTCGACCAGCAGGAGCAGTCGCTGTGGACGACGCTGCTCATCAACCTGCTGCCCTTCGTGCTGCTCATCGGCATCTTCCTGTTCGTCATGAACTCGATGCAGGGCGGCGGGAGCCGGGTGATGCAGTTCGGCAAGGCCAAGGCCCGCCAGGTCTCGAAGGACGAGCCCAAGGTCACCTTCGCCGACGTGGCCGGCTGCGACGAGGCCGTCGAGGAGCTCCACGAGATCAAGGAGTTCCTCCAGAACCCGGCTCGCTTCCAGGCCATCGGGGCCAAGATCCCCAAGGGCGTGCTGCTCTACGGCCCGCCCGGCACCGGCAAGACCCTCCTCGCCCGGGCGGTGGCGGGCGAGGCCGGCGTGCCCTTCTTCTCGATCTCGGGGTCGGACTTCGTCGAGATGTTCGTCGGCGTGGGCGCCAGCCGCGTCCGCGACCTGTTCGAGCAGGCGAAGACGGCGGCCCCGTCGATCATCTTCGTCGACGAGATCGATGCCGTCGGCCGGCACCGCGGCGCCGGCCTGGGCGGCGGCCACGACGAGCGGGAGCAGACGCTCAACCAGATGCTCGTCGAGATGGACGGCTTCGACGCCCGCACCGGCGTCATCCTGATCGCCGCCTCGAACCGCCCCGACATCCTCGATCCCGCCCTCCTGCGGCCCGGCCGCTTCGACCGCCAGATCGTGGTCGACCGCCCGGACCTCGAGGGCCGCAAGGCCATCCTCGAGGTGCACACGAAGGGCAAGCCGCTCGAGCCCAACGTCCGGCTCGATGTGCTGGCCCGCCGCACCCCCGGCTTCACCGGCGCCGACCTCGCCAACCTCATGAACGAAGCGGCCCTGCTGGCCGCTCGGCGCAACCTGCAGCTCATCGGCCACGCCGAGCTGGAGGCCGCCATCGACCGCGTCCTGGCCGGCCCGGAGCGCAAGAACCGGATTATGAGCGAGGCCGAGAAGCGCCGGATCGCCCACCACGAGGCGGGCCACACGCTGGTGGGCCACGTGCTCGAGGGCACCGACCCGATCCACAAGGTCTCGATCGTGGCCCGCGGCCGCGCCCTGGGCTGGACGCTCGCCCTGCCGACGGAGGACAAGTACCTCCGCACCCGCACCGAGCTGGAGGACTCCATGGCGATGCTCCTCGGCGGGCGCACCGCGGAGGAGCTCGTCTTCGGCGAGATCACGACGGGGGCCTCTGACGACATCGAGCGCTGCACCGACATCGCCCGGGGCATGGTCACCCAGTACGGGATGAGCGACCGCCTCGGCCCCCAGCAGCTCGGCAAGCCCCGCGGCGAGGTGTTCCTCGGCCGGGAGCAGGGCCACGAGGCCGACTACTCCGCCGAGGTGGCCAGCGTCGTCGACGCCGAGGTCCGCCGGCTCATCGACCACGCCCACGATCGGGCCCGCGCCATCCTCACCACCCACCGGGCCACGCTCGACGAGATCGCCACCCGGCTCGTCGAAAAGGAGACCCTCGAGGACGCCGACCTGGCCGAGATCTTCGGCCCGCTCGACAAGGGCACCGGCATCCAGCACCCCGAGACCACCCCCACTGACGTCCCTGCCCCCGTCACCCCCGACCTCGTCGGGGCGGGGGCGGCGGTCGCCGAGTCCATCCCGTCGGCCGAGCCGGCCCAGAGCGGTGCCCCCGCCCCCGTCAGCGAGCCTCGTCGCCGCTGGTGGCAGCGGCGCGTGTCGCCCTCGCCGCGGCCCACGGGTACCTGACGTGGCCGCCCGCCGGGAGCGCACCCCGATCGACACCCCGATGGACCTCGACCGCATCGCCAAGGCGGTGCGGGAGATCCTCGAGGCCATCGGCGAGGACCCTGACCGCGACGGCCTCCAGGACACGCCCGAGCGCGTCGCCCGCATGTACGCCGAGGTGTGTTCGGGGCTGCACGAGGACCCGTCCGACCACCTCACGGTGACCTTCGAGTCCAGCCACGACGAGATGGTGATGGTGCGGGACATCCCGCTGTACTCGCTCTGCGAGCACCACCTCGTGCCGTTCATCGGCAAGGCCCACGTGGCCTACATCCCGGGCAAGGACGGGCGGATCACCGGGCTGTCGAAGATCGCCCGCCTCGTCGAGGGCTACAGCCGCCGCCCCCAGGTGCAGGAGACCCTCACCGTGCAGGTGGCCGACGCCATGGAGGCCACCCTCGAGCCGCGCGGCGTGATGGTCGTCGTCGAGGCTGAGCACCTCTGCATGTCGATGCGGGGCGTCCAGAAGTCCGGCTCCACCACCGTCACCTCCGCGGTGCGCGGCCTGTTCCGACACAACATCTCCACCCGTGAGGAAGCGATGCGCTTCATCACGGGTCGTGGCTGAGGTCGCCATGGCCCGGCGGCGGCTGGCCGCCACCGTGCTGTCCCTGGTCGTGATGGCGTCGGCCTGCTCGGGAGGGTCGGGCGACGACGGGGCGGGCCGCTCCGGTACCGATCGCTCGGGAGGCGACGAGGCCGAGGCGGAGGCCCCCTCGACCACGTTGGACGACAGCCCGTTCTGCCAGAGCGTGCGGGCCCTCGTCGCCCTCGGTGACGACGCCGGCGACCCCAACCCTGACGCCGTCCTGGCCCAGAGCGAGGAGATGCGCGGGCTCCTCGACGAGATCGCGGCCTCCTCGCCCGCGGATGCCCCGCTCGAGGTGGCGGCCCTGCTGGGTGACTTCCGCACCATCGCCGACGCGGTCACCGCCAGCGGCGGAGACGTCGACGCCGCCTACGCCACCCTCCAGGCCCAGCAGCCGGAGCTGTGGGCCCGCCTGGCCGAGCCGACCGCCCACGACGAGGGCTTCCGGTACTTCGCGGAGCGCTGCGGCACCCCGCTGCCGTGACGAGAGAGCTCGAAAGGGCCTGAGACGGGCCGTGGTCCCCCGAACCGCATCGGGGGCCACCCCCTAGACTCCCCCGCGTGCTTCCGCTGGTGATGGGCGTCCTGAACGTCACCCCCGACTCCTTCTCGGACGGGGGGCGCTTCACCGACCCCGCCGCCGCCGTCGCCCACGGTCTGGCCATGGTCGCCGACGGGGCCGACTGGGTCGACGTGGGCGGCGAGTCGACCCGTCCCGGGGCCGTGCCCGTCCCGGAGGCGGAGGAGCTGCGCCGCGTGGTGCCCGTCGTCGAGGGCCTGGCCGCCGCCGGGGTGGCGGTGTCGATCGACACCCGCAAGGCAGGGGTGGCCCGGGCCGCGGTGGCGGCAGGGGCCCGCCTCCTCAACGACGTCGCGGCTGGCCTCGGCCCGGTGGCGGCCGAGCTCGGGGTGGCCTGGGCCGCGATGCACGCCCAGGGGGAGCCCGCCACGATGCAGGAGGCCCCCCGGTACGACGACGTCGTGCGGGAGGTGCGCGACCACCTCGTGGCGCGAGCGGAGGCCGCGCGGACCGCCGGCGTCCCCGAGGTGTGGATCGACCCCGGGATCGGGTTCGGGAAGACCGCCGCCCACAACCTTGCGCTCCTTGCCCACCTCGACGAGCTGGTGGCCAGCGGCTTCCCCGTGCTCGTCGGCACCAGCCGCAAGGCGTTCCTGGGCCAGCTCCTCGGTCGCTCCGACGGGAGCGCCGATCCGACGCCCGTGGACGATCGGCTGGAGGGCTCGCTGGCCACCGCCACCTGGGCCATGGCCAATGGCGCCCGCATGGTCCGCGTCCACGACGTGCGGCCCGCCGCCCACGCTGCCCGCGTCATCGCGGGTGAGATCACGAGAGAGGTCGCTGCGTGACGGCGACCGCCACGACCACGAGGGAGCAGGACCGGTGGCGATGAAGGGCAAGTGGGCCCAGGGGATCCAGCCGCGGAACTTCGCGTGGATCCTGAAGGACAAGCTGGCGGTCTGCGAGCGCCCGGGCGGCTACGGCGCCAACCACCGCCGTGTTCGGCGCCAGGAGGAGATCATCTGGATCCGGGAGCAGGGCTTCACCAAGGTGATCACCCTCATCCCCTCGCCCCACAACCTGCACAACTACGACGAGCTGGGTGTGTCGTGGCGTCACCTGCCCTTTGGGCCCCACGACGACCCTCGCACCATCGCGGAGACCCTCTACCCGGAGCTCGTCCAGCTCCTGGCTGGCGACGGCAAGGTCCTCGTCCACCAGGACGAGCTCTCCGACCGCGTGGCCGGGCTGATGGGCGGTTACCTGCTGTGGTCCGGCGTCGTGCCCCACCCCCCGCAGGCCACCTCGGTCGTGGAGCGGCTGCTCTCGCGCCAGATGGGCCCCCTCGGCCGCGACATCGTGGCCATGGCCGCCACCATCCCGCGCTGATCCCGTGGCCGCCGACGATCGCATCGAGCTGCGCGGGCTGCGCCTCACCGGCATCGTCGGCGTGCTGCCGCACGAGCAGGTCACGGCCCAGCCCCTCGAGCTCGACCTCGACGTCGGTGTGGACCTCGGGAGGGCGGGGGAGAGCGACGACCTCGGTGACACCGTCGACTACGGGGCCCTGTGCAGCGCGGTGGAGGCAGTCGTCGCCACCACCCGGTTCGCGCTGCTCGAGGCGCTGGCCCAGCGGATCGCGGTCACGGTCCTCGACCAGGACCCCCGGGTGGCGGACGTGACGGTGGCGCTGCGCAAGCTGCGACCGCCGGTGGCCCAGCAGCTCGACACCTCCGGCGTGCGGATCACCCGCCGGCGCGCATGACGCGGGCCTTCCTCGGCCTGGGCTCGAACCTGGGCGACCGCCTGGCCGAGCTGCGCCGGGCCGTGGCCGCGCTGCCCGACGTCGTCGCCGTGTCCCCCGTCTACGAGACGGCCCCCGTCGGCGGCCCCGAGCAGGGCGCCTTCCTCAACCTCGTGGTAGAGCTCGACACCGCTCGTGGCCCGCGGGAGCTCCTCGATGTCTGCCGCCGACTCGAAGCCGAGGCCCAGCGCGTCCGCCAGGAGCGCTGGGGGCCTCGCACGCTGGACGTCGACGTCCTCTGGGTGGACGGCGAGATCGTCGACGACCCCGACCTCCAAGTGCCCCACCCGCGCATGTGGCAGCGCCGCTTCGTCCTCGCCCCCTTGGCCGACCTGGCCCCGGACCTCGTGCCGGCCGCCCTCGTCGACGCCGCCGAGGGCGCCGTCAGCAGGCTGGGCCGGCTGGAGGACCTCGCGGGGTGATGCGGGTCCGGATCATCGGGCCGGGCCGGGCCGGGCGGTCCCTGCACCTCGCGCTGGCGAGGGCGCACTGGCCGGTCGAGGACCTGCTCGGCCGCCGTGACGACCTGGCTGCTGCCGCCCACGACGTGGACCTCCTGGTGATCGCCGTCCCGGACGCGGCGGTGGCCGACGTCGCGGCCGCAGTCGAGCCGGATCCGCGCTCGGTGGTGGCCCACCTCTCGGGCTCCCTCGGCCTGGGCCCCCTGTCCGGTCATCCCCGCCGGGCCGTCCTGCACCCGCTGGTCGCCATGCCCGACCCGGAACGGGGGGCGGAGCGTCTGGTGGGCGCCTGGTTCGGCCTCGCCGTCGACGGCGACCCGCTCGTCGAGGCTGTCGTGGACGAGCTGCACGGGCGAGTCGTGCGGGTGGCCGAGGGCGACTGGGCCCGCTACCACGCCGCTGCCGCCATCGCCGCCAATCACCTCGTGGCCCTGCTCGGGCAGGTCGAGCGCGTGGCCGCCTCGATCGGGGCGCCGCTCGAGGCCTACCTCGATCTCGCCCGCGGCAGCCTGGCCGACGTGGCCGCCCTCGGGCCGGCCGCCGCCCTCACCGGCCCGGTGCGCCGCGGGGACACGGCGACCGTCGAGCGGCACCAGGCCGCCCTCCCCGAGGAGGAGCGCGCCGCCTACCGAGCCCTCGCCGAGGAGGCTGCCCGCCTGTGCCCGTGACCACCATCTCGACCATCGCCGAGCTGCGCGACGTCCTCGACGCGGCCCGGGCGGAGGGCCGATCCGTCGGCTTCGTGCCCACGATGGGCTACCTGCACGCCGGGCACGGCTCCTTGATGGAGGCGGCCCGCCGCAACTGCGACGTCGTCGTCACCTCCATCTTCGTGAACCCACTGCAGTTCGCGCCGGACGAGGACCTCGACAGCTACCCGCGCGACCTGACCGCTGACACCGAGCTGGCCGAGCGGTGCGGGGTCGACCTGCTGTTCGTGCCCACCACGCGCGAGATGTACCCGGCCCCCATCCGCACCACCGTGTCGGTGGCGGGGGTCTCGCAGGGCTTCGAGGGGCGGGCCCGGCCCACCCACTTCGACGGCGTGTCGACCGTGGTCAGCAAGCTGTTCAACGTCGTCGGCCCGTGCCGCGCCTACTTTGGCGAGAAGGACTTCCAGCAGCTGGCCGTCGTGCGCCAGATGGTGGCCGACCTCTCGATACCCGTGACGGTCGTCGGCTGCCCCACGGTGCGGGAAGCCGACGGGTTGGCCATGTCCAGCCGCAACGCCTATCTCACCCCCGGGGAGCGGGCCGCGGCGCCCGCTGTGCACCGGGCCCTGCGGGCGGGCGTCGCCGCGGTGGAGGGGGGAGCGCGCGACCCGCAGGTCGTCCGCGCCGCCATGGAGGCGGTGATCACCGCCGAGCCGCGGGCCGAGCTCGACTACGCCGCCGTCGTCGACGCGGCCACCCTGGAGGTGCCCGACCCGCTCGTCGGGACCCTCCGGCTGCTGATCGCGGCCCGGTTCGGGAAGGCGCGGCTCATCGACAACGTTGGAGTGGTGTGCCAGCCCTGAGTTCGGGCAAACTGGCCACGACACCAGGGGGTGACCGCCCAGCGGCACCCACCACAAGGGAGAGACGCAGATGCGCCGCCGCATGATGAAGTCGAAGATCCACCGCGCCACGGTGACCGACGCCAACCTGCACTACATCGGATCCATCACGGTCGACCGGGACCTGATGGACCAGGCTGACCTGCTGGAGTACGAGCAGGTCGCCGTCGTCGACGTCGACAACGGGGCCCGGCTCGAGACCTACGTCATCGAGGGGGAGCGCGGCTCGGGTGACATCTGCCTCAACGGCGCGGCCGCCCGGCTCGTCTCGCCCGGCGACCGGGTGATCATCATCTCCTACGCCGAGTACGACGAGGCCGAGCTCGAGGACTACGAGCCCACCATCGTCCACGTCGATCGCGGCAACCGTCAGATCGACGCCCTCACCGCCGAGCTCATCGCCGCGGAGCAGCAGGGGCCCGCGCCCCACCGCTACGTCGAGGTCGAGTAGCCGAGCTCCCCCTCGGGTCCAGGGCGAGGTCGTCCCCGCCCGTGCTCCCGTCGCCAGCCTCACGGGGTAGACACTCTCCGTGCCGGAGCTGGATCTGCTTGTGCTGGGGTCAGGGGTGGCGGGCCTGTCGGCGGCGGTGCGAGCCGCCGAGCTGCACGGCATGTCCGTCGGCGTGCTCACGAAGGCGGAGCTGCAGCAGGCGGCCACCCGCTGGGCTCAGGGAGGCGTCGCGGCGGTGCTGGGCGGCGATCCCGACTCCACCGACCTGCACCTCGCCGACACCCTCGCCGCCGGGGCAGGCCTCTGCGACGTGGATGCGGTGCGCGTGCTGGTGGACGAGGGGCCGCCCCGGGTCCACGAGCTCATCGCCCTCGGAGCCGCCTTCGACCGGGACCCCGACGGGAAGCTCCAGCTCGCCCGCGAGGGCGGCCACTCCCTGCCCCGCATCGTCCACGCCGGCGGGGCGGCCACCGGCGCCGAGATCGAGCGCACGCTGGTGGAGGCCGTCCAGGAGTCCGGTCGAGCCATCTACGAGCGCACCTTCGCCCTCGACCTGATCGTCGAGGACGGCCGCTGCCGGGGGGTGGTGGCGGCCGCCGAGGGCGGTGAGCGCATCGAGGTGCGGGCCCGCAACGTGCTCATGGCCACCGGCGGCTACGGCCAGCTCTTCGCCGTGACCACCAACCCGCCCGAGGCCACCGGGGACGGGATCGCTATGGCGCTGCGGGCCGGCGTGGCGGTGGCCGACGTCGAGTTCGAGCAGTTCCATCCCACCGCCCTGCACCACCCGGCCATGCCGAGGCCGCTGCTGTCGGAGGCGCTGCGGGGCCACGGCGCCCTGCTGCGCGACGCCAAGGGCGAGCGTTTCGTGGACGAGCTGCTGTCGCGGGACAAGGTCAGCCGGGCCATCACCACCCGCATGCTCGAGCAGGGCGTCGAGCACCTATGGCTCGACGCCACCGGCCTGGAGCACTTCGCCGAGCGCTTCCCGACGATCATGGCCGAGCTCACCGGCCTGAGTCTCGACCCGGCTGTGGACTGGCTGCCGATCGCGCCGGCCGCCCACTACAGCTGCGGCGGGGTGCTGGCCGACCTCAACGGCGCCACCTCGCTGCCGGGGCTCTGGGTGGCCGGCGAGGCGGCCTGCAACGGCGTGATGGGCGCCAACCGGCTCGCCTCCAACAGCCTGCTGGACGGCATGGTGTTCGGGCCTCGGGTGGTCGAGTCGATCGACCGGGGCGTCGACGGCCCCGAGGCCACGGGGGCCATGCGGTCCCTGATCGGCGGGGGTGAGATCCCCGGCCGGGCCCTCTCCCTCCCGCCGGCCACGACCGCTGGGGCGGTGGACCGGGACGAGCTCCAGCGCACGATGACCACCCACGCCGGCGTCCTGCGCTCGGCGGCGTCGCTGGCGGGGGCGGCCGCCGCCTGCGCCACCGACGTCGAGGGCGACGACCTGGCGGCCTGGGAGCTGCGCAACCTCGTCACGACGGGCCGAGCGCTGTGCGCCGCCGCCCTGGCCCGGGAGGAGAGCCGAGGGGCCCACACCCGCAGCGACCACCCGGAGCTGGTGCCCGAGCTCCAGGTCCGCTTCGTCGTCGGCGGGGCCTGACTTCGGCACATAGGGGTGATGCGGGTGGGAACGAAACGGGCACCCTGACCACCACGAGCGTACACCCACGGCCGGGACGGGTTCTGGGCGCAGCGGCATCTGCCCGCAGCTGCCCGAGCTCACCTTCCGCCGGCTGCCAGCGGTGTTCGCGGACAGCCTCCCCGGCGGGTTCGGCAACGCGCTCGTCGACGCTGCCCTTGCCGCGGAGGGCGTGGCGGCGACGGCCATCACATCGCTCGATCGGCTCGTCTACCTCGGTCGCCGAGGCACGGGGGCACTCGAGTACCACCCGCCGCATGACCGCCGCGGGGACAAGACGACCGCGATCGACCTGGCGGAGATCGTCGTCGCCGCTCGCGCCGCCCTCAAGGGCGACCTCGCGTCCCAGCCCGAACAGGCCATCGCCGAGCTGATCCGGGTCGGCACCAGCGCCGGCGGCCGCGACGCCGAGGCCATCATCGCCTGGAACCGCCAAACCGGCGAGATCGCCGAAGCATTCCGACGCATGGTCTTCAACGTGCTGGCCGGCAACACCGTCGACCACACGAAGAACCACTCGTTCCTCATGACCGCCGACGGCACCTGGTCTCTCGCGCCTGCGTACGACCTGACCTTCACCTACAACCCGCGGCTCGCCTGGGCCTCCACGCACCAGATGTCCATCAACGGCGTCCACGTCGACGTCGCCGCCGCTGAGCTGCACTCGGTCGGCGACCGCTTCCAGGTCCCGGGCTACAAGCAGATCATCAACGACGTCACCGACGCCGTCAGCCACTGGGCGACCTTCGCCGACGAGGCGGGCCTCCCCGACGCGCGGCGCGACGAGATCGCCGCCGCGCTGCACGCGCTCACCACGACCGCTCGCTAACCCCCGCCACCCAAGGCACCTTCGAGCGGTGCACCAGCAACCCGGCCGGCGAGACCTCTCCGAGAGGGGACACTTGAACCCACCCCCCATCACCTCTATGTGCCGAACTCAGCGGCGCCTGAGGGGGGCGACGTCCCTCGCTAGCCTCGCCGCCATGACGGACGTCGGCGGCTCGCAGACCCCTCCCAACTGGTATCCCGATCCGCTCGGCCGGCACGAGCTCCGCTACTGGGACGGCTCCCAGTGGACCGAGCACGTGTCCTCCCACGGCCGGCAGTCCGTGGACCCGCCCACCCAGGGCTCGCACGTGCCGACCACCCAGCGCAGCGCCGACCAGGTGCGGCGGGACGTCTCGAAGGTGGCGGGCGGCGGGGCAGGGGTCGGCGGCGGGACGATCTTCACCGAGCCGATCCTGGTGGTGAACCAGAAGGCGAAGCTCATCGAGGTCAACAACGAGTACGCCATCTACGACCAGAACGCGCAGCAGATCGGGGCCGTCCGGCAGGTCGGCCAGTCCGCCGCCAAGAAGGTCATCCGGGTCCTCACCTCCTACGACCAGTTCATGACCCACAAGCTCCAGGTCGTGGACATGCAGGGCAACGTGCTGCTCGCCCTCACCCGGCCGGCCAAGGTCCTCAAGTCGCGGGTCATCGTCCAGGACGGCCACGGCCAGGAGCTCGGCCAGATCACCCAGCAGAACGCCATCGGCAAGATCCGCTTCAACCTCGAGACGGGCGGCCAGGTCCACGGTTCCATCAACGCCGAGAACTGGCGGGCCTGGAACTTCAACGTCCAGGACGCCAGCGGCACCGAGGTGGCCCGGATCACCAAGACCTGGGAGGGCCTGGCCAAGACCGTCCTCACGACGGCCGACAACTTCGTCGTGCAGATCCACCGCCCGCTCGAGGAGCCGCTGCGGAGCCTGGTGGTGGCCTCGAGCCTGGCCGTCGACACCGCCCTCAAGCAGGACAACCGAGGGTTCGGCTGATCTCGGTGGCCCTCGCCGATCCCTACCTCCTCGCCGTCCGGGCCGCCGTGGCCGGCGCGCTGGCCGAGGACCTCGCTCCCCTGGGGGACATCACCTCGGCCCTGCTCCCGGCCGGGGCCACGGCGGTGGCCCGCTTCGTCCCCCGCCGGGACGGCGTGGTGGCGGGGAGGGCCTGCGCCACCGAGGCCTTCGCCCAGCTGGACCCGGCGGTGGAGCTGCAGTGGTCGGTGGCGGACGGGGACCGGGTCGCGGCGGGCCAGGTCATCGGCACCGTGACCGGTCCGATGGCGTCGATCCTCACCGGGGAGCGCACGGCGCTGAACTTCCTCTGCCACCTCTCCGGCGTCGCCACGCTGACCCGCCGCTTCGTCGACGCCGCCGCCGAGGGCGGTGGGGCTCGCGTGTGGGACACCCGCAAGACGACGCCCGGCCTGCGCACCCTCCAGAAGGCGGCCGTGCGGGCCGGGGGAGCGGTGAACCACCGGGGCAACCTCTCCGAGTGGGTCATGTTCAAGGACAACCACCTCGCCCTGCTCGGCATCGAGGAGGCCGTGGCGGCGGCCAAGGCAGCCTGGCCCGGCAAGCTCGTCCACGTCGAGGCCACCGACCTCGACGAGCTGAGGCGGGCCCTCGAGGCGGGGGCTGACGCCGTCCTGCTCGACAACATGACGCCCGACCAGGCGACCGAGGCCGTGCAGGTGGCGGAGCGCTGGGCCGGCGAGCACGGCGGCCGGCGTCCCCTTCTGGAGTGCAGCGGCGGGATCACGATCGAGACAGCGGCCGCCTACTCGGCCAGCGGGGTCGACCTGCTCTCCACGAGCCAGATCACCCAGTCGGCTCCCGCCCTCGACATCGGGCTCGACATCGACGAGTAGCGGTACCGGTTCGACCCCTTCGGCGTCGGGCTCGTAGCGTCTGGCCCCGTGCTCCTGCTCGCCCTCGACGTCGGCAACACCCAGACGGTGGTCGGCTTGTACGACCTCGACCCCGAGGACGACGCCAACATCAACGGGCGGCTGGCCGACACGGACCTCGTCGACCACTGGCGGATCGCCACCAACCCCGAGCGCACGGCCGACGAGCACGCCATCGTCCTGCAGGAGTTCCTCGGCTTCCACGGGTCGAGCTGGGACGACCACGACATCCAGGGCATCGTCCTGTGCTCCTCGGTGCCGCGGGTGACCGGCTCGCTGCGGCGCATGTCCGAGCGGTACTTCGGCTTCTCCGCCCTCGTGGTCGAGCCCGGCATCCGCACCGGGCTGCCGATCCTCTACGACAACCCCAAGGAGGTCGGCGCCGACCGCATCGCCGACGCCGTGGCCGCCTTCGACCTGTTCGGCGGCCCGACGATCGTCGTCGACTTCGGCACCGCCACCACCTTCGAGGCCATCTCGGCCAAGGGCGAGTACCTCGGCGGGGCCATCTTCCCCGGCATCGACATCAGCCTCGACGCCCTCTTCGCCCGGGCCGCCGCGCTGCGGCGCGTGGAGCTCGTCGAGCCCCGCTCGGTCATCGGCCGCAGCACCGTGGAGTCGATGCAGTCGGGGGCCATCTACGGGTACACGGCGGTCGTCGACGGGATGTGCGACCGCATCCGCGCCGAGCTCGACGCTGACGCCACGGTCGTGGCCACGGGTGGGCTCTCGGGGCTCATCGGTCCGCTGTCGACCGCCATCGCCCACGTCGAGCCCTGGCTCACCCTGCACGGCCTGCGCCTCATCTACGAGAAGAACGCCCCATGACCGACCGTCCCCCCGCCGACCGTCCCCCCGCCGACCGCACCCCGCCGTACCGCTACGAGGTGACCGCCACCACCGCGGAGCTGCGGGCCGCACACGGCGGCCTGGCCGACGGCGAGGAGACGGGCATCACCGTGAGCGTGGCTGGCAGGGTGATGCTCCACCGCTCCCAGGGCAAGCTCGCCTTCGCCACCCTCCGAGACGGCAGCGGCGGCGAGATCCAGCTCTTCGCGCTCGCCGCGGTCACGGAGGACTTCGAGGGCTTCACCAAGATCAGCCTGGGCGACTGGGTGGGCGCCACCGGCGAGGTCGTGACGACCAAGCGGGGAGAGCTCTCCGTCAAGGTGGGGTCGTGGGTGACGCTGGCCGAGACGCGGCGCAGCTTCGGCGACAAGTGGCACGGCGTGACCGACGTCGACACCCGCTACCGGCAGCGCTACGTCGACCTCTGGGCCAACCCGGACACCCGCACCACGTTCCTGCAGCGGAGCCGGATCATGAGCCTCACCCGGCGGTGGTTGGAGGACCGGGGCTTCCTCGAGGTGGAGACCCCCGTCTTCCACCCCATCCCTGGGGGCGCGCTGGCCAAGCCCTTCATGACGCACCACAACGCGCTCGACCACGACTTCTTCCTCCGGATCGCCCCCGAGCTGTACCTCAAGCGGCTCACCGTCGGCGGCTTCGAGCGGGTGTTCGAGATCGCTCGCGTGTTCCGCAACGAGGGCCTGTCGACGCGCCACCTCCCCGAGTTCACGATGCTCGAGCTGTACCAGGCCTACGGGGACTACACCGACGCCATGGCCCTCACCGAGGAGCTCGTCGCCCACCTGGCGATGGAGCTGCACGGCACGACCGTGCTCACCTACGACGGCCGGGAGCTCGACCTCACCACGCCCTGGAAGCGGGCCACGCTCACCGAGCTCGTCGAGGAGCACGCCGGGATCCGCATCGACGTCCGCATGCCGGTGGAGGAGCTCCGCGCCATCGCCGTCGAGCACGGCGTAGAGGTGAAAGACGAGTACGGGCCGGGCAAGCTCGTCCTCGAGATCTACGAGAAGACGACCGAGCACCAGCTGTGGGGCCCGATCTTCGTGCTCGACTACCCCAAGGAGGTCTCGCCGCTGGCCCGAGACCACCGCGAGCTGCCCGACCACGTCGAGCGCTTCGAGGGCATCGTCGCCGGCCGAGAGCTGTGCAACGCCTTCTCCGAGCTGGTCGACCCCGACGAGCAGCGAGCCCGCTTCGAGGAGCAGGCCCGCCAGAAGGCGGCCGGGGACGACGAGGCCATGGTCGTCGACGAGGACTACCTCCGGGCCCTCGAGCACGGGCTGCCCCCCACGGCCGGGCTCGGCATCGGCATGGACCGCCTCGTCATGCTGCTGACGGACACCCACTCCATCCGCGACGTCGTCCTCTTCCCCACGCTGCGGCCCGAAGCCGGCTGAGCCCTGGCCGTGTCCGAGGCGGCCGAAGGCGTGTGGGCGCCGCACCGGCGTCGGCTGACGCTGGGCCTCGTCTTCACGATCACGCTGGTCGCCTTCGAGGCGCTCGCCATCTCCACCGTCATGCCCGTGGTGGCCGACGACCTCGGGGGGCTCGGGCTCTACGGCTGGGTGTTCAGCGGCTTCTTCCTCGGCAACCTCTTCGGCATCGTCACGGCCGGCCGCAGCGCCGACGCCCGGGGCACCTCCTTCCCCTTCGCAGTGGGCCTGCTCCTCTTCGCCGCGGGGCTGCTCGTCGGGGGCCTGGCCCCGTCGATGGGGGTGCTGGTGGCGGCCCGCGTGGCCCAGGGCGTCGGCGCCGGTGCCATCCCGGCCGTCGCCTACACGACCGTCGGCCGCTCCTACCCCCAGGCCCTCCAGCCGCGCGTGTTCGCCGTCTTCAGCTCCGCCTGGGTGATCCCCGGCCTCATCGGGCCCGCCGCCGCCGGGGCCATCGAGCACGCTCTCAGCTGGCGGGCCGTGTTCCTGGCCCTGCTGCCGCTCGTCGTGCTGGCCGGCGCCATGACCCTCCCGCAGCTGTCGCGTCAGGGCCCCACCGACGAGGCGACGGCTGATCCTGGCGACGGCCAGGGCCTGGACGAGCGGGTGCTGGCCCTGGTCCTCATCGCGGGCGTCACCGCCGTCCTGCTGGCGGCCGGCGGCGCCCCGCTGCCGGTGGCCGTCGTCCTCGTGACCGTCGGCGCTCCCGTGGCGGCGGCCGCCTTCTTGCGCCTGGTGCCGCCGGGCACGGTCCGCCTGGCCCCCGGCATGCCCGCCGCGGTGCTCGTCCGGGGGATCCTCACCTTCGCCTTCTTCGGCGTCGACGCCTACGTCTCTCTGACCTTCCAGGAGGTGCGCGACCAGCCGACGTGGGTGGCCGGCGCCGCGCTCACCGCCGCCACCATCACGTGGTCGATCGGGGCTTGGGTCCAGGAGCGGCTCGTGCACCGGGTCGGGCCACGCCGGCTGGTGGGAACCGGGTTCGTGTGCGTGGCGATCGGGATCCTCGGCATGTTCGGGGCCCTCGGCCCGCTCCCGGTGCCCGTGAGCATCGCGCTGTGGTCGGTCGCCGGGCTGGGGACGGGCCTGTCCTACTCACCGCTGTCGGTCACTGTCCTGGCCCTGGCGGCGCCGGGCCGTGAGGGCTCGGCCTCTGCCGCGCTGCAGCTGTCCGACGTCCTCGGTGTGTCGCTCGGCACCGGGGTGGGCGGGGTCTTCGTCGCCCTGGGGGACGCCAGCGGTTGGGCCGTGCGCTCCGCCCTCACCGGTGCCTTCCTCGTGGCGGTCACCGGCGCCATCCTCGGCGTCCTGGCCGCCCGCCGCCTCCCGGCCGCCCTCCCCGCCCCTCGCTGACGACGTTGGGGCGGGCTAGAGGTCGGCGATGAGGTGGTGCGCGGCGCCCCGGAGGGCGGCCGCTGCGGGCCGCTCGCCGAAGGGCTCGAGGCAGGCCACGGCCTCGTCGACGTAGCGGCGGGCCACCTCGACGGACTGGGCCACGCCGTCGGAGGCTCGGACCAGCTTGCGGGCCCGCTGGAGGTCGGCTCCCCCGAGGGGACCCCCGAGCAGCGGGCGCAGCTCGGCTCCGGCATCGCCGGCCAGAGCTCGGATGACGGGGAGGTTGTAGATGCCCTCGGCGATGTCGTGGCCGGCCGGCTTGCCGAGCTCCTCGTCGGTGCCGATCACGTCGAGGACGTCGTCGACGACCTGGAAGGCCATGCCGTAGCGCTGCCCGAACCGGGTCAGCCGGTCGACGTCCTCACGCGGCAGCTGCCCGACGATGCCGCCCACCCGGCAGGCGGTGGAGAACAGGGCGGCCGTCTTGCCGGCGATGGCCGCCGTGTAGCTGTCCTCGGTCCGGCCGGCGTCGTAGGCCGTGCGCAGCTCATGCACCTCGCCCTCGCACAGGCGGCCGATCGTGGCGGCCAGCAGGCCCGCCACCTCGGTGCCGAGGGAGGCGGCGATCTCCGAGGCCTTGGCCAGCAGGAAGTCCCCGGCCAGGATCGCCTTCAGGTTCCCCCACCGGGCGTTCACGCTCTCCGCCCCCCGGCGGGTGTCGGCCTCGTCGATGACGTCGTCGTGGCACAGCGAGCCCACCTGGACCAGCTCGACGGACACGCCGCCACGGATCACGTCATCGGTCACCGCCGCCTCGACCCCCGCCGGGTCGTCGGCCAGCGCCGCCGCCGAGCAGACGGCGAACAGCGGTCGGGCCCGCTTGCCGCCGGCGGTGATCAGGTGGCCACCCATCTCGGCCATCAGCTCGTCCTCGGCGGCCACCGCCCCGAGCAGGGTGGTCTCCACGCGGTCCCGGAAGCCGTCCATGCCCGGCAGCTGCAGCAGGGGGTTCGACGAGGGCATCGCTGCACGCTACGACAGCCGCGACCGGGCCCGGAAACCGCCGCCGGAGCCCACCGGGCCGTCCGGCGGCGCGGCCCGGCCCGAAGAACCGCTCACGACAGGCCGTCGAGGTGACGATGATCCACCATGCGCCGGAATCGGTTCGGTGAGGCGGTGGGTACACTCGACACACGGATCCCCCGAACAGGGCGGGAGGCTCACATTGTTCGAACGGTTCACTGATCGGGCTCGACGGGTCGTCGTGCTGGCCCAAGAGGAAGCCCGGCTCCTCAACCACAACTACATCGGCACCGAGCACATCCTGCTCGGGCTGATCCACGAGGGTGAGGGCGTCGCCGCCAAGGCCCTCGAGTCGCTCGGCATCTCGCTGGAGGCCGTGCGCAGCCAGGTCGAGGAGATCATCGGCCAGGGCGGCTCGTCGCCCTCCGGCCACATCCCCTTCACGCCCCGGGCCAAGAAGGTCCTCGAGCTGTCGCTGCGGGAGGCGCTGCAGCTCGGCCACAACTACATCGGCACCGAGCACATCCTCCTCGGCCTCATCCGGGAGGGTGAGGGCGTCGCCGCCCAGGTGCTGGTGAAGCTGGGCGCCGACCTGTCGCGGGTCCGCCAGCAGGTCATCCAGCTCCTCTCGGGCTACCAGGGCCCCGGCGGCTCGGCGGAGAAGGCCGGCCAGACCGCCGGCCCCGGCGGCACCCCAGGCGCCGAGGCGGCCTCGGGCTCGCTCGTGCTCGACCAGTTCGGCCGCAACCTCACCCAGCAGGCCCGCGAGAAGAAGCTCGACCCGGTCATCGGCCGGGCCAAGGAGATCGAGCGGGTCATGCAGGTCCTGTCCCGCCGCCAGAAGAACAACCCGGTCCTGGTCGGCGAGCCGGGCGTCGGCAAGACGGCCGTCGTCGAGGGGCTGGCCCAGAAGATCGTCATCAACGACGTCCCCGAGACGCTGAAGGGCAAGCAGCTCTACACGCTCGACCTTGGTGCCCTCGTGGCCGGCTCCCGCTACCGCGGTGACTTCGAGGAGCGCCTGAAGAAGGTGCTGAAGGAGATCCGCACCCGGGGCGACATCATCCTGTTCATCGACGAGATCCACACCCTCGTCGGGGCCGGTGCGGCCGAGGGCGCCATCGACGCCGCTTCCATCCTGAAGCCCATGCTGGCCCGGGGTGAGCTGCAGACGATCGGCGCCACCACGCTCGACGAGTACCGCAAGCACCTCGAGAAGGACGCCGCCCTCGAGCGGCGCTTCCAGAAGGTCGTGGTCGACGAGCCCACCGTGGCCCACACGATCGAGATCCTGAAGGGCCTGCGCGACCGGTACGAGGCCCACCACCGGGTGACGATCACCGACCAGGCCCTCGTGGCCGCGGCCAACCTGGCCGACCGGTACATCGCCGACCGGCACCTCCCCGACAAGGCCATCGACCTCATTGACGAGGCCGGCTCCCGTCTGCGCATCAAGCGCATGGAGACCCCGGCGGACTACAAGGAGCTCGAGAACGAGCTCTCCGGCGTGGTCGAGGCCAAGAAGAAGGCCGTCGAGGCCCAGAACTTCGAAGAGGCCGGCCGCCTGCGCGACAAGGAGAAGGAGCTCCTCGCCGCCAAGGACACCAAGGAGCGCGAGATCAAGGACTCCGGCGTCGACCTCTTCGACGAGGTGGACGAGGAGTCGATCGCCGAGGTGCTGTCCATGTGGACGGGCATCCCCGTCTACAAGCTGACCGAGGAGGAGACGCAGAAGCTCCTCCGCATGGAGGACGAGCTCCACAAGCGGGTCATCGGCCAGGTCGACGCCATCAAGGCCGTCTCCCAGGCCGTGCGCCGCACCCGGGCCGGCCTGAAGGACCCGAAGCGCCCCAGCGGCTCGTTCATCTTCCTGGGCCCCTCCGGCGTCGGGAAGACCGAGCTCGCCAAGACGCTGGCCGAGTTCCTCTTCGGCGACGAGACCGCCATGATCAGCCTCGACATGTCCGAGTACATGGAGAAGCACACGGTCAGCCGGCTCGTGGGCTCGCCCCCCGGCTACGTGGGCTACGAGGAGGGCGGGCAGCTCACCGAGGCCGTCCGCCGCAAGCCGTTCAGCGTGGTGCTGTTCGACGAGATCGAAAAGGCCCACCCGGACGTGTTCAACACCCTCCTCCAGATCCTGGAGGAGGGCCGGCTCACCGACGCCCAGGGCCGCTCGGTGGACTTCCGCAACACCGTGCTCATCATGACCTCCAACCTCGGCACGGCGGACCTCCGCAAGGCCAGCCTGGGCTTCGGCAAGGCCGACGAGGCCGTCACGTACGAGCGGATGAAGGAGAAGGTCAACGAGGCCCTCAAGCAGCACTTCCGGCCCGAGTTCCTGAACCGCATCGACGAGACGATCGTCTTCCACGAGCTGAGCAAGGAAGAGGTCACCGAGATCGTCGACCTGATGATCGCCCGCACCCAGAAGCAGCTGGAGGGCCAGGGCCTCGGGATCGAGCTCCTGCCGGCCGCCAAGAGCCACCTGGCTGACAAGGGCTACGACCCGACGTTGGGCGCCCGCCCGCTGCGCCGGGCCATCCAGCGCCTCATCGAGGACCCGCTGTCGGAGAAGCTCCTCTACAAGGAGTTCCGCGCCGGCCAGATCGTGGTCGTCGATGCCGAGCCGGATCCCGAGACCGGCGAGGTCGGGCTCACCTTCCGGGCCATCGAGGGCTTCGAGCCCCCGCCCATGGAGCTGGCTGAGACCGGCGGCACCGAGGGGTAGCCCGAACCCGGTCGGAGCATCTGACGAGACCCCCGCCCCCGGCGGGGGTCTCGTGCGTTTCGCACTATGTTGGCCGCCCATGTACCAGCGCATCCTCGTGGGGACTGATGGGTCGCGGACGGCGGCCAAGGCGGTCGAGCGGGCCGTGCAGCTGGCCGTCTCGACGGGGGCCTCGCTGACGATCATGACGGCCGCCCGGCCCGAGCGGGGCGGGGCCGTCGTGGCGGCCGCCGCCGCCCAGCACCAGGGCTCCGGCGTGGCGATCGACACGAAGGTCGTGGACAAGGACCCCGTCCACGCCCTCATCGAGGAAGCCCGCGCCGGCCGCTACGACCTGCTCGTGATGGGGAACAAGGGCATGACGGGCCTGACCCGCTTCTTCCGCCTCGGCTCCGTGCCCAACAAGGTCACCCACCACCTGCCCTGCAACCTGCTCATCGTCAAGACCACGTAGATGCGCGGCCACCTGCGGGCGCTGCTCGGGGCGCTGGTGCTCGGCCTGGCGCTGTCCGGCTGCCGGCTGGGGATCGACGTGAACGTGGCGGTGGAGGAGGACGGGTCGGGCACCGTGGAGGTCGTCGTCACCCTCGACCCCGACGCGATGGCCCGCATCGGAGGCGACCTGAAGCCCCTGATGGAGCTGGACGACCTCATCGCGGCCGGCTGGCGCGTCGAGGGCCCGACGAAGGACAGCGACGGCTCCACCCGGGTGCGGATCAGCCACCCCTTCGGCACCGCCGACGAGGCGGCGTCGGTGTTCGCCCAGATCGCGGGCGAGGACGGGCCGTTCCAGGACTTCGCCGTCACCCGGAAGACCTCCCTGGCCGAGACGAACTGGGGGTTCACGGGACGGGTCGACTTCAGCGGGGGTCTCGCGGCCTTCGGCGACGCTGGCCTCGCCGCCGAGCTCGACGGCCAGCCGATCGGTCAGAGCGAGCAGGAGATCGAGGACCAGCTGGGCGAGTCGCTCAGCCGGCTCATCCAGGTCCGGGTCAGCGCCCGCCTCCCCGGGGACGTGAGCTCCAACGCCACCACCAAGGCCGACAACGGCGCCGTGTGGCAGGTCGGCTTCGGTGACCGGACCGTGGACCTGCGGGCCGAGGGCACCGAGCGCCGCTGGTCGACGATCCTCCTCGGCGCCGTCGCCGTCGTGTGCGCCCTGGCCCTCGTGATCCTCCTCCTGGTCCGCCTCGCCAAGCGCGTGACGGCCAAGGACGGAGGCGGGACGCCCCCCGCCCACGTCGCCTCCTGACGCGGCGGGAGGCGCTGGGCTCAGCCGGTCAGGCCGGTGTGGCCGCAGGGGGCGAGGACAGCCAGCGGAGGGCCACCGCGCTGTACGTGGCGATGCCCGGCGCCATCGCCCCCTCGTCGAGGACCATGCGGTTGGAGTGGTTCGGGGCCACGTCCCGGGGGGCGACCCCGGGCGGCCGGGTGCCGAGGAAGGCCATCGCGCCGGGTACGCGCTCGAGCACGTAGCTCCAGTCCTCCGCGCCCATCACCGGCTGGGGTAGCTCGATGGCGAGGTCGCGGCCGAAGAGGGCGGCCGCGGTGTCGAGGGCGAAGCGGGCCGCGGCCTCGTCGTTGACGGTGACCGGGTACCCGTTGTCGAACAGCTCCAGCTCGGCGGTGGCGCCGTGGGCTGCCGCGATGCCGTCGGCCACCCGCTCGAGGTCGGCCAGGACGGCCTCCCGGGTGGCGGCCGAGACGGCGCGGATGGTGCCCCACATCGTCGCCGTCTCGGGGATCACGTTGGTGGTGGTGCCGGCCCGCAGCTTGGCCACCGTGACGACGGCGGGATCGAAGGCGTCGACGCGGCGTGTGACCATGGCCTGGATGGCGGTGATGATCTCGGCCGCCACCGGGATGGGATCGGCGGCCTGGTGGGGCATCGAGGCGTGGCCGCCCCGGCCCCGCACGGTGATCTGGAACTCGTCGGCCGAGGCCATGATCGACCGGCCCTTGCTGGCGATCATGCCGCTCGGGATGCTCGGGGACTGGTGGATGGCGAAGGCCAGCGACACGGGCTCGGCGCCGGCGCCGGCGGTCTCGAGCAGCCCCTCGTCGAGCATGTGGCGGGCCCCGGCGTGGCCCTCCTCGCCGGGCTGGAACATGAAGACGACCCGGCCGGCCAGCCGGGACCGGCGGGCGGCCAGCAGCTGGGCCGCGCCGGCCAGCATGGCCACGTGGGTGTCGTGGCCGCAGGCGTGCATGGCCCCGTCGACCCGGCTGGCGTAGTCGAGCCCGGTGTCCTCCGGCATCGGCAGGGCATCCATGTCACCGCGCAGCAGCACGGTCGGACCCGGCTCGTCGCCATCGAGCACCGCCACCACCGAGGAGGTCGTCGAGCCCGTGGTGGTGGTGACGGGCAGGCCGTCCAGCGCCTCGATGACGGCGGCCTGGGTCTCGGGTAGGTCGAGCCCCAGCTCGGGCCGCTCGTGGAGCCGTCGCCGCAGCGCCACCGCCTCGTCGAGCCGCGCCTGCGCCTCGTCCACGACCCTGTCGAGCTGCTCGATCATGGCCGGGAACGTACCGCCTACGGTGGCGCGGTGGCTGGTGGAGAAGCGATCCGCGTCGTGAGCCTGGTGCCGTCGGTGACCGAGACGCTGCGCGCCTGGGGGGTCGATCCGGTCGCCTGCACGAGGTTCTGCGAGCAGCCGGACCTCCCGGCGGTGGGGGGGACCAAGAACCCCGACCTCGAGGCCATCGTGGCCCTCCGACCGGATCTGGTGGTCCTCGACGAGGAGGAGAACCGCCGGGAGGACCACGACGCCCTGGTGGCGGCCGGCCTGCCGGTGCTGGCCCTGGCCGTCCGCTCCGTGGCCCACCTCGACGACCAGCTCCCCCGGCTGGCCGCCGCGGTCGACGTGGCGTGGTCCCCGCCCCCGGTCGCCCCCCTCCCGGCCCTCGACCGGCGCGCCGTCGTGCCCATCTGGCGGCGCCCCTGGATGGTGCTCGGCTGGCCCACCTACGGCGCGTCGCTGCTGGCCCAGCTGGGGGTG
>DASUDP010000006.1:0-6706 GCA_036275535.1 Acidimicrobiales bacterium | reverse complement strand
GGTTGTCGCTGCAACGTGGGCAATCGCACAGACCTGACCCGTTGCGGGCGGTCGATCTCATCATCCGAGTGGAAGATCGTGCACCGCCACGTCCCCTACGACGACAGGGCCGCCCCGCTACTCACGCACTTCGACGCTGCTGCTTCGCGTCACGACTAGGTGCGGCGACGGGCCCGGCGGCGCCGGTGGCGGAGGGCCAGCGTGCCCACCTCCCAGAGCACGGTGAGCCCGAGACCGGCGAGGAGCACCACGAGGAACAGCGGCGCCCGGAAGCTCGCCCACAGCACCTCGACCTCGACCCGCTCGGTGTTCTGTCCCAGGATCACCGCAAGCACGATGGCCAGGATCAGCAGGAGGAGCGACCACCTCGAGACGCCGGTCCCCCGCACCTCCCCCGACCGGTCCGGCCCCCGCTGGTCGTTCATCTCGGTCCAACCCTGCTCGTCAGCGGCCATGCGCCAGTCTGCCCTTCAGAGCCGGGCGGGGGCGGGGCGATGAGGGGGGCCGGCGGCGTCGGCGGCTTGGCGGGCGTGGTAGCTGCTGCGGACGAGCGGGCCCGCCTCGACGTGGCCGATGCCCATGGCCTCGCCGATCACCTTGAGCTCGTGGAGCTCGTCGGGCGTCCACCACCGCGCCACCGGCAGGTGGTTGGTGGTCGGGCGCAGGTACTGGCCGATGGTGACGATGTCCACGCCCACGCCGCGCAGGTCGGTGAGCGCCTGGACCATCTCGTCGCGCGTCTCCCCCATGCCAGCGATGAGGGAGGACTTCGTCGTGAGGCCGGCCGCCTTGGCCCGGGCCAGCACGGCGAGCGAACGGGCGTAGCCGGCCGACGGGCGGGCCGCCCGCTGCAGGCGAGCGACCGTCTCGAGGTTGTGGTTCAGGACGTCGGGGCGCTCCGCGAAGATCACCTCGAGGGCCTCAGGGTCCCCCGTGCAGTCCGAGATGAGGACCTCGACCGACACGCCGGGGGTGCGGGCCCGGATGGCCCGGATGACCGCCGCGAACTCGTCGGCCCCGCCGCGGGGCAGGTCGTCGCGCGCCACCGTGGTGACGACGGCGAAGCGCAGCCCCATCTGCGCGACGGCCTCGGCCACCCGCTCCGGCTCCCGCGGGTCGGGCGCGTCGGGGTGTCGGGTGTCGACGAGGCAGAACCCGCAGGCCCGGGTGCAGCGCTCGCCGTTGATCATGAACGTGGCGGTGCCGTCGCTCCAGCACTCCGACAGGTTCGGGCAGCCGGCCTCCTCGCACACCGTCACCAGGCCGAGGTCGCGCATGGTGCGCCGGATGGCGGTGACCTCGGGCGTGAGGCGCAGCGGGGCCCGCATCCAGTCGGGCTTGCGGTCGGAGATGGCGACGGCGTCGGTCACGCCGGCCTCGGTCAGGCGACCCTGGCGGCGGGCCGTCGTGCCGCTGCCCCGGCGGGCGGGCGACAGGGCCACGGGCACCCCGATGGCATCGGTGTGGGCGTCAGGGCGCACCGGCTCGCCAGCGCCGGCGCCGCGGCTGAACGCGGAGAGGTCCTCGGGGCTGTGGCGCCACACGACGTCGGCGCGGTCCCAGCCGGCGCTCCCCCATCGCTCCGCGGCCCGAGCCGCCACCGCGTCGACGACCTCCGCCATCGTGACCTGGACGCCTTCGGCGGACAGCGACGTCACGCCCTTGTCGGCGATCCCGCAGGGGACGATGTGGCCGAACATGGCCAGGTCGGGGTCGACGTTGAGGGCGAACCCGTGCATCGTGCGCCCCCGGCTGAGCCGGACGCCGATGGCGCAGATCTTGCGGGGCTGGGCCGTGGCCGCCCCGACCCAGACGCCGGGGAAGCCCTCCAGCCGGGAGGCTCCGGGAAGGCCGATGTCGGCCAGCGCGTCGATGACCAGCTGCTCCAGGGAGCAGACGTAGCTGCTGGTCTCGGCCAGCCCGCCGCCGCGCCGGCCGGGCAGGCTCAGGATCGGGTAGCCGACGAGCTGTCCGGGGCCGTGGTAGGTGACATCGCCCCCGCGGTCGGTGTGGACGAGGTCGGCACCGACCTCCTCCGGCGCCCGGATGAGGTGCCCGAGGTCGCCCCGGAGGCCGAGCGTGTAGACGTGCGGGTGCTCGAGGAGGAGGAGGTGGCTGTCCGGGCCGTGGGCGAAGAGGCCCTGCTGCAGGGCGTGGGCGTCCTGGTAGGGCACCCGGCCCAGCCAACGGATGTGCAACGGCCGGTCGGTGCTGCCGGGCCGGACGTCGCACCCCTCGGTCACAGCTCTGCGGCCCAGTCCCGCGTCTCGAGGTTCTCCTTGATCCGGGCCAGGAAGGCGGCCGCGTAGGCGCCGTCGAAGGCCCGGTGGTCCCAGCTGAGGGCCAGGTTTCCCACCGAGTGGATGGCGATGCCCTCCGTGCCGTCAGGCAGGTCGATCACGACCGGGCGGCGCTTCACGCCGTCGGTGGAAAGGATCGCCACCTGCGGCTGGTTGATGATCGGCATCGTGAGCAGGGTGCCGTAGGGCCCGGGGTTGGTGATCGTGAAGGTGCCGTCGGCGATCTCGTCGGGCGACAGCTTCTTGTTGCGGGCCCGGGAGGCGAGATCGCTCACCTCGCGAGCCAGGGCGCGGAGGCGCTTGCCGTCGGCGTCACGGATGACCGGGACCATGAGGCCCTTGAAGTCGAGGTCCACGGCGATGCCGAGGTTGAGGTAGTTGTGCACGATCAGCGCGTCGTCGGTGAAGGACGAGTTGACCTCCGGGAAGTCGTCGATGGCGTCGACGACGGCCCGGGCGATGAAGGGCAGGTAGGTGAGGCTGAACCCCTCCTCCGCCTTCCACTGCTCGCGCTCCGCCCGCCGGACCCGTTCGACGGCCTCGTAATCCACCTCGATCGAGGCGTAGACGTGCGCCGACGTGTCGAGCGAGCGACGGAGGTGCTCCGCGCTGCGCTTGCGGATGTTCGAGTGCTTGATGACCGTGTCGCGCTCTCCAGAGCGCACTAGCGGGGCGGGGGCCGGCCGACCGGCCGGGGCTGCCGCGGCGGGGGCTGCCGCGGCGGCGGGGGCCGGGGCGGCGGGCGCACCGGTGCGCCCCTGGGCGTCGACGGCAGCGAGGACGTCGTTGCGGGTGATGCGGCCGCCCACGCCCGTGCCGCTGATCGTCGCCGGGTCGAGCCCGTGCTCGTTGATGAGCCGGCGCACGACGGGCGACAGGACCAGACCGCCACCACCGGAGGCGGCGGGCGCGGCGGGGGCCGGAGCGGGGGCGCGCGCCGGAGCCGGCTCGGCGGCGGGAGCCTCGGGAGCGGGCGCCGGGGCCGCCTCGGCGGCAGGGGCCTCCTCAGCGGCCGGTTCGGGCGCCGGCGCGTCCGCCGGGGCGTCCGCGGCCGCCTCGGCCGGAGCCTCGGCGGGCGCCTCGGGCTCGGCGGCAGGAGCGGGGGCCGCGCCAGCGTCGCCGACCACGGCCAGCACCACGCCGACGTCGACCGTCTCGCCCTCGGGCACCTTGATCTCGGTGAGGGTGCCGCTGACGGGCGAGGGGACCTCGGAGTCCACCTTGTCGGTGGAGACCTCGAAGAGCGGCTCGTCCTCGGCGACGGCTTCGCCGACCTGCTTGAACCACTTGGTGATGGTGCCCTCGGTGACGGTCTCGCCGAGCTGGGGCATCGTGATGTCGGCCATCGTGGCTGACTCCTCTGTTGTCGCGATCGTTGGGGTTAGCCGTGCAGGGGACGCCCGGTGAGCGAGATCATCGCCTCGCCGAGCACCTCGGTCATCGTGGGGTGGGGCTGGATGAGCGAGGCCATGTCGTCCACCGTGGCTTCCCAGTTCACGGCCAGGTAGCCCTGCCCGAGCTGCTCGGTGACCCACGGCCCGGCCATGTGGACGCCGAGGATCCGCCCGGCGGTGCCGTCGGCCCCCTTCTCGGCCACGATCTTCACCAGGCCCTCCGGCTGGTTGACGATCATCGCCCGGCCGTTGTGGTTGAAGCGGCTCTTCTGGGTGACGACCTCGAGCCCGGCCTCCTTGGCCGCCTCCTCCGACATGCCGGTGAAGGCCGCTTCAGGGCGGGTGTAGACGCACCAGGGCACCTTGCCGTAGTCGATGCCGGGCGGGTCCTCGCCGAGGATGTCCTGGATGACCGTCACGCCCTCCATGAAGGCGATGTGAGCGAGGGCGGGGGTGGCGATGGCGTCGCCCACGGCCCAGACGCCCTCCTCGGCCGTGCGGCACACGCCGTCGACCTCGATGAAGCCGCGGTCCGTCACGACGACGCCGGTGCCGTCCTGGACGAGGTCGTCCGTGTTGGGGCGGCGTCCGACGGAGACGACGACGACGTCGACGTCGAGCGACTCGCCGCTCACCTGCACCGTGGTGCCCGCGCCGCTGGGCCAGTGCCCCTCGACGGAGACCCCTGTGCGGATCTCGATGCCGCGCTTCTTGAACGACTGCTCGATGACCTTGGTGACGTCCTTGTCGAGCCCCGGCAGGATCTTGGGCAGGGCCTCGAGGATCGTGACCTTCGTGCCGAGGTCGCTCATCATGGAGGCGAACTCGCAGCCGATCACGCCGCCGCCGATCACGGCCGCCGTCTTCGGCACCTCCGGCATCGACAGCACCTCGTCGGAGGTCATGACGAGCTTCCCGTCGACGTCGAAGCCCGGCAGCGTGCGAGGCAGCGATCCGGGGGCCAGCACGACGGCGTCGGCGGTGAGCTCGACGTCGCCGGAGCTGCCCCCGCTCACGGTCACCTTGCGGCCGGCGTGCAGGCGGCCGTGGCCGTCGAGGACCGTCACCTTGCGCCCCTTGAGGAGCGAGGCGAGGCCGCTGACGAGGTTCCCGACGATCTTGTCCTTGCGGGCCAGCGAGACCGACCAGTCGAGGGACGGCTCCCCGGCGTTCACGCCGAACTCGGCGGCCTCGGCCACGTGCAAGTAGGTGGCGGCCGTCTCGAGGAGCTCCTTGGCCGGGATGCACCCCACGTTCAGGCAGGTGCCACCGAGCTTGCCCTTCTCGATCATGGCGATGTTGAGGCCGGCGGACGCGCCGTAGAGCGCCGTGGCGTAGCCGCCGGGACCGCCGCCGATGACGACGACGTCGTAGTGCTCGGCCGTGGGGACCACCTCCGGGTGTGGGGCCGTCTGGGGGGACTCGCCTCGGAGCCTACCGGCCGGCTCACGCCGCCTGAACCGGGCCAGGGCGCGGGTCAGGGCGCTCGACAGCCGGCGGGCCGGGCTCACCCGCGGCTGATCAGCACGAACTGGACCGCGGCGGCGAGGAGGATCGCCATCCCGCACAGGAGCGCGGCGAGGATCAGCCGGCGGGTGCTCATCGGCGCTGACCGCGCCTCATCGCTGGGTGAGGATGGCCTGCACCGCCGCCTCGCTCTCGGGCGTCACGAGCACCAGCACCTCGTCGCCGGGGAGCAGCAGCGTGTCGCCCCGGGGGAAGATCACCCGCTCCTCGCGCAGGACCGCCACGATCGTCGCCTCACGGGGGAAGTCCAGCTGCGCGATCTCGGTGTTGGCCGCCTCGGCGTCGCCGGCCAGCGTCACCTCGATGAGGCTGGCCCGGCCGCGCTCGAAGCTGAGCAGGCGCACGAGGGTGCCGACCGACACCGCCTCCTCGACGAGCGAGGTGATGAGGTGGGGCGTGGAGACGGCGACGTCCACCCCCCAGCTCTCGTTGAACATCCAGTGGTTCTTCGGGTTGTTCACCCGGGCGATGACGCGCGGCACCGCGAACTCCTGCTTGGCCAGCAGCGAGACGACGAGGTTGTCCTCGTCGTCGCCGGTGACGGCGGCCAGCACGTCGACGTCGTCGAGCGGGACCTTGCGGAGGTTGTCGACCTCGCAGGCGTCGGCGTTCACCCATCGCACCCCGGCTGGGTCGCCGCTGGCCTCGGCCCGGGCGACGCGCTCGGCTTCGACCTCGACGATCGTGACGTCGTGCCCGTCCGCGCTCAGCTCGGCGCCGATGAACGTGCCGACGTTGCCGCCTCCCACGATGACGACCCGCATCAGTGCGACCCCCCGTCGCGACCGGCCAGGTGGGCGTCCAGGGCGTCGATGTGGTCGGCGGCCACGGTCATGTAGACGATGTCGCCCTCCTGGGTGACGAGGTCGGGCGTCGGGATCTGGCCGATGCCGAGGCGGGAGAGCACCGCCACCCGGGCCCAGCCGTCGAGGTCGAGGTCGGCCAGGCGCTTGCCGGCCCAGCCGGCGCTGACCGGCCGCTCGATCAGGGCGATGTTGGCGGAGGGGTCGGCCCACTCGGTGGCGGGGGCCTCCGGGAGGATGCGTCGCAGCACGCGGTCGATCGTCCACTGCACCGTGGCGATCGTCGGGATGCCGAGCTTCTCGTAGATGGCCGCTCGGCGGGGGTCGTAGATGCGGGCCACCACCCGCTCCACCCCGAAGACCTCCCGGGCGGTGCGGGCCACCATGATGTTGGAGTTGTCGCCGCTGGTGACGGCGGCCAGGGCCCCGGCTTCCTCGATCCCAGCCGCCCGCAGCAGGTCGCGGTCGAAGCCGACGCCGACGACGGTCCGCCCTCTGAACCCCTCCGGGAGGCGACGGAAGGCCTTGGGGGCCTTGTCGATCACCGCGACGGTGTGGCCACCATCTTCGAGAACACCGGCGAGGCCAGAACCGACCCGCCCGCATCCGACTACCACGACGTGCACGTGTGCTCCTTGGGATCGACCGCGCCGGATCCTAGGGCGACCCCCCACGCCCCTGA
>DASUDP010000005.1:0-2106 GCA_036275535.1 Acidimicrobiales bacterium | reverse complement strand
GCCCGCCGACCTGGTGCCCCAGCACGTCGTCGTGCTCGGCGGGAGCCGCACCGTGGTCGAGTCCACCGCGCCGCCCGGCGACGTCACGGTCGAGGCCCGGCCCGGCCCGTCCGTCGGCGTGCCCGCCGGCGACACCGTGCGTGCCCCGATCGGCACCATCATCGGCGCCCGCTCCGGCGACAAGGGCGGCAACGCCAACCTCGGCGTGTTCGCCCGCACCGACGAGGCGTGGTCGTGGCTCGACTCGTTCCTCACCGCGGAGAGGCTCGCCGAGCTGCTGCCGGAGGCGGCGCCGCTGCGCATCGACCGGCACCGGCTGGCGTCGATCCGCTCCCTGAACTTCGTGATCCACGGCCTGCTCGAGGAGGGTGTGGCCGCGTCGACCCGCAAGGACCCGCAGGCCAAGAGCCTCGGCGAGTGGCTGCGCGCCCGTCACGTCGACATCCCCGCCGCACTCCTGGAAGGACGCTGAGCATGGACTTCGACCTGCCCCCCGACGACGACCCCCGCCGCCTCGAGGTCCGCCGCTGGCTGGAGGAGCACCCGAACGCCTCCGGTGCCGAGCTGGCCGAGGCCGGCTACGTGGTGCCCCACTGGCCGGCGCCCTGGGGCCTGGAGGCCGATCCGGTCCATCAGCTCGTCATCGACGAGGAGCTCGCGCGGGCCGGTGTCAAGCGGCCGGAGGGCATCGGCATCGGCTGGGCCGCCCCCACCATCCTGCTGGCCGGCACCGAGGAGCAGAAGCAGACCTACCTCCCCGGGATCCTCAGCGGCGAAGACCAGTGGTGCCAGCTGTTCTCGGAGCCCGACTCGGGCTCCGACCTGGCGTCGGTGCGCACCCGGGCGGTCCGCGACGGCGACAGCTACCTCGTGAACGGCTCCAAGATCTGGACCAGCGGTGGCCACCACAGCCGGTACGGCATCCTCATCGCCCGCACCGACAGCGAGGCGCCCAAGCACCGGGGCATCAGCTACTTCATCTGCCCGATGGACCTGCCGGGCATGACGCTCGAGCCGATCATCGACATGACCACGGCGCACTCGTTCAACCAGGTCTTCTTCGAGGACGTCCGCCTGCCGGCCGAGAACCTCGTCGGCCAGGAGAACGACGGGTGGCGCCTCACCAAGGTGACGCTCTCGAACGAGCGCGTGATGCTGTCGTCGGCCGGTTCGCTGTGGGGCGCCGGTCCGTCAGCCGCCGACCTCATCGAGCTGGTCCGGGCCCAGGGTGGTACCGAGGACCCGCTGCTGCGCCAGCGGCTCGCCGCCCTGCACGGCGAGGCCGAGGTCCTGCGGCTGAACCGGCTCCGCACGCTGTCGGCCCGGCTGAAGGGCCAGACCCCCGGGCCGGAGGCGTCCATCCAGAAGGCCATGGCCGACGAGCACGGCCAGCACGTGATGGAGCTGGCCAAGGACCTGGCCGGCACCGCCGGCGTGCTCGAGGGCTCCGGCCCGCCCGGGCCGGTCCCCGAGGATTCGCGCACCGGCGCCACCGAGATCAACGTCGACAGCACGCAGTTCCCCGACGTCCACCCGGTGTGGCACTACGGCTTCCTGTTCTCGCCGGCGCTGACCATCGGCGGCGGCACCTTCGCCATCCAGCGGAACATCATCGGCGAGCTCGTCCTCGGCCTGCCCCGCGAGCCGCGGGCCGATCGATGAGCGTCGCCCCAGATCGGGAGGAGACCCGATGACCGACCTCGCCTCCATCACCGCCGACCTGCGCGCCGAGCAGGACTCGCTCGACGCGGTGGTCGCCGACCTGCCGCCCGAGCAGTGGGACACGCCCACCGCGAGCCCGGGCTGGTCGGTGCGCGACCAGATCGGCCACCTCACCTACTTCGACGGCACGGCCACGCTGGCCATCACCGACGCCGACGCCTTCCAGGCCGCGTTGGAGGAGCTGATGGCCTCGGGTGGCGACATGGAGCGGCTCACGCTGTTCCGCGACCTGTCGCCCGCCGAGCTGCTCGAGCGGTGGCGCGCCGGTCGGGCCGAGCTGCTCGAAGCGGCCACCACCCTGCAGGACGGCCAGCGGGTGCCGTGGTACGGGCCGTCGATGAGCGCCAAGTCGTTCCTCACCGCCCGGCTCATGGAGTGCTGGGC
>DASUDP010000004.1:0-8947 GCA_036275535.1 Acidimicrobiales bacterium | reverse complement strand
GTCGCCCACATCGCGGCCGAAGCGGTCGTTCTTCTCCTTGAACCGGTCGAGGCTGATGAACATCAGCGCCACGGGCGACCCGTCCGGCCCCGAGCGCCGCAGGGCGAGGTCGAGCCGGTCGAGGAAGATCGACCGATGGGGCAGGCCTGTCAGCTCGTCCTCGAAGATCTTCTTGTGGAGCCGCTCGTAGACCGCCTTCTCCGTGCTGATGTCGCGGGCGATCCAGGTGATCCGCGCCGGCTCGTCACCGATCGCAGGCTGGAGGCGGAACGTCGATCGCGACGGGAGGTCCGTGGACGGCCCGGTCCGGACGGCGATGTTCCCGGTCCACCAGCCGTCGGCGGCCAGTGCCGGGAGCAGCTCGCGCTGGACGACCCCTTGATCGGAGGGGGAGATCGACGCGAACGCGTTCAGGCGGCCGATCGGCGCGTCCGGGCGGAGGCCGAGGAGCCTCCGGCCGGCACGGTTGAGGTAGCAGACCGACCCGTCGGGCTCGACGACGGCAGCCAGGTCGACGATGTCGGCCAGCAGGGCCCGCAGGTGCTCGGGGGCCAGCGGGGCGTCCTCGTCCGCGGCGCCCGCCAGCGCGGGTTCGAAGGCCTGGGTCATGGACGTTCGCGCCCCCCCGGACGTCAGGCGGCCGGCGCCGCCACGGCCGATGCTACGCCTCGCCGGGCTCGGCGCGTGGACGCACCTCGAGGTAGGCCGCCCGCAGCTGGGCGAGGGCCTCGCGGAGGGTCTGGGTGGGCTCGCCGAGGCGGTCGCCCAACCCGTCGACCAGCGCGGCGAGCGCGTCGATCGCCAGCGACGCCTCGCTGAGCTTCGGAGCGTCCGCCGTCAGGTGGATGGCGGCGAGCTCGTAGATCCCCATCGCGTGGTTGGCGATCACGACGGAGGCGGGCGCGCCGAGGAGCTGCTCGCGCACCTGGGCCATCTCGGACTGCATCTCCTCGAGCCGAGCTCGATCCTCCGGGGAGAGGTCCGCGAGGTCCGGCGGTGGGCCGACCGGCCCCGTGGGCTGCGGCTCCGGTTCGGGCGTGTGCTCACCGCCAGGCGTCCACAGGCTCACGAGGTCCTCCCCCAGGTTGTGGTCGGTCGCGACATGGCTGTTACCCTAGGCGCCACAACTGAACAGGAAGCGGGGCTCACCCCCACCTGGCCACCACCGAGTGCGTCAGGTCGACATGGTCGCTCGACGGGCTCCCGCTCGTCGCTGGCGGGCGTTCGGCTTCCCCCGACGTCCGCCATCGCTCGTTCTCGGGCCTGTGTCGGCGCCGGCAGTCCGACACATCCCGCGTACAGGAGGTAGCTGCGCCTACATGAAGAGGATTCGGCGATAGCCACGCCGCCGGCCAACGGCGAGCCCAGGATCAACGACAGGATCCGGGCCCGCGAGGTACGACTGGTGGGACACGACGGGCAGCAGATCGGCATCAAGCCGCTGCCCGAAGCACTTGCCATCGCCCGGGAGCTCGATCTCGACCTCGTCGAGGTCGCCGCCCAGGCGAACCCGCCCGTGTGCCGAGTCATGGACTACGGCAAGTACAAGTACGAGGCGGCCCAGAAGGCCAAGGAGTCCCGCCGCAAGACCACCAACGTCGTCATCAAGGAGATGAAGTACCGCCCGAAGATCTCGGGGGGCGACTTCGACACCAAGACCCGCAAGGTCGAGCGCTTCCTGGCCGAGGGGCACAAGGTGAAGGTCACCCTCACCTTCCGAGGCCGGGAGGTGTACCACCCCGAGCTCGGCAAGAAGATCCTCGACCAGGTCGAGGAAGCCGTGAAGGACGTGGGCCGGGTGGAGATCTTCCCCCGGATCGACGGACGCAACATGACGATGGTGCTGGCCCCCGACAAGCGTGCGCAGGCCGCCGCCCAGAAGGCCGCTGCCGCGGCTGCCGCCGAGGCGGCGGGCGACGCCACCCCCACCACCCCCCCCACCACCACCACCACCGAGGACGAAGCTCCCGCCCCGGCCCCTGTGGCCGACGCGGAGGCGCCGGGAGCCGATCCCGCCGCCGAGGCCTAGTCGCAGACGACAGAAGAGACCTCAAGATGCCCAAGATGAAGACCCACAGCGGCGCCAAGAAGCGCTTCAAGGTCACCGGCACCGGCAAGCTCCGGCGCCTGCAGATCAACAACAACCACATCCTGGAGAAGAAGCCGTCGAAGCGCATGCGCCGCCTCAGCGGTGAGACGAGCGTCGCCCCCGGCGACGCCGCCCGGATCAAGCGGATGCTCGGCCGCTAGGCCCCGACCGAACAAGGAGACAGTCATGGCACGGGTCAAGCGCGCCGTCCACAGCAAGAAGAAGCGTCGGGCAACCCTCGAGCGGGCTCAGGGCTACTACGGCAACAAGAGCCGGTCCTTCAAGTCCGCCAACGAGGCCGTCATGCACGCCGGCCTCTACGCGTTCCGCGACCGCCGCGCCCGCAAGGGCGACTTCCGGTCGCTGTGGATCCAGCGGATCAACGCGGCCTGCCGGGAGAACGGCACCAGCTACAGCCGGTTCATCGCCGGCCTCCGCCTGGCGGAGATCGAGGTGGACCGCAAGGTCCTGGCCGACCTCGCCGTCCGCGAGCCGGCCGCCTTCACGGCCCTCGTGCAGGCGGCCACGGAGGCCTCGGCCAGGGAATCCGCGTAGGGGTGGAGGCTCGGGACCCGCTCGGGTTCCGGCACCCACGAGTGCAGCAGCTGCGGCGCCTCTCGGGGCGCCGCGCGGCGCGCTCGGAGGAGGGCTCCTTCGTCATCGACGGCCCCACCCTGCTGGCCGAGGCGCTGGACGCCGGGGTGGCCGTCGTCGAGGTGTTCGCGGCGCCCGGGGCCGAGGGCGACCTGCTGGCCCGGGTCGAGGCGACCGGTGCCGCGGTGCACCCGGTCACGGCCGAGGTGCTGGCCCGGGCCACGGATGCGGTGGCCCCGAACGGGCTGGCCGCCATCGCTCGCCGCATCGAGGTCCCGGTGGCCGAGGCCGTGCGGGCGGCCGCCGGCGGGCCGCTGGCCGTAGTGCTGGCCGAGGTGAGCGATCCCGGCAACGCCGGCACCCTCGTGCGGGCGGCCGAGGCGGCGGGGGCGGTGGCGGTACTGTTCACCGCGGGCTCGGTCGACCCGACCAACCCGAAGTGCGTTCGGGCCGCGGCGGGCTCGCTGTTCCGCCTGCCGGTGGCGATCGGAGGGGAGGCCACCGAGGTGCTCGATGAGCTGCGAGCGGCGGGCGTGCAGACCGCCGCCACCGTCGTGCGGGACGGCGTGCCCTACGACGAGGCCGACCTGCGAGGCCCGCTCGCCCTGGTGCTGGGCTCGGAGGCCCACGGCCTGCCCCGCGAGGTCGTCGATGCCGTGGACCTGCGCCTCACCATCCCCATGGCGGGGCGCGCCGAATCGCTCAACGTGGCGATGGCCGGCGCCGTCGTGTGCTTCGAAGCCCTGCGGCAGCGCCGCACCGCCGCCGGATGACCACCCTCGACCTCGACGCCCTGCCCGACCCGGTCCTGGTGCTGGACGAGGCGCTGACCCTCCTGGCCGTCAACGCGGCGGCCCTCGAGGTGCTCGGCGCCGACGCCGTGGCCTTCGTGGGGGAACCCGTGGGGGTGGCCTTCCAGGTGCGCAGCGGCGGCGGGGCCCCCGCCCTGCGGGACAGCCTCCCGCCCACCGAGGGCCAGGTGGACCTCGTCTTCCGCCGTGCCGACGGCACCGACGTGCCCGTCACCGCCACGATCCGATCGAGCCCGGGCCGCGTGGTGCTCAGCCTGCGGCCGTCCGGGGAGCGCAGCGGCATCGCCATCATCTCGACCGTCTCCCACGAGCTGCGCAGCCCGCTCACCTCCGTCAAGGGGTACACCTCGCTGCTGCTCTCGCGCTGGGAGCGCCTGAAGGACGAGCAGAAGCGCACGATGCTCGAGCAGGTGCACCACGACGCCGACCGCGTCACCCGGCTCGTGACGGAGCTGCTCGACATCTCCCGGCTGGAGACCGGTCGCCTCGTGCTGCGCCGGCAGATGGTCGATCTCCCCGCCGTGGCCGCCATGGTCGTCGACAAGGTCCGCATCGGCATCCCCGAGCTCGAGTGCTCGGTCTCCTTCCCGGAGGACTTCCCCCCGGTCTACGCCGACCCGGACAAGGTGGAGCAGGTCCTCACCAACCTCGTCGAGAACGCCGCCAAGTACGGGAGCCCGCGGGGCATGGAGGTCACGGGCCACCTGCAGGGGAGCGAGGTGGCCGTCTCGGTGCGCGACGTGGGGGAGGGGATCCCGGCCGACGACCTGCCGAGGGTGTTCACGAAGTTCTTCCGACGGGACCACGGACGCCCCACCGGCACCGGCCTCGGCCTCTGGATCAGCCAGGGCCTGGTCGAGGCCCATGGCGGCCGGCTCACGGCCGAGTCCGAGCTCGGGACCGGCAGCACCTTCTGCTTCACGCTCCCCACCGACGCCTTCGAGCGCCAGCACGGCGAACCGATTGGCGGGGCGCCCGCCTGAGCGGGGAGCATCACACCTCCATGGCAGAGGCTCCGCTCGTCGACCAGATCGCGGCCATCGAGGCCGAGGCCGTGCCCCGCATCGCGGCCGCCGCCACCCTCGACGACCTCCGGGCGCTCGACGGCGAGCTCCTGGGCAAGCGATCGACCCTGTCGACGGCCAAGGCCCAGCTGGGCGGCCTCGACCCCGAAGCCCGCCGGGCCGCCGGCCAGGCCGTCAACCGGGTGCGGGAGTCGCTGCAGCAGACGCTGGCCGCCCGCCGCCGCGAGCTCGAGGCGGCGGCCCGCCGCCAGCAGCTGGAGGCCGAGCGACTCGACCTCACCGAGGTGCCGCCCGGCCGCGGCGCCGGGCACCTCCACCTCGTCACAGAGTCCATCCAGCGCCTCGAAGACGTCTTCGTCGGCATGGGCTTCGCTGTGGCCGAGGGGCCCGAGGTCGAGACCGACTGGCATAACTTCGGCGCCCTCAACTTCCCGCCCGACCACCCCGCTCGGGACATGTACGACACGCTCTACGTCGAGATGGGGGAGCCCGGCTCCACGGTCCTGCGCACCCACACCTCCCCGGTCCAGGTGCGGGTGATGACCACCCAGGAGCCCCCCATCTACTCGGTGATGCCGGGGCGCGTGTTCCGCCAGGACACGCCGGACGCCACCCACATGCCGGTGTTCCACCAGATCGAGGGGCTGGTCATCGATCGGGACATCACCTTCGCCGACCTCGCCGGCACCCTCGACGAGTTCACCAAGGCCTACTTCGGCGGCGACTTCGCCTCCCGCCTCCGGCCGTCGTACTTCCCCTTCACCGAGCCCTCGGCCGAGTACGACATCATCCGCCCGGACGGCTCGTTCCTCGAGCTCGGGGGCTGCGGGATGGTCCACCCCAACGTGCTGGCCAACTGCGGGATCGACCCCGAGGAGTGGCAGGGGTTCGCCTTCGGCTTCGGCATCGACCGGCTCGCCATCACCCGCCGCGGCGTGGACGACCTGCGCCACCTCTTCACCAACGACATCCGCTTCTCCACCCAGTTCTAGGAACCCCCGATGAAGGTCCTGCTCTCCTGGCTGCGCGACTTCGCCCCCTTCGAGGGGGATCCCGTCGCGCTGGGCGACGAGCTGAGCGACCTCGGCATGGCCGTGGAGTCGATGGATCGCCTGGGCCAGGGCCTCGGGGGCGTCGTCGTGGCGCGCGTCCTCGAGACCCGCCCCATCGAGGGGGCCAACAAGATCCACCAGGTCATCGTCGACGCCGGTGACGGGCACCCGCTCGAGATCGGCTGTGGCGCCTTCAACATGACCGCCGGCGATCTGGTGCCCCTGGCCACCGTCGGCACCGTCATGCCCAACGGCATGGAGATCGGCCGTCGCAAGATGGCCGGTGTCTGGTCCAACGGCATGCTCTGCTCGGCCCGAGAGCTGGGCCTCGGCGACGAGCACGGCGGCATCTTCCTCTTGCCCCCGCACCTCGAGCCGGGCACGCCCTTCACGGAGGCGATGGGCATCGAGCCCGACGTGCTCTGGGACCTCGAGATCAACCCGAACCGTCCCGACGCCATGTCGATCGCCGGTGTGGCGCGAGACCTCGCCGCCCGGCTGCGCCTGCCCTTCTCCCTCCCCGAGCCGTCGCCGTCGGTGCTGCCGGCCGAGGCCGTGACGTCGGTCGGTGTCGAGATCGTCGACCTCGACCGCTGCGGCTCGTTCGAGGCCAGGGTCCTGCGGGGCGTGCGGGTCGGCACCGGGGACCCCCGCCTGGCCACCCGCCTCGCCCTCCTGGGGATGCGCTCGATCAACAACGTGGTCGACGTGTCGAACTACGTGATGCTGGAGACGGGGCAGCCGAACCACCCGTACGACCTCGCGAAGGTGGCGGGCCCAGGCTTGCGCGTGCGGAGGGCCGCGAGCGGCGAGCGCTTGACGACCCTCGACGACGTCGAGCGCCAGCTGACCTCGGAGGACCTGGTGATCTGCGACGGCGACGATGCGCCGGTCGGTCTGGCCGGGATCATGGGCGGGGCGTCGAGCGAGATCGATCGCGACACGACCGACGTGCTCCTCGAGATGGCCTGGTTCCACCCGATCGGCATCGTGAAGAGCTCACGACGCCACAAGCTGCGCTCGGAGGCGTCGGCCCGGTTCGAGAAGGGCACCGACCCGCAGGTCATCGACCTCGCCATGCGCCGGTTCGCCGAGCTGCTCGCACCGTGCGGTGCCGCACTCGAGGCCGGCGAGGTCGAGGCCCTCGGCGAGCTCCCTGAGCGACCACGGGTGCGGGTCCGCACCCGGCGCGTCGCCTCGCTGCTCGGCACCGACCTCGGCGCCGATCGGATCAAGGAGCTGCTCGACCCGATCGGCTTCGAGACGACCGTCGACGGTGACGACCTCGACGTGCAGATCCCGTCCTACCGCTACGACTCGGCCACCGAGATCGACGTGATCGAGGAGATCGCCCGCCACCACGGCTACAGCGCGCTCGGGCGTACGCTCCCGCGTGCCGCGACGACGGGGACGCTGAGCCTCCGCCAGGCGGAGCGGCGACGCCTGCGGGCGACGCTCGTTGGCCGTGGCCTGTCCGAGGCGATGCCGATGCCGTTCCTGGCCCCAGGTGAGCTCGCCCGTTGCGGCCTCCCGGACGACGGGATCACGATCGCCAACCCGCTCGTCGCGGAGCAGTCGGTCCTGCGCACGTCGCTCCTCCCCGGGCTCGTCGGCGCCATCGCCTACAACTGGTCGCACCGGAACCACGGCGTGCAGCTGTTCGAGATCGGCCACACCTTCAACCGCCCGGCGGTCGCCGACGCGGAGCTGCCGGACGAGCGCGAGGTGCTCGCGGCAGCGCTCGCGGGGGCGGATGCCCCGTCAGCTGTGGACCTGTGGCGCGTCGTCGCGGAGCTCCTGCGCCTCGAGGGAGCGACGATCAGCAACGCCGTGCTCCCCGGCCTGCACCCGACCAGAGGAGCTCGCCTGCTCGTGGGCCATGTGGAGCTCGGCTGCGTCGGCGAGATCGACCCCGAGGTGCTCGCGGCGCACGGCATCGGCGAACGGGTCGCCTACGTCGAGGTCGATCTCGACACCGTCGACTCGCTCGAGCGCAGCACGCGGACCTACCGACCGTTCAGCCTCTACCCGAGCAGCGACATCGACCTGGCGTTCGAGGTCGACGACGACGTCAGCGCTGCCTCGGTCCAGGCCACGATCGACGCGGCCGGCGGCGAGCTGCTGTGGAGCGTCCGGCTCTTCGACGTGTTCCGCGGGGGCTCGGTGCCCCCGGGTCGGCGCAGCCTGGCCTACGCGCTGCGCCTCCAGGCCAACGATCGCACGCTCACGGACGCCGACGTCGCAGCCGTGCGCACCGCGGTGATCGATGCCGTGACGGCAGCTCACGGCGCGGAGCTCCGCGGCTGACGCGGGCAGCCGCCGCTCCGCCGGTCAGGGCAGGACGAGGTGGAGGTCGCCGAGCTCGTGCCACCGGTAGCGCTCGGCGGAGCCGCCTCGTAGCTGCGCTCGAGGACCGCTCTGCCGGCGACCGCCAGGCGGATGGGCGGCTTGCCAGCGGGGTAGGCGGGTGACGTGACCGCTTCGACGAGCGCGCCCCTCGTGGGTGCGGTGCTGGCCGACCGCTACGCCATCGAGGAGCACCTCGCCCGCGGCGGGATGAGCGACGTGTACCAGGCGACCGACCAGGTCCTGCGCCGCCCGGTGGCGGTCAAGGTGTACCGGGCGGGGGCCACCCACGACCGGGCTCGGTTCGATGCCGAGGTCCGGTTGCTCGCCGGGCTCAGCCACCCCGGCCTCGTCCAGGTGTTCGACGCGGGCGAGCACCGGGGTGACGGGTACGTCGTCCTGGAGCTGGTCGACGGGCCGACGCTGCGCGGCGTGCTCGGCGACCGGGGGCAGATCCCGGCGGCCGAGTGTGCTCGCCTCGGCAGCGAGGTCTGCGACGCTCTCGCCTACATCCACGCCAACGGCGTCGTGCATCGCGACGTCAACCCGTCGAACATCCTCTGCGGCTCCGATGGCCGCGCGCGCCTGGCGGACTTCGGCATCGCCCGCCTCATCGACACGACCCGGATCACCGCGCCGGTCGACACCATCGGCACCGCGCCCTACATGGCACCGGAGCAGGTGCGCGGGGAGGACGTCACGCCCGCCGCCGACGTCTACGCCTTCGGTCTCGTCCTCGCGGAGCTCCTCACGGGTCGAGCCGTCTTCGAGGGACCTGCCCACGAGGCCGCGATGGCCCGCCTGGCCGCCGACCCGGACCTCAGCGGGATCCTCGGCGGTTGGCGCCAGCTCCTCGTCGACATGACGGCGCGAGAGCCGTCCGAGCGCCCGGCTGCGGCCGAGGTGCGCGACCGGCTCGACGGCCTCGCTGCGTCGCCGGCGCCGGCCGTCGCCGTCCCCGTCGGAGGAGGCATCGCGAGCAGCCGTGCGGATCCCCTTGCGGCGACGGCAGCGGTGCCCGTCGTCGCC
>DASUDP010000003.1:0-35922 GCA_036275535.1 Acidimicrobiales bacterium | reverse complement strand
CACGTCCTGGATGTACCGCTCCGCCTCCGCCCGAGCCGCCACATCCAGATCGATCACATCACTCGGTGCCACCCAGATCGGCCGCACGATGTTGCCGTCGCACAGGAGAAGGGCCAGCCTCGCATCGGGTGAAGGCATGGGGCCTGGAGCGGTGCCGTAGGGCACCTGATCGAGATTCGGCGCAAAGACCAAGCTCCAAGTGCAGCCAGAACGATCTTTCGATCGGCCGGATTCAACCGACCCCACCCTGAGTTGGCCCCCGGTTCGTAGCACAGTGACGCGTACAACATCCTCAGCCGTCTGCGCTTCCCCTGTGACTGTGTCGTACCCGCCTTCGTCCGCCCACCCTCCGTGCACGGGCAACAAGACGATCGCGGCGGTGGTAGCAGCGGCACAGGCCAGACGCCTCATTCGCCCACCTTCTCGATGTGTGTGACCTTCCACGCACCATCGATGCGCTGCAGCTTGAAGTTCACCAGCAGGCGTTCGTTGGGGTCGTCCTCCAGCGGAGCCTTTGTGACGGGGTCGATCAGCACCTGATGATTCACGAAGTTGTCGACGACCGCAGCGGTCGAATCGTCCACGAGCACAATCTGGTACGCGTGATCTAGGCGAACGAGCGCGGCACGACCAGCGTCGATCCTCGCAGCGATCTCGTCGCGGCGTGTCGTCAGGCTCGCTTCGGCAAAGACCTCGGACAGGGCGGTTTCGTCGAGCTCGAGGTTGTAGACGGCGTCGGCGTAGACGTCCCAGCTCTTCAGGTAGGCGGCTTCGACCTGACCCTCGACGGAGGTGGGATCGAAGGCGGTGGTGGTCGTGCTGATGGGGCGCTCAGGGACCGTCGTCGTCGTGGAGGTCGACGTCGTCGTGGGACGGGTCGTGGTGGTGGCGGTGGCGTCGTCCCCGTCGTCACCGCAGGCGCCGGCGCTCAGCAGCGCCGCCATCGTGACCAGCGCCAGCCATCGGCGTCGGGGCACGATCCGCACGTACGTCACGAGATCGGACGTTAGGGCAGCAACCCGACACCCGGCAACGGTTCTCGACGACTTTCAGTGCATCCAGCGTCAGGCTGGGCGGACGGAGATGCCGGCCTCGGCCATGGCGGCCTTGGCCTCGGCGATGGTGTGCTCGCCGAAATGGAAGATCGACGCCGCCAGCACGGCGTCGGCGCCGCCCTCGGTGACGCCCTCCACCAGGTGCTGCAGGCTGCCCACCCCGCCCGAGGCGATGACCGGGATGTTGACGGCGTCGCACACCTCGGCGGTCAGCACGCAGTCGAACCCGGCCTTGGTGCCGTCGCGGTCCATGGAGGTGAGCAGGATCTCGCCGGCGCCGAGCGTCTCGACCCGGTGGGCCCACTCGACGACGTCCCACCCGGTCGGGGTGCGGCCGCCGTGGGTGAAGACCTCGGCGCTGCCGTCATCGCGGCGGCGAGCATCGATCGCCACCACCACGCACTGGCTGCCGAACTCCTCGGCGATCTCGGTGATCAGCTCGGGGCGCTCCACCGCCGACGTGTTGACCGAGACCTTGTCGGCGCCCGCCCGGAGGAGCTTGCGGGCGTCCTCCACGCTGCGGATCCCGCCCCCGATCGTGAACGGGATGAACACCTGCTCGGCCACGTGGGCCGCCATCTCGACGGTGGTGTCCCGCTGGTCCGAGGAGGCCGTGATGTCGAGGAAGACGAGCTCGTCAGCACCCTCGGCGTCGTACCGGGCGGCCAGCTCGACGGGGTCGCCGGCATCGACGAGGTCGACGAAGTTCACGCCCTTCACCACGCGCCCGGCGTCGACGTCGAGGCAGGGGATGATGCGGGCGCTCCTCATGTCGGGTTCCCGGCCAGGGAGCGCACGGCGTCGGCCACCGAGAGGCGGCCCTCGTAGATGGCGGTGCCGACGATGGCGCCGGCCAGCCGACGCCCGTCCACCTCGAGGTCGTCGAGGGCCAGCAGGTCCCCGAGGGCCCCCACGCCGCCCGAGGCGATGACCGGCAGCGGCGTCGAGCGCAGCACCTCGGACAACCCCGCCAGGTCGGCCCCCCCCATCAGGCCCTCCACGTCGATCTGGGTGACGATCACGGCGCTGGCCCCGGCGTCGGCCAGGCGACGCAGGGCCTCGCCGATGTCGGTGCCCGAACCCTCCAGCCAGCCCTTCACGGCGACCTCCCGTCCCTTCACGTCGAGGCCGAGGCCCACGGGCTGCCGGGCTGCGATCTCGGCGACGAGGGCGGGCGACTCCATGGCGGCGGTGCCCATGACGACACGGGCCACGCCGGCGTCGGCCAGGGCCGCCGCGGCCTCGACGCTGCGCACGCCGCCACCGGCCTGGACCGGCACGTCGACGGAGGCGGCGATGGCGGCGATGAGCCCGCGGTTGACGGGCTCGCCGGTGCGGGCGGCGTCGAGGTCCACCGTGTGGATCCACGGCGCGCCCGCCTCGACGAAGGCCTGGGCCACCGCCACGGGATCGTCGCCGTGGATGCGCTCGCGGTCGAAGTCGCCCTGGGTGAGCTGGACGACCTTGCCGCCCCGCAGGTCGATGGCCGGGTAGAGGTCCATCAGCGGGCGGCCTTCGCGGCGGCGCCCACGAAGCTGGCCAGCGCGGCGAGCCCCACACGGCCCGACTTCTCCGGGTGGAACTGGGTGGCCCACACCGACCCGCGCTCGACGGAGGCCACCACCGGCCCGCCGTAGTCACAGGTGGAGCTGACGATGGCGCCGTCGGTGTCGGCCGCGTAGGAGTGCACGAAGTACGCCCAGACGGGGTCGGGGCAGCCGGCCAGGAGCGCCGGGTCGCCGCGGCGGTCGAGCACGTTCCACTGCATCTGCGGGCACTTCACCCCGTCGGGGAGCCGCCGCACCACGCCGGGCAGGATCCCGAGGCCCGGCTCGTCGGGCGACTCCTCGGAGCCCTCGAAGAGCATCTGCATCCCGATGCAGATGCCGAGGAAGGGCACGCCGCGCTCGACGACGTCGTGGGTCAGGTCGGCCAGCCCCGCGCGGTGGAGCGCCTGCATGCAGCGCCCGAAGGCACCGACGCCGGGCAGCACGACCCCGGCGGCCTCGCGCACGAGACCCGGGTCGGCGGTGAGGCGAGCATCGGCGCCCACGTGCTCCAGGGCCTTCTGGGCCGAGCGCAGGTTGCCGATCTCGTAGTCGAGGACCGCGATGAGGGTCATCCCAGGCGGCCTAGATGACGCCCTTGGTGGAGGGGATGCCGGCGCCCTCGACCCGCACCGCGTCGCGCAGGCAGCGGGCCACGCCCTTGAACGACGCCTCGAGCACGTGGTGCGTGTTGCGGCCCTCCTTCCGGCGGACGTGCAGCGTGATCCCGGCCGCCGTGGCGAAGGACTGCCAGAAGTGCTCCGCCATCTCCGGGTTGAACGGCGGGTCGCCGAGCGGCAGGACCTCACCGAAGGGGACGTCGTAGGCGGTGAAGGGCCGGCCGGAGAGGTCGAGGGCGACCTCCACCAGCGCCTCGTCGAGGGGGAACAGGCCGCTGGCGAAGCGCCGGATGCCGGCCTTGTCCCCCAGGGCCTCTCGGAAGCACTCGCCCAACGTGATGGCGGTGTCCTCGACGGTGTGGTGGCCGTCGACGTGGAGGTCGCCCTGGGCCTCGATCACCAGGTCGAAGCCGCCGTGGCGGCCCAGCTGGTCGAGCATGTGGTCGAAGAAGGGCAGGCCGGTGGCGGCCCGCACCTCGCCGGTCGGCCCGTCGAGGTCGATGCGCACGGAGATCGTCGTCTCCTTGGTGGTCCGCTCCTTGGCGGCCGATCGACTCATCGCAGTGCGTCCTCCAGAGCGGCCAGGAAGGCATCGTCCTCGGCGCGGGTACCGATCGTGACACGCAGGCAGCCGGCCAGGCGAGGCCAGCCGGAGCAGTCCCGCACGAGCACACCACGGTCGAGCAGGTGCTGCCAGACCTCCTTGCCGTCGCGGGCCTGGGGCCGGAAGAGGACGAAGTTGGCGCCCGACGGCCAGACCTCCACCGGGAGGGCGGTCAGGGCGGCCACGAGGCGGCCCCGCTCCTCCACGAGGGACGCCACCCGCTGGCGCATCGCCGGCTCGAACTCGAGGGCCAGGCGCCCCGCCGCCTGCTTCATGGCGTCGAGGTGGTAGGGCAGGACGACCTCGTCGAGCTGGGCCACGACCTCCCGGGGCCCGATCAGGTAGCCGAGCCGGACGGCAGCCATCGACCACGTCTTGGAGTAGGTGCGGCTGACGACGAGCGGTACGTCGTCGGCCACGAGGTCGAGGGCCGACCACGGCGCGAACTGGCCGTAGGCCTCGTCGACGACGAGCAGACCGGGCGCCATCTCGAGGACCGCCCGCACGGTGGCCTCGTCCTCCACCATGCCGGTGGGGTTGTTGGGCGAGCAGAGGAAGGTGATCGAGGGCTCGGCCTCGGCCAGCACCCGGCGCACCTCGTCGAGGTCGAGGCGCAGGTCGTCCTGCCGCTCCCCCACCGCGACGCCGGTGCTGGTGATCCGAGCGATGTGGCTGTGCAGCGCGTAGGTGGGCTCGAAGACGGCCACGGACCGCCCCGGGCCGCCGTAGGTGAGGCAGAGGGTCTGGAGCACCTCGTTGGAGCCGTTGGCGGCGAAGACCTGCTCCGGGGCGACGCCGTGCCCGGCCGCGATGGCCTCCCGCAGCGCCCGGTAGGAGCGATCCGGGTAGCGGTGCCAGTCGATGTCGGCGACGGCCTCCAGCAGCGCCTCCTCGAAGCCCTCGGGGGGCGATTCGGGGGCCTCGTTGGTGTTGAGGCGCACGGGCACGTCGACCTGCGGCGAGTGGTACCCCGCCATGAGGGCGAGGTCGTCACGGGGGCGGATCACCGCTTGGCTCCGCGGACGCGGACGGACTCGGCGTGGGCGGCCAGGCCCTCGTAGGTGGCCAGCGACTCGACGTGGGCGGCCACCTCGGCGAGGCCGTCGCGGCCCATCGACACGACGTGGATGTGCTTCAGGAAGTCGTCCACCCGCAGCGCACCCGAGAACCGCGCCGAGCCGTAGGTGGGCAGCACGTGGTTCGGCCCGGCCAGGTAGTCGCCCACCGAGGCGGGGGCGTACCGGCCGCAGAAGACCGCTCCGGCGTGGCGCACCAGCGGCAGGAGGGCCTCCGGGTCCTCGACGAGCAGCTCGAGGTGCTCCGGCGCGATGGCGTTGCTCACCGCCATGGCCTGCTCCGGGCTGTCGCACACCACCGCGTAGCCCCCCTCGGCGAGGGTGGCCTCGAGGTGCTGGCGCCGAGGCGAGCGGGGCACGATCTCGGCCACGGCGCCGGTGACGGCGTCGGCCACGCCCTCATCCCAGGTGACGAGCCAGGCCAGCCCGTCGGGGCCGTGCTCGGCCTGGAGCACGACGTCGATGGCCGCCCACTCGGCCGGCACCGACCCGTCGGCCACCACCACGACCTCGCTCGGCCCCGCGAAGGCCGACGGCACGCCGACCAGGCCGGCCGAGGCCACCTCCCGCTTGGCTTGGGCCACACGGGCGCTGCCGGGCCCGACGATCACGTCGACGGGCCGGATCGACTCGGTGCCGTAGGCCAGCGCGCCGATGACAGCGGGACCGCCGACCCGGTACACCTCGTCGACGCCGGCCAGGGCGGCCGCCGCCAGGATGCCGGGGGCCACCGTGCCGTCCCGCTGGGGGGAGGTGACGAGGACGACCTCGGGTACGCCGGCCACCTTGGCCGGCACGGCGGTCATGAGGACGGTGGACACGAGCGGGGCCAAGGCGGACGGCACGTAGCAGGCGGCCCGATCGACGGGGCGCTGCAGCTCCCGCACCGAGATGCCACCGTTGCGGTGCTCGGCGTCGGGGTGGCGCTGCGCCTCGTGGTAGGCGGTGATGTTCCGGTGGGCCACCTCGAGGGCGGCCCGCACGGCGGGGTCGATGGCGTCGAGGGCGGCCGCCACCTCGGCCGGCGGCACCCGGAGCTCGTCGATCGTGGCCCCGTCGAAGCGGGCGGTCAGCTCCCGCAGCGCGGCGTCGCCCCGCTGGCGGACGTCGGCCAGCAGGGCCCGCACCTCCTCGATGGGCGGCTCGACCTGGGCCTGGGGGCGGGGCAGGCGGCCGCGCAGGTCGCCGGTCACACCGCGGAGGTCGAGTCGCTGGAGCACCTGCCGAGGATAGGTGGGGCCCTGATCTTCTCCCCAACCGATTGGCCCGCCGCGGCGGTCGGGCCCACACTGACCCGCATGGAGCTCGACGCCGCCCACCTCTCCTCGCTGTCCTCGGCGCTGGCCGACCTCACCGACCGCATCACCAGCCTGGCCGACGGCTACCAGGGCTCCACCCGGGAGGACGTGGCGGCGGACCTCTACGAGGTGGAGCGCCACCTCCAGGCGGCCGACCGCCGGCTGCGCACGCTCGTCACCAAGCTGGACGGCTGACGCCGGCGGCGAGCCCGCAAAACGACGAGGGCGCCCCCGTGAAGGAGGCGCCCTCGGGCGACGTCAGGCGGCGGATCCCGACGTCGCTGCGGAACCGGGTGGCGGGACCCAGGTTCGCACCCATGTCATCGCCGGGGGGCCTCGGAAGGATACGAGGTTTCTTCGCGATCTCCGAGATGTGCCGTTGGTCACCCGATCCCGGCGCTGGGGCAGAAGTCGGCCAGCACGCAGTCACCGCACCGGGGCTTGCGAGCCACGCAGACCGCTCGGCCGTGCAGGATGAGCCGCAGGCTGAACTCGCCTCGCTCCTTGGCCGGGACCAGCGGGTTCAAGGCCAGCTCGGCCTTCACCGGATCGGTCTCGGTGGTCAACCCGAGGCGGATCGAGAGCCGCCCCACGTGGGTGTCGACCGGCAGGCCGGGCAGACCCATGGCCACGCTGCGCAGCACGTTGGCCGTCTTGCGACCGACCCCGGGCAGGGTGACGAGATCCCGCATCGAGCTCGGGACCTCGCCGCCGAATCGCTCCACGACGCCCGTGGCCATGCCGATGAGGCTCTTCGCCTTGTTCTTGTAGAACCCCGTCGAGCGGATGATCTCCTCGAGCTCGGAGGGCGCGGCCACGGCCAGGTCCTCGGGCGTGGGGTAGCGGGCGAAGAGGTGGGGGGTGACCATGTTCACCCGTTCGTCGGTGCACTGGGCGGAGAGGATCGTCGCCGCCAGGAGCTCGTAGGGGTTGCGGTGGCGCAGGGCGCACAGCTCGGTGGCCGTCCCCGGGTACTCCACGGCCAGGCGCTCGTGGGTGCGGCGCGCCCGCCCCGCCGCGGTGCGAGGTCGGCGTTCGACAGGAGGAGCTGGAGCCATCGCTGGGCGAGGGTACCGGCCACCGGGGACGCCGCCGGACGCCGGTACCCTGGACCGGTGCACCTGCCGGACGCCTCCCCCGCCACCGAGGCCGCCGGCGATGCGTCCGGTCGTCCGGCGCTGACGCCCGTGGGGGGCGGCTGGGAGGTCGATCTCGGCCACCTCCCGGAGGCCCCCGACGCTGCCGAGGAGGCGGCCCTGGACCGCCTGTCGGCAGCCATCGACGAGGTCCACGACGCCGGGGGCGGGACGCTGCGCCTGTGGGTGCGGGGGGACGACCCTGCGCCGACCGCGGCGGCCGAGCGCCTCGGGCTGGCGGTCGTGCGAGAGCTGCACCAGATGCGCTGCCCTCTGCCCCTCGATGAGGAGTGGTCGCTCGACGTCCGTCCGTTCGTCGTCGGCCAGGACGAGGCGGCGTGGGTCGAGCTGAACAACCGGGCCTTCGCCTGGCACCCCGAGCAGGCCGACATGACGGTGGCCGACCTGCGCCAGCGGGAGGCGGAGCCGTGGTTCGATCCCGCCGGCTTCCTGCTCCATGAGCGGGACGGCCAGCTGGCCGGCTTCTGCTGGACGAAGGTCCATGCTGACCACGATCCGCCCCTCGGGGAGATCTACGTCATCGCCGTCGACCCGAGCGCCCACCGCCGGGGCCTGGGCCGCCAGCTCGTGCTGGCCGGCCTCGACCACCTCCACCGGGCCGGGCTGAGCGTCGGGATGCTCTACACGGAGGCCGACAACGAGCCCGCCCTGCGGCTCTACCTCGACCTCGGGTTCCGCGTGCACTCGTCGGACCGCGTGTGGGCCAAGGACGTGGCGGGGCCGTGAGCCGGGAGCGACCGGCAGCCACGCCCGTCACGGTGACCGTGGCCGAGCCAGCCCTGCGGGTGGGCCGCGCCGCCGCACCCCCGACGCGCTTCGACCTCGAGCGCGACGACCTGGCCGACCTGCTCGCCGGGCAGCCCCGGTACCGCGTCGACCAGCTCTGGGCGGGCCTCTACGAGCAGCTGGCCGAGCCCCACGAGCTGACCGCGCTGCCGAAGGCGCTGCGGAGCGAGCTCGAGGCCCGGCTGCCCCTCGCCCTCGAGGTGGTCACCGAGTCGGTGAGCGACCGGGGGGAGACCATCAAGTGGCTCTGGTCGCTCCACGACGGCACGCTCGTGGAGACCGTGCTCATGCACTACGACGACCGCTCCACGGTGTGCGTGTCGAGCCAGGCGGGGTGCGCGATGGGGTGCACGTTCTGCGCCACGGGCCAGGCCGGCTTCGACCGCCAGCTCACCACGGGAGAGATCGTGGAGCAGGTGGTGCGGGCCGCCCGCCGCGCCCGGGACGACGGGCGCCGGCTGTCGAACGTCGTGTTCATGGGGATGGGCGAACCCCTCGCCAACTATGACGCCACCTGGGCGGCGGTGGAGCGCCTCCAGGCCGACGTCGGGCTGTCGGCGCGCCACCTCACCGTGTCGACGGTCGGCATCGTCCCCGGCATCCGCCGCCTGGCCGCCGAGGCCCTCCCCGTCAACCTTGCCGTCTCCCTCCACGCCGCGGACGACGCGCTGCGCGACGGGCTCGTCCCGATCAACCGGCGCTACCCGCTGTCCACGCTGATGGACGCCTGCGCCGCCTACCTCTTGGCCAGGGGGCGCCGCCTCTCGTTCGAGTGGGCCCTCATCGACGGCGTCAACGACCGTGACCAGGACGCCGACCTGCTCGTCGAGCGGGCCCGCGGCCTGCCCCTCGCCGCCCACGTGAACCTGATCCCGCTCAACCCGACCCCGGGCTACGCGGTGCGAGGCACGCCGATGCGACGGGTCCGGCAGTTCCGGGACCGGCTCCGCAGCGGCGGCGTCAACGCCACCGTCCGCCAGACCCGCGGCACCGAGATCGACGCCGCCTGCGGCCAGCTCCGCGCCACGCACACCAGCTGACCGGCGCCTCAGCGCACGAGAACGGTCACCGCGCGGTCGGTCCGGACGGCGCACGACAGCTCCTCGGAGGGCTCCACCCGGGCGCCGTCCCACACGACGCAGCGGTCCAGACGGCCCTCGACGACCGCGCCCTCACCGATGACGCTGGCCCCCCCGCTGCTCTGCAGGTTGGCCGCCAGGTACTGGGCGGGGGTGCCGCAGTCGACGAACGGCCGGTCATGGGCGACGACCTCGAGGCGGCCCGCCGCCTGGGCCGGACGCCACGACGTCTCGTAGAGCCCGCTCGGCTGGGGCGCCAGGTGCTCCACGACGCTCCACGGCATCAGCGCCGCCGCCACCTGGCTGGTCGGCTCGAGCGTCGGCGTCCCGACGAGCAGCAGGCGCACCCGCTCCCCGTCCCAGCCGGCGAGGAAGGGCGACAGCGACCCGGGGCACCAGGCATCGGCGTTGAGGACGAGGGCGGCGGCCCCGGCGATCCAGTCCCGCAACCGGCCGAGGGCACCGGCGGTCCCGAGAGCCTCCCGCTCCTCGATCGACACGTGGACGTCGCGCCCCGCCAGGTGGGCCTCCATCGCCTCGCGGCCGTGGTGGACGTTCACCGCGACGTCGCCCACCCCCGCCGACCCCGCCCGCTCGACGGCGAGGTCGACGAGCGGCACGCCGCCCACCGGGCAGAGCGGCTTCGGGCGCAGCCGGCTGAGCGGCGCCAGCCGCGTCCCGGCCCCCGCCGCCAGCACCACGCCCACGACGTCACCTCGATGCTCGCGCCCGGAGTCGGCAACCACCCCGGCATCGTGCCATGCCCTCCCCCCACCCCGAGGCCGAACCCGCGGCTGTTCTTGCGCGAAGACGAGCAACTCTGACCGCGGGTTCGGCCAGGGGTGGGTGGACCACCAGTGGATCCATTTCGACCCCGAGCGGGCGACCGCGGAGACCCCCTTCGGCGGGCCCATCGCCCACGGCTAGCTCACGCTGTCGCTCGGGCCGCTCCTCATCCCCGAGGTGGTGCGGGTCCAGGGTGTGGCCATGGGCGTCAACTACGGCTGTGAGAAGGTGCGCTTCCCGTCCTCCGTGCCCGTCGGCGCCCGCCTCCGGGTCGGCGTCGAGCTGCTCGACGTCACCGACATCGCAGGCGGGTGCCAGGCCGTGCTGCGCTGCACGTTCGAGTGCGAGGGCGCGTCGAAGCCCAGCTGCGTGAGCGAGAACGTCTTCCGCTACTACGACTGACCGGCCGCGGGCGTCACCGCAGCTGGGGGACGACCCGCTCGGCGAAGAGGCGCAGGGTCTCGGTGTCGGGGTAGTCGCTGCACCAGGGGTAGAAGCCGGTGCAGCCGAGCTCGATGTAGCGCTGGATCTTCTCGGCCACCTGCGCGGGCGTGCCGACGAGATTGCCCTCGGTCCAGCTCTCCTGCGGTTCCTTCCAGAACGACCGGCTGCCGGCCGCCTCCACCTCGGCGGCCGTCTCCCGGATGAAGATCTCCGGAGACCACGTCTTCTGGATCTCGTCGTAGTCGCGCCCCACCGCCGCGCAGTGGCCCTTCAGGATCTCGGCCTTGGCCGCCCACTCGTGGGGCTTGCCACCGAAGTTCGAGGCGTCGGCCAGGCGGGCCACGATGCGCAGGGTGACCTTCTCGCCGCCCCCGCCGATGAGCACTTGGGGGCGCGGCTGCTGGAGCGGCTTCGGGTCGCACTGCGCGCCGTGCAGCTGGAAGTGGGTGCCCTCGTAGGTCACGTCGGGGTCGCGCCACATGGCGGTGACGATCTCCACCGTCTCCCGCAGCACGCCAAGCCGCTCCGACGCCTTGGGGAACGGGTAGCCGTAGCCCAGGAACTCATGCTCGTACCAGCCGGCCCCGATGCCCCAGATGAGCCGGCCGCCCGACATCACGTCGATGTTGGAGGTGATCTTCGCCAGCAGGGCCGGGCTCCGGTACGGGGCGCAGCCGACCATCTGGCCGAGCATGATCCGGCTGGTCCGCTGGCTGATGGCCGCCATGGTCGTCCACGCCTCGAACATCGTCTCGTGGGCGGGGACGGGGACGTTGTGGAAGTGGTCGTACACCCAGAGCGAGTCGAGGCCCAGGTCCTCGGCCAGGACGGCCACCTCCACGGCCTTGGCCCACTTCGCCTGCGGGTCCTCGATGGAGGCCAGCTCCATCTTCCAGCCCTGGGGGACGAAGACGCCGAAGGTGAGGTCGTGAGCAGGCATGGGTCGTTCCTAGCAGGGGCTCGCCCACCGCGCGGCTCGTAGCGTGGGCCGATGACCGCGCGCCGCTCCCCCGCCGGGCGGCGGACGGTCGCGTGGCTGGTGGCCGCAGCGCTGGCGGCGGCCTGCACGGGGGCCTCGGACGACCGGGCCGAGCCCACTCCATCGAGCAGCAGCACCACCGCCGCTCCCCGCCCCACGACGACCACGGAGCCCCCCACGACCACGACGACCGTGGCCCTCCCGCCGCCCGTTCCGATCGACTGGGCGGGCTGTGGAGGCGGCTTCCAGTGCGCCACCGTGGCCGTCCCGGTCGACTACGCCGACCCCGGCGGGGCCACCCTCGAGCTGGCGCTGATCCGGCGGCCGGCCGGCTCGCCCGACCGGCGCATCGGGACGCTGCTCGTGAACCCGGGTGGCCCAGGCGCCTCCGGGGTCCGCCGGGTGCGTCGGGGGTTCACCATCAGCGCCGAGGTGGCGGACCGCTTCGACATCGTCGGCTTCGACCCGCGCGGCGTCGGTGACAGCACCCCGGTGTCCTGCGGATCGACCGTCGCCGCCTTCCGCGGCCAGGACCTCGACCCCGACACCCCGGACGAGGCCCGCGCCCTCGATGCCGCGGCGCGGGCGGTGGCCGACGAGTGCGCGAGCACCGAGGGGGACCGCCTCGGCCACCTCGGGACGGTGGAGGTCGTGCACGACATCGAGGTGATCCGCCGCGACCTCGGGGAGGTCCAGATCAGCTTCGTCGGCCTCTCCTACGGCACCCTCATCGCTCTCCTGTGGGCGGATGCCTACCCGGGCTCGGTGCGGGCGGCGGTGCTCGATGGCGTGGTCGACCCCGCCGCCGGAGGCGACCCGACCGCGCTCAGCCAGATGAAGGTGATCGACGAGGCAGTGCGCGCCATGGACGACGCCTGCGCCGCCGACTCCGCCTGCCCCCTGACCCAGCAGGGCCTGCGGCTCCTCGCCGCCTACGACGAGCTGGCCCGCCGCGTCGAGACGGGAGAGGTGGCCGGACACGGCGTGGGGCCCACACAGCTCGTCTACGCCGCGTTCTCCGCCACCTACGGGCAGGAGCGGTGGCCGTTGCTCTGGCAGGCGGTGAGCGACGGGCTGGCCGGCGACCTCCGGGGGGTGGCCGACATGGCCGCCTGGTTCACGGGGCTGGTCACCTTCGCCCCCTTCGCGCTGGTCACCTGCCTCGACTCCACCCACCCCGTTGGGTTCGCCGAGTGGGAGCACGACGCCGACCTCGCCGCCCGGCTGTCCCCCCGCTTCGGGCGCACCGCCGCCAACGAGCTCCTCCCCTGCGCCTACTGGCCGGCCGCCACCCGCGTCCCGCACTCGGTGGAGGCCGCCGGGGCGCCGCCGATCCTGGTGCTCGGCAGCACCGGCGACGTCGCCACCCCCTACGAGCAGGCCCAGGCCGTGGCCCGGCGCCTCCGGTCCGGAGCCCTGCTGACCGTCGACGACGCCGGCCACGTGGCCATCGGCAGCTCGAGCTGCGTCGGCGACGCCGTCACGCGCTACCTCGTCGACCTCACCGTCCCGACCCCCGGCGCCCGCTGCTGAGCGCTTTGTGTCGGGGCGGCGCGACCCATCTAGGTTCGCCGCAACGCAGTCCGACCTCGGGGGAGACAGGTCAAGGATGGAGTTCAACCTGGCGCAGGTCCACGAGGCGATCGCCGCCGCCGTACCGGAGCGGGAGTGCATCGTCTGGCGGGACCGGCGCCTCACGTACGCCGAGGTCACCGACCGCACCCGCCGCTTGGCCAACCACCTGCTCGACGCCGGGCTGGCGGTGACCGACGAGCGAGACGAGCTGTCCGGCCACGAGTCGGGCCAAGCCCACCTCGCCTGCTACCTGCACAACGGCAACGAGTACATCGAGGCCATGCTCGGCGCCTACAAGGCCCGGGTCGCCCCGTTCAACGTGAACTACCGGTACGTGGCCGACGAGCTGCGCTACCTGCTCACGGACTCCGGCGCGCAGGCCATCGTGTTCCACTCGACGTTCGCGGACCGCGTCGCCGAGGTGCTGCCCCACCTGCCCGCCCTCCGCGTCCTCCTCCAGGTCGACGACAGCAGCGGGGCCCCGCTCGTCCCGGGAGCGGTCTGGTACGAGGAGGCGCTGGCGGCGGCCCGCCCCGATCGCCCCTCCGTCGAGTGGAGCCCCGACGACCTGTACATCCTCTACACCGGTGGCACCACGGGCATGCCCAAGGGCGTGCTGTGGCGGCAGGCCGACATCTTCGTGGGGGCCATGGGCGGCCGGGACCTCCGCAGCGGGGAGGAGTGGGGCAGCCTCGAGGCGATCGTCGACGCCGCCCGCGGCGGCGGATCCCGGGTGCTGCCCGCGCCGCCGTTCATGCACGGGGCCGGGCACTGGCTGGCCTTCAACACGATGAACGGCGGCAACACCGTGGTCATCCAGGACGACACGGTCGCCCTCGACCCCGCCGACGTGTGGTCCACCGTCGGGCGGGAGCAGGTCAACATCCTGCTCATCGTGGGCGACGCCTTCGGGCGGCCCCTCGTCGACGAGCTGGAGCGGGCGGCCGACGACGGGAAGCCCCGCGACCTGTCGTCGCTGCTCATGATCATCTCCGGTGGCGCTCCCCTGAACTCCACGCTGAAGGACCGGTTCCTGGCCCAGCTGCCCACCGTGATGGTGATGGACGCCGTGGGGGCGTCCGAGACGGGCAGCCAGATGTCCCACGTGAGCGCTGCCGGCCGCGCCGCCAGCACCGGGACGTTCACACCCGGCCCGGGGGCCGCCATCGTCAGCGACGACCTCACGCGACGCCTCGAGGCCGGGCACGCCGAGCCCGGGTGGCTGGCCCAGCTGGGACGGGTGCCGCTCGGGTACTTGGGCGACGCCGAGAAGACGGCGGGCACCTTCCCGGTCATCGACGGCGACCGCTTCTCGGTCCCCGGAGACCGCGCCCGGCTCACCGCCGAGGGGCTCATCGAGCTGTTCGGGCGCGACTCGGTGACGATCAACTCGGGCGGCGAGAAGATCTTCGCCGAGGAGGTGGAGCAGGCCATCGCCCACCATCGCGACGTCTACGACGTCGTGGTGGCCGGGCGGCCGAGCGAGCGGTGGGGCCAGGAGGTCGTGGCCGTCGTGCAGCTCCGCGAGGGCGCCGCCGCGGACGAGCAGGCCCTCCTCTCCGAGGCGGCCAACCACGTGGCCCGCTACAAGCTCCCGAAGGCCTTCGTGTTCGTGCCCGAGATCGTCCGCTCCCCCGCCGGCAAGGCGGACTACCGCTGGGCCAGGGAGCAGGCCGGCAGCGCCTGAGCCAATTCGCTCGACGGACCCGCCCCCGGCGGGGCAACCTCTGCTCGCACCGCACCCGCGACGAGAGGAGGACCGACATGACGAACCACACCCGCGACGACGAGACCGTCCTCGGTCAGCTCGTCGCTGCTCCCGGCGTCGCCTGACGCGGGTCGAGCCCCCACCAGGGGCGTCACCGCCGGCAGCACGCGGCCCGTGAGGAGGTGAACGACGTGCGCATCAGCTTGAAGCGACCGCGCCCGGACAGCCGTCCGGTGCGCGCCAGCTCGATCGAGTCACGCCAGCGCGACCTGCGCCGGCAGGCCTGGATCGAGGCGAGCCGACCTCGGCTCCGGTAGCGGCCCGACCCGCCCCCACAGGGCGGGTCGTGTCGCGCTCGGGGTCAGGACCCCACCTCAGGCTCAGCCAGCGACGCTCCGCAGGTGGGGTCGGCCCGGGGCGGCCAGCCGCCCGGGGCCGGGGGCGACGGCCTCCAGCATCAGCAGCTGCTCGAAGATCTGCGGGGGCACCGGGCGGCTGAAGAGGAAGCCTTGCATCTCGTCGCAGCCGAGCTCCCGCAGGCGCTCCAGCTGCTCCGTGGTCTCCACGCCCTCGGCCACGACCTCCAGCCCCAGGCCCCGAGCCAGGGCCACCACGGCGACGACGATGGGCGCCTCGCGGTCGGTGTCGATCGTGGCCACGAACGACTTGTCGATCTTCAGCTTGTCGATGGGGAACCCCATGAGGTGGCTCAAGCCGGAGTAGCCGGTGCCGAAGTCGTCGATCGAGCACTTCACGCCGAGCCCCTTCAGGTCGGCCAGGGTGGCCATGATGCGCTCCGGGTCCTGCATGGCGAGGCTCTCGGTGACCTCGAGCTCGAGGAGCATCGGATCGAGCCCGGTGTTCCGCAGCACCCGAGCGGTGACGTCCTCGATGCGCTCGTGCTGGAACTGCCGCAGCGAGAGGTTGACGGCCACGACGAGCGGCTCGAAGCCGGCCCTGCTCCACTCCTGGTTCTGCCGGCAGGCTTCCTCGAGCGCCCACTCCCCGATCGGCACGATGAGCCCGGTCTCCTCCGCGAGGGGGATGAACGACGACGGCTGCAGCAGCCCGAGCTCGGGGTGCTCCCAGCGCAGCAGGGCCTCCATGCCCATGACGCGGCCCGTCGCGAGGTGGATCTTGGGCTGGTAGTGGAGGCGCAGCTCCCCCCGCTCGATGGCCCCGTGCAGCTGGTTCTCGAGGGCCAGGCGCTCGTGGGCGGTGTCGTTCATCGACCGGTCGTAGGTGCAGAAGCGCCGCCGGCCCTGCTGCTTGGCCCGGTACATCGCGATGTCGGCGTTCTCGAGCAGCGCGTCGGCGTCGGAGCCATCGCCCGGGAAGACCGCGATGCCGATGCTCGGGCTGGCGAAGAGCTGGTGCCCGTTCAGCGCGAACGGGGCGTCGAACCCGGCCAGGACCTTGGCCGCGACGTGAGCGGCGTCGCCGGGGTCGTCGAGGTGCGGCAGGAGCACCACGAACTCGTCGCCCCCCAGGCGGGCCACGGTGTCCTCGGCCCGCGTCGCCGCCCGCAGCCGCTTCGACACGGCCTGGAGGAGACGGTTGCCCATGGCGTGGCCGAGGCTGTCGTTGACCGTCTTGAACCGGTCGAGGTCGAGGAACAGGACGGCGCTGTGCCCGCCGGTCCGGCGAGCGTGGGCGATGGCCACGGCGGCCCGGTCCTCGAACAGCGTCCGGTTGGCGAGGCCGGTGAGCTCGTCGTGGTGGGCCCGGTGCTCGAGGATCGCTCGACCCTGGACGAGCCGCACCAGGTACACGACGACGAGCAGGGAGAGCAGCGCCGACATCGGCAGGGCCACGGAGCGCAGCCCACCCAGCTGCGGCCCGAGGGCCAGCAGCAGCGGCCCGGTGACCACTGCGCCGCCGAGGAGCACCACCTGGGAACGGGGCAGCCTCGTCAGCGGCCCGACTACCGGCTCCGCCGCCTGGGTGGCGGCGGGGTGGAGGCCGGCCGCTCCGAGGAGCCCGACGGCGAGGAGCAGCACCGTCGCCGCGACGCGCTCGTCCAGCGACCCCCCGTCGACGACGGCCATGAGCCGCGACACGTCCCCCACGAGCACGAGCGTCCAGCCGAGGAGCAGCAGCCAGGCGCCCTGCCGGGCCCGGGCCCGGAGGTGGAGCGCCTGGAGGGCGAGGCCGACCACGGCGAGGTCGAGCACGACGGGGCCGGCCACCTGGAGGGCGAGGCTCGTCGGCAGATCGGCGTCGACGGACCGCTCGACGGCCGCCCAGCCGACCAGACCGATGCCGATGGCGCCGATCGCAGCCAAGAACAGGGCATCGACGGCACGGCCCGGCGTGAGGTCGTGGAGCGTGATGAGCAGGCCGACGCTGCCGACGAGGGCGGCCACGCCCGCCACCACCCACCCGTGCCGGGTCAAGAGGTCGGCCGATCCGTCCCGTTGCAGGGCCCGCAGGAGGTGGGGGGCCACCAGCACGCCCGCGGCGACGGCCACGGCGGCGAAGGGGTCGTGTCGGGTGGCCGCCCACGCCGGCCGGCGATGGGTGCGCAGCCGCGTGGAGGCCTGGCCGAGGGCGAGCACCGACAGCAGCCCGAGCGCCGCCACCACCCGGGACCGGTCCCGGGGGGCGACCTCGAGGGGCAGGGTGGCGACGGCCAGCACGGCCGCCAGCGCGAGGTAGAGGAAGCTCTCGCGAGGGCTCCAGCGGGCGGCGAGGGCGGCGCGCGCCGGCTCGGTGTGGCCGCCGATGGCTGGAGGCCCAGGAGCTCCGCCTGCTCCGGGCGCCAGGACTGCTGACATGGGTCCGCTCCCCGTCGATGGACGCAGCGCGGTCGTACAACCACGAGGCGTGCCTACAGCCTCCTGCGCGAATGCCGGTCGCGCAATGGTTCCGGCGACCCATTTGCGGGGCGACCTGGCCCCAACCGGGCGCAACGACCCAAGTCGCCCACCCACCGACCGATCGGGGGGCGAGCAGCTCCCGGACGCGGGCCATGAGCACGTCGAGGGCGGGCTTCGAACAGTTCGCCCAGCTCCGGGTCGTAGAGCACGAGGATGCCCTCGACGACCACGATGCGCGCCGGTGCCACGGTGTTCCGCTCCGGCAGGCGCTCGTGGGGCGGAGTCGTAGACGGGCACCTGGACCGAGAGGCCGTCGACGAAGGCGCGGACGTGGTCGAGCAGGAGCGGCCAGTCGAAGGCGTCGGGGTGGTCGTAGTTGATCGCCGCCCGTTCCTCGAACGGCAGGTGGTTGCGGTCCCGGTAGTAGGCGCCGAGGCGGAGGAGCGCGAGGTCCCTGCCGCTGCTCAGGCCGGCCAGTCGCTAGGCCACGGTCGTCTTGCCGCTCCTCGAGCCCCCGGCGACCCCGATCAGGAACGGCTTCGTCATCAGAGGGGGAGCTTGCCGGTGGCGTGGCTGACGGTCTTGTTGTCCTTCCAGTCGGCGATCGTGCGCTGGGCGATGCGCATCTGGTGGATCTCGTCGGCCCCGTCGGCGAAGCGGGCCCAGCGCGCCTGCTTGGCCATGTCGGCCAGCGGCGTGTCCGTCGAGTAGCCGAGAGCGCCGTGCACCTGGATGGCGCGGTCGATGATCCGGTTGAGGCTGTTGGCCACGAAGTGCTTCGCCATCGACACCTCGGCGATGAAGTCCTGCTTCGTGTCGATCAGGTAGGCGGCGTGGAGGACCATCAGCTTCGACTGGTACAGCTCCATCGCCGAGTCGGCGATCATCCACTGGATGCCCTGCTTCTCGGCCAGGTAGCTGCCGTGGCTGTACCGGTTGAGGGAGCGGTCGACCATCATCTCGAGCGCCGTCTCCGCCTGGCCCAGCCAGCGCATGCAGTGGGCCAGCCGGGCCGGCCCGAGCCGGTACTGGCCGAGCAGGTGGCCCTGGCCGCGGCCCCCGAGCATCTGGTCCTTGTGGACCCGCAGGTCCGTGATCTGGATCTCGCAGTGGTTGTGGCCGCCGCTCATCGTCTCGACGTCGCGCACGATCTCCCAGCCCTCGGAGGGGAGGTCGACGATGAAGCACGAGTTGGCCGCCTGCGGCAGGTCCGGGTCGTCCTCGGTGCGGGCGATGAGCAGGGCGAACTTGGCCCCCCGGGCCCCGGAGATGAACCACTTGTGGCCGTTGATCACCCACTCGTCGCCGTCCTGGATGGCGTGGGTCTGGATGAGCGTCGGGTCGGACCCGGCCACCTCGGGCTCGGTCATGGCGAAGCAGGAGCGCGCCACGCCGTCGCAGAGCGGCTTCAGGTACTTCTGCTTCTGCTGCTCGGTGCCCCAGTGCAGCAGCGTGTGCATGTTCCCCTCGTCGGGGGCCTGGGCGTTGAGGGCGAACGGGCCCATCCGGCTGCGGGCCGCCTCGGCGGACACGCTGGCCATGGCGACGTGGCCAAGCCCCATGCCGCCCCACTCCTCGGGCATGTGGGGCAGCCACAGTCCCGCTTCCTTCGCCTTCCCCCGCATCTCGATGATGCCCTTGATCCACTGGTCCCGCTCCCAGGACTCGGCGTCGGCCTGCGCCTCGATGGGCTTCACGACCTCGGTGATGAAGCGCCGGACCTGGTGGCGGATCTCGTCGATCTCGGGCGGGAACGTGAAGTCGATGGCCATGGCGCGCAGTCTGCCACGAACGCTTGACCCGCGGGTCAAGACAGCAGGCAGCCCCCAACCCCGCGTTCCGGCGCCGTCGCGCGCACAAGACCGTCACAGATCGACGCAGGAACGCGGGGTGGGGCGGCGGGGTGACTGGGGCGGTGGGGTGGGCGTCAGGACAGGCGGGCTCGCAGGAGGGGCCAGCGGGGATCGGACCGGACGTCGGCGAGGTCCGGTTCGCCGTCGACGAGCGACGCCGCCCGGAAGCCGGCGTCGGCGGCCCGCTCGAGCCAGGTGATGGCGCGGTCGACCTGGCCGGCGCGCGACCAGCTGCAGGCGACCTCGAAGGCGGTCTGCGCCGGGCTGGTCGGGCGGTCGGCGAAGACGGCCTCCCCCACCTCGGCCGCCTCGGCGAAGCGGTCCCCGTAGTGGAGGTGGGTCTGCAGGGTGGCGGCCCCGTCGCGGCCCCGGCCGTCGGGGCGGGCCAGGAGGCGCTTGGCCACGGCGGCGGACGCCCCGGACCGGGCCAGCAGCTCGGTGGCGACGAGGTTGGGGGGGCCGCCCGGCTCGCTCACGTAGGCGGCCTCGAAGAGCTCGAAGGCGTCAGGCTGGCCGTTGGCCAGGGCGCTCGACGCCCGGAGGTAGGCGTTGGCTCCGGGTCCGAGCTGGTCGACGAGTCGGCGGGCCGACGGCCCGTCCCCGGTCCGCAGGGCGGCCCAGGCCATCTGCTCGACACGGGCGGGGTCGGCCCCAGCGGTGCCCATCGCCATGGGCGGAGGCGGGGGGACGGACTGGAGGTGCCCCCGCCCGCCCCGCCGGTGCCGCTGGGGCCCGGCGCCCGGGTCGGGGGTATCGACGTGGAACACGTCGACGTCGGCCCCGGCGTGCTCGGCGCGGATCTCCTGCCAGTTGTTGAAGGCCAGGAACAGGGCGAAGAAGGCGGCGTAGCTCTGGTCGTGACTGAACGCCCAGATCGCTCCGCCGATGGCGGCGACGATCGAGATGCGCCGGGCGTTGTGCATGCCCCAGATCTCGGCCGTCACGTTCCCGCCGTCGAGGGGCCGGATGGGCAGCAGGTTGGCCACCGACCACCACAGGTTCTGGAAGGCCAGGAAGTCGACGACCCACAGCCAGGTGAGGCCATCGCCCCCGGCGCGGGTGAACCGGACGGCCTCCTCGTAGGCGAGATCCGAGCTCCACAGCTGGCGCATGGGGATCCAGAGCAGGAGCAGGGCGGTGATCGAGCCGGCCAGGCTCACGATGATGCTGCGGGCCCGGGTGAGCCGACCTCGGCGTTGGCTGATCGTCACGCCGCCGAAGCCGTGGAGGACGATGGCCGACGGTTGGCCGAAGACCTTCAGCGCGAAGCCGTGGCCGAGCTCGTGGACGAGGATCGACACGAACGACGTGGCGATCCAGATCACCACCACGTCGAGCCCGAAGTCGAGGTAGCGGAGCCCGAAGAGCCCGGCGATCACGAAGAACACGGGCTGCACGTGCACCGGGATGCCGGCGATGTTGAAGTGGGCCTTGGCCGACATCTGGCAGAGCCTACGGGCCGAGCCGGCGGACGCTCACCGGGCGGGGCGCTCGCGCAGCACGACCGAGGCGACGGACCCGTCGAGGTCGGACGCGGCAGCGTCGAACCGGTAGCCGAGGGGGTGATCGAACCCGGCCAGCGCCTCCGGGCCGGCGGGCTGGTCGGTCAGCAGCCACCGCACGAGCGCGCCCTTCAGGACCTTGTTCCAGTGGCTGACGGTGCGATCCGAGGCGTCGACGAAGCGCACCGTCACCCGCCGGGCGGGCGAGCACGCCCCCCAGTCCATCGCGAGGGCGTGCTCGTTGGGGAGCAGGTCCCACACGACCGCCCCCGCCGTGCGCTCCGCCAGCACGGGGGCCAGCCGGGGCTTCCACCAGGCCGACAGCCGCCCCAGGTCGTCGAGGCGGGCGGACATCTTGAGCTTGTAGTGCGGCACGGGGTCCGACGGGGCGACGACGCCCCAGAGCCCCGACACGACCCGGACGCGGTCCTCGCCGCGGCGTCGCGCCGGGGCCGGGAGGGTGCCCCAGGCCAGCTCCTTGTAGAGCACGCCGGTGTAGCGCTCCATGGCGGGCAGGGTGGGCCCGCGACGGTCCACGGCACCAGCTGCGGCGGCCGCCCGGAGCACCGTCGCCCGGGCCCGGTCGAGGCCAGCGTCCCGCATCGTCCCGGCCGCCCAGCGGGGACCGGCGCCCCCGGGGGCCTTCCCCTCGGAGGGCGGGAGCAGGAGGAGCGGTTGGGGGCGGGGCACGCCGGGTTCCTAGCATCTGGCCGATGGCCCGCTTCACCATGCCCGAGCAGCTCCCCGAGGGCGAGGAGAAGGTGGCGGCCGTGCGGGGCATGTTCGACGCCATCGCCCCCCGCTACGACCTCGTGAACCGGATCATGACGTTCCGGATGGACGTCCGCTGGCGGCGCCGGACGGTGGCGTCGCTCGGGCTGCCCGCCGGATCCCGGGTCATCGACCTGGCTTGCGGCACCGGCGACCTCTGCCGGGAGCTGACCACCCAGGGCCTGCGGCCCATCGGCGCGGACCTCTCCTTCGGCATGCTGGCCGCCGCCCGCACCGAGGCGCCGCTCCTGCAGGGGGACGCGCTGCGCCTCCCCCTTCCCGACGCGTGCGTCGACGGCGCCACCTGCGGGTTCGCCCTCCGGAACTTCGCCAGCCTGCCCCCGTTCTTCGCCGAGCTGGCCCGCGTCGTCCGCCCGGGTGGGCGCATCGCGCTGCTCGAGGTGGCCGAGCCCCCCAACCGGGTGCTGCGCTTCGGCCACGGCATCTACTTCGGCAAGGTCGTCCCCCTGGTCGGGGGGCTGCTGTCCGACCCCGCCGCCTACCGGTACCTGCCCCGCTCCGTGGCGTACCTGCCCGAGCCGGCGCAGATGCTGCAGGACCTCGGCCAGGCCGGGTTCGACCAGGTCGACCGCACGCTGCTCTCGGTCGGCATCGCCCAGCTCATCACGGCCACCCGCTCGGCCGCCGGCGCCGAGGCGGCGTGACGGCCATCGGCGCCGACGGCGAGCCGGTCGACCCGGCCACGCTCGTCGCTCGCACCCGCCGGCTCGACCACGACGTCGACCTCCTCGCCCTCTCCGGAGGCGACGGCGTCCTCCTCGAGCGCTCCCGCACCGGGCTGGCCGGTCGCGGCGTCGCCCTGCGAGTCCCGGTGGGGCAGGCCGCCGAGGTGCTGCGAGCCATCGAGGCCGACGACGACGTCGCCGCCTCCGGGACCGGGCCCGTCGCCTTCGGGGCGCTGCCCTTCCGACCCGACGACCGCTCGGAGCTGATCGTGCCCGAGGTGGTCTGGGGGCGGGCCGAGGACGGCACCCGGTGGGTCACCACGATCGCCCCCCGCGGCGCGGCGGAGCACCCCGTCGACGAGCCGGCGCCGACACCCGGTACCGGGGAGGTCCGCCCCCCGAGCCGGATCACCGTCGAGCCGACCCGGCCGGCGGGGTGGTGGTGCGAGCTGGTGGCCTCCGCCACCAAGGCCATGCGGGAGGCCGGTCCGGACGGGCTCCGCAAGGTGGTGCTGGCCCGCGAGGTGCTCGTCGAAGCCGACCGGCCCTTCGATCGCGCCGCCCTCCTCGCGCGCCTGCGGTCCGCCTACCCGGGGTGCTTCCTGTTCCACGTCGACGGGTTCCTCGGGGCCAGCCCGGAGCTGCTGGTCAGCCGGGCCGGGGACGTCGTGCGGGCGCAGCCGATGGCGGGCACCGCACCACGGGGCGGCGACCCCGCCGCCGACGCCCGCCTCGGCGCCGGGCTCCTGGCGTCGCCCACCTACCGCCACGAGCACCAGATCACCATCGACATGGTCCACGACACCCTGCTGCCGTGGTGCTCCTACCTCGACTACGAGGCGGAGCCCTCGGTGGTCGGGGTGGCCAACGTGCAGCACCTCGCCACCCTCGTCGAGGGCCGCCTGTCCCAGCCGGCCCCGTCGGTGCTTGAGCTGGTGGCGGCCCTGCACCCGACCCCGGCCGTCAACGGCTGGCCCCGCACCGCGGCGACGGCCTGGATCCTGGCCCACGAGGGCTTCGACCGGGGCCGCTACGCCGGCGCCGTGGGCTGGGTCGACGCCACCGGCAACGGCACCTGGGCCGTCAGCATCCGCTGCGCCGACGTCTCCGGGACGACGGCGCGCGTCTGCGCCGGCAATGGCATCGTGGCCGACTCGGACCCCGCCACGGAGCTCTCGGAGACCCAGGCCAAGCTCCAGGCCCTCCTGGGCGCGCTCATCCGGGTGTGAGCTGAGCGGAGCCGATCAGCGGACCCGCACGAGGCGGAGCACGTCGGTGGTGGGGTCGGACTCGTGGGGAGCGCCGACCAGCACGCCGACCAGGTCGCCGGCGCGGATGAGCCCGAGCCGGGCGGCGTGCTCGACGGCGTGCCAGACGATCTCGTCGGCGGCGCCGTGCGTGTCCATCAGCAGCGGCTTGATGCCCCAGGCCATCGTGAGCCGGCGGGCCGTCTCGATGTTGGGGGTCATGGCCAGGATCGGACAGGTGGGGCGGAACCGGCTGATCATGCGGGCGGTGCGGCCGGAGTCGGTGCAGGCGATGATGGCGGCCAGCTCGGCGTCGACCGAGGCGCGCCAGGCGGCCGCCGTGATGGCCGACGTGATCCGCACGGTCATGGGGGCGTTGTGGAGCCCAACGACCTGCTCGCGGCCCATGCGGGCGCCCCACTCCTCGTAGTCGAACTCCCGCTCGGCCCGCAGCGTGATCCGGGCCATCGCCTCGACCACGGCGACCGGGTTCACCCCGATGGCCGTCTCGGCGGAGAGCATCACCGCACTGGTGCCGTCGAACACAGCGTTGGCGACGTCGGTCACCTCGGCCCGCGTCGGCGTGGGGGCGGTGATCATGGACTCCAGCATCTGCGTGGCGGTGATGACCGGCTTCCCGTAGGCCACGCCCGATCGGATGATCCGCTTCTGGATGTGGGGGACGTCCTCCAGGGGGAGCCGGACACCGAGGTCCCCCCGGGCGACCATCACGCCGTCGGACACGTGCACGATGGCGTCGAGGTCCTCGACGGCCTGCGCCGTCTCGATCTTGGCGACGACCATGGGGCCGTCGGGGCCGACCGCCATCCGCACGGTGGCGACGTCGTCGGCCGACTGCACGAACGACACCGCCACGGCATCCACGCCGCACTCGATGACCCGCTCGAGCATGTCGAGGTCGGCCTCGGTGGGCGACCGCAGCGGCACCCGGTCCGCGGGCAGGGCCACCCCCGGGCGGCCCCGGACGACGCCGCCGCTCAGGACCCGGGCCAGGACGCCATCGCCTTGCGCCTCCTCGACGACGAGGGTGACGCCGCCGTCCCCGAGGGCGACGCGGTCCCCCGGCTCCAGCAGATCGACGGCACCGGCGAGGTCGATGGCGACGTGGAAGGCCGAGCTGTGGTCGTTGGGCTCCGCCTCCGAGAGGCGCAGCTCCGACCCCACGTCGAGGCGGACCCCGTCCTCGTCGAAGGGTGCCGTGCGCACCTTCGGGCCGGGCAGGTCGACGAGGATGCCGACCGGGCGGGCCAGCTCGCGGCTGACCGCCCGCAGCTTCTCGATCCGCTCGATGCTGCCCTCGATCGGCCCGTGGGCCAACCCTACGCGGGCCACGTCCATCCCGGCCTCGAGCAGGCCGCGGACCACCTTGGGGTTGTCGGAGGCGGGGCCGATGGTGGCGACGATCTTCGTCCGGCGCGGCATTGCCCTCACGCTACGCGGCCGCCGACCCCCCACCTCACCGCCCTCGAGGGCTCAGGCGTCGAGGGCGTGGCGGGCGGCGGATCCGACCGCCTCGTTGATCCGCTGGTGCAGGGCGCGGTTGGCCCCGCGATCGCTGCGGACGACCACGACGTGCACGCCCCCGGCGGCGAGGGCGGCATCGACGGCGGCCCGCAGGGCCTCGAGGGAGTCGTCCGCTCTGATCGTGGCGGTGGCGATGCCGTGCACCGCGGCGAGGGCGGCGAGGTCGAGGCCGTGGGGGGTGCCGAAGAGCAGCTCGAAGCGCTCGCTGTCGAGGGCGTCGGCCTGCGGCAGGAACGAGAAAATCCCGCCGCCGTCGTTGTCGATCACCACCATCACGAGGTCCAGGCCCCGGGCCGCCGCCCCGAGCAGGCCGTTGCTGTCGTGGAGGAACGCGATGTCGCCGATGAGGAGCGCCGTCGGGTCCGACGACGCGGCGGCCACCCCCACCGCAGTCGAGACGATGCCGTCGATGCCGTTGGCGCCCCGGTTGGCCAGCACGGTCACGCGGCGCCCGCCCGGCCCGTACCACTCGAGGTCGCGCACCGGCATCGAGGACGAGGCCACCAGACGCGCTCCTGCCGGCAGCGCGTCGAGGAGCGTCCGTGCCGAGCCCGGCTCGGTGACGCAGGGCGCGGCCACCAGGGCGCCCTCGAGGGCCTCCACCGCCGCCGCGGCCACGTCTCCCCACCGCTGCCGCCACCGCCCGTCCTCGACCGGGACCACCCCCTCCAGCTGGGCCCCCCAGGCCTCGAGGAGCGGGTCGACGGGATCGTCGAGCACGACGGCGGCCACGCCGTGGGCGTCCACCCAGCGCCCGGGGCCGGCCGCCACGACGTGGGTGGCACCGCTGGCCGCCGCCCACTCCCCCACCACGCGCGAGGCGAGCGGGAGGCCGAGGTGCAGCACCACCTCCGGGCGCAGCGCCTCGGCCACGGCGGGGTCCCGCAGGAAGCCGTCGGCGGCGGTGATCGTGGCGTCGGGCACCTGCCACACCTCGGCCTGGGGTGCCGCCAGCACGGGCCAGCCGAGCGCGGCGGCCAACGCCGCGACGGCCTCACCGTCACCCGAGCCGGGGCCAGCCAGGATGACGCCCCGGCGGCCCTGCAGGTCCTCGCGGGGCCCGATCAGGGGGTCTGACGGCGGCGTGAGGGCCGAGCGCCACACCCAGGGCCCGCCCCCCTCTCGGGCGGCGGGCAGGGGGCCGGCGGTCCCGAGCAGCGGCTCGCGGAAGGCGAGGTCGAGGTGGACGGGCCCCGGGCGCCCGCCGGTGGCCTCGGCGTAGGCGCGGGCGGCGAGGGGGCGCCACCGGCTCGCCGTGGCGGCGTCGGCCACGCCGGGCGCGTGGGCCCAGCGCACGGCCCGACCGTAGAGGTGGATCTGGTCGATGGCCTGGGGGGCGCCCACGTCGATGAGCTCTGCCGGGCGATCGGCCGTGCAGACGAGGAGCGGGACGCCGGCCAGGTCCGCCTCCACGACGGCCGGGTGCAGCTCGACGGCGGCGGTCCCGCTCGTGGTCAGGACCACCGTGGGCTCACCGGTGACGAGCGACAGGCCGATGGCGAGGAAGGCGGCGCTGCGCTCGTCGTGGTGGACGTGCAGGCGCAGCCGCGGCTCGCCGGCCAGGGCCAGGGCCAGCGGCGTCGACCGGGACCCGGGCGCCACCACCGCATCGGTCACACCGCTGCGCACCCACTCGTCGACGAGCGTGGCGCAGAACGTCGCTTGGGTGTCCGCAGGTGACGTCGCCATGGCAGGGACATCCGAGCACACCCACCGGCCGCCGTGCCGCATCCGTCTGCCAGGATCGGCCCATGCCCCTGCACGCCGAGCACGACGGTGGCGGTCCCCGGCTCGTGCTGGTGCACGGCTTCACCCAGACGGGTCGGTGCTGGGGCCCCGTGGGCGACGCGCTGGCCGCCGATCACGAGGTCGTCCGGGTCGATGCGCCCGGCCACGGCCGCTCGGCCGGCGTCCAGGCCGACCTCCCGACGGGGGCCCGGCTGATCGGCGACCAGGGCGGCCACGCCACCTACCTCGGCTACTCGATGGGGGCCCGCTTCTGCCTGCACCTGGCGCTCGCGCAGCCCGAGCTCGTGCGGGGCCTCGTGCTGCTCGGCGGCACGGCGGGGATCGAGGACCCGGCGGAGCGGGCCGCCCGCCGCCAGCAGGACCTCCGCACCGCGGTCCGCATCGAGGACGAGGGCCTGGCGGCGTTCCTGGACTCCTGGCTCGACCAACCGCTCTTCGCCGGACTGCCTCCCGAGCGGGCCTTCCAGAAGGAGCGCCTCACGAACACCGTCGAGGGCCTCAGGTCGAGCCTCGACCAGGCCGGGACGGGCTCCCAGGAGCCGTCGTGGGATCGCCTGGCCGCCCTGACGATGCCGGTGCTCGTCCTGGCCGGCGCGCGGGACGAGAAGTTCGCCGGGCTGGCGGCCCGGATGGCCGGCGCCATCGGGGGCAACGCCACCCTCGCACTGGTGGCCGGAGCCGGGCACGCCGCCCACCTCGAGCAGCCCGCGGCCTTCCTCGCCATCGTGCAGCCCTGGCTGGCCGCCCACGGCCTCTAGAGCGTGCGGGGCTACGGGGCGCCCAGCCAGATCCCGGCGGCCAGCAGCGCGCCGGCGATGAGCTGCACGCGTCCCGTGGCCCCGAGGACAGGGATGAGCGCCCCACCGCGGGCTCCTTCAAGCACGCGCAGCACCGGGTTCCGGGCCAGCACCACCCCCACGAGGGCCACGGCGGCCGGAGCCCGGTCGAAGCCTCCGGCCACGATGGGGACGGCGACGAAGGCCAGGACCAGCAGCGCCACGTAGAGCGCCCGGGTGCGGCCGTCCCCGAGGCGCACAGCAAGGGTCTTCTTTCCCGACGCCGTGTCCCCCGGGATGTCGCGGAGGTTGTTCACGACGAGCAAGGCCGTCGCCAGCAGGCCCACCGGCACGGCAGCCACCACCGACAGCGCCGTCACCGACTCCGTGTGCACGTAGGTCGACCCGATCGTGGCCACGAGACCGAAGAAGACGAACACGAACAGCTCACCGAAGCCGTAGTAGCCGTAGGGGTGCGAGCCACCGGTGTAGAACCAGCCGGCGGCGAAGGCGGCCAGCCCGACGACCACCAGCTCGGGGCCGACCGCCGCCGCGAGAGCAGCACCGGCCACGCCGGCCACCGCGAACGACAGGAGGGCGGCCCGCTTCACCGCACCGGGGCGCTTGATGCCCCAGCCCACCAGCCGCACAGGCCCCACGCGCTGGCCGGGATGGTCGGTGCCCCGCACCCCGTCGCTGTAGTCGTTGGCGTAGTTGGTGCCGACCTGCAGAGCGAGGGCGACCACGCCGGCGGCCACCGCTCGCCAGGGCACCACCTGGTCGGCCACGCCAGCCGCGCAGGCCGTGCCGACGAGCACCGGCACCACGGCGGCGGGCAGGGTGCGCGGGCGGGCCCCCGCCAGCCAGGCTCGCCCGCCAGCGGGAGGTTCGGTGGGTCTCGCAGGAGCGTCGGTCATGGCGGCGCCGAGTCTGCCAGCGCCCGCCCCCCGCGATGGCACCAGCCGCGCCGGTCATAGGGTGCGGTCGTGCCCTGTCCGCCCTCCCGCCCCCCGGCCCCACCCACGTGAACCGGCTCGTGGTGCTCGACGCGGTCGGCGACGAGGGCTTCGTCGCGGCCCTCCGACGGGCCTGGGACGCGGGCGACGCCGTCCTGCCGCTCGATCCCCGGCTGCCCGGCCCGGCGCGGTCGGCCGTGCTCGAGGCGGCCCGGGTGGGCGAGCCGGTGGAGCCGGGCGATGCCCTCGTGGTGGTGACCAGCGGCACCACCGGGAACCCGAAGGGCGTCGTCCTCACCCACGACGCGGTGGCGGCGTCGGCTCGGGCCACGAGCGAGGCCCTCGGCGTCGACCCTGCCCGCGACCGGTGGCTGGCCTGCCTGCCGCTGGCCCATGTCGGCGGGCTGACCGTCGTGATCCGGGCCCTCCTCACGGGCACGCCGCTCACCGTCCACGATGGCTTCGATGCGGCGGCGGTGCGGGCGGCCGCCGAGGACGGCTGCACCCTCACCTCGCTCGTCCCCACCGCGTTCGCCCGGATCGATCCGGCCTGGTTCCGGCGCATCCTCCTGGGCGGGCAGGCTCCGCCCGCGGATCGCCCCGCCCACGTCATCGCCACCTACGGGATGACCGAGTCGGGCAGCGGGGTGGTGTACGACGGGCGGCCGCTGGCCGGCGTCGAGGTTCGCATCGCCGGCGACGGGGAGATCCACCTCCGGGCCCCGATGCTGCTACGGACCTATCGGGACGGCGTCGATCCCAAGGACCGCGACGGCTGGTTCCCGACCGGCGACCTCGGGGAGCTCCACGCTGACGGGACACTCGCCGTCCACGGCCGCCGCGGTGATCTCATCATCACGGGTGGCGAGAACGTGTGGCCAGCCGCCGTCGAGCGGGTGCTCCTGGGCCACGGCGCGGTCCGCGAGGTCGCCGTCGTCGGCCAACCGGACGCGGAGTGGGGGCAGCGCGTCGTGGCGGTGGTCGTGGTCGAGGACCCGGCCGCTCCCCCGACCCTCGACGAGCTGCGGGACTGGGTGAAGCAGTCGCTCCCCGCCTTTGCCGCCCCGACCCGCCTGGAGCTCGTCTCGGAGCTGCCGAGGACCGCCAGCGGCAAGGTCCGCCGCCGTGCGCTCAGCGACGAGCGTCAGCGCTGAGGGGGACGGCGGGGGCCGAGGAGGGCGCCGCCGTCGACCACCAGGGTGTGGCCGGTGATCCACGACGACAGGTCGCTGGCCAGGAAGAGCGCCGCGTTGGCGATGTCCGCGGGTTCGCCGAGCCGCCCGAGGGGCAGCGAGGCGGCGATGCGGTCCTCGCCCGACTCCCACAGCACCCGGGCCATGTCGGTCTTCACGAGCCCGGGGGCGATGGCGTTCACGCGCACCCCAGGGCCCATCTCGGCGGCCAGCGTCTTGGTGAGGTGGATGAGCGCCGCCTTGCTGGCGTTGTAGATGCCGATCCCGGGCTCCACCGAGAGGCCCCCGATGGAGGAGATGTTGACGACGACGCCGCCCCGCTCCCGCATCGACCGGCGCCAGGCCTCCTGGGCCCAGACGAGCGGGCCCCGCATGTTGACCTGCCAGATCTTGTCGTAGGCCGGCAGGTCGATGTCGATGGCGGCCCCGAAGTACGGGTTGGCGGCGGCATTGTTGACGAGGATGTCGACGGCACCGAAGCGCTCGACGCAGTGGCCCACCGCCGCCGCGGCCCGCTCCGGGTCGCCGGCGTTGGCGGCGAAGACGGCGACGTCGCCGCCGATCTCACCGGCGGCCGCCTCCAGCGCCCCCTGCTTGCGTGACGACAGCAGCACGGACGCCCCCGCGTCGGCGTAGGCCTTGGCGATGGCCTTGCCGATGCCCTTCGAGGCGCCGGTCACGAGCGCCACCTTGCCCTGCAGCGAGATCTCCATCGACCGGACGGTACTCGTCCGGTCCGGGCGCCCTGGCGCCTACCCGTGGAGGTGGACGGGGTGGTGCTCGAACTCCTCGATGTCGTCCTCCGCCGTGCCCAGCAGCTGCTGCCCCAAGCGCATGAACGCCCGAGCGGCAGCCACCTCCTCACCGATGAGGGGTACGTCCGGGTCGGCCGGGCTGCGCCGGGACTGGCCCCAGCCGTGGTAGTGCCGGCCCGCGATGTCCACCACGATGTCCGCCCGCGTGATGCGGTCGTCCTCGGTGAAGACCACGGTCAGCGGCCACAAGCGCTCCTGCAGGTCGGTCATCGCTGCCTCCTCCGTCGCCGGGGAGCCACGCTCCCTGCCTCGACCCCAGCATGGGCCCGGGACCGGTCGGCGGCTAGGGGCAAAGGTCACCCGGTCAGGCGTGGCGACGCAGGCGGTGGAGCACCTTCTGCTGGTACATGTCGCGATCGGCGGCCTCGATGAGCTCGTCGAGGCGCAGGTCCAGGTGGGGCGGCCGCTCCGCCGACCCCGTGCTGAACGACAGCGTCTTGGCGTCGGCCGGCTCCGACGCCAGCTCCGCTCGCACGCGATCGATCACCCGGGTCACGTCCTGGCTCGACGCATCCACCAGGAGGACCAGGAACTCGTCGCCGCCGAGACGGCAAGCGACGTCGGCGTCGCGGATGGAGGCCCCGATCGCCCTCGCCAGCGCCAGGATGGCGGCGTCCCCGGCGGCGTGGCCCTCGGCGTCGTTCAGCGCCTTCAGGCCGTCGAGGTCGATGAACAGGATCTGGGCCAGGTGACCGTCCCGGTCGGCCGACGCCAGCGCCTGCTCGGCGGCCACCCCGAAGCCTCGCCGGTTCCACAGCCCCGTGAGGGGGTCGCGGTCGGCCGCCTGCTCGAGCTCCACGAAGCGAGCCAGGGCGGCCTCCCGGGCCGCCACCTCCTCGCTCATGTCCCGGAAGATCACCACCGCCCGGACCTTGCGATCGGGGGTGGTGAAGATGGTCGAGGTGACGTCGGCCTCGAACGTCGTCCCGTCACCCCGACGCATCGTGAGCTCCGCCCGCGCGTGGCCCGCCGCGGCGCGCTCGGCGAGGGCGCTGGCCAGCCGGGGGTCGGTCGGGACGAGGACGGCCTCCCGCCCGCCCCGCACGATGTCCCGCTCGGTACGGCCGAGGAGGGCGCAGGCGGCCGGGTTGGCGGCCAGGATGTGCCCGTCGGGGGTGGTGAGGAGCACGCCGTCGCGGTTGTGGCGGTAGATCGCCTCGTAGTCGGCCCCGCCGATCGAGCGGGGACCGGCGACGGCATCAGCCATCGCCAGCGCCGCCCGCTCTCCCAGCGCTTCGAGCAGGTGGAGATCGTACAGCGTGTACGGCTCGTCCGATTCGGTGCGCATCGCCCCCAACGTGCCGACGAGCTCGCCCGACGCCACCAGGGGGACGATGAGCAGCGCTCGCATCGGGTGATCCCGCACGAAGGGCAGGAACTGGGGCGGGGTCGTCGCGGTGAGGGTCTCACGAGGCAGGTCGTTCAGCAGCATGGACCGCCGGTCGGCCGCCACTGTGCCCGCGATCCCCTCGCCGAGAGCGGTCACCTGGTCCGACAGCACCGCCTGCATGGCCGACTCCACCCTCGGCTCCCGGTGCCGGATGGCAGCGGGCCGCAGGGCCGTGCCGTCGAGGGTGACCGTCGTGATCACGCAGCCGTCACCGAGCGCCTCCATGACCCGGTCGGCGATGAGCCGCAGGAGCGCCGGTACGTCGTTGTGGCACTCGATGAGCGCCTCCCAGAGATCGTCGAGGTCGGGCCAGCGCGTCACATCGGGTTCGCCCACACCGTCATCCAAGGCGGACCGGCCACCTCCTGGCAGGGGCCAAGGTCCCAGATGCGGTTGCCGACGTCCTCGCGTTCAGAGCTCTGGGATGCGGAAGCGGTAGCCCATCCCGGGCTCCGTGATGAAGTAGCGGGGTCGGCCCTGCACGGGTTCGAGCTTGCGGCGGATGTGAGCCATGTGGACCCGTAGGTAGTTGGTCTCGTCGCCGTACTGCGGACCCCAGACGTCTTGGAGCAGCTGTCGTTGGGTGACGAGCTTGTCGCGGTTGCGGACGAGCAGCTCGACGATCCCCCACTCGGTGGGGGTGAGCCGGATCTCGTTGCCGTCTCGGGTCACGGTCTTGGCGGCGAGGTCCACCGCGAAGTCAGGTGTCGTCACGACGGCCGTCTCCTCTGTCGGGGCCAGCCGGCGCAGCGCCGCGCGCAGCCGGGCGAAGAGCTCGTCCATCCCGAAGGGCTTGGTGACGTATTCGTCGGCGCCGGCGTCGAGGGCGGCGACCTTGTCTCGTTCCGCCCCTCGGGCCGAGAGGATGATGATCGGGACGCTCGACCAACCTCGGAGCCCCTGGATGACCTCGAGCCCGCTCATGCCGGGAAGGCCGAGGTCGAGCACGACGGCGTCGGGACGGTGCTTGGCGGCGAGCTGCAGGGCGGCTTCGCCGGTAGCGGCGGCGTCGGGCTGGTAGCCGCGGGCGCGCAGGTTGGCGGTGAGCGCGCGGAGGATGGGTGCTTCGTCGTCGACGACGAGCACTCGCGTCACGGCCGGGCCACCTCGAGGTCGACGACCATCGTGGTGCCGCCGCCGGGGGTGTCCTCGACCGTGAGCTCGCCCCCCATCGCACGGGCGAACCCCCGCGCGACGGCGAGGCCGAGACCGACCCCGGCGCCACCGCGAGGCGCGGTGTCGTCGAGCCGTTGGAAGGGATGGAAGACCTGCTCGCGATCCTCGACGGGGATGCCCTTCCCTCGGTCGATCACCCGTAGCAGCACATGGCCACCGGCAGCACCCGCCTCCACCTGGACAGGGCAGGCGCTGTGCCCGTGAGCGAGGGCGTTGTCGACGAGGTTGGCTACGACGCGCTCGAGCAGTGCGGGGTCGGCGTCCACGGGTGGGACGTTCTCGGGCACGTCGACGGCCACACCGTGCGCTCGTGGTCCGAGGCTCGCGAGGGCGGCCGGCACGACCTCGTCGAGGGTCGTGGGCCGAAGGGCCGGGGCGACAGCGTCGGCGTGGATGCGGGACATGTCGAGGAGGTTGTCGACGAGGTTCGTGAGCCGGTCGGTCTCGTCCTCGACGGTCTCGAGGAACTCGGCGGTCTCCGCAGGAGTCCAGGAGACGTCGGGTTGGCGGAGGCTGTTCACGCTGGCCTTGATGCCGGCCAGCGGGGTGCGCAGGTCGTGCGAGACGGCCTGGAGCAGGGCACTGCGGAGCTCGTTGGCCTCGGCGAGCGCTGTTGCCGTCGCGGCCTGGGCATGGAGACGCCGGCGGTCGAGCGCGGCGGAGAGGTTGGCCGCGAAGGCATTGAGCACTCGCCGGTCCTCGGCGGCGAGATCATGACCCGTGAGCGCGAGCACCAGCTCGCTGCCGACGGCGTGCACGTCGTCAGCGGCACCAGGGGTGTCGACCGTGGTCCCGTCCGCGGCCTCGACCACCCACCCGCCGTTGGTCCGGCGCAGCAACGTCACCCCGGCGAGACCGAACGATCGGCGCAGGTGGGACATGAGGGCGGGCAGCGGATCGGGCTCGACCAGGCCGCTGGCGAGCGCGGCGAGCGTCTGGGCCTCCGCGGTGGCGCGGGCTGCTTCGGCCGTTCGGCGGGTGGCGACGGCGACGAGCCCGCTGACGATCGCGGCGGTCAGGAGGTACGCGAGGAGAGCGAAGGCGTTCTCGCCCTCGGCGATGCTCCAGGTGTGGATCGGCGGGGTGAAGTACCAGTTGACGGCCAGGAACCCAGCGACGGCGGCGACCAGAGCGGGAGCGGTGCCGCCGATGGCGGCGTCGACGACCACGAAGAGGAGGTACAGGACGATCACCGTGGGCAGACCGACGTGGTCGCGCAGCTGAATGAGCCCCGCGGTGACCAGGGGCAATCCCACCAGCGTCAGCGCCCAGGCCGTGAGGCGACGGCGCGGCGCGACCGGGACGCGCCAGCGGGGCATCGGCGGCAGCGAGGTCTCGGCCGGGGACGGCTCGTGGGAGATCACATGGATGTCGATCGGCCCGGAGAGACGCACGACACGGTTGATGACCGAGCCTTGGCTCAGCTCGTGCCAGCGGCTCTGACGGCTGCTCCCGAGGATGATCTGGGTCGCGTTCTCAGCGCGGGCGAAGTCGAGGAGGGCGGCGGCGATGTCGCTCCCGGACGTCTCGTGGTACTCGCCCCCCATCTGCTCGAGCAGCCGCCGGTGCTCGGCGAGCAGGTCGCTCCGGGGTCCGGCAAGGCCTTGCTGGCTCCGTACGTGCACCCCGAGCAGCTCGCCATGGGCGCGCTGGGCGATGCGGGCCGCCCGGCGGATGAGGTCCTCGGTCCCTGGCGCACCCGTGAGAGCGACTACGACGCGCTCGCGGGTCTCCCACGGCTGGGTGATGCCGTGGCGTTCGCGGTACTCCTCGAGAGCGACGTCGACCTGGTCGGCGACCCACAGCAGCGCCAGCTCCCGCAGCGCCGCGAGGTTGCCCTCACGGAAGTAGTTCGTGAGCGCGGCGTCGACCTTCTCGGCGGCGTAGATGTTCCCGTGCGCCATCCGCCGGCGGAGCGCCTCGGGGGTCATGTCGACGAGCTCGACCTGGTCGGCGGCACGGACGATGTCGTCGGGGATGGTCTCGCGCTGCACGATGCCGGTGATGCGCTCGACGACGTCGTTGATCGACTCGAGGTGCTGGATGTTCACCGTGGAGATCACGTCGATGCCGGCGTCGAGCAGGGCGTCGACGTCCTGCCAGCGCTTGGCGTTGCGAGACCCCGGGACGTTCGTGTGGGCGAGCTCGTCCACGAGGGCCACCTGTGGCCGGCGCGCGAGGACGGCGTCGAGGTCCATCTCCTCGAACCACGCCGAGCGGTACTCCAGTCGCTGCCGGGGCACGATCTCGAGGTCGCCGATCTGCGCTGCGGTGAGGGCTCGGCCATGGGTCTCGACGTAGCCCACGACGACATCCGTGCCGCGGTCGCGACGACGTCGACCTTCGTTGAGCATCGCGAAGGTCTTGCCGACGCCGGGGGCGGCGCCCAGGTACACGCGCAGCGTGCCGCGGGCCATCTGCCCAGTCTCCCGCTACCGGGCCTCGTCGAGCGCGAGGTTGAGCTCGAGCACGTTCACCGCGTCCTCGCCGAGGAACCCGAACGACCGGCCCTCGGTGTGCTCCGCGACCAATCGGAGGACGGCCTCGATGTCGAGGTCACGGGCACGGGCCACCCGGGACGCCTGCAGCCGGGCGTTGGCCACCGAGATGTGGGGATCGAGCCCGGAGCCCGACGACGTGACAGCATCGACGGGCACCGCCTGGTCGTCGTCGAGCCCGTTGACGGCACGGTACCGATCGACCCACGCCCCGACGGAGTCGAGGAGCTCA
>DASUDP010000002.1:0-66648 GCA_036275535.1 Acidimicrobiales bacterium | reverse complement strand
CACGCTGGCTCTCGAGCAGCTCGCGCCGGTGGCCGTCCCCCGAGCGCTACCGAGGAGCGACACCAACCAATACCAGTGCCGCTACATGCATGGTGGACCAATGAGCGCCGCCGAGATCGACGTCGTCGAGGAGGCCGAGCTCCCCCGCCTGCGGGTCGGCTACCGCTGGCGCATCGTGTGCGCCGCCGACTGGCTCATCCCCGGGCGGGGTGTCACCGCCCGGGTGGGCGGCCGCACCGTGGCCGTGTTCCTGCTCCCCGGGGACGAGGTCGTGGCGGTCGACGACGTCGACCCGTTCTCGGGGGCCAGCGTCATGAGCCGCGGGCTCGTCGGGGAGGTGGCGGGGGAACCGACCGTGGCCGCCCCCGTGTACAAGCAGCGCTTCGAGCTGCGCACCGGTCGCTGCCTCGACGACGACGCGGTGGCCCTGCAGACCTGGCCGGCCCGTGTGCGTGAGGGTCGGATCGAGGTGGCGGTGACGTGACCGCTGTCCCTGTCGAGCTCCGCCGCCGCGACGACCCCCCGGCCGCGACGCCGCCGACGACCGGGGTCTGGCCCGAGCTCCTGCCGCTCGACGCCGGCCAGCAGTACCGCTTCGGGTTCTCGATGAGCGCCTGCATCGGGTGCCACTCCTGCGAGGTCGCCTGCGCCGAGCAGAACGGGCTCCCGGCGGGCACGGTGTGGCGCCGGGTCGGCGAGGTCGAGGGCGGTACCTACCCGGACACCCGCCGCCTCCAGCTGTCGATGTCGTGCAACCACTGCCTCGACGCCGCCTGCCTCACCGGCTGCCCCACCAACGCCTACGAGAAGCTGGACAACGGCGTCGTCGCCCACCACGCCGACGACTGCATCGGCTGCCAGTACTGCACCTGGAACTGCCCCTACTCGGTGCCGGTGTTCCAGCCCGACCGCAAGATCGTCACCAAGTGCGACCTGTGCCTGCCCCGCCTCGGCGAGGGGCTCCTCCCGGCCTGCGCCGGCGCCTGTCCGACCCAGGCCATCACCGTCGAAGCGGTGGACGTGGAGGCGTGGCGGCTCGACCACGCCGCCGCCGACATGCCCCACCTGCCGTCGGCCTCCCTCACGATCTCGACGACGCGCATCGAGCTCCCCGCGGACATCCCGGCCGACACGATCGCGGCCAGCGACTGGAGCCTGCGGCCGGAGCACGCGCACTGGCCGCTGGTCTGGCTGACCGTGCTCACGCAGGTGGCGGTCGGGGTGAGCGCGACGGTGGCCGACACCGGCGATCGCCTCACGGCCGCGGCCCTGGCCGGGCTGGCGCTGGTCGGGTCCCTCGCCCACCTCGGCCGCCCCGGCCTGGCCTGGAAGGCCCTGCGCAACCTGCGGCGGTCGTGGCTCAGCCGCGAGGTGGCCCTCTTCGGGCTCTACGCCCCGCTCGCCGCCCTGGCCGTGCTCGTCCCGCCGGCGGTGCCGGCGGCGGCGGTCGTCGGCCTGGCTGGCCTGTACGCCTCGGCCCGGCTCTACATCGTCCCTGGGCGGCCCAGCTGGGACACCCCGCTCACGTTCGCCGCCTTCGGGGCCACCGGGCTCGCTGTGGGGCCCCTGCTCACCGGCCGGTCCGGCCTGGCCGTCGCCGGCGTTCTGCTCGGCCTCTTTGCCCTGGCGGCCAACCTGCTCCGGCTCCGCGGGGCCCGCGACGTCTCGCGAGGCGGCACCCCTCAGCTCTACCTCCACCGCCTGCGCGCGTGGACCGGGCTGCGCCTCTTCACCGCGGCGGCCGCCCTGGCGGCCATCGGGCTCGGAGCCGTTCCCGCCCTCACCATCGCGCTGGCCCTGGCCACCGAGGTGCTCGGTCGGTGGCTCTTCTACGTGACCGTCGTGCCCGCCAACATGCCGGGCTCGTTCTGGCGTCACACCGCCGGGAGCCACCGGTGAACGTCCTCGACACCGGCAAGCGACTGCTCGGCCTCGACCACGGCGGCGACCGCTACCGCTTCGTGGACGACCCGGTGCGGGGGCCCGTCCACGAGTCCCGTGCCGCCGAGCGCTGGGTGCGCAGCACCTGCGGCTACTGCTCCGTCGGCTGCGGGATGCTCCTCGGCGTCAAGGGGGACGAGGTCGTCACCGTGGCCGGGGATCCCGACCACCCGGTGAACCGCGGCCGGCTCTGCCCGAAGGGCCTGTCGGAGCACCACATCCTCACCGCCCCCGGCCGCCTCCTCACCCCGACGATCGCGGGGGAGGCGGCCACCTGGGACCAGGCCCTCGACCGGGTCGTGGGCGACTTCCAGCGCCTGCTCGACGAGCACGGCCCGGAGGCGGTGGCCGTCATCTCCACCGGGCAGCTCGTCACCGAGGAGTTCTACGCCCTCGGCAAGCTGGCCCGGCTCGGCATGGGCCTGGCCCACTACGACGGCAACACCACGCTGTGCATGGCCAGCGCCGTGTCGGGCTACAAGCTCAGCTTCGGCACCGACGGGCCCCCCGGGTGCTATGAGGACCTCGAGCTGGCCGACGTCATCGTCCTCTGGGGCGCCAACATCGCCGACAACCACCCGCTGCTGGCCCCCCGGGTCATGGCCAACCGCGACGCCGAGGTGTTCGTCGTCGACCCGCGGGTGACCAAGACAGCCCAGCTGGCCGACGTCCACGTCCCGGTCGCCCCCCGCACGGACGTCACGCTCCTCAACGCCATCCTGCGCATCCTCGTCGACGACGCCCTCGTCGACCTCGACGCCGCCCGCCCCCTCGTCACCGGGCTCGACGAGCTCCTGGCCCACCTCGCCGCCCAGGACCTCGACGCCCTGGCCGACGAGTGCGGGATCCCGTTGCCCGACATCCGCCGCATGGCCACCAGCATCGGCAACGCGCAGCGCTGCCTGGTGGCGTGGTCGATGGGCGTCAACCACTCGGCCCAGGGCACGGAGACCGTCACCCTTCTCAACACCCTCTGCGTGCTGACCGGCAACATCGGCCGGCCCGGAGCGGCGCCGTTCTCGATCACCGGCCAGTGCAACGCCATGGGCACCCGCGAGACGGGCTTCACGGCGAGCATGCCGGGGTACCGGTCCTACGACGATCCGCAGCACCGGCGGGAGCTGGCCGACCTCTGGGGCGTCGCCGAGGACCGGCTCCCGACCGAGCGGGGCCGGGCCTACCCCGACATCGTCAACGCCGTCATGAACGGCCGGGTCAAGGGCCTCTGGATCATCGGCACGAACCCGCTGGTCTCGTTCCCCAACCGCGAGGTGCTGGAGATCGCGCTGGCCCGGCTCGACCTGCTCGTCGTCCAGGACGGCTTCGAGACTCCCACCACGGCCATCGCCGACGTGGTGCTCCCCGCCGCCATCTGGGGGGAGAAGGAGGGCACGTACACGAACAGCGAGCGTCGCGTGAGCCGGGTGCGAGCGGCGGTGGCCCCGCCGGGGGAGGCCCGCCCCGACTTCGACATCTTCCTGGCCGTGGCCGATCGGTGGGGCTGCCGCGACGACCTGTTCCCCGGCTGGGTCCAGCCCCGTGACGCCTTCGAGGAGTGGCGGGTGGTGTCGTCCGGCCGGCCCTGTGACTACTCGGGCATCACCTACGAGCGCATCGACGCCGTGGGCGGGGTGCAGTGGCCCTGCCCCAGCGGTGACCCCAGCGTCCCCCTCGGCGGCACGGCGCGGCTCTACACCGACCTGCGCTTCAACCGCCCCGATGCCCGGGCCGCCGTGCGCAGCGTCACCCGCCAGCCGCTGCAGCAGCCGCCGGGCCGGCAGTACCCGCTGCTGCTCAACACCGGCCGCACCGTGGAGCACTGGCACACCCGCACGAAGACCGGGCGCATCCCCATCCTCGAGGGCCTGGCCCCCGAAGCGTGGCTCGAGATCCACCCCGACGACGCCCGCGCCACGGGCATCCGCTCGGGCGACCTCGTGCGGGTCACCTCCTCCCGGGGCGTGGTGGACCGCCTCCGGGCCCGGGTGACGGCGATCGTCCGACCCGGCGAGGTGTTCATCCCCTTCCACTGGGACGAGCGCTGCGCCAACCGCCTCACCACCGACGAGTGCGACCCCATCAGCCGGGAGCCGAACTACAAGCAGTGCGCGGTGCGGGTCGAGGCGCTCCACTGACCCATCACGAGCCGGAAACGGTGCCGAAACAGCCCGCTGGTCTCATGGGCGGTGTGCTGGATGGCTTCACCGTGGGCATCACCGCGGACCGACGAGCAGACGAGCAGGCGGCTCTCTTCGAGCGCCGCCACGCCGCCGTCCTGCTCGGGCCCTCCATCCGCACGCTGCCCCTCGGCGACGACGACAACCTGCGTCACGTCACCGAGGCCGTCATCGCCGACCCGCCCCAGGTGCTGGTGGCCAACACCGGACTGGGGATCCGGTCCTGGTTCGGGGCGGCCGAGAGCTGGGACCTCGGCGAGGCCCTGCTCGACGCGCTGCGGGAGGCGCGGATCTACGCCCGGGGCCCGAAGGCCTCGGGCGCCGTGCACTCGCTCGGCCTCGAGGTGGCCGGCCGGCCAGCGAGCGAGCGGCTCCGTGACTGCGTCGAGCTGGTCCTGGCCGAGCTGCGCCCCGGCGATCGCGTGGTCCTGCAGCGCGATGGCGGGCCACCCCCACCCGAGTCCGAGGTGCTGCGAGCGGCCGGCGCGGCCGTGCTGGAGCTGCCGATCTACCGCTGGCAGGCGGCCACCGACGACCCCCGCCCGGCGCTGCGGCTGGCCGAGGGGGTGATCACCGGACGGGTGCACGCCGTGACCTTCACCGCCGGGCCGGCCATCACCAGCTGGTTCGAGCTGGCGACCGCCGCCGGCCTGGACGACGCCCTGCGGGGTCGCTTGGCATCGGGATCGGTGGTCGTGGGGTGCGTCGGGCCGATCTGCGCCGAGGTGGCCGAGGCGTCCGGGTTCGGGGACGGCGACCTCGTCATCCCGCGCACCTCCCGCCTGGGTCCGCTGGTGCGCTCCGTGACCGAGCGGTTGCTGCAGCGCGCTCGCCACGTGGGCGACCTGGTCATCACCGGGACCGTCGTCCAGTCCGGCGATCGGCGGATCGAGATGTCGGACACCGAGGCCCGGATCCTGGCGTCGCTGGCCGAGCGCCCGGGCGCGGTCGTCGCCAAGGCCGACCTCCTGCGCCAGGTGTGGGGTGATCCCGACGGCGATCCCCACCTCGTCGAGGTGGCGGTGGGCCGGCTCCGCCGGCGCCTCGGCCCCGACGGCAGGGCCATCGAGGCCATCCCGCGGCGCGGCTACGTGCTCCGTGGGGGCGAGCCCCTCGGGCCCGCACGGATGACCTCGCGTCGACCGGGGTAGGGCAAAACGGTCACCCGGTCGGGTGGCAGGGATCGACGGCACCACATCTGGTGCACCATGGGAGGTCGTGGACATCGCACGCACGGCAGCGCACCCGGTGAGCAGCCCGCATGGCTGACGATCGGGTCGTCACCCACTACCGGGATGCCTTCGGCGCCGATCGGCCCTCCCCCTCGTGGGCGGTCGATCGGGTGCGGGCGATCCTCGCCGAACCCCACCGGCGCTCTGGCTTCGTCGACGTCGTGCGCGTGCGGGCGGGCGAGGGGAGCGGCCCGCTGGCCGGTCGCCCGCTGGAGCTCGAGGATGGGGGGACCGTCGAGCTGGGGGGCGCCATCCCCGACGACCTCCCCCTCGGCTACCACCGCGTCGAGGGCGACGACGGCCCGATCCTCGTGCTCCACGCGCCCGGGCAGGTGCCCGGGCCCGGCGCCCGGCCCGGGTGGGTGGTCGTGGCGCAGCTCTACGCCAGCCGGTCCCGCGACAGCTGGGGCCACGGGGACCTGCGCGACGCCCGGCACGTCGTCGAGTGGGTCCGAGCGGGCGGGCCCGGGGGCCACGTCATGGTCAACCCGTTGCACGCCCCGACGCCCGGCGCCGACCCGCAACCGAGCCCCTACTTCGCGTCGAGCCGCGTCTTCCGCAACCCGCTGTACCTGGCCGTCGAGGAGCTGCCGGGCGCCCACGGGGTCGACGTGTCGACGCCCCGCGATGCGGCCGTGGCCCTGAACGACGACCGCCTCCTCGACCGCCCTCGGGCCTGGGCCGCCAAGCGGGCCGCCCTCGCCAAGATCTGGGACGAGCAGCGCCGCGACCCCGGTGTGGTGGCCCGGGTCGACCGGTGGCTGGCCGACCCGGTGCAGCGGCGCTACGCCGCATGGTGCGTCGCCACGGAGGCGGCCCTGTCGCCACCCCCGGCCGCCGACGTGTCCCTCTCCAGCGCTCCCACGGACGAGGAGCGGTTCCACGCCTGGCTGCAGGTGGAGCTGGAGGACCAGCTGCACCAGGTGGGGGACGTCCTCATCCACGACGTCGCCGTCGGGGTCGAGCGGGGGGCCGACACCTGGCTGTGGCCCGACTGCTACGTGCTCGACGGGACCCGCATCGGTGCGCCCCCCGACGCCTTCAACACGCAGGGCCAGGACTGGGGGCTGCCGCCCTACCACCCGGCGGGTCTGCGGGCGGCCGGCTACGAGCCGTTCGTGCGGGCCGTCCGCAGCTCCCTGTGGGGGGCAGCCGGGATCCGGATCGACCACATCATGGGGCTCGAGCGGCTCTACTGGATCCCCGCCGACGGGGCCCCGGACGAGGGCGTGTACGTGCAGTACGACCTCGAGGAGATGCTCGACATCCTCGCCATCGAGGCCCACCGGGCCGACGCCTTCGTGGTGGGGGAGGACCTCGGGACCGTCCCGCCCGCCATCCGCGAGGCCATGGCCCGGCGCGGGCTCTTGTCGTACCGGGTGATGGCCCTCAGCGCCGACGACCCCGCCCACTACCCCGACCGCTCGATGGCCGCCATCACCACCCATGACCTGCCGACGATCCAGGGGCTCCTGACCGGTCGGGACCTCGCCGCCCAGCAGGACCTCGGTCTCGAGCCCAACGTCGACGGCACCAACGAGGCCGTGGCCCGGCTGCGCCACTGGGTCGGCGCCGACGGCGACACGGCCCTGTCCGATGAGGAGGTGGCGGTGCGCCTGCACGACGTGCTGTCCCGCTCCTCGGCCCACCTCGTGGCCGCCACCCTGGAGGATCTCGCCCTCATGTCCGAGCGCCCGAACATGCCCGGCACGATCGACACCTGGCCCAACTGGTGCTGGAGCCTGCCGCAGCCCCTCGAGGACGTCCTGGCCTCCGCCACGGCCACCCGGGTGCGCGCCGTCCTGGCCGAGCGGGTGGAGCGCTGATGGCCGGCCTGCTGCCCCCGATCATCGTCGACGACCTCCGGCCCTCCACGCCGGCCGGGTTCCCGGCCAAGGCGGTGGCCGGGCAGCCCGTGCCCGTGTCAGCCGTGCTGGTGGCGGACGGCCACGACCGGTTGGGGGCGAGGGTGCGCTGGCGGCCCGTCGGCGCCAAGAGCTGGGCGGCGGCGCCGCTCACCGAGGACCCCGCCCAGGGCCGCTGGGTCGGCACGATCACGCCTACCGAGCTCGGCGCCCACCAGCTCGTCGTCGACGCCTGGACCGACCGCTACGCCACCTGGGTCCACGAGATCGAGGTGAAGGTCGAGGCCGGGGTCGACGTGGAGCTGGAGCTGGAGGAGGGCGCGCGCATCCTGGAGTCGCTCACCAAGGCCGCGGGCCGGGCCGGCGGCCCCCTGCTGCGGGACGCGGTCGAGCAGCTCCGTCGCTCCGACGCTCCGCTCGAGGCCCGGCTGGCCATGGCCCTGAGCGACGCGGTGGCGGCCGTCGTGGCCCCGATGCCCGACGCCCGCAAGTCGTCCTCGCCGGTGCGCGCAGTCTGGGTCGACCGCCCGCGGGCCGCCCACGCCGCCTGGTACGAGCTGTTCCCCCGCTCCTTCGGTGGCTTCGCCGGTGCGGCCGCGCACCTGCAGTACGTGGCCGACCTCGGCTTCGACGTCGTCTACCTCCCGCCGGTCCACCCCATCGGCCGCACCCACCGCAAGGGGCGGGACAACTCCCTCGTCGCCGGGCCCGACGACCCCGGCAGCCCGTGGGCCATCGGCTCCGCCGAGGGGGGCCACGACGCCCTTCACCCCGAGCTGGGGACGATGGCCGACTTCGAGGCGTTCGTATCCCGGGCCGCCGACCTCGGCCTCGAGGTCGCCCTGGACTACGCCCTCCAGTGCTCGCCCGACCACCCCTGGGTGCGGGACCACCCCGAGTGGTTCGAGCAGCGGCCTGACGGCTCCATCCGCTACGCCGAGAACCCGCCCAAGAAGTACCAGGACATCCACCCGATCAGCTTCTGGCCCGCCGACGAGGCCGACCGCGTGGCGCTGTGGGAGGCCTGCCGCGACATCGTGCGCTTCTGGATGGGCCACGGCATCCGGACCTTCCGGGTCGACAACCCCCACACCAAGCCGGTGGCCTTCTGGGCCTGGCTCATCGAGGATATCCACCGCAACGACCCCGACGTCGTCTTCCTGGCCGAGGCCTTCACCGCCCCGGCGATGATGGCCAAGCTGGCCGAGGTCGGCTTCACCCAGAGCTACACGTACTTCACGTGGCGCCACACCCCGTGGGAGCTGCGGGAGTACGTGAGCGAGCTGACCGCCGAACCCCTCGTCGAGTTCATGCGGCCCTCCTTCTGGCCCAACACCCCCGACATCCTCGACGAGGCCCTGCGCCACGCCCCGCCCGCCCACTTCGCCCTGCGCCTCGTCCTGGCCGCCACGCTGGTGCCGCTGTACGGGATCTACTCCGGCTACGAGCTCGTCGAGAACGAGCCGGCCAGCGCCACGAACACCGAGTACCTCCACTCCGAGAAGTACGAGCTGCGCCAGCGCGACTGGTCGGCCCCGCCCCTGGCCCCGCTGATCCGCGCCGTCAACCGCGCCCGGCGCCGCCACCCCGACGTGTGGGCGCTGGGCGACGTGCGGTTCCACCACAGCGACAACGACCGCTTCCTCGTCTACAGCCGCGGCCACCTCGACCGGGACCTGCTGCTCTGCGTCGTCAACCTCGACCCGGACCACCCCCAAGAGACCACCGTGCGCCTCGACCTCTCCGCCCTCGGCCTGCCGCCCGACCAGCCCTACGACATGTGCGACGAGCTCACCGGGGAGCGCTGGCAGTGGCGCGGCGACGCCGCCTACGTGCGCCTCGACCCCCAGGCCGGCCACGTGGCCCACCTGTTCCACGTCACCGCGGGGGCGCCGAGCTGATGCCGGCCCCGTCCCCCCAGCCGCCGGCCGAGCCCGGCGCGGCGGTGTGCCAGCCTGGGCGCGTGGCCCCCTCCATCGATCCCACCGATGCCCGGTGGTTCCAGCGCGCCGTCTTCTACGAGGTGTTGGTCCGCGGCTTCAACGACTCCACCAACGACGGCACCGGCGACCTGGCCGGCCTCACGCAGAAGCTGGACTACCTCCAGTGGCTGGGCATCGACTGCATCTGGCTGCTGCCCTTCTTCAGCTCCCCCCTGCGCGACGGCGGCTACGACATCAGCGACTTCTTCACCGTCCTGCCCGAGTACGGCGACCTCGCCGACGCGGTGCTGCTCATCGAGGAGGCCCACAAGCGGGGCATGCGCGTCATCGCCGACATGGTGATGAACCACACCTCCGACCAGCACCCCTGGTTCCAGGAGAGCCGCCAGGATCGCACCAACCCCAAGGCCGACTGGTACGTGTGGGGCGACGACGACCAGCGCTGGAGCGAGGCTCGGGTGATCTTCGTCGACACGGAGCCGTCGAACTGGAGCTGGGACCCGGTGCGCGGGCAGTACTTCTGGCACCGCTTCTTCCACCACCAGCCGGACCTCAACTACGACAACCCCGAGGTGGCCGACGCCATGCTCGACGTCGTGCGGTTCTGGCTCGACCTCGGGCTCGACGGCTTCCGCCTCGACGCCGTGCCATACCTCTTCGAGCGCGACGGCACCAACGGCGAGAACCTCCCGGAGACCCACGAGTACCTCCGCCGCCTCCGCAAGGTCGTCGACGACGAGTACCCCGGCAAGGTGCTGCTGGCCGAGGCCAACCAGTGGCCGGAGGACGTCGTCGACTACTTCGGTCCCGAGGGCGACGAGTGCCACATGTGCTTCCACTTCCCGCTCATGCCCCGCATGTTCATGGCGGTGCGGCGCGAGCAGCGGCACCCCATCACGGAGATCCTGGCCCAGACCCCGGCCATCCCCGACGGCTGCCAGTGGGGGATCTTCCTGCGCAACCACGACGAGCTGACCCTCGAGATGGTCACCGACGAGGAGCGGGACTACATGTACGCCGAGTACGCCAGCGACCCGCGCATGCGGCGCAACATCGGCATCTCCCGGCGCCTGTTCCCCCTCCTCGACAACAACGAAGACATCGCCCGGCTGTTCCATGCCCTGCTGTTCTCGATGCCGGGCAGCCCGATCCTCTACTACGGCGACGAGATCGGCATGGGGGACAACATCTTCCTCGGCGACCGCGACGGGGTCCGCACTCCCATGCAGTGGACGCCGGATCGCAACGGGGGCTTCTCGACGGCCGACTTCGCGCAGCTCTACCTGCCGCCCCTCATGGACCCCGTGTACGGGTACCAGGCGATCAACGTCGAGCAGCAGCAGCGCGACCCGTCCTCGTTCCTCCACTGGGTGCGCCGCCTCTTGCAGGTGCGCAAGGACCACCCGGTGTTCGGCACGGGCAGCTTCGAGGTCCTCCACGCCGACAACCCGGCCGTGCTGGCCTACCTGCGCTGCGACGAGACGAGCACCGTGCTGTGCGTCAACAACCTGAGCCGCTTCCCCCAGCCCTGCGAGCTGATGCTCGAGCAGCTGGCCGGGCGCGTGCCCGTGGAGCTGACCGGGCGGGTGCCCTTCCCGCCCATCGGTGAGCTGCCGTACTTCGTGACGCTCGCCCCGCACGGCTTCTACTGGTTCACCATCCAAGACGCGGGCGATGAGCAGGGACAGCAACCATGATCGACCCGACCGAGCTGCTTGCGGCCCTCCCCGAGCACCTGCCCGCCCACGTCGCCCGCCAGCGGTGGTCCGGCGCCCACGACCGCGCCATCGACGCCGTGGAGCTTCGATGGCACGAGGTGGTGCGCCCGGGCGATCCGCTCCTGCTGTGGGCGGTCGTGCGGGCCCGCTTCGCCGACGGCGAGGAGCAGGACTACCAGCTGTTCCTCGGCGCCCGCTCGGCCGAGGCGCTGCCCGACTTCCTGAACGGCAAGGAGCGCGAGACCGTCGCCTTCTTCAACGAGCCCGCCCCCGGCGTGATCGTCTACGACGCCCTCGTCGATCCCGAGCTGGCCATCGACGTGCTGCACCTCACCGCCCCCGACGCCGAGGCGGTGGTGCGCCGCCCCATCGTCCTCGAGCACTCCAACAGCTCCGTCGTCTTCGACGAGACGACCATCCTCAAGATCTTCCGCAAGGTCGAGGCGGGGCCGAACCCCGACGTCGAGGTCCCACGCGTCCTGGCCGAACACGGCTACGAGCACGTCCTTCCCTCGCTGGCCGAGCTCCGGCGCGACGACGCCGACCTCGCCGTCCTGCGAGAGTTCCTCGTGGGCTCCACCGAGGGCTGGGAGCTGGCCCGGGCCTCGGTGCGGGACCTCCTGGCCAGCCGTCTCCAGCCCGAGGAGTCGGGAGCTGACTTCGCCCCCGACGCCGAGCGCCTCGGCGCCATCCTGGCCGGGCTGCACCTCGTCATGGCCGAGGCGTGGGGCGCCGCGCCCGGAGAGGGCGCGAAGTGGGCCGAGCAGATGCGAGCCAACCTCGACCACGCGGCCTCCGCCGCCACCGAGGCCGGGGCCGCCGACCGCCTGCCGGTCGAGGCCATCGGCGCCCAGCTGGTCCGGCTGGCCGCCCTCGACGACGTCGGTCAGCAGATCCGCATCCACGGCGACCTCCACCTGGCCCAGGTGATCAAGACCGACGCCGGCTGGAAGGTGCTCGACTTCGAGGGTGAGCCGGCCCGCCGCCGCGACGAGCGCTTCACGACATCGTCGCCGCTGCGGGACGTGGCCGGCATGCTGCGCTCCCTCCACTACGTCGCCGCCGTCGGGCGGGCCGACTGGGGCGACGACGACCCCTCCCTGGTGGAGCTGGCCGACGCCTGGGAGCAGCGCAACCGCGATGCCTTGCTCGCCGGCTACTTCGGCACCGTGGGCGTCGACGCCCTGCTCCCGCCGGACCAGGCGGCCCAGGAGGCCGTCCTCGCCGCCTTCGAGCTCGACAAGGCCGTGTACGAGGTCCTCTACGAGCTGGGCCATCGCCCCGACCACCTCGACATCCCGTTGGCCGGCATCACCCGGCTCCTCGGCGCGGAGGCGGGGGCATGAGCCGCCGGTCGCGCCCGGCGCCTCCCCCGCCGCCGGCCCCTGTCGCCCCTCCCACCGCCGATGACCTGTGGCTCTTCCACGAGGGCAAGCACGAGCGCCTCTGGGAGGTCCTCGGCGCCCACCCGTCGCCCGGGGGCGGACCCACCAGGTTCGCGGTGTGGGCCCCGGCGGCCCGGTCCATCTCCGTGGTGGGGGAGTGGAACGGCTGGACGGGGGGCGTCGACCGCCTGGAGCGGCTCGAGGGCTCCGGGGTGTGGACCGGGGGCGCGGACGCGCCCGACGGTGCCCTCTACAAGTACGAGATCGAGGGGGCCGACGGCGCCGTCACCCAGCGGGCCGATCCGATGGCCCAGTCGACGGAGGGCCCCGACGGGACGGCCAGCCGCGTGTTCCACTCCACCCATGAGTGGCGGGACGACGCCTGGATGCGCTCGCGGGGCGACCTTGACCCGGTGGCCGGGCGAATCAGCACCTACGAGGTGCACCTCGGCTCCTGGCGGCGCCACCCCGACGGCCGGCCCCACAGCTACCGAGAGCTGGCCCCCGCCCTCGCCGACCACGTCCTGGGGCTCGGCTTCACCCACGTCGAGCTCCTTCCGCCGGCCGAGCACCCCTACGACCCGTCGTGGGGCTACCAGGTCACCAGCTACTTCGCCCCCACCGCCCGCTTCGGCGGCCCCGACGACTTCCGCTGGTTCGTCGACCACCTCCACCAGCGCGGGCTCGGGGTCATCGTGGACTGGGTGCCGGCCCACTTCCCGAGGGACGCCTGGGCGCTGGCCCGCTTCGACGGCGGCCCGCTCTACGAGCACACCGACCCGCTGCGGGCCGAGCACCCCGACTGGGGCACCCTCGAGTTCGACTTCGGGCGTCCCGAGGTCAAGGGCTTCCTCATCGCCAACGCCCTCTACTGGCTCGGGGAGCTGCACGTCGACGGCCTGCGCGTCGACGCCGTCGCCTCGATGCTCTACCTCGACTACTCCCGTCAGCCCGGCCAGTGGCGCCCCAACGTCTTCGGCGGCAACCAGGACCTCGAGAGCGTGGCCTTCCTCCAGGAGCTGAACACGGTCGTGCACCGGGTGCACCCCGGCGTCCTCACGATCGCGGAGGAGTCGACCGCCTGGGACGGCGTCAGCCGCCCCGTGCACCTCGGCGGCCTCGGCTTCACCCACAAGTGGAACATGGGCTGGATGCACGACACCCTGTCGTACTTCTCGGAGGACCCGATCCACCGGCGGTGGCACCACGACCAGATCACCTTCGGGCTGGCCTACGCCTTCGCCGAGAACTTCGTGCTGCCCCTGTCACACGACGAGGTCGTCCACCTGAAGAAGCCCCTGGTCGGGAAGATGGGCAGCCAGCACGGCACCGATCGCTTCGACGACCTGCGCTCCCTCTACGCGTGGATGTGGGCCCACCCCGGCAAGCAGCTGCTCTTCATGGGGGCCGAGCTGGCCGAGCAGCGGGAGTGGTCTCACGACCGCGAGCTCGACTGGGGCCTCCTCCAGGACCCCGCCCACTCCGGTGTGGCGGCCCTCGTCGCCGCCCTCAACGAGGTGCAGGCCGCCCACCCCGCCCTCTACGCCGGCGACGGCACCTACGAGGGGTTCGACTGGCTCGTCGTCGACGACCGCGACCACAGCACCTTCGCCATCGAGCGGTCGGTGCCCGGCGCCGCCGACCAGATCGTCGTCTGCGTGGCCAACCTCTCGGGCTCCTGGCTCCACGGGTACCGGGTGGGGCTGCGCTCGGAGAGCCCGTGGCACGTCCTGCTCAGCACGGCCGAGACCCGCTTCGGCGGTCACGGCCACGGGCCGGCGGGGGAGGTCGTGGTGGACGACATCCCCTGGCAGCACCGCCCGGCGTCCACCGTGCTCGACGTGCCGCCCCGCACGGTGCTCTACCTGGCCCCCGGGTCGGCCGAGGCCCCTGCTTGATGGCGGAGAGCGGGCGGCTCCACCTCGTCATCCACGGCCACTTCTACCAACCGCCCCGGGAGGACCCGTGGACCGGTGAGGTGCCCGAGCAGCCCGGCGCGGCCCCGTTCCACGACTGGAACGAGCGCATCACGGCCGAGTGCTACGGCCCCAACACCGCGGTGCCGGTGGTCGGGCCCGACGGCGTGGAGTCGACCGTCAACGCCTTCGAGCACCTGTCGTTCAACGTGGGGCCGACCCTGCTGTCGTGGCTGGAGCGCCACCACCCCGAGGTGTACGAGCGGATCCTGGCCGCCGACCGCGCCGCCGGCCGGGCCATCGCCCAGGCCTACGGCCACGCCATCCTCCCGCTGTGCAACGAGCGGGACCTGCGCACGCACGTGCGGTGGGGCATCGCCGACTTCCGGCACCGCTTCGGTCGGCTGCCCGAGGGCATGTGGCTGCCGGAGACCGCCGTCAGCGACACCGTGCTCACCATCCTGGCCGAGGAGGGGATCCGCTTCACGATCCTCGCCCCCGGCCAGATCGCCGCCACCCGCTCGTTGACCGCCCGCCACGCCGGCTGGACCCCCCACGGCCAGGCCGCCCACGAGGGCCTCGGCCCGGTGGTCATGGAGGCCGTCGACCCGGAGCCCCTCGACACCACGAGCCCGCTCGTGTGGCGCCACCCCGACCGGCCCGAGCTCGCCGTCGAGCTCGTCGTCTACGACGGCGCCCTCGCCCACGCCCTGGCCTTCCGGCGCCCCACCAGCGACGACATCGTGTTCGCTGCCCAGCAGGGGGCGGGCGACCTCGGCGGCCTCGTGGCGGCCGCCACCGACGGCGAGACGTTCGGGCACCACCACCCCGGGGCCGAGCGCGACATCGCCCACGCCCTCACCGTCGGGGCCCCGCGGGCCGGCATCGAGGTGCCGCGCCTGGTCGACCTCCTCGACGAGGCACCGCCCACGCGGGCCGCGCTCGTGCGGGTGAGCGCCTGGTCCTGCGCCCACGGCGTGGGCCGCTGGATGGGCGACTGCGGGTGCTCCACCGGAGGCCACGACGGGTGGAGCCAGGCCTGGCGCGAGCCGCTCCGGCAGGCCCTCGACCTCCTGCGGGACTGGGGCATCGAGGTCATGGAGCGCCGGGGCCGGGACCTCCTGAAGGACCCGTGGGCGGCCCGGGACGCCTACCTCGGTCTGCTCCTGGGGGCCCAGCCGTGGGAGGCCTTCGTCGACGCCCACGTCATCGGCGACGCCCACGAAGCCGGCGTCCTCCTCGACGCCCAGCGCAACGCGCTGCTCATGTACACGTCGTGCGGCTGGTTCTTCAACGACCTGGCCGGGATCGAGACCGTCCAGGTGCTGCGCTACGCGGCCCGGGCGATGGACCTCCACCGCGAGATCGGCGAGGAGCCACCGGAGGCCGCGTTCGTCGATGTCCTGGCCCGCGCCGTGTCGAACGACCCGGCCGTGGGCGACGGCCGTCGCCTCTGGCACGAGCAGGTCCTCGCCCGCTGACCGAGCGGGGCCCGGGCGCGGCGAGGGGGCGAGGCCCTGCGGCGCTCGCCCCCTCGGCTGGTCGGTGCGTGGCGGCGGTCAGGCCACGCGGCGCATGGGGGAGTGGTGCCCCAGCGTCTCGTCGCCCATCGCCTTCTCATGGGTGAGCCAGGCGAACAGGGCCCGCCACGGGACGGTCATGCCGGCCACGAGGAACCCGGTGACCCACATCCCCGTGTCCCGATCCCGCACGTCGATGCCGAAGCCGTCGAAGAGCGAGTAGTCGAGGGCCCACACGGCGCCGACGGCCACCAGGAAGGTGCACAGGGACCGGAAGCGCTCGAGAGCGCTCACGTTGTCGACGACGAAGTCGACGAGCTTCAGGGTGGCCAGCGCGAGCAGGGCCACGAGTGCGAAGTGGTACATGTCCGTCCTCCTTTGGAGGGGTCGTAGAGCTCTCCGCTCGCCGCGTCTGACCGGGTCCCCGGCGGGGAGGTTGCATGAAGATCCAGCGTCGTGTGTGACGATCCACCGCAACCAACGTCACAGCGTGGCCGCGGCGGGCTCGCCAATGGCGACCGGTAGCCTTCGCCGCCGTGGAGACCGCCGTGCAGACCTGCTACCGCCACCCCGATCGCCGGGCCGGCGTGCGGTGCCAGCGCTGCGACCGACCGATCTGCCCGGACTGCATGCGGCAGGCCTCCGTCGGGTTCCACTGCCCCGAGTGCACGAAGGCGACGGGCCAGAAGGTCGTGCGGGGGGCGGCGCTCGTGCGCCGCCCGGCCGTCGTGACCAACGCCCTCATCGCGCTCAACGTCGCCGTCTTCGTGTGGGGCATGGGCTCGGGGATGACCACCAAGGACCAGGTCATCTACGACGGCGGCCTGATCGGCAACGGGGGCCTGACGCCCAGCGGCTTCGTGCGCGGCGTGGCCGGCGGCGAGTGGTGGCGGCTCGTCACCTCCGGGTTCCTGCACGCCAACCTCATCCACATCGCCATGAACTGCCTCGTGCTGTTCCAGCTGGGGCAGCTGCTCGAACCGGCCCTCGGGCGCCTGCGCTTCGGGCTCGTCTACGCCGTGGCGCTGCTGTCGGGGTCCTTCGGGGTGCTGCTCATCAGCCCGAACGAGCTCACCGTCGGCGCCTCGGGCGCCGTGTTCGGGCTCATGGGCGTGGCCATCGCCGTGATGCGGGCCCGGGGCATCAACGTGTTCGACACGGGGCTCGGCGGTGCGGTGCTGCTGAACCTGGCCTTCACGTTCGCCATCCCCGGGATCTCGATCGGCGGCCACGTCGGCGGGCTCATCGGCGGCTTCCTGGCCGGTTGGGTCCTCACCGACCTCGGCCCCCGCCACCTGCGCGACCCACGGTTGGCGATGGCGGCCACGGCGCTCATCGGCGTCGCCGCCGCCGCAGGCGCCCTCCTCGTCGCCTGACCCACCAACGTCTGTGGACCCCCAGGCACGCCATGCGTGCACTGGAGTCCACAGAGGTCGTCAGAAGCGCTTCTGGAGGTTGCGCATGCTGCGCCGCCACACCCAGGTGAGGACGGGCTTGCCGGCGAGGGCGCCCAGGGGGCCACCCATCCAGATCGGGAAGCGCAGCTGCTCCTCCCACGCGAAGCGGGTGCGGTCGCCCCACATGGGGGTGAGCGTGAACCGCCCGGTGCCGGTCACGATGCCGGTGTGGGTGACGCCCATCGCTTCGGCGGGGCGCCACTCGGTGATCTCCATCACGTCCGTCAGCCGCAACGGCCCGACCTTCGTGGCGCACTCGAAGCGGGTGCCCACACCGGAGGTCTGCTCGGTGAGGAAGCGGATGCCGACGGCGTCGGCCATCCACTCCGGGTGCGTGTGGAGGTGCTGGACGTCGTCCCACACGCGCTCGGGCGGTGCGTCCAACGTGGTGCTCACCCGGATGCGGGCCATGGCGCGACCGTATCGGGCGACGATCAGGGCAGGGTGCCGGCGGCGGCTTCGAGGAGCAGGCCCGTGGCGCACAGGAGGGCCTCGCTGTCGTCCGGGCCGACGAGCTGCACGCTGGCCGGGAGCGGTCCACCGGTGGGGGCCGGGAGGGCGAGGGCCGGGTGCCCGGCCAGGTTCACGCCGATGTTCGTGCGGCGGGTGTCGGGGACGGGATCCTCGAGCGCCGGGGGGAGCATCGGCAGCGTCGGCCAGGCCAGGACGGGCGCCCGCTCGAAGGCGGCGGCCAGCTCGGCCCGCCAGGCCCGGCGATGGGCCAGCCCCCCTCGGTGCCGGGCGGCAGGCACGGCCCGGCCCTGCTCCAGGCGGTCCCGGACGTCGGCGCCGAGACCGGCGGCGTCGCGCTCGTAGAGGGCGCCGTCGGATCGCCACACCTCGTGGAACATCACGTCCCAGCCCGCCTGCGCCGCCGTGTCCCACCCGGGGAGCACGACGTCGACGGCCACCAGCTCGGCGGCGGCCAGCAGGGCGTCGACCGCCGCGTCGACGGCGGGGTCCATGCCGGCGAGCCGCACCCGGCCGATCACGGGTGCCGGCCCGTCGGCGGCCGCGAACCCCGGTTCGAGCAGGGCCATGCCGGCGATGACGCCCGGCACGTCCCGGGCCATCGGCCCCACGCAGTCGAGCGAGGGGGCCAGCGGCCAGACCCCGGCGGTGGGCACCCGGCCCCAGGTGGGCTTGAGGCCGACGGTGCCGCAACAGGCCGAGGGGGTGCGGATCGAGCCGGCGGTGTCGGAGCCCAGGGCGACGTCGGCCTCGCCGGTGGCGACGGCGACCGCGCTGCCGCTGGAGCTGCCGCCCGGGATGCGGGTGGGGTCCAGGGGGTTGACGGGGGTGCCGTAGTGCTCGTTCACGCCGGTGCCGCCGCAGGCCAGCTCGTGGAGGTTGGCCTTGCCGACGATGGCGGCATCGGCCGCCCGCAGCCCGGCCAGGCAGGCGGCGTCGGCCGTGGCCGGCACCGCGACGTCGGCCAGCACGCGGCAGCCGGCGGTGGTGGGCGTCCCGGCCACGTCGATCAGGTCCTTGATGGCCACCCGGGCGCCGGTGCCGGGCTGGTCGAGGCGCAGGATCCACGTGGACACCCGGGCGAGGGTAGAGGCCGCGCTGTCACGCCCCGCGATGTCACACCCCGCGAGGAAGGTGGGGGCATGGAGATCGCCCTGCTCAGCCTCGTCCCCTTCCTCGCCGCCCTCGCCGTGGTGGCGGTCCTGCTCGTGGGCCACCGCCAGCGCTCCTCGGCGGCCATCTCGCCGGTCGCCGGGGACCGGCTGGTCGCCGCCCTCGAGCACCACCAGGAGGTCCTGGCCCGCCAGGCGGCCGAGCTCGAGGCGCGGCTGGCGGGGGAGCGCACCACCACCGTCACCGCCGCCGCCTCGATGGCGGCCCGGCTGGCCGGCGAGAAGCTGGGCGACACGATGGCCGGCGGCACCCGGCAGCTCGATCTCCGCACCACCGCCTTCGAGAAGCGGGTGGAGGGCCTCGGTGCCCAGCTCGAGCGCCTGGGGGACCTCGTGGCCCGGCTCCAGCAGGACACGGCGGCCCGCCACGGCCAGCTGGTGGCCGGGATCGAGCAGGTGGCCACCACGGGCCGCCACCTGGCCGAGACCACCGGTCAGCTGCGCGAGGCCCTGGCCAGCCCCAAGGCGCGGGGGCAGTGGGGCGAGCGCATGGCCGACGACGTGCTGCGCCTGGCCGGGATGGTCGAGGGCATCACCCACGTGAAGCAGACGGGCCTGCCGGGCGGCACCATCCCCGACGTCACGTTCCTGCTCCCGGGCGGCCGGCGCCTCCACATGGACGTGAAGTTCCCGATCGACAACTACCTCCGCCACCTCGAGGCCACCTCCGAGGCCGAGCGGGAGGCCACCGCCAAGGCCTTCGTGCGGGACGTCCGGGGCCGGGTGAAGGAGCTGACTGGGCGCGGGTACCTGGATGCCGACACGACCGTGGACGCCGTGCTGCTGTTCATCCCCAACGAGAGCGTGTGGGGCTTCATCCACGAGCGCGACCCCGAGCTCATCGACCTGGCCCTCGGGCAGAAGGTGGTGCTGTGCTCGCCCGTCAGCCTCTTCGCGGTCCTCGCCGTCATCCGCCAGGCCGTGGATCAGGCGCAGCTCACCCGCACCTCCGACGAGATCCTCCAGTGCCTGACGGGCTTCCGGGCCCAGTGGACCAAGTACGCCGAGGCGGTGGACGTCGTGGAGAAGCGCTTCGCCTCGGCCCAGCGGGGGATCGAGGAGCTGGCCGGGCCCCGCCGCCGCCAGCTGGAGCGCCAGCTCGACCGCATCGACGACCTGCGGGCCCAGCGGGGCCTGCCGGACGCACCGGCGGCGCTGGGGGACGGCGAGGGCGAGGCGCTGCGCCGCGCCGCCGGTGACGTGCGCCCCTGGGGGCTGGGCCCGGCATGAGGGTTGCGCCACCTGCGGGCGGGTAAGCCTGTCCGGTCGGGGCCGACCCCGGCGCCCGGCGTCCCGAGGAGAGCGACAGCAGCGTGACCGAGCCCGAGCCGACCGCCACCGTGCCGACGGCGACCTATCGGGTGCAGCTCCACGAGGGCTTCACGTTCGACGACGCGGCGGCGCTGGTGCCCTACCTGGCCGCCCTCGGCATCAGCCACCTCTACTGCTCGCCCATCCTCCAGGCCGCTCCCGGCAGCACGCACGGCTACGACGTGGTCGACCCGGGCCAGCTGAGCCACGAGCTCGGGGGGGCAGCCGGATTCTCCCGCCTCGTCGAGGCGGTCACCGACCACGGGCTGGCCATCGTGGTCGACATCGTCCCCAACCACATGGCGCTGGCCGGCAGCGCCAACCGCTGGTGGTGGGACGTGCTCGAGGACGGCCCCGCCAGCCGCTACGCCGGGCACTTCGACATCGACTGGGGCCGCGACGACCCCGAGGCGGGGCCGTCGGTCCTCGTGCCCATCCTGGGTGACCACCTCGGCCGGGTCCTCGAAGCCGGTGAGCTCGGCCTGGCCCGGCGGGGCGGGACGGTGGTCGTCACCTACCACGACCACGAGCTGCCCCTGTCGCCCCGCAGCCTCGACGCCATGCTGCGGGCGGCCGCCGCCCGAGCCGGCTCGGCCGAGCTGGCCGCCTTGGCCGACGATCTCGGTCGCCTGCCCCACGCCGCCCGCATCAGCCCCACCGCCATCGAGCGGCGCCACCGCGGCAAGGTGGAGCTGCGCCGCCGACTGGCCGCGCTCGTGCAGCTCGAACCCTCGCTGGCGGAGGCCATCGACGCCGCGCTGGCCGCCGTGGTGGCCGACGTCGATGCCTTCGACGCCCTGCTGGCCCGCCAGAACTACCGGCTGGCCCACTGGCGCATCGCCGACGAGGAGCTCGACTACCGGCGCTTCTTCAACATCACCACCCTCGTCGGGGTGCGGGTGGAGGACGAGCGGGTCTTCCAGGAGAGCCACCGCCTCCTCGGCGACCTCCTTGCCACGGGACAGGTGGCGGGCCTGCGGGTCGACCACATCGACGGCCTGCGCGACCCGGCCGGGTACCTCGAGCGCCTGCGCGCCCTGGCCCCCGACGCCTACGTGGTGGTCGAGAAGATCCTGCAGCCCGGGGAGGGGCTCCCCGAGGCCTGGCCCGTGCAGGGCACCTCCGGCTACGACCACCTGATCGCCGTCAACGACCTCTTCGTCGACCCGGCCGGCGAGCTCGCCATGACCAAGGCCTACGCCGCGCTCACCGGCGAGGAGCGCACGTTCGCCGAAGTGGCCGACGCCGCCAAGCGCCACGTGATGGGCGAGGAGCTGGCGGCCGAGACCGAGCGCCTCACCGGGCTGCTGGCCCAGGTCTGCGCGCCGCGGCGCCGCCATCGCGACCACACCCGTCGTGAGCTGCGGGAGGTCTTGGTGGAGGTGCTGGCCGCCATGGGCGTCTACCGCACCTACGTGGTGCCCGGCACCGAGCCCGCACCCGAGGACCGGGCCCAGGTAGCGGCCGCCCTGGCCACTGCCACGGCCCGCCGGCCGGATCTCGACGGGGAGCTGCTGGCGCTGCTCGGTCGCGTCCTCGTGCTCGACGAGCCCGGGGAGGTCGAGCACGAGCTGGCGGTCCGGTTCCAGCAGCTCAGCGCCCCCGTGATGGCCAAGGGCGTGGAGGACACCGCCTTCTACCGGTACGGGCGGCTCCTGGCCCTGAACGAGGTCGGCGGCGACCCGGGCTGCTTCGGGAGCACCCCGGCCCAGCACCACGAGCACTGCGCCCACCTCGCTCGTCACTGGCCCGACACGATGCTCACCCTGTCGACCCACGACACGAAGCGCAGCGCGGACGTGCGGGCCCGCCTCGCCCTGCTCTCGGAGCTGCCCGAGGCGTGGGCGGCCGCCGTCCACCGCTGGATGGCCCACAACGAGCCGCACCGACCCCGCCGGGGCCCGGGCGCCCAGGACGAGCTCGCCCTCTACCAGACGCTGGTGGGGGCCTGGCCGATCGATCCCGACCGGGTGGTGGCCACCATGTCGAAGTCCACGAAGGAGGCCAAGGTGCACACCTCCTGGACGGCCCCCGACGAGGCCTACGACGCCGACGTCGAGGTCTTCGTGCGGGCCGTCCTCGCCGACCGGGGGTTCGTGGCCGACCTGGAGGCCTTCCTGGCTGAGCACCGGCTGGTCGAGCAGGGCCGGGCGACCTCGCTGGCCCAGACGGCGCTGCTGCTCACCGGGCCCGGTGTGCCCGACCTCTACCAGGGGACCGAGCTGTGGGACCTCAGCCTCGTCGACCCCGACAACCGTCGGCCCGTCGACCACGCGCGGCGGGCGGCCCTCCTCGACGAGCTGCACCAGGCCTCCCCCGAGGAGGCCCTGGCCCACCTCGACGACGGGGGAGCGAAGCTCTGGCTGATCGCCCAGGTCCTGCGGCACCGCCGCCGCCACCCTGAGCACCTCGAGCGGGGTCGCTACGAGCCCCTGGTGGTGGAGGGACCCCAGGCCGACCACGCCGTGGCCTTCAGCCGCGGGGGGTTGGTCACCGTCGTCCCGCGGCTGCTCGTCGGCCTCGGAGGCGACTGGCGGGGCACCACCGTCTCCCTCCCCGACCCCAAAGGCGGCGAGGGCTGGCGACACCTCCTCACGGGCGAGGTCGTGGCCGCCGGCCCCCAGCCGGTGGCCGACCTGCTGGCCCGCTTCCCCGTCGCCGTGCTGGTGCGAGAGGGCGCGGCCTGATGCACCGCTTCGAGGTGTGGGCGCCCGTGCCCCGAACGGTCGAGCTCGTGCTGGAGGACGGCAGGGTCCCCATGGAGCGCGACGAGGCGGGCTGGTGGCGGGTCGAGGTGCCCACTGCCACCCACGGCACCCGCTACGCCTTCGCCCTCGACGGCGGCCCCCCTCGCCCCGACCCCCGCTCGCGCCACCAGCCCGACGGGATCGACGGCTGGTCCGCCGTCGTCGACCCCGGCCGCTTCCCCTGGACCGACCACACCTGGCGCGGCCTCCCCCTGGCCGGCGCAGTCCTCTACGAGCTCCACGTCGGCACCTTCTCGCCAGAGGGCACCTTCGACGGCGTCATCGAGCGCCTGCCCCACCTCGTCGATCTGGGCATCGACGCCATCGAGCTGCTGCCCGTGGCCGAGGCCTCGGGGGAGCGGGGCTGGGGCTACGACGGCGTCGACCTCTACGCCCCCCACCACGCCTACGGCGGTCCCGAGGGCCTCGACCGTCTCGTCGACGCCTGCCACCGGGTCGGTCTCGGGGTGATCATCGACGTCGTCTACAACCATCTCGGGCCCGTCGGGAACCACCTGGCCGCCTTCGGCCCCTACTTCACCGACCGCCACCACACGCCATGGGGGGAGGCGGTGAACGTCGACCAGCCCGGTTCGGACGAGGTCCGCCGCTTCCTCGTCGACAACGCCCTCTACTGGCTCCGCGACCACCACTGCGACGGGTTGCGCCTCGATGCCGTCCACGCCATCCGCGACGACAGCCCCCTGCACCTCCTCGAGCAGCTGGCCGTCGAGGTCGACGCCCTGTCGGCCCAGCTCGGGCGCACGCTGCTCGTGATCGCCGAGAACGACACCAACGACCCCCGCCTCGTGCGCAGCCGGGAGGCCGGCGGGTACGGCCTCGACGCGGCCTGGGCCGACGAGTGGCACCACGCCGTGCACCGGGCCCTCACCGGCGAGGTGACGGGCTACTACCGCGACGTCGAGGACCCCCAGACGCTGCCCAAGGCGCTGCGCCAGGCCTGGGTGAGCGATGGCACCTGGTCGCCGACCCGCCAGCGCCACCACGGCCGCTCGCCGGCCGGCCTCGCCCCCCGCCGGTTCGTCGTGAGCACCCAGAACCACGACCAGATCGGCAACCGGGCCCGAGGAGAGCGCCTCTCGCAGCTGGTGAGCGAGGGCCGGCTGCACATCGCGGCGGCGCTGCTGCTCACCAGCCCGTTCACGCCGATGCTCTTCCAGGGCGAGGAGTGGGGGGCCACCTCCCCGTTCCAGTACTTCACCGACCACCACGACCCGGCGTTGGCCGAGGCCGTCAGGGTCGGGCGGCGGGCCGAGTTCGCCGCCTTCGGCTGGGCCCCGGAGGACGTGCCCGACCCCCAAGACCCGGCCACCTTCGAGCGCTCTCGGCTCGTGTGGTCCGAGGTCGATGCCCCCCACCACCAGCGGCTCCTCGCCTGGCACCGGCACCTGATCCGCCTGCGCCGCGAGCTCCCCGCCCTCACCGACCCCCGGCTCACCGTCGAGGCCACCTTCGAGGCGGGCGTCCTGCGCTGGCGCCGGGGCCCGATCCGACTCCTGGCCAACCTCTCCGAGGCGGCCCAGGAGGTCGTGGTCGACGGGGAGGTCGTGGCCGCCGCTCCCGACGTCGACGTCGTCGGCGACCGAGCCTGCCTGCCGGTCGATAGCGTCGTGATCTGGTCCACCGGCGGCTGAGCCCTCCGACCACCCCCGAACCCGAGCGACGCAGAGAGGATGGCGATGGATCCGCAGGAGGTCTGGCCCGGACGGTCCTACCCGTTGGGGGCCACCTACGACGGGGCCGGCACCAACTTCTCGCTGTTCTCGGAGGTGGCCGAGGCCGTCGAGCTCTGCCTCTTCGACGACGAGGACAACGAGCAGCGCACCCCCCTGGAAGAGGTCGACGCCTTCTGCTGGCACGCCTACCTGCCCAACATCGGGCCCGGCCAGCGCTACGGGTACCGGGTCCACGGACCGTGGAACCCCGCCGCCGGTCAGCGCTGCAACGGCGCCAAGCTCGTGCTCGACCCCTACGCCAAGGCCGTCGACCGGCCCGTGCCGCCGCACCGGAGCACCTTCGCCTACGACTTCGACGACCCGGGCGAGCGCAACGACGAGGACAGCGGCCCGCACATGGCCAAGGCCGTCGTGCACAACCCCTACTTCGACTGGTCGAGCGACCGTCGCCCCGACCGCCCGCTCCACGAGTCCGTGATCTACGAGGTGCACGTCAAGGGCTTCACGGCCCGCCACCCGGGGATCCCCGACGGGTTGCGGGGCACCTACAGCGGGCTGGCCCACCCGGCCGCCATCGAGCACCTCACCGACCTCGGCGTCACCACCGTCGAGCTCCTGCCGGTCCACCAGTTCGTCCACGACGCCCACCTGCTCGACAAGGGCCTCCGCAACTACTGGGGCTACAACTCGATCGGCTTCTTCGCCCCCCACGGCGAGTACGCCGCCAACGGGAGCCGTGGCGAGCAGGTCACCGAGTTCAAGGCCATGGTGCGGGCCCTGCACGAGGCGGACATCGAGGTGATCCTCGACGTCGTCTACAACCACACGGCGGAGGGCAACCAGCTCGGCCCCACGCTGTCGTTCCGGGGCATCGACAACGCCGCCTACTACCGGCTGGTGGCTGACGACCCCGCCTTCTACTACGACACCACCGGCACCGGGAACAGCCTCAACATGGCCCACCCGCACACGCTGCAGCTCATCATGGACTCGCTGCGCTACTGGGTGACCGAGATGCACGTCGACGGGTTCCGCTTCGACCTGGCGTCCACGCTGGCCCGCCAGTTCCACGAGGTCGACCGCCTGTCGGCCTTCTTCGACCTCATCCAGCAGGACCCCGTCGTCAGCCAGGTGAAGCTCATCGCTGAGCCGTGGGACGTGGGCGAGGGGGGGTACCAGGTGGGGAACTTCCCCGCCCAGTGGTCGGAGTGGAACGGCAAGTACCGCGACACGGTCCGCGACTTCTGGCGGGGCGAGCCCGGCACCGTCGGCGAGTTCGCCTCCCGGCTGACGGGCAGCTCGGACCTCTACCAGGCCGACGCCCGCCGCCCGGTGGCCAGCATCAACTTCGTCACCGCCCACGACGGCTTCACCCTGCGCGACCTCGTCTCCTACAACGAGAAGCACAACGAGGCCAACGGCGAGGGCAACGCCGACGGCGAGAGCCACAACCGGTCCTGGAACTGCGGCGTGGAGGGCGACACCGACGACCTCGAGGTCCTGCGCTGCCGCGACGCCCAGCAGCGCAACCTGCTCACCACGCTGCTCCTGTCGCAGGGCGTGCCGATGCTGGTCGCCGGCGACGAGCTCGGGCGCACCCAGGGTGGGAACAACAACGCCTACTGCCAGGACAACGAGGTGTCCTGGCACGACTGGGACGACGTCGACGAGGACCTGCTCGAGTTCACGAAGCGCCTGATCGAGCTGCGCCGCGCCCACCCCACGTTCCGGCGCCGCCGGTACTTCCAGGGCCAGCCCATCCGGGGCACGCTCGACCTCGGCTGGTGCACGCCCGACGGCCACGAGATGACCGACGACGACTGGAACATGAGCCACGCCCGGGCGGTGGGCATGTTCCTGAACGGCGGCTCCATCACCGAGGTCGACCAGCGGGGCCAGCACATCGTCGACGACTCGTTCCTCGTCCTCTTCAACGCCTTCCACGAGCCGATCGACTGGACGCTGCCCACCCAGTGGGGCGGCCCGTGGAGGGTCGTGCTCGACACGACGGGCACTCACGACGAGTCCGTGCCCGTCGGCGGGGACCTGACGGTGGCCGGCCGCAGCGTCACCGTCTTGACCGACGCCAACGACTGAGCCCGCCCGCGACCTCCGGGGTGTCCGAAGGGCCCCTTCGGGGTAGGGGCGGGGGCATGCACATCCTCTCCACGCTGACCACCGACCACGACAACGTCGAGGCGCTGTTCAAGCGCTTCGAGGCAACAGAGGCCGACGACCACGCCGAGCTGGCCCAGCTGCGAGACCAGATCATCGAGCACCTGGCCATCCACGCCGAGATCGAGGAAGAGACCCTCTACCCGGCGCTGCGCAAGGCCGGCGCCGAGGCCAACGATGACGACGTGCTCGAGGCACTCGAGGAGCACCACGCCGTCAAGGCCGTCCTGGCCGAGCTCGAGCGCATGGCCCCCACCCACGAGCGCTTCCGGGCCAAGATGACCGTCGTCATCGAGAACGTCCGCCACCACGTCGAGGAGGAGGAGGGCGACGACGGTCTCTTCGCCGTCGCCCGCAAGGTGCTGAAGGCGCAGGATCTCGAGGCGATGGCCGAGCGGGCCGAGAAGATCCGCGAGCGTGGCCCCACCCGCCCGCACCCGCTCAGCCCGGACCAGCCGCCGTTCAACGTCCTGCTCGGGCTCCCCGTCGCTGTGATGGACCGCGCCGTCACGACGGCCCGTCACGTCATCGAGCGCACCCTCCTCCGCAAGGCCAGTTGAGGGACGGTCCCCCAGTCGGGCCCGTGAACGACCTCGGTTTCTGGTCTCCCTCAGCTCTGGGTGTTCCCTGCGGGGAGGAACCGGCGGATGGCGTCGGCGAGCGCCTGGGGCTGGTCGATCATCACGAAGGTGCTGGAGCCGGCGATCACGTGGTCGCGTCGGGGAAGTCGGCTTGGAGGCGGCGAGCGTCCTCGAGGGGGAAGAGCCTGTCGGAGTCGCCCCAGGCGAAGCCACGTCCCATGCGGAGCGGCCACGCGGGGAGGATGCACCGGTATCCGGGCAGGCGTTCCGCGACGTCCTCCCAGAGCGAACCGCCGACCCACACCCCCCGTCGACGAACACGATCACCGGCCCAACCCCCCGGGTCCGGTACCGGGTGGTGACCCCGTCGAGCTCGACGGACTCCCTCTCCCCCCGTCGTAGCTGCCACCAACACCCCTCTGGAGGCCTCTGGGCCCCGTCAGATGTCAGACAGGGCGTCGTCGACGCGGGTGAAGAAGTGCTCACGCTCCCCTTGGCCGAGCAGCGCAACGACCGTTCTGCGCAGGTGGCTCAGGTCCACGGTGCCGGCCGCGACCATGGTGGCCACGTCGACCGCGTCCTTGGCCCGTCCGAAGAACGCCTTGAACACAGCGAGGTGGGCGCACGCCAGGACCGGCAGATCGTCGAGGTCGGCGAACGGGACTAAGCGCACGCTGGCCTCGGCGTGGTCGTGGAACGGGTGGTTGGAGAGGAAGACGTCGACCGGGGTGCCGTCCCACCACAGGCGTGTCTGACCGTCGCGGGTGAGCGCAGCGTGGTCGGTCTCGTCGACGTGGATGCTGGAGGGGAGTGCGGCGATGACCTCGCCGAGCCGCTCGATGCCGACGAAGACGTTGACGTCGATGTCCTTGGTGCCGCGCGGCTCGTTCGTGCAGTACGCGAGTGCGAGGGCCCCGCCGAAGGCGTGGGGGAGCGGGGCCTCGTCCAATGCAGCGTGCAGGCCGAGCACCTTCGCCGCCAGGCCTCCGGTCACCGTCGGAGCTGGGCGCGAAAGGGCGGGAAGGTGAGCTCCGAATCGTGCCGCTGCGGGAGGTGGTCGGCCAGCTTGAGCACGGCTACGAGGTCCTGGCCACGCGCGACGAGGTCGATCGCTGGCGCGCGCAGCGCGTCGAGCACGAGCGTGGCGCCTCCTGCGGCGAGGAGCCGTTCGAGCGTGTCCACTCGTGGTACCCGGTCCCCACGTTCGTAGAGGCACACGGCCGCCGCCGAGGTGTGGGCCCGTCGGGCGAGCTCGCGCTGGCTCAGCCCGGCGCGCCGGCGGGTGTCCTGCAGCAGGGTAGCGACATCCATGGGACGCATGTTATCGAATTCGATAACAGCCGGCTACGACCATGCACCGTGCCGGCACGGAACCCGGGCGGTGCCCACGTCGGGCTCTCGTAGGCTGGCGCGGTGCCCGACCGCTTCTACGTCACGACGCCGATCTACTACGTCAACGACGCGCCCCACGTCGGGCACGCCTACGCCACTCTGAACGCCGACGCGCTGGCCCGCTGGCACCGCCTCATCGGCGACGAGACCTTCTTCCTCACCGGCACCGACGAGCACGGCCTCAAGGTGGCCCAGTCGGCCGAGGAGGCCGGAATCTCGCCCCAGGAGCAGGCTGACCGCAACGCGGCTCGGTTCCGGGAGACGTGGGACAGCCTGGACGTGTCCTACGACGACTTCATCCGCACCACCGAGCCCCGCCACCACGCCGCCGTGCAGGCGCTGCTCCAGCGGATCAAGGACAACGGCGACATCGAGCTCGACACCTACGAGGGCCCGTACTGCGTGTCCTGCGAGGCCTACTACCAGGAGAGCGAGCTGGTCGACGGGCGGTTCTGCCCGATCCACACCGGCAAGCCGGTCACGACGCTCAAGGAGGAGAACTACTTCTTCCGCCTCTCCCGCTACGAGCAGCGCCTCATCGACTGGATCGAGCAGCACCCCGAGGTCATCACCCCGGAGGGCAAGCGCAACGAGGTCCTCGGCTTCCTGCGCCAGGGCCTGCAGGACGTGTCGATCACCCGCACGTCGCTGGACTGGGGCGTGCCGGTGCCGTGGGCCCCGGGCCACGTCTTCTACGTCTGGTACGACGCCCTCATCAACTACGCCACGGCCATCGGCTTCGGCACGGACGAGGAGCGCTTCGCCACCTGGTGGCCCCACGTCCACCACGTGATCGGCAAGGAGATCATCCGGTTCCACTGCGTGTACTGGCCGGCCATGCTGCTGGCCGCCGGCCTCGAGCCGCCGCACCGGATCCACGTCCACGGCTGGCTGCTGCTGGGCGGCGAGAAGCTCTCGAAGACGACCCACGGCCCGGCCCGGCTCACGGACATCGCCCCCTCGCGCCTCGTCGAGGACTTCGGCGTGGACGGCGTGCGGTACCACCTCCTGCGCGACACTCCCTTCGGCCCCGACGGCGACTTCAGTTACGAGCGCGTGGTCGACCGGTACAACAGCGACCTCGCCAACAACTTCGGGAACCTCGTGTCCCGGGTGGCCACGGTCGTGGCCAAGAAGTGCGACGGCGTCGGCCCGGCGCCGCGCCCCGAGAGCCCGCTGGCGGCGGTGGCGGCCGAGGTGGTGGCCGCCACCCGGGAGGCGTGGGAGGCCGTGGCCCCCTCGGTGGCGCTCGAGCACACGTGGCGGCTCATCCGGGAGACCAACTCGCTCCTCGAGGACACCGAGCCGTGGAAGCTCGACCCCGGCCCCGAGGTCGACGCCGTCCTCGGCGACGCCCTCGAGGCGGTGCGCATCGTGTCGATCCTGGCCAGCCCCGCCATCCCCGCCGCGGCGGCAGAGGCCTGGCGGCGCATCGGCCTGCCGGGCCGCCCCGACGCGTGCCGCGTCCCCGACGACACCACCTGGGGCCGCTACCCGGGCGCCCTCCCCGTCGAGAAGGCCGACCCGATCTTCCCCCGCGTCAAGGCCTGAGGCTCGGGGTGCGCTGGATCGACGACCACTGCCACCTCCACCAGGACCCCGCCCAGGGGGACGCCCAGGTGGCGGCCGCCCGGGAGGCGGGCGTGGAGCGCATGATCTCCGTCGGGTGCGACGTGGGGCAGTCCGTCGACTACATCGCCGCCGCCCGCCGGCACCCGGGGGTTGTCTTTGCCACGGCCGGCGTCCACCCCCACGACGCCAGGGACGGCCTCGAGGGGCTCGAAGCCCTGCTGGCCGAGCCGGAGGTGGTGGCCGTGGGGGAGTGCGGGCTCGACTTCCACTACGACCACTCCCCCCGGGACGTGCAGCGCGACGTCTTCGCCGCCCAGATCGCCCTGGCCCACGTTCACGACCTCACCCTCGTGATCCACACCCGGGAGGCGTGGCCGGAGACCTTCGACGTCCTGAGCGCCGAGGGCGTGCCGGAGCGCACCGTGTTCCACTGCTTCAGCGGGGGCCCGGAGGAGGCGGCCCGCTGCCTCGAGCTCGGGGCGGTGCTGTCGGTCAGCGGGATCGTCACCTTCCCGTCGGCCACCGACCTGCGGGATGCCGTGCGGGCCTGCCCGCTCGACTGGCTGCTCGTCGAGACGGACGCGCCCTACCTGGCGCCCGTGCCCCACCGCGGCAAGAAGAACCAGCCGGCCTGGGTGCCGCTGGTGGGGGCGTGCCTGGCCGAGCTGCACGGCACGACACCCGAGGCCGTGGCTGAGGCCACGTGGGGGACCGCGGAGCGCACCTACGGGCTGCCCGCCTCCTGACGAGCCGCCGCCGGACGGGGGGGCTACCGGCGGTACGCGGTTGTGAAAATGCACGCGTGATGTTTGCGTTCCCGTTACGGGCGCCCGTAACGTCGCTGAGATGTCCTCTGGCCCTCGGACCTCCGGACCTCGCCACCTGGCGCGATCAGCTCCCGCTCCCCGGGGGGCACGGCCCCGACCGGGCCGTCCCGCCCACGTGGCGTCCCCGGCCGGCGAGCTGGCCGAGGTGCCGCCGATCGCCCGGGTGAAGCGCAGCCGGCTGGCCGTCGCTCTCGCTGTCACGGTGGCCGCCCTCCCCGTCCTCGTGCTCGACAACCTCCCCTCCACCGCCCAGGCCGAGCAGGTCGAGGTGGCCGCCGTGGGCTCCGCGGCGGTGGGGGCCTCCTCGTCGACCACCAGCGCCCTCTCGTCGTCGACGACCGGCGCCCCGGCCGCCACCGTCGAGGTGACCAGCACCGAGGCGCCGACCACGACCGCGGCCCCGCCGACCACCCAGGCCCCCACCACGACCGTCGTCGCCGTGAAGGCGGCGAAGGCTCCGGCTCCCGCCCCCACCACCACGACGACCGCCCCACCTCCGCCCCCCGCCCCCAAGGCCTACGGCGACCCCGAGGACCCGGCCACGTGGGATCGCCTGGCCCAGTGCGAGGCGGACGGCAACTGGGCCCTCGACAGCGGCAACGGCTACTACGGCGGACTGCAGTTCTCCCCCGCCACCTGGGAGGAGGTGGGGGGCACCGGCTACCCGCATCAGGCCAGCCGGGAGGAGCAGATCAAGCGGGGGAAGATCCTCCAGAGCCGCTACGGCTGGGGCCAGTGGCCCTACTGCAGCTCGCAGCTCGGCTACCGGTAGCGCTCCCGGCGGCGTAGGTCGCCCCGGGGTCAGCGGCCTGCGAGGCTGACCCCGTGACGCACACCCCCACGGCCATCCGGGCTCTGCTGGCCGAGCACGGGCTCGAGCCGTCCCGGTCGCTCGGCCAGAACTTCGTGGCCGACCCCAACACGGTGCGGCGCATCGTCCGTCTGGCCGGGGTGCAGCCGGGCGACCGCGTGCTCGAGATCGGCGCCGGCCTCGGCTCGCTGACCCTCGCCCTGTGCGAGGCGGGGGCCGAGGTCACCGCCGTCGAGATCGACCGCCACCTCCTGCCCATCCTGCACGAGGTGGTCGATCCCCATGGCGTCCGGGTCGTGGCCGGCGACGCCATGGCGCTCGACTGGGACGCCGTCCTCGGCCCGCCGGACCCGGCGCGCCCCTGGGCCGTCGTCGCCAACCTCCCCTACAACATCGCTACGCCGCTGGTGCTCGACCTGCTGGCCGGCGTGCCGCAGGTCGACCGGTTGCTGGTGATGGTGCAGCTCGAGGTGGGGGAGCGCCTGGCCGCGGGTCCTGGCTCGAAGGCCTACGGCATCCCGTCGGTCAAGGTGGCGTGGTGGGCCGACGCGGAGGTGGTGGGCAAGGTGGCACCCACGGTCTTCGTGCCGCCCCCGCGGGTCTCGTCGGCGCTGGTGGCGATCCACCGCCGGCCGGAGCCCGGGGAGGCCGCGGTGCGAGCATCGGTCTTCGAGCTCGTCGAAGCCGGCTTCAACCAGCGCCGCAAGATGCTGCGGCGCTCGCTGGCCGCCCACCTCGGCTCCGACGAGCTGACTTCCGCCGGCATCCGTCCCGAAGCCCGGGCCGAGGAGCTGGCGCTCGAGGACTGGCTGCGGCTGGCGGCCGTCGTCCGCTAGAGCCGGCCCGTCAGGGCCGGCGCCGGCCCGTCGGTACGATGCCCGGTCGTGCCCGACGTCCTGATCGCCCCCGCCAAGCTCACCCTCAGCCTGCGGATGACGGGGTTGCGCGACGACGGCTACCACCTGATCGACGCCGAGATGGTCACCCTCGACCTGCACGACACGCTCGAGCTCGCCGAGGGCGACGGCCTCGAGATCGTGGGCGGCGCTCCCGACGTGCCCGTCGACGATGACAACCTGGTGCGGCGAGCCCTGCGAACGGCCGGCCGCACCGCACACGTCCGGCTGGAGAAGCGGATCCCCTCCGGGGCCGGCCTCGGCGGCGGCTCGTCCGACGCCGCCGCCATCCTGCGCTGGGCCGGCGTCACCGACCTCGACCTCGCGGCGCGGATCGGGGCCGACGTCGCCTTCTGCCTGGTCGGGGGTCGGGCCCGGGTGACCGGCATCGGCGAGGTCGTCGAGCCGCTGCCCTTCGAGCCCCGCACGGTCACGCTGCTGACGCCGCCGCTGCACTGCTCCACGCCGGCCGTGTACCGGGCCTGGGACGAGCTCGGCGGCCCGACCGCCGAGGGCCCGAACGACCTCGAGCCGGCGGCGCTGGTGGTGCAGCCGGAGCTGGCCCGCTGGCGCGACGAGCTGGGCGACGCCACCGGGCAGACGCCGATCCTGGCCGGCAGCGGCAGCAGCTGGTTCGTCGAGGGCGCCTACCCCGGTGACGGCCGGGTGGTGGCCCACACGGTGCCCGCCGCCACCTGAGCCGAGACGCGCGCCGACCGCCCTCGCGGGCGGTCGGTCGACGAGATCGGTTCTGGCTGAGGGCGGCCGGCTACTTGCCGGCGGCCCGGCGCTGCCAGCGCGTGCGCTTCAGCATCTTCTTGTGCTTCTTCTTGCGCATGCGCTTCCGGCGCTTCTTGATCAGAGAACCCATAAGGGCAGCCACGCTACCGGGCCGCCGCAGGGGGACGCCAAGCCGGTCAGCCCCTACGCTGGCCGGCACCCGATCGGGGGTAGTTCAACTGGCAGAACGCCGGCCTTTGGAGCCGGTTGTTGGAGGTTCGAGCCCTCCCCCCCGAGCCACCCCGCCAACGTCGGTGGACGCCAGCGCCCGCCCCGCGTGCGTGAGCGTCCACAGAAGTTGTTAGACCTGTTCCCATGAGCCCGCGCCGCCTCTCTGCCGTCGTGCTGGCCGCCGGGGAGGGGTCGCGGATGCGGTCGTCCCGGCCCAAGCCGCTGCACCTGCTGTGCGGTCGGGCCATGGTGCGCCACGTCCTCGACGCCATTCCCCGCGACGACCTCGACCGGGTGGTGGTGGTCGTCGGCCACGGGGCCGAGCGCGTCACCAAGAAGCTGATGGAGGACGGCGACGGGGTGCCCCTCACCTTCGTCGAGCAGCGCCAGCAGCGCGGCACGGGAGACGCCGTGGCCGTGGGCCTCACCGGCCTGCACGAAGACGACCTCTCCGCGGAGCAGGACGTCCTGGTCCTCCCCGGTGACACCCCGCTCCTGCGGGCCGAGACGATCGGCGCCCTCGTGGCCGAGCACCGGATGGCCGACGCGGCCTGCACGATCCTCACGGCCCGGCTGCCCGACCCCACCGGGTACGGGCGCATCGTGCGCGGCGGTCGGGACGACCACGTCACCCGCATCGTCGAGCAGGCCGACGCCACGCCGGAGGAGGCGGCCATCGACGAGATCAACACCGGCATCTTCTGCTTCCGGCGCAGCCTCCTGTCGCCGGCCCTGCGCCGCATCACCCCCGACAACGCCCAGGGCGAGCTCTACCTGACCGACGTGGTGGAGGTGCTGGCCGAGGCTGGTCACCGCGTCGTGAGCGTGGTGGCCGCCGACGCCGACGAGACGCACGGCGTGAACGACCGCATCCAGCTGGCCGCCGCCGAGGCCACGCTGCGGGCCCGCACCAACCGGGCCTGGCAGGCCCAGGGCGTCACGATGGTCGACCCCGCCACCACCTACATCGACTCCGCCGTGCAGCTCGCCCCCGACGTCACCATCTTCCCCGGCGCCATCCTCCAGGGGCGCACCACCGTGGGCCCGGGCGTCGAGATCGGACCGGGCTGCCGGCTGGTCGACTGCACCGTGGGGGAGCAGAGCTCGCTGGAGCACACCGTGGCGCGACTGAGCGACATCGGCCCGGACTGCGTGGTCGGTCCCTACGCCGTCCTGGAGCCCGGCACGACGCTTGCCGCGGGGACCCGGACGGGACCGTTCTACACTGCAGGGTCGGGAGCCGGGTTGGAGGCGTAGGGACCGGCGTCCCGCCTCCTCGCTGCGCCACGAAGGGCCCAATGGAGCTACCCACCCAGAAGCGCCTGCACCTGATCGCCGGGCGGTCCAACCCGGCGCTGGCGCAGGAGATCGCCGAGTGCCTGGGGGTCGAGCTCGGCCACCCGAACCTCGTCGAGTTCGCCAACGGCGAGATCCACGCCAAGCTCGGCGAGAACGTGCGCGGCGCGGACGTCTTCATCATCCAGACCCACGGCGCCACCGAGACGATGTCGGTGAACGACGTGATCATGGAGCAGCTCATCATGATCGACGCCGCCCGCCGAGCCTCGGCCAAGCGCATCACGGCTGTCATCCCGAACTACGGCTACGCCCGCCAGGACCGCAAGGCCGAGGGGCGGGAGCCCATCACGGCCAAGCTGGTGGCCAACATGTTCGCCGCCGTCGGCACCAACCGCCTGATGTCGGTCGACCTCCACTCCGGCCAGATCCAGGGGTTCTTCGACGGCCCGGTCGACCACCTCACGGCCATGCCGGTCCTCGTCGACTACATGCGGGCCAACATGCCCGACGACCTCGTCGTCGTCTCGCCCGATGCCGGTCGCGTGAAGGTGGCGGAGCGCTACACCAACGTCCTCCAGGCCGACCTCGCCATCGTCCACAAGCGCCGCGTCAAGGGCGTGAAGAACATGGTCGAGGCCAAGGAGATCGTGGGCGACGTCGAGGGCCGGACCTGCGTCCTCATCGACGACATGATCGACACCGGCGGCACCCTCTGCGCGGCGGCCGAGCAGCTGAAGGAGCGCGGCGCCCGGGACATCTACGCCGCTGCCACCCACGGCGTGCTGTCGGGCCCGGCCATCGACCGCATCAAGAACTCGGTCATCACCAAGGTCGTGGTCACCAACACGCTCCCGCTGCCGGCGGAGAAGCAGATCGACAAGATCGAGGTCCTCTCCATCGCCAACGTGCTGGCCGAGGCCATCGACGCCGTCTTCGAGGACAAGTCCGTCTCCGAGATCTTCGGCGGCGCCAACCAGAACTAGACCGCCGCTCCGCCGCCGCTTGGCGGCGGGATCCCAGCAGCCGGTAGCGTGTTCCGTCCCCAACCGAACCGCGCTCCGGCGCGATCTCAGACGTAGGAGCCCTCCGATGGCCGAGATCATCCTCCATGCCACCCCGCGCCCCCCGCAGGGCACCCGCCCCGCCCGGCGCCTCCGCGCCGAGGGCAAGGTCCCCGGCGTCGTGTACGGCCTCGGTGGCGACCCCGTCACCCTCGCGGTGGACTGGCGCGAGCTGCGGGCCGCCCTCGTCACCGAGCAGGGCCTCAACGCGATCATCAACCTCGAGCTCGACGGCGAGCGCACCCCCACGCTGGTGAAGGAGATCCAGCGCCACAAGGTGCGCCGGGACGTGCTCCACGTCGACTTCATCCGCGTCGACCTCAACAAGACCGTCGACGTCGAGGTCGCCATCCACCTCGAGGGCGAGGCCGAGGCCGTCACCGCCGAGAACGGCGTCGTCGACCAGGTGCTCACCGCGCTGCTCATCACGGCCAAGCCGGGCGACATCCCCGCCCAGCTGACCGTCGACATCTCGCACCTCGAGATCGGTCACGCCCTGCGCGTCGCCGACATCGACCTCCCGGCCGGGGTCACCACCTCCGTCGATCCCGAGGAGGCCGTCGTCACCGCCGCCCACGGCATCTCCGAGGAGGAGCTCGAGGCCGCCGTGGCCGAGGTCGCCGGCGAGCCCGAGGAGGGTGCCGAGGAGGCAGAGGCGGCCGAGGGCGAGGGCGAGGCGGCCGAGGGCGAGGCGGCCGAGGACGGCAACGCCGAAAGCGGCGACGAGGGCTGATCCCCCGCCGCCGGCGCGAAGCCGGCGGGCCGAGGTGGTGTGGTGATGCTGCGACGAGGAGCGGGGAAGGAGCGCCGGGGGACCCCGGCCGACCTGCTGGTGGTCGGGCTGGCCAACCCCGGGACCGAGTACGAGGGCACCCGCCACAACGTCGGGGCCGAGGTCATCCGCCTGCTGGCGGACCGGTACGGAGCCTCCCTGCGCAAGGGCAAGGAGCGGGCCCTCGTGGACGAGGTGAACGTGGGCGGCCGGCGCCTGGCCCTGGCCATCCCGCTCACCTACATGAACCTCTCCGGTGAGGCCGTGGCCCCCCTCGTGCGCCGGCACGGCATCGAGGACCCCGAGCGGCTCGTCATCGTCCACGACGAGCTCGACCTCCCGGTCGGTCGCCTCAAGCTGAAGCTGGGCGGCGGTCTGGCCGGCAACAACGGGCTCAAGTCCGTCAAGGCCCACCTGCACACGGCCGACTTCGCCCGCATCCGCATCGGCATCGGCAAGCCGCCCGGCCGCACCCAGGGTGTCGACCACGTGCTCAAGCGCCCCGGCAAGGCTGACCGGGCCGAGCTCGACGTCGTGGTGGCCGAGGCCGCCGACGCCGTGGAGATGATCCTGAGCGACGGGTTCGCCGCCGCCATGAACCGCTACAACACGCGTGAGGGTTCCTAGGCTCCTCGCGGGCGGGCAGGCTGATCAGGCGGGGTGTGATGGGCGAAGGCGACGACGCTGGCATCTCGGCGTCCGTGCTGGGTCGACGCCCGACCCCGTGGTGCGCTGAGCTCAGCCACCGAGGTGCGCTGGATCAACGCGGCGGCCGAGCGCGGGAGAACGCTGAGCCCACCGACCCCGGGGCCAGCGGGCCGGCCGGGCGGTAGCGTGCCGCCTGTGCTGGTGGGCCGCGACGTCCTGCTGGAGACCGGGCGGCGGGCGTTCGCCAGCGCGGCCGCCGGCCGGGGCCGGCTGGTGCTCCTCGGTGGCGAGGCCGGCATCGGGAAGACGACGCTGGCCGCCGCCTTGGCCGAGGAGGCGGGCCAGGCCGGCGCCCAGGTGCGCACGGGGGCCTGCTGGGAGCAGGCCGACGGGCTGGCGGCGTTCACCCCGTGGTTGGGGGCGCTGCGAGACCCCGGGGGCGACGGCTGCGCGAGTGCCGCCGACAGCCTCGAAGCGGCGGATCCCTCGGCCACGGACCCGGTCGCCGCTCGACGGGCGTTGAGGCGGCGATTCGGGGAGGTGGTGTCTGCACTGCGGACCGCCGCCGTCGGCGCCCCGCAGGTGCTCGTGCTGGAGGACCTCCACTGGGCCGACTCGCCGTCCCTCGAGCTGCTCGCCGCCCTGGCCGCCCACCTCCCGACGATGGCCGTGCTGGTCATCGGCACCTACCGGGACGACGAGCTCGATCCGGTCACCGCGCTGGGCTCCATCGTCGGCGGGGCGGAGCGGCTCTGGTTGCTCGGGCTCGAGAGCACCGCCATCGCTGCCATCCTGAGCGACGTCCTCGGGCGACCGGTCACCGACGACGAGGTGGCCGAGGTGGAGCGCCACACCGCCGGGAACCCGCTCTTCGTCACGGAGGCGGCGCGGCTGCTCGTGACCGGTGCCCCCATGGCCCCCCGAGGGGTCCGCGACGTGCTCGAGCGCAGGCTGGCCCGGCTGTCCTCGGCGTGCGATCGGGTGCTGGGCCTGGCCGCCGTGCTCGGGACGGAGTTCGACGAGGGGGTGCTGGAGGTGATGGCGGGTGGTCCCGTCGGCAGCGCGCTCGATGAAGCGGCGGCCGCCCGCCTCCTCGTGGCCCCCAGCGCCGCCGCAGCGCGCTGGCGCTTCAGCCACGCCCTCGTGCAAGCCACGCGCTACGACCTGGAGCCCAGCACGGCTCGGGCCGATGCCCACCGCCGCGCGCTGGCGGCGCTGGGGGTCGTACCCGGCACCCCAGCGGCCACGCTGGCGCACCACGCTTCGCTGGGCCGATTCGGCGCCGACGACCCCACCCCCGCGCGGCTGCTGGTGGCCGCCGGACAGGAGGCCCTGGACCGCCTCGCGTGGAGCGAGGCTGCCGCCAGCTTCGAACGGGCCCTCACCCGGGCGCCGGCGGGTCCCGAGGGCGACGACGTGCGCACGGACGCCTGGCTGGGCCTCGGTGCCGCCCGCCTCCGGCAGGGCGGCGACGACGCTCGCGTCGCGTTCGACGAGGCGGCGGCAGGCGCCCGTCGGATGGGGCGCGCGGACCGCTTGGCGCGGGCCGCGCTGGGCTTCGGGGTCGGGCTCGGCGCCTTCGAGGTGCGGCTGGTCGACCACCACCAGATCGAGCTGCTCGAGGAGGCAGCGCGCGCACTGGAGGTGGGGGAGCCGTTGCTGCCGCTCGTGCTGGCCCGCTTGTCGGTGGCGCTTGCGTTCGTGGGTTCGACGGAACGGCGCACGGAGCTGGCGGCGCAGGCGATCGAGCTGGCCCGGACCGCGGGGGACCCGGTGGTCCTCGGGCACGCGCTTGCCGCGTGGTGCGACGCCATGGCGGGCCCGGAGGCGGTCGAGGCGCGGGAGGCGGCGGCGTCGGAGATCGTGCGGCTGGCCGAGCGCGCCGGGGACCTGCCGCTCGAGCTGCTCGGGCGCCGGCTGCGCGTCGTCGCCCTCATGGAGCGGGGCGACTGGCTGGCGCTCGACGCGGAGGTGGCGCGCTACGAGCAGGCGGCCGGACGCCTCGGCGATCCCCTCTACGCGTGGTACGGCCGCCTGTGGCGGGCGGCTCGGGCTCACGCCGCCGGCCGCCTCGACGACAGCCGTCGGCTCGTCGCGGAGGCTGCGGCCCTCGGCGCCGAGGGCGCCAGCGTGAACGCCGCCGTCCTCACGGTCGTGCTCGAGGGGATGGCCGCCATCGACCGCCGGGACCGGGCCGCGAGCGACGCGGCCATCGAGTCCATGGCCGCCGCCTTCCCCGGCACGATGTCGATCTACCTGCGCACCTATGTGGCCTACGCCTCGGCGCTGCTCGGTGATGCGGCGCGGGCGGCGGCCATGCTCGACGGCCTGACCGACCAGGAGATCCGGGCGCTCCCGCGAGACAGCGAGTGGCTGTGCTCGCTCATCCAGCTGGCGGTGGCGGCCAGCCGGGTCGGCGATCGCCGCGTGGCGGCCGTGGCCGGCGAGCTGCTTGAGCCCTACGCTGCGATCGGGTGCGTGGAGGGCATCGGTGCCGGCCTGCACGGCTCCGCTCACCGGTTCCTCGCCCTGACCGCGGCGCTGGCCGGGGACGTGCGGTCGGTGCGTCGTCACGTGGAGCTGGCCCGCCGGGCCGCCCTCGGGCTGGGGCCGCTGGTCGAGGGGCTGGTTGACCTCGACGGGGCCCGGGCGCTCCTGGTGGCGGGGGCACCGAGCGACGTCGAGCCGGCACAGGCGTTGGCGACCGCGGCGGCCGACCGCTTCGCCGCGGTCGGCATCCCCGCCCTCGCCGACGAGGCGAGGTCGCTGGCCGCGGCGGTCGCGCCGGCGACCCCGTCGGTAGCCGCCGGGCCGTCACTGGCCCGCACCGGCGACACCTGGTCGTGGACCTGGGAGGGGACCACGGTGCACGCCCGCCATGCGAAGGGCATGGCCGATCTGGCGTTGCTCGTGGAACGCAGCGGCCAGGAGGTCCACGTGCGCGAGCTGGAGGCGGGTGCGGTGGCAGGGGGCGCGCAGGAGGTGCTCGACGGCACCGCCATCGAGCAGTACCGGCGGCGCCTGCGCGACCTCGAGGAGGACCTCGATGAGGCCGACTGCCACGCCGACGTGGGCCGGGCCGCGCAGCTGGCCGCCGAGCGCGACGCGCTCCTGGCCCAGCTGGCCGGCGGTCTGGGCCTGGGGGGCCGCCCCCGCCGGCTGGCCAACGACCCCGACGAGCGGCTCCGCAAGGCGGTGTCGGCCCGTGTCAAGGCAAGCATCGAGCGGATCGAGGCCCTCCACCCGGACCTCGGACGACACCTTCGCGCCGCGGTCCGCACTGGCTTCTGGTGCTCCTACCGTCCGGAGCCACCGGTCACCTGGGACGTGCGCCGCCTCGGCCGACGGTGAGGATCCCCGGTCGCTGCCCTCGATCTGGCGCCGCCAGGCTCGATCTGGCGCCTCCTGGGCATCGACCACGACCCGGAGGACCACCCATGACCGTCGCTGACCCCGCCACCACCCCCCTCGACGAAGGGGCCGTCGAGGCCTTCGCCGAGTCGATCTTCGGCAGCGCCCTGGGCCTGCTCGAGACCACGACCACGTACCTGGGCCGGCGCCTCGGCCTCTACGCCGCGCTCCGAGGCCGTCCCAGCACGCCGGCGGAGCTGGCCGCAACGGCAGGGGTCGACGAGCGCTACGCCCGCGAGTGGCTCGAGCAGCAGGCAGCTGCGGCCGCCGTGCGCCTGGCCGAGCCCTCCGCCGCCCCCGACGACCGCCGGTACGAGCTCCCCGAGGAGCACGCCCTCGTCCTGCTTGACGAGGAGCACCCTGCGTTCAGCGGCGCCCTCGCCGACGTGGTGGGTCCGATCGTGCAGGCGCTCGATCTCGTGGCCGACGCCTTCCGGACGGGCGCCGGGGTGCCCTTCGCCGCCTATGGGCTCCACGACATGCAGGCCGCCTTCACCAGGCCGATGTTCGCCACATCCCTCGTCGGCGAGTGGCTCCCTGCCCTGGCCGACGTGCAGCAGCGCCTCGACGAGGGCGAGCCGCTGCGGGTCGCCGACTTCGGCTGCGGGGAGGGCTGGGCCGGGATCTACGTGGCGGAGGGCTACCCGCACGTGACCGTCGACGGCTTCGACCTCGACGACGCGTCGGTGGCCGCGGCCCGAAAGCACGCCGCTGAGCGGGGCGTGGCGGACCGCGTCCGCTTCGAGGTGCAGGACATCACCGCCCCGGGCTTCACGGGGACCTACGACCTGGTCATGGCCACTGAGGTCATCCACGACCTGGCCGACCCCGTCGCCGCCCTGGCGGCCATGCGCCGCATGACGAGCGACGGGGGATCCGTGCTCATCATCGACGAGGCTGCTGCCGAGGCCTTCGAGGCGCCGGCCGACCCGGTCCAGCGCGTCCTCTACACCTTCAGCGTGCTCCACTGCCTCCCTGCCGGACGGACCGAGGAGGGGTCGGTGGCGACCGGCACCGTGATGCGGCCGTCCACCTTCGAGGCCTACGCCGAGGCGGCGGGCTTCCGCTCGGTGCACCAGCTGCCCGTCGAGAGCCCGTTCTTCCGCTTCTACCGACTCGAAGGCTGACGGTGGCCACCGTGGAGCGGGCCCTCGAGACGGGGTGGCTGGACAGCACCCCCGTGGAGGACAACCTCCTGCGCCGCTTCCTCCGCAACCAGGCCGATCTGGGCGCCGCGGTCGCGGTGGCCTCGGGCGGCCGGGCTGCGGAGGTGGCGGGGGTGGCGTTGGCCGACGCCGGCGGGACGCTGTCGTTCGTCAACCAGGCCACGATGCAGCGACCGCTGACGGGGCTCGGTGACCCTACGCTGGACGCCCTTGACGACTTTTGGGGCGGCGAAGGTCGGCCCCACCTGCTGCTCTCGGTCTGGCCCACGCCCGACCTAGCCGCCCGAGGCTGGCGCCTCGATGGCCACCCGATGCTCGTGGTCCGGGCACCGGGCCCGCACCCGGAGGCGGCCGGGCCGGGCGTGGGGCTGGAGCTGGTGGCGGACCCCGGCCGGCTGGCGGTGGCGGAGTCGCTCGCCATCGAGGGCTACCCGATCCCGCACCTCGCGACGGCACCCGCGGGGAGCGTGCTGGCGCCCGGGGTGCTCAGCACCACTGTGCGCTACCGGATCGGTCACGTCGACGGGGCGCCGGTGGCCGTCGCCGCCGACCATGTCGCCCACGGCGTCGTGAACCTCTGCCTGGCGGCGACGCTGCCGGCGGCTCGTCGCCGCGGTGTGTGGGCCAGCCTCGTGTGGGCCCGGGTGGACGACGCTCCCCAGCTGCCTGCGGTCGCCTTCACGAGCGACCTGAGCCGGCCGGGCTTCGTCCGCATGGGCTTCCTGCCCGTGCTGCGCTGCACCCTCTGGTCGAGATCCTGACCCCCGGCGGGCCCGCGGGGACCCGCCGCGGGGGCAGTAGCCTGACCGCTGTCCCATGAAGCTCCGAGACCTCCCCCCGCTGCTGCGTGAGGAGCCCGGCCTCGCGTCCGTGCTGGGCCGCTCCTCCGCCGTCCTCGCCGTCCCCGAGCCGGCCCGCGCCCTCACCGTGGCCGGCCTGGCCAGGTTCAGCTCGCGTCGCCCGATCGTCGTGGCCGTGCCCACCACGGGCGACGCCGACCGCCTGGCCAACGACCTGCGCACGTTCCTCGGGCCCGACGAGGTGGATGTCTTCCCGGCCTGGGAGACCCTCCCGTTCGAGCGGGTGTCGCCCTCGGTGGAGACGATGGGCCGGCGGCTGCGGGCCATGTGGCGCCTCCGCCAGCCCGACCGGGCCCCTCGCGTCCTCGTGGCCCCCGTGCGGGCCCTCGTGCAGCGGCTCGGGCCCCATGCCGAGGAGACCGAGCCGGTCGTCGTCCGCCCCGGCGAGCGCCGCGACCGTGACGAGCTGGTGGCGGCGCTGGTGGGGGCCGGCTACCGGCGCGAGGAGGTCGTCGAGCACCGGGGCGAGGTGGCCGTGCGCGGCTCGATCGTCGACGTCTACCCGTCGACGGCAGACCGGCCGGTGCGCATCGACCTGTGGGGCGACGAGGTCGACCGGCTGACGGAGTTCTCCGTGGCCGACCAGCGCTCGACCGACGACCTTGAGTGCGTCGAGATCTTCGGCTGCCGCGAGCTGCTGCCCACCGACGAGGTGCGGGCCCGGGCCGACAAGCTCATCGCCGCCGAGCCGTGGGGCCGGGAGCAGTGGGAGCGGCTGGCCCAGGGCCAGACCTTCGACGGCATGGAGTCGTGGTTGCCGTGGCTGACCGACGGCGAGCACGTGCTGTTCGACCTCGTGGGGGCCGACGCCCAGGTGCTGCTCGTGGAGCCCCGCCGCATGCGGGACCGGGCGGCCGACCTCCACGCCGAGGAGGCCGATCTGGCGGCGACGCTGGCCAAGACCTGGGGGGCCACCACCGGCGACGACGAGGAGGGCCTCCCCCGTCTCCACCTGCCCTTCGACCGGCTGCTCAGCCACACCTCGGCCCCGGCGTGGACGGTCACCACCGCGCCGGAAGGGCCCGACGTGGCCACCGTCGCCTCGATGGGCGTGGCCACCGCCGCCGGCGACCCCGAGCGGGTGGTGCGCCAGCTGGCCGACCTGGCCGCCGAGGGCTATCGCATCGTGGTAGCCGCCGATGGCGAGGGCTCGGCGGCGCGGCTGCGCGAGCTCCTCGGCCACCACGGCCTGGCCCCCGACATCGACGTCCACCCGCTCGAGCGGGGCTGCATCCTCCCGGCCGTGAAGCTGGCGGTGATCGCCGAGCACGACCTCACCGGTCGCCGGCGGGCCCACCGCAAGGCCCGGGTCCGCAAGCGCGACGCCCAGGGCTTCTTCGACGACCTGAAGCCGGGGGACCACGTCGTCCACCACCAGCACGGCGTGGCCCGCTATGCCGGCATGGTGAAGCGCGCCATCGGCGGCGTCGAGCGCGACTACCTGCTCCTCGAGTACCGCGGCGACGACAAGCTCTACGTCCCCTCCGACCAGATCGACGCCGTCCGCCACTACACCGGGGGCGAGAGCCCCACGCTCACCCGCCTCGGCGGCGACGGCTGGCAGAAGGCCAAGGCCAAGGTGCGCTCGGTCGTCTCCGAGGTGGCCCAGGAGCTCGTGGTCCTCTACCAGACCCGCCTCAACGCCCCCGGCCATGCCTTCGCCGAGGACTCCCCGTGGCAGCGCGAGCTGGAGGACGCCTTCCCCTTCCAGGAGACACCCGACCAGCTCACGGCCATCGCCGAGGTCAAGGCCGACATGGAGGCCGACCACCCGATGGACCGCCTGGTCTGCGGCGACGTCGGCTTCGGCAAGACCGAGGTCGCCATCCGGGCCGCCTTCAAGGCCGTGCAGGACGGCAAGCAGGTGGCCGTGCTGGTGCCCACCACGCTGCTGGCCCAGCAGCACCACCAGACCTTCTCCGACCGCTTCGCCGGCTACCCCATGCGCGTCGAGGTGCTGTCCCGCTTCCTTACGCCCGCCCAGGCCCGGCAGGTGACCGAGGGCCTGCGCTCCGGCGAGGTCGACGTCGTCGTCGGGACCCACCGGCTCCTCTCCGACGACCTCACCTTCAAGGACCTCGGCTTGCTCGTCGTCGACGAGGAGCAGCGCTTCGGCGTCTCCCACAAGGAGCAGATCAAGCGCCTGAAGACCGGTGTCGACGTGCTCACGCTGTCGGCCACGCCGATCCCCCGCACGCTCGAGATGAGCCTCACCGGCATCCGCGACCTGACGCTGCTCAACACCCCGCCGGCCGACCGCATGCCGATCCTCACCTACGTCGGCGAGTACGACGACCGGGCCGTGGCCGAGGCCATCCGCCGCGAGCTGCTGCGGGAGGGCCAGGTCTTCTACGTGCACAACCGCGTCCAGGACATCGAGCGGACGGCCGACCACGTGCGGGACCTCGTCCCCGAAGCCCGGGTGGCCGTCGCCCACGGGCAGATGGACGAGGGCACCCTCGAGCAGCTGGTGCTGGCCTTCGCCGAGGGCGACTACGACGTGCTCGTGTGCACCACGATCATCGAGTCCGGCATCGACATGCCGACGGTGAACACCCTGGTGGTCGACCGGGCCGACCTCCTCGGCCTCGGGCAGATGCACCAGCTCCGGGGCCGGGTCGGCCGGTCGGGGCAGCGGGCCTACGCCTACCTTTTCGTGCCCCCGGACCGGGTCCTCACGGAGGAGGCCTACGAGCGCCTCAAGACGATCGGGGAGGCCACCGAGCTGGGCTCGGGCTTCAAGATCGCCATGCGGGACCTCGAGATCCGCGGGGCCGGCAACCTGCTCGGCACCGGGCAGTCGGGCCACATCGCGGCCGTCGGGTACGACCTGTACTGCCAGATGGTCACCGAGGCGGTGGCCGAGCTGAAGGGCGAGCCGGTGAAGGAGCCGGCCGAGATCAAGCTCGACCTGCCGATGGCGGCCAACCTGCCCCGGGACTACGTCGCCAAGGAGGAGCTGCGGCTGGAGGCCTACCGCCGGCTGGCCGCCGTCACGACCGACACCGAGGTGGACGACATCCGGGTCGAGTGGGAGGACCGCTACGGCCCCCTGCCGCCGGAGGCCGAGGCGCTGCTGCACGTGGCCCGGCTGCGAGCGGAGGCTGCCCGCACCGGGCTGCGGGAGGTCAACGTGGTGAAGCCCGCCGGCTACGGCGGGCAGCCCTCCACCGCTCGGCTGTCGCCGCTCGAGCTGAAGACGAGCCAGCAGATCCGCCTCAAGCGGCTCCACCCCAGCGCCGTCTACAAGGAGGGGGAGCGGCTCCTCGTGGTGAAGGTGCCGCACAACGCCGCCCCGGCCGACTTCCTGGTCGACCTGCTGCGCGACCTGCTCCCGGCCGAGGTGCCCGCGCCGGCCTGAGGTCCGGGGCCGACTTCGGACCCCCTCCCGGCGGCCTCTAGGCTCTCGCCCCGTGCCTCGACGCCTCCTCGCCCTCGTGATCGCCGGCCTCGCCCTCGTCTCGGCCGCCGGCTGCGCCGACGACGTCTCCCCGGCCCTGCGGGTGGGCGACACCAAGATCAGCAACGCCGAGCTCCTCAGCGAGATCGACCAGTGGGTGCACAACCCCCTCGCCGTCGACGCCAGCCAGCTCGAGGGCCGGGCCCCCGGCGCCTACCCGGGCGACCTCGTCCGGCAGCTGCTGCGCCAGCGCATCGACTTCGCCATCCACAACGCCGAGTTCGAGCGCCGCCACCTGAAGCTGGACGACAAGCTCCGCGAAGACGCCCTCACGGCCCTGTTCGGCGATCCCGCCGGCGCCGAGCAGGCCTACGCCGCGTTCACCAAGGAGTTCGCCGACGAGTTCACCGACGACGTCGCCCGCCAGATCGCCCTGCAGGAAGAGCTCGGCGACGACGGCTACGTGGCGTGGTTGACCGACGCCTACGCGAAGACCGAGATCGAGGTGAACCCTCGCTACGGCACCTGGGAACCGACGTCACGACAGGTCACGCCGCCGCCCAGCGCCGTCACGTCCTCCACCGGGCCGACGCCGTAGCCCATGGCGCGGGTCGTCGTCGTCGGCCTCGGGCCCGCCGGTGCCGACCTGCTGACGGCGGGCACGCTGGCCGCCATCGAGCGCGTGCCCCACCGGTTCCTGCGCACCACCCGGCACCCGGCCGCCACCGCCGTGGCCGGCGCGAGCTCGTTCGACGGCCTCTACGACACGGCGCCGTCCTTCGAGGACGTGTACGCCGGCATCGTGGAGGCGGTAGTGGCCGGCGCCCAGGCGTACGGCGAGGTGCTCTACGCGGTGCCCGGGTCCCCGGTCGTGGCGGAGCGGGCGGTCGAGCTCCTCCTGGCCGACGACCGGGTGGAGGTCGAGGTGCTCCCGGCGCTCTCGTTCCTCGACCTGGCGTGGGCGCGCCTCGGCGTCGACCCCGTGGCCCTCGGCGCTCGCCTGGTCGACGGCCGGCGGTTCCTGGTGGAGGCGGCGGGGGAGCGGGGGCCGCTGCTCATCGGCCAGTGCGACCAGCCCCACGTCCTGTCCGAGATCAAGCTGGCCGTCGAGGAGGGCCCCGAGTCGGTGGTCGTCCTCCAGCGGCTGGGGCTGCCCGACGAGTCCGTCCGGGTGGTGGCCTGGGAGGACCTCGACCGCGACGTCGAGCCCGACCACCTCACCTCGCTCTGGATCCCGCAGCTGGCCGAGCCGGTGGCGGCGGAGCTCGTGCGCTTCCACGAGCTGGTGCGCACCCTGCGGGCCGAGTGCCCCTGGGACCGCGAGCAGACCCACCGCAGCCTCACCCGGCACCTGCTGGAGGAGGCCTACGAGGTGCTCGACGCCATCGACCACGTCGACGAGGCCACCGGCGCCGGGTTCGACCACCTCGAGGAGGAGCTGGGCGACCTGCTCTTCCAGGTCGTGTTCCACTCGGTGCTGGCCACCGAGGAAGGGCAGTTCACCCTGGCCGACGTGGCCCGGGGCATCCACGACAAGCTGCGGGACCGCCACCCGCACGTGTTCGACCCGGCCGCCGCGGCCACCACCGTCGAGCAGCTGAGCACCGACTGGGAGAACCGCAAGGTCGCCGAGAAGGGCCGGGACTCGGTCATGGACGGCATCCCGGCGGCTCTCCCCGCCCTGGCCTACGCCGCCAAGGTCCAGAAGAAGACGGCCTCGCAGGGCGTCGACTGGCGGGCGCTGCCGGGCGTCGAGCCGGGCTCGCTGGCCGAGCGGCTCCTGCTGCTCGTCGACGAGGCCCGCACCGCAGGCGTGGACCCGGAGACCGAGCTGCGGGCCGCTGCCCACCGCCTCCGCGACGCCTTCCTCGCCCAGCGCTGAGAGGAGCTCAGGCGGGCGGGCCCTCCCCCGGGGGGTCGATGAGGGTGTCGAGAAGCGTGAAGGCGGCGTGCTGGAGGTCGGTGGCGACCGGGGCCAGCGCGTCGTGGGCAGCGTCGGTGGCGGTGATGGGATCGGCCCCGCGCGCTCGGGCCACGGCCGAGGCCCGCACGGCCATGCCCCGCGCCGCCATCCCTGCCGTCTCCCGGGCCAGCGCCGCGCCGACGGCCCGGGCCACCAGGTTGGGGGCGTCGGTCAGGACCTCGTCGACGGCGGCGCGAGCCGCCTCCATCCCGGCCCGCCAGGGGCCCTCGTCCACCGCGGCCCGAGCCAGGTCCTGGACGGCGGCCCACAGGTCGCCGCCGTCGGCCGTGGCGGCCGCCTCGCGGGCGGCGTCCCAGGGGTGCTCGTGCTCCTTCCAGGCCGCCGAGCCCAGGGTGGCGCGCGCCAGGCGCTCCACGGCGGCCGCCTCGGCCTCCTCGAGGGCCAGCTCGAGCCGGTCGTCGTCGCCGCCGAGGCGGGTGGCCGTGGCCCGGGTGGCCCGTTCCAGCGCCGTGCGCAACGGCACCACGGCCTGGGCGTCGATGGCGGTGTGGGCGGCCTCCCAGCCGGCGGTCACGGCGGCGCCCGCCATCGAGTGGAGGGCCGTCGCCCAGGCGCTGTCCCCGATGGTGCGCCCGGTGGCCTCGAGCTCGTCGCGCACCCGGGCGTCGCGAGCGCACTCGATGACCCGCAGATCGGTCGTGTAGGCGAGGTCGGCGGGAAGGCCGACGCTGGCCGCCTCGGAGGCGGCCACCCAACCGGCGATCTCCGAGGCTCGCTCCCAGGCCTCCCAGGCCGCCTCGTCGACCAGTGCGGCGTCGTCCTGGGCACCGGTGCTGGCCATCGAGGTGGTGAGCTCGATGCGGCGACCGGCGATGACGAGCGCCGAGCTCATGACGTCGACCGCCCGCACCAGCTCCAGGTGGTCACGCATCGGGCCGATCGACTCCAACCGGCCGGCCGCCTCGACCAGCCCGGCGGCCCGGAGCCAGCAGGCGGCCTGGACGCGGACGAGCCAGTCGGTGGTGGCCCAGGCCCGGGCGTCGTCCCGGGGGCCGAGGCGCCCCGGGGGGCGGCCCCGAGGCGGCGGCTCGCTCGTGCCGATGAGGCGGCGCGCCCGCGGCTTCAGCTCCTGGCGGCGCTCGTCGGGGATGGCGGACGCGAACCAGCGGGCGAAGGTGGCCAGCACGGGGGACACGGTGACCGGCGCGTCGCTGTGGGGCTCGTGGGCCAGCCACGCCACCAGCTCGAGGAAGGTGAGCCGCAGCCCTCGCCGGGAGTGGGGGAGCGTCTCGAGGCGGATGTCGTCGAGGTCGGGGACGCCGCTCGAGCCGGCCTCACCGCCCGGGCCGGGGGCGCCCGGTCCGGGGCGCCGGGCCAGCAGGTCGTCGGCCTCGGCCTGAGTGGCGAGCAGGGGGGCCAGCAGCGAGAGCCCCTCGGCCTGCACGTCGTCACGGGCGTCGTAGATGGGCAGCCAATCGGCCGGTTCGCCGACCACCACCTCGATGCGGTCCCCGGGCAGCGGGTCGCCGATCGGCGGCGCCGCGATGTCCGCCCCCGGCACGAACCGCTCGAGGTGACCCGGGCCGATGATCTGGTACGGGAAGGCGTCGGGGACGTAGGTGTCGACCAGCTGGCCGGCCACGAGGTTGGGAGAGGCCCCGCCCTGCGCCCGCCACCCGTCGCTCCCGAGCCCGAGGCCGACGCCTTCGAACGTGGTCTCGACGTCGACGCAGGCGTAGGCCACCTCCGGCGCCAGCTCCCGGGCCACCTCGCAGAGGAGGTCGAAGCGGGCCAGGAGGGCGCTGCTGTCGCAAGCCGGCCCGCCGGCCGCCAGCGCCACGTGCGGGGTGCCCCCGAAGGTGACCGACGCCGTGCGCACCCGGTCGGCCAGGTTGCCGTTGACGACGTCGCACCAGGCGCGGGCCTGGCTGGCCTGGTGGACGATGGCGGGGGCGTCCGAGACGGGCACGGCGAACTCGACGGCCAGGAGCCGCATCGGGACGGTGTCGCCGGGGGCCAGGTCGCCGAGCACCCACTCGCAGGCGATGTCGATCCAGCTGGCCGGGATCGTGCCGGCCCGGCCGGCGGGCGGGGGGAAGAGGCGCAGCACGACGGCGTTCGGGCAGTCGTCGAGCGCGTCCAGGGACCCGCCTGGCTCGGGCACCTCGATGACGGCGTCGGTCACGCCGGCGTCGAGGAGGCGCTTGGTGACGAGATCGGGCACGGTGAGCACGACGTCCTCGTCGACGTCGAGGCGGGCCACTCGCAGGAGGGGGCCACGCGGGGCCATCACGGGCTCGGAGATGCTCACCTCGCGGCTCCCGGCCAGCGCCGCGATGTCCGATCGCACGGTGCCGAGGGCGGCCATGGCGGCGTCGACGTCGTCGGCCCTCGTCACGTGCACGACGAACCCGTCGGCATGGTCGCCGAGGGTGAGGTGCGCGCCCCGAGCCATGGTGATGGCCACGGCGGGATCCTACGTCTGCGCCGGTCAGGGCCCCTGCGCTGGACCGACGGACTTGCCCCCCGCCCACCAGGCCCCCGAACATGCCTTGGGCAGGGTCATCCCCAGCAGTACCATCCGCAACACCTGCAACAGGGGCCACACCTGCCGCAGGTCCGACGCAGGGAGCGCGCGCCAGCCATGAGCGACATCGAGCACGTCCAGGGCCGTGAGGTCCTCGACTCGCGGGGCAACCCCACCGTGGAGGTCGAGGTGTTCCTGGCCTCCGGGGCCACGGGCCGCGCCATCGTCCCGTCGGGCGCGTCCACCGGCCAGTTCGAGGCGGTGGAGCTGCGCGACGGCGGTGACCGCTTCGGTGGCAAGGGGGTGCGCACGGCCGTCGACCACGTGAACGACACCATCGGCGAGGCCCTGGAGGGCTTCGAGGCCCTCGACCAGCGAGGGGTCGACCTCCACCTGCTCGACCTCGACGGCTCGCCCAACAAGGCGAACCTGGGGGCCAACGCCCTGCTCGGCGTGAGCCTGGCCGTGGCCCACGCCGCCGCCGAGGAGACGGGCCTGCCGCTGTGGCGCTACGTCGGCGGGGCCAACGCCCACGTGCTACCCGTACCGATGATGAACGTGCTGAACGGGGGGGCCCACGCCGACAACACCGTGGACTTCCAGGAGTTCATGATCATGCCGGTCGGGGCGGCCAGCTTCTCCGAGGCGCTGCGCTGGGGGGTCGAGACCTACCACGCCCTGAAGTCGCTCCTCCACGACCGCGGCCTGTCCACGGCCCTCGGCGACGAAGGCGGCTTCGCCCCGGACCTCGCCTCCAACGAGGACGCCTGCCGGCTGCTCGTGGAAGCCGTCGAGCGGGCCGGCTACACGCCGGGCGAGCAGATCGCCATCGCCCTCGACGTCGCCTCCACTGAGCTGTTCACCGACGGCGGCTACCGGCTCGAGGGCGAGGGCCGCACCCTCACGCCGGCCGAGATGGTCGACGAGCTGGCCCGCCTGGCCGATTCCTACCCGATCGTCTCGATCGAGGACGGCATGGCCGAGGAGGACTGGGAGGGCTGGGGCCTGCTCACCGCCCGGCTCGCCGATCGCGTGCAGCTCGTGGGCGACGACCTCTTCGTGACGAACGTGGAGCGGCTCGAGCGGGGCATCGCCGAGGGCGTGGCCAACAGCATCCTCGTCAAGGTCAACCAGATCGGCACCCTCACCGAGACCCTCGAGACCGTGGGCATGGCGACCCGCGCCTCGTATTCCTCGGTGATGTCGCACCGCTCCGGTGAGACCGAGGACGTCACGATCGCCGACCTCGCCGTCGCCACGAACTGCGGCCAGATCAAGACCGGTGCCCCGGCCCGCTCCGATCGCGTGGCCAAGTACAACCAGCTCCTGCGCATCGAGTCGGAGCTGGGCGACACGGCGGCCTTCTGGGGCCTCGGCGCCCTGTCCCGGGGCGGTGGCCAGCGGCGTTGAACCAGCCGCCCCGCCCCCGTCACGCCGGTCCGGCTCCGCGCCACCGCCCGGCCCCGCCTGCCGCCTCGCGGCGTCGAGCAGCGCGCCGCGACGACGACGATGACTTCTGGGACCACGACGCCCTGGCCGATCTCGAGGCAGCTCCGCCCCGCCGGCTCCGCCGGGCCGGGCGGGCCGTCGGGATGGCCGGCGGCGGCGTGGCCCTCCTCGGGGCCCTGGCCATCGGCCTGTTCCCGACCCAGACGTTCCTCGACCAGCGAGCCGACACGGCGGAGGCGGAGCAGCGCCTCGAGGTGCTGCAGGCCCAGAACCAGGCCTTCGAGGCTCGGATCGAGCGCCTGCAGACCGACGCCGAGATCGAGCGCCTGGCCCGCGAGCAGTACAACCTCGCCTACCCGGGGGAGGAGGCCTACGCGGTGCTCCCGGCCCCGCTCCCGCCGCTCGACCTGCCCACGGTGTGGCCCTTCGGCGCGGTCTACGACCCGACGATGACCAGCCCCGAGGTCGACGCCGAGCTCGACGCTCCCTGAGCGAGCGCTCGGTGGCCACCCCCGACGACCACGCTGCCGTGGAGGCCCTCCTCGGGCGACCCGTCCAGGGCGACTTCGAGGTCGTCGTAAGGCACGCCGACGGCTCGCCCGTGGTGCTGCGCAACGCCCCCCACCTGCACGACGGCACGCCGATGCCCACGCGGTACTGGCTCGTGGGGGAACCGGAGCGGACGCTCGTGTCGCGCCTGGAGGCGGGCGGGGGGGTGCGGGCCGCCGAGGCGCAGGTCGACCGCGAGGCGCTGGCCGCCGCGCACCGCCGTTACGCCGCCGAGCGCGACGCCGCCATCTGCGCCGGGCACGCCGGCCATCGGCCCAGCGGGGGCGTCGGCGGCACCCGTGAGGGCGTGAAGTGCCTGCACGCCCACTACGCCTGGTTCCTGGCCGGGGGCGACGACCCGGTGGGGCGCTGGGTGGCCGAGCGCCTGGCCTGGCCGGCCGACTGATCAGCAGCCGCTCAGCGGCCGTCGCTGAAATCGGCCAGGATGTCGTTGGCGACGTCGATCGCCTTGCGCCGCTGCGAGCGGGCCTCGGTGCGGAGCATGTTGAACGCGCCCACGGGGTCGAGCTGGTGCCGGCCCATCAGCACGCCCACCGCCCGCTCGATGTTCACCCGGTGGTCGAGCGCGTGCTGCAGCTGCTCGGCCATCTCGTCCCGGGCCACGGCGAGCAGGGCCGTGGCGACGAGGCCCTCGCCCACGCTGGCGAAGGCCCGCAGGGCGTCGATCTCGCTGTCGTCCCACGAGTAGGGCTGGCTCCGGTAGACGTTGAGCGAGCCGACGGCCCCTCCGCCCGCCTTGATGGGCAGGCCGAGCACGGCCCGCACCTGGGTCGCCTCGAGCAGCGCACCGGCGCGGGGCCACCGGTCGTCGTCGGTGACATCGCTGGTGGCGACGGTGACGTCGTGGACGAGGGCGTCGACGCAGGGACCCTCGCCCACCTCCTCCTGGACCTGCTCGAGCACCCGGCCCGCCTCGTCGGTGGCGACGACGTACCGGAGGGCCTGCTCGTCGTCGAGCATCATGAGCCCGCAGCCGTCGACACCGAAGAGCTCCACGGCGGCATGGCAGACGAGCTCGAGCGACGGGCGCAACGAGTGCTCGGGGCTGGCGCGGCGGATGCGGGCGAGGGCACCGCGCAGCGCGGCCGGTTCGATGTGGGGGTGCACGAGGGTGTCCGCCTTCTGGTCCACCTACGCAGTATCGCCCGTCGGCATCGGTCCATCGACCTCCGAGCGTTCAGGCGGACACCGTCAGGAGGTCCGACAGCCCGCACAGCTCGAGCACGCGCCGGGTGAGCGGCCGGTCGACCCGGACCCCCAGCCGCGTACCGCGGGCGCTGAGGCGGTGAAGGGCGTCCACGAGGACGTTCACCCCCGTCGAGCCGAAGAAGGTGAGGCCGTCGAGGTCGACCACCACCTCGGGGGCACCGGACGCGATGCTGTCGAGGGCGACCTCCAGCACCGGGCCCGAGGCGAGGTCGAGCTCGCCGCTGACGATCAGCACGACGGCGTCACCCTCGTGGGCCACGGTCACCGAGAGCTCGTTCGGACCTGGGTCCTCGTCGCCTTCGTGGCGCATCCGCATGGTGGACCTCCTGGGGAGACGGGTACCGAGTGTCTCCGCAGGATCAGGGCGGATGCGACGAGGTGGGACGACGTCGTGCACGACGAGCGTAGGCCAAAGATCGTCGAATGGGCGCCCTCGGGTGCTCGGGGCTCGGTGCCTGGCGTGGCCGCGTCGGCGCTCCGACCCCTAGGTTCGATGGGAGCGAGGTGCGATCTCCGGCCTCGAGTGATGGATCGGGCGGTCATGGAGCACGACGGTCACAGCACGTCAGCCGATGTGGAGATCGACGGGCAGCCCCGGGTCCTGGCCGGCATCCCCCACCCGCTGTCGATGGTCTACGGCGGGGGCGGCGTCTACGGCATCGCCTACGGGTTCGGGGTGGCCCAGGGCTTGTTGGCGGAGGGCGTCCCGGTGGCCGGCGCGCCGGCCCTGGGGACCTCGGCGGGTTCGTGGGTGGCCGGCGCCGTGGCGCTGGGCCTCACCTATGCGGACATCTCGGGGATGCGGGCTCCTTCCGTCCCGACCCGCCGCGCGGGCGCGCTGTACGAGATCGCCCACGAGCTCTTCGGCGACGCCCGCCATCCCCTCGTGGCGGTCTCGGCGGTGGCCGTCCGCACGCGCCGGCGCCACATCCTCGACGGGGCCCGCTACCCGTTGGCCGACCTGGCCGCCGCCTCGTCGGCGGTCCCCGGCCTGCTCCCGCCGCATCGCATCGAGGGGCGCCTCTACGTCGACGGGGGGATGTGGTCGGCCACCTCCGTCGATGCGGCGCACGACGCGGACGCGGTGATCGTCGTCGCTCCGCTGGCGGGACGGGTGATGGGCCCGATGGGCCGCACGGCGGGCTTCCTCCTCGACCGCGAGCTGCGCCGCTGGCGAGCCCGCTACCCGGGCAAGCGCATCACGACGATCCGCCCGGATCGGGCCATGGCCCGCCTGGCGGGCCGCAACCCCCTCTCCCTGTTCGACGCCGACCGGGCCCGGGCCGTGTACCCGCTGGCGGTGGAGCAGGGTCGGCGCTGGGGAGCCGAGCTGGCCTAGGCGGACACCTCGGCGGGCTCGCCGTGCCCGACCGGCTGCACGTGCGTGGCCTCGGCGACCTCCCCCAGGTGGTCCTCGTGCATCGAGTGGGGGCGGAGGAACAGCACGGTGACCGGCACGATGTAGGCGAGCCAGACCACGACCTGCTCGATGGAGGGGCGGGGATCCCACCCGACCATGGCGGCCAGGAACTTGCCGGTCTCGGTCTCCTGGGTGAGCCAGGCCTGGCTGCGGAGGTCGTAGACGCCGTTCAGGTTGAACGAACCGAGGTCGCCCGATCCCTGCAGGTAGAGCACCACCCGGGCCAGGAGGCCGGCGGCGAACACGATGAGCACGACGCCGGTCACCGTGAAGAAGGCCTTCATCGGCATGGAGCGGCCACCCCAGTACACGACGTAGGCCAGCGCACCGGCGATGGCCAGCCCGATGGCAGCGCCGAGCAGCACGCGGGCGGGGGAGGCCTCGGAGGTGATGGCGAGCAGGAAGAGGGCGGCCTCGATGCCCTCGCGCAGCACGGCCACGCCGGCCACCACCATCAGGGCTCGGCGGGTGTCGGTGGCGGCCAGCGCTCCGTCCACCTTGTGCTCGAGGTCGCCCTTGATGAGGCGGGACTGCCGGCGCATCCAGAAGATCATCCACGTGAGCATCACGACGGCGAGGAGCGACACCGCCGCGAAGGCCCGGAGGCGGGCGTCGCCCTCGAGGTTCCCGATGGCGGCCCGCACCACGATGCCCACGGCGAGCGAGATGCCGACGGCCCCGAGCACGCCCTGCCAGACGGAGCGGGCCAGGTCGAGGCGATCGATGCGCCGGAGGTAGGCGAAGACGATGGCGACGATGAGGGCGGCTTCGAAGCCCTCTCGGAGCATGACGAGCAGCGCGGTGGCCATAAGCAACCCTAACAACTTCTCTACGGTGAGGGGAAGGCGGGCTGCCGGATCTGGCGAACAGCCGTGTCGATGAGCAGCGCCAGCCCGAGCAGGGCCACCGCCACGATCCCGTCGAGCCACCAGTGGTTGCCGCTGGCGGCGACGACCAGCATCGTGAGGGCGAGGTGGGCCAGGAAGGCCCAGCGCCACCGGCTGGAGCTCGCCGCCACGATCCCGAAGGACACGACCGCCGCCCACCCGACGTGGATGGAGGGCATGGCGGCGAACTGGTCGGACACCCCGGTGCCCACCGGCCCGTAGAGCGACAGCCCGTAGCGCTCCGAGAGGTCGATGTAGCCGAGGTCGCTGAGGAAGCGGGGTGGGGCGACGCGGATGAAGCGGATGACGAGGCAGAAGCCGGTGAGGATGGCCAGCCCGTTGCGCCAGTGGGGGTAGTGGTCCCGGTGGCGCACGTAGATCCACACGAGGAAGGCCAGGAGCGACGGCACGTGGAGGGTGGCGTAGTAGAGGTTGGTGGCCTCGGCCAGCCAGGCGTGGCGGAGCACGAAGTGCTGCAGGGACAGCTCGGTGGGCAGGTGGAGTTCGTGCTGCAGCCGCACGATATGGCGGGCCCGCTCGATGGCGCCGTCGTCCTCGGCGAGGGGGAGCTGGCGGGCGATGCGCCACACGGCGTAGAGCGAGGCGACGAGGGCCAGCTCCCGGGCCGCCAGCACCACGGCTCGCCGGGTGGGCGTGTCGGGCCGACGCCCGACGAGGTGGGCCACCGCCACGCACGTCAGGGCCAGCAGCGCCGCCTGGTCCCACGTCGGCCAGCTCACCGCCGCCGGGGGCCTCGCTCGCTCTGCACGGCTGGACCGATCACCCGCCCTCCTCCACGACACGCCGGGCCGGGGCCACGCTGCCACACCCGCCGCCGCCCGGCCCGCCGCCACCCCCCGCTCCCCGGCCCGACGCCGTACCGGCGGGCCGAACGCCTCTGGCGAGCGGTGGCCCCAGGCCCCACCCTGGGTGCATGAGCGTGCGCGCCGACGTCCCCGCCCACGGCCTCACCGCCGAGGAGGCGGAGGCTCGGCTGGTCGCCGAGGGACCCAACGAGCTCCCCACGGCGAAGAAGCGCAACCTGCTCCAGCAGGCCTGGGAGGTGCTGCGCCAGCCGATGCTCGTGCTCCTGCTCGGGGCGGGCACGGTCAACTTCGTGCTGTCCGAGGTGCTCGACGGCGTGATCCTGATGTCGTTCGTCGTCGTGGTGATCGCCATCTCGATCTACCAGGAGCACAAGACCGAGAACGCGCTCGCCGCCCTGCGGGACCTGTCGTCCCCGCGTGCGCTGGTGGTACGGGACGGCCAGCAGGTCCGCATCGCCGGGCGCGACGTGGTGCGCGGCGACCTCGTCCTCCTGGTGGAGGGGGACCGCGTGCCGGCGGACCTGGTGCTGGTCGACAGCGTGAACCTCTCCGTCGACGAGTCGGCCCTGACCGGGGAGTCCGTGCCGGTGCGCAAGGCGGCCGTCGCCGCCGACGGCGCGGCGGCGACGATGGGCCCTCCGGGTGGTGACGGCACGCCGTGGCTGTTCTCGGGGACCCTCGTCGTGAAGGGCCGGGGCGTGGGCGTGGCGAAGGCGACCGGGCCGCGCACCGAGCTCGGTGGCATCGGCACGGCTCTGCGCTCGATCGAGACCGAGCCCACCCCGCTGCAGCGGGAGGTCGACCGCCTCGTCGGCGTCGTCGCCGCCATCGCGGTCGGAGCCGCGGCGATCGTGCTCGTGGTCTACGGGCTCACCCGGCACGACTGGCTCGAGGGCACGCTGGCCGGCATCGCCACGGCCATGGCGATGCTGCCCGAGGAGTTCCCGGTGGTGCTCACCGTCTTCCTCGCCCTGGGGGCCTGGCGGATGTCGCAGCGGCACGTGCTGACCCGGCGATCGGCGGTCATCGAGACGCTCGGCTCGGCCACCGTCATCTGCGTCGACAAGACCGGCACGCTGACGATGAACAGCATGACGGTGCGCGAGCTGGTGGCCGGCGGCCAGCACCACGAGCTCGACGGCGGGGCCCTCCCCGAGCAGTTCCACCTCCTCGCCGAGTTCGCGGTGCTGGCCTCGCCCATCGATCCGTTCGACCCCATGGACCGGGCGTTCCGGGACGTCGGGGACGTCTACCTGGCGGGGACGGAGCACCTCCACGGCAGCTGGGAGCTCGTCCGGGAGTACCCCCTGTCCGAGCGGCTGCTGGCGCTGTCGCACGTGTGGCGCTCCCCCGACCAGGCCGACTACGTCATCGCCGCCAAGGGTGCGCCCGAGGCCATCGCCGACCTCTGCCACCTCGACGACGGAGAGACGGCGGCGCTGATGGCCGAGGTCGAGGAGGCGACGTCGGGGGGTCTGCGGGTGCTGGCCGTGGCCCGGGCCCGCTTCGGTCACGCGGAGGTGCTCCCGACCGAGCAGCACGACTTCGACTTCGAGTACCTCGGCCTGGCCGGCCTGCAGGACCCCGTCCGCCCCGGGGTGCGGGAGGCCGTGGCGGAGTGCGAGCGGGCCGGCGTGCGGGTCGTGATGATCACCGGCGACTACCCGGGCACGGCGCTGGCCATCGCCCGGGAGGTGGGCCTCGACGGCGAGGGCGCCTGCATCACGGGACCCGAGCTGACCGCGATGAGCGAGGAGGAGCTGGCCGCCCGGGTGGGGACCGTCGACGTGTTCGCCCGCATGGTCCCGGAGCAGAAGCTGCTCCTCATCAGGGCCCTGAAGGCCGGCGGGGAGGTCGTCGGCATGACCGGCGACGGGGTCAACGACGCCCCGGCGCTCCGGGCGGCGGACATCGGCATCGCGATGGGCGGACGGGGCACCGACGTGGCCCGCGAGTCAGCCGCCCTCGTGATCACCGACGACGACTTCGCCTCGATCGCCGGCGGGGTGCGCCAGGGGCGCGGCATCTTCGACAACCTCCGCAAGGCGATGTCTTACATCATCGCCGTGCACGTCCCCATCTTCGGGATGTCGCTCATCCCGGTCTTCGTGTCGGACTGGCCGCTGGTGCTGCTGCCGGTCCAGATCGCCTTCCTGGAGCTGATCATCGACCCGGCCTGCTCGGTGGTGTTCGAGTCCGAGGAGATCGACCCTCGGATCATGGACCAGCCGCCGCGCGGGCTGAGCGAGCCGCTCTTCGGGCGGCGGGTGCTGGTGCTCGCCGGGCTGCAGGGGATCTCCGTGCTCCTGGCCGTGCTCGGCGTCTACCTGTGGGCCCTCGCCGCCGACCGTCCCGACGACGTCGTCCGGTCGGTCACCTTCGCCACCCTGGTGGTCGGCAACCTGGCGCTCATCCTCGTCAACCGGTCCTGGCGCCTGTCGATCTGGCGGTCGTTCCAGGAGCGGCGCAACCGCACCCTCAAGTGGATCCTGGGCCTGGCCGGCACGCTGCTCGTGGTGCTGCTCACCGCGGCCCCCCTGCGCCAGGCCTTCCGCTTCGGCGCCATCCGCCCCCTCGACTGGGCGGTCGCCGTCGTCGCCGGCTTCGCCGGGGTCATCTGGTTCGAGCTCTACAAGCGCCGCGCCACCCCTTGATCCCCGTCAGCGCCCCGAAGTCGCGGTCGTTCCTGCGCGGGAACCGCCAGCTCTGACCGCGGGTTCGGGTGGGGTGGGCTGGAGGCGGGGTGGGGGTCAGCCGTGGGAGGTGAGGACCTGTTGCCAGCGGGCGGGGGAGACGTGGGCCGGCTGGGTGGTGGCCAGGAAGTCGCGCAGGAGGCGGTCGATCAGCTCGGGGCGCTCGAGGGGGAGGAAGTGCCCGGCGCCCTCGACGACCTCCAGCCGACTGCCGGGGATGAGGTCATGGGCGACGTGGGCGTGCGACACCGGGATGACAGCGTCCCGGTCGCCCCAGACCACCATGGTCGGGATCTCGTGGGCGAGGTAGAGGCGGTCACGGGCGCTGACCCGCTGGCCGGCGAGGTCGATGGTGGCGCGGATCGTGTGGATGAAGGCGCGCTGGGCCCGAGCGTCGGTGAGGCGGCTCCACGCCGCCCAGATCTCGGAGAGGAACGGATCGGCCCGCACCCCGAACCGGCCGAACACCCCGCCGACGCGGGCCGCCACCCCGTGGAGCTGGCGGGCGAAGACGGCGGGCAGGACGTACTCGGCACCCGGGAGGCTCAGGGCCCGCAGGAGGGGCGAAACCTCCTTGCCGAGGCCGCCGCTGCCGACGAGCACGAGGCGCTGCGCCTCACCGGGACCCAGGTGCTCGAGCTGCCGGCGATCCCGTGGATCATCACGAGGAGCGGACCCGTTCCGGCCTGGCGGTAGGCCACGTCGTGCCCGTGGACCTTGGTCCACCGGGTGATCGACGCCTCCTGCACCAGCTCGGAGTGGGTGGCCCCGAGGCCGGGGAGGGGGACGACCGTCGCCAGCTCGGCCGTCCGCTCCTGCCCGCGCCTGGTTCGTGCCATCGACCCACGCTACGCGGGGTGTCCCCGACGCGCGAAGTGCTGACCCACGCCCGGCGGGCCCCGTCGGTCAGGGCCGGTCCGGCTCCGGCGCCCGGAGCGGCTCGCCGTCCACCCGATCGATGGTCGTGAACTCCTCGACGGGGCGGCGGCGAAGGCGGCGGGGCTGGTGCACCGGATGGCCGAGGGCCACGACCGCGGCCAGGGCGTGGTGCTCCGGTGCACCGAGGAGCTCGAGCACGGTGGCCTCCTCCCGGATCGCCATCGTGGTCATCACGCCGGCCAGCCCGAGGTCGCGGGCGGCGAGCAGGAGGTTCCACACGAACGGGTAGATGGAGGCACCACCGGCGAAGGAGTACCGCTCGGCGTCGCGGTCGACCGCCGCGAGGGTGCCGAGGTCGACGAGCACGGCCAGCACCACGGGGACCTGGTCGAGGTGCTCGGCGAACCCGCCGCCGCCCGCCTCGGCCTGGGCCCGGGCCGGGGCGGCCCCCTCGGCGATGGCCCGCTGCTCCGCGGCGGGGTCGTTGGGCGGGGCCCAGGGGCGGATGCCAGCGGAGCGCATGGCGAGGTACTCGTACCAGGCGGGGAGGTAGGCGTCTCGCAGCTGCGCCCTCAGGTGGGGGTCCTCGAGCACCACGACGCGCCAGCCCTGCTGGTTGCCCCCACTCGGAGCGAAGCGGGCGTGGTCGAGCACCTGCCACAGCAGCTCGCGGGCGACGGGCTCGTCGGTGAAGTCGCGGACGGCGCCGGCGGTCCGCATCGCATCGGTCAGCTCCATGGGCAGCAGCCTCTCACCCGACCGCTCACCCGGAGCGCAGTGCTTCGGCGGCCGAGACGTTGCGCGCCGAGAGGCTGGGGGCGAGGGCGACCCCGACGACGCCCAGCACGGCGGCCACCGCGACGACCACCACTGCGACGACCGGGCTGAGCGGGTCGTCGACCACGCCGATGCCGTTGGCCACCGCCCGCCACGCCAGCCGACCGATCACGAGCCCCAGGGGCAGCCCGAGCACCACCCCGGCCAGCGCGATCGCGGTGGCCTGCCAGAGCAGCGTCGAGCCCAGCTGACGTCGGTCGAAGCCGATGGAGCGCAACACCGCGAGGTCCCGGCGACGCTGGCGCAGGGTCGAGACGAGCGCGTGCAGGACGGCCAGGACGGCGAGGATGGCCAGTACCGCGGCGAGGCCCCGAGGGAGCACCTTCACCTCTCGGAGGTTGTTCACGTCGGACGGCAGCCGAGGCGGGAACACCTCGGTCTCGGTCGCCGCCGCCAGCTCGGCGTTGGCCGCCTCGGCGTCCACGCCGTCGCTCCACCTGATGAGGATGTCGACGTTGATCTCCTCGGGTGAGGAGATGCGCTCCAGATCGTCGGGGCCCAGGAGGACGCCCCGACCGGGTGCGCTGCGCTCGTCCACCACGGGGAAGACGGCCGTGCCTACCACGATCGCTCGCAGCGAGTCCCGAGCCCCCTGGATGTCGACGACGTCGCCGAGCCTGACCCCAGCGTGCTCGAGGGTCGAGGTGCCGAGCACCACCTCTGCGCCACCACGGGGGACATGGCCCTCGAGCAGCGTGAACGACAGGTCGCCCTTCAGCGACTCGATCGAGTACGTGTTCACCTCGTCGTGATCGATCCGGGCCAGCCCTCCCGTCATCACTCCCGCCCCCGCGACCCTCGGGTCCTCGATGAGCGCGTCGTCGCCATCTTCGAGCACGTCCCCACTGAACCCCGACACCTCGGCATCGAACGGTGCGCCGTAGCGCCCCGGCGACCTGACGAGCTCGTCGGTGCTGGCCGTGAAGACAGACACCGCCACCAGCCCCGTCACGCCCACCACCACGCCGGCGACGGCCGATCGCACGGCCCAGGCCGTCCCCTGCCGGGGCTCGACCACCAACCCCACCCCGGTGAGGGCCGGGAGCGGGAGGTCGGTGCGACGTAGGGCCCGCATCGCCCGAGAGGTCTCGCGGGACCCGTCCCGCCAGGCGGTCCGGCGGAGACGCCGGGTGGCGGCGGCGGCGCTCAGCGCCGACAGGACCAGCACGACGGCCACCGTCGCGGCCGCCCCGACCAGGAGCACCGGCCCGTCGACCGCGAACCCGGGGTCCGGCTCCGCCCGTCGAGCGACGCCGACGGGCATGAGCGGCGACGCCGCCACGCTCGCCCCGATCGCCACCGCCGCACCGAGGACGGCGATGGGCAGCGCCGACACCGCCTGGGTGGCCACCCGTTGGGCCCGGGTCATCCCGAGCGCGCCCAGCGAGCGGTCACCCGCTCCGTGGGTGGCAAAGTGGCGGGCGAGGGACTGGCCGATCGCCAGCGTTCCCGCGATGGTGGCGACGAGCGCGAACAGCCCGAGGGCGGTGACGATGACATCGATGCTGGAATCGATCTTGCGGTCGACCTCCGAGGCGGGCGTGACCTCGAGCATCGGGCCGGGGAACATCTCGCGGAGCGTGGCGGTGACGCGCTCGGTGTCGGCGGCCCCTCGCCGGAGGCGGAGCGAGAACCCACCCGGGTAGGTCGCCACCTCGTCGCCGTGGGCCCTCGAGAAGGCCGGTGGCAGGAACGCCCGGGGGGTGAAGTCGCCGGTGCTCTCGCTGAGGAACCCGGGCGCGTCGTAGATCGCCGTCACCACGAACGTGAGGCGGGGACCCGCCGGCGGCCCGGCGTCGCCGGTGGTGAAGAGCGGTTCGAGCTGCTCGGGCGCGAAGGACTCGAAGTCGACGTGATCGCCAACGCGGAGCCCCGCCTCCCGGGCGTAGGTCTCGACGATCGCCATCTCGTCGGCGGCGGCAGGCCGGCGGCCGTCGACGATGCGGGGCCGGTCGATCCCGGTGTCGCTGCTGTCGAGGCTGACCGCGGCCAGGAAATCCAGGTACGGGTAGAAGCCGCTGCCGGCCGGCACGATGAACGGGAAGTCCAGTCGTCCGAGGGCGACGACCTCGGGCAGGGCGCGCATCGCGTCGGCGGCCGCCTCGGCCTCGTCGCCGGGTGGCCCGTCGAAGGCCACGTCGAGGTCGGAGGCCAGCGTCTCGGTGCGGAAGCGCTCATACGCGGTGGACGAGCGACGGGCGCCCGCCACCGCCGACAGGACCGCCCCGCCGGCGATGCCGACCAGCAGGACGAGCAGCAGCATGGATCGCCAGCTGCGTCGCAGCTCTGCTCGGGCCCGGTAGACGATGGCTGCCACAGCCCCATTGCACCCGTTGGGGAGGGATGTGGCGAGGGTGGGATCACCCCGCCACCGGGCGTGCTACCACCCCCACCCCGCAGCATGTCCATGGTCTCCCGCACACGTCCGGCCGTTTCGCCTGAATCCGTGATCGGTCCGCTCGATTCCGCCGAGTTCTCGTAGCAGCGCTAGTACCGTCCGACCCCCCGTTGACGGAGCTCGGCGTCATCCAGCCAGCCGACTCCGCCAGCGTCCCCACCCACGGGGTAGCGGGTCTGGGCCTGACACGCTGGTCCCGGGATCTCGAGCCCAGCGGTCCACCTGCGCTCCCGACCAGACCTATTCCGCGTGGAGGGCTTCGGCTACCGGTCGGCGGGCACTCCAGCGCGCGAGCGTGGCGGCGATGATCGACGCCAGCACGACCAGTGCCATCCCCACACCGACGATCGCCGCGAGGTCGAAGCGGGTGCGCGGAAGCACCACAAGCTCGCCGGCGAGGTAGCGCCAAGCGGTGGACCCAACGGCAAGCCCGACCGGGATCGCTACGACAGCGGTGATGGCGGCGAGCGTGCCGCCGTGGGCGGCACCGGTCTCCGCGACGTTTGCGCCGGTAAGCCCCATCGCTCGGAGCACCGCCATCTCGGAGGCGTTGCGGCGATGCGTGACGAGCACCAGGTGGACCAGAGACGCGAGCGCGAGGCAGGCCGCCATCGCGAGGATCGATCTGACGAGCCCCTCGAGCTCCTCCAGCGCCACGACGTCACCTCGACGACCGCGCGCGAAGGAGAAGTACACCGATTCCTCGGGCATGGCCGCAACCACCTGCTCGAGTGTCTCCTGCGGGTCCCCTGTCCCATCGCGGAACCGCACGAGCTCGGGTTGGGAGCCGTCGGACTCCCTCGAAGGGATCTCGAACGCGACGACCGCGCTGTCATCGGGAGCGTGCGAGAAGAACAGCGGGGCGGCCGCGATCGACTCACCCGTCACCGTGAGCTCACGTGGCTCGACGTCGTAGCCCGGGAACGACACCGGTACCTCGTCGCCGACCTGCACCCCGAGCCGCTCCATCGCCGCGGCACCGAGCGCGATCTCGTGGTCCGTGCGGGGTGCCCGGCCCGAGGCGATGGCCGGCTCCATCCCATCAGGCAGATAGAGCGTGTAGACGTCCTCGCCCAACGCTGCGATGGTCGCCCACCCGCCGGGGCCATAGGCGGCCACGTCCGGCTCCTCGCTCAGCGCCTCCTCCACCGCCGGACGGGCGTCCGGGCCGAGCACCATGAACCCGTCCCAGGCGCCCCCCGACACCTCTGGGTCGTCGGGGACGGCGGCAAGGCTCGATGCCGGGACCGCGATGCCGACCACCAGCAGCGAGACGAAGGCGAGCGCGCCGATGCCGGCGACCGCGACGGGCCCACGGGAGCCCGTCGCCATCCGCATCCCGACCGCCAGCGGGACGCGCGGCAGGTGCGACTGAGAAGCGCGCTCGCTCGGCACGGGCCGCCGCGACGCGAGCGCGCCACGCGCGATAGCGACGAGCCCGACGAGCGCGACCGCCCCGACGAAGAGCGGCACCCCGATGGCGAGGACGGCACCATCGATGTAAATGCCCCGCTCGACCTCGGCGTTGCGAGCCAGTCCGACAGGACTGAGCGGCGACGCGAGCACCGCTCCGAGGACAGCGATCGCCCCAGCGAGGGCAGCCAGGCCGGCTCCCCGTGCCGTGGCGGCGAGCGCGAGCTGGCGCCGAGAGGCGCCGATCGCCAGGACCGTCTCGATCGTCTCCCGGCCGGCCGCCGCGTCGCGCCGCAGGAGCTGGTAGGCGACCGGGAGCCCGACGAGGAGCGCGAGGACGGCCGCAACCCACATCGTTGTGGCTTCCAGCGTGAACAGTCGCTCCGCACCGACCTCGACGGAGCCGCGGTCCTGGAGATCGATCTCGATGCCCGCCTCGTCCATCTCCTGTCGCAGGTCGTCCACGGAGTCAAGGCCGTGACGGAGCCTCAGGGTCAGAGATGACTCGAACGGGTCGACGAGATCAGGGTGGGCCTCGGCGAAGGCCGGCCCCATCACGATGCCGTTGAACTGGTAGCCGGCCACGGTCGGGATGGACGTCGGCGTGGACACGACCGCCACCACCTCGATCGGGAGCTCGGTCGGCGGCCCGCCCTCCTCCGCGGCGGCGAGGAGCGTCACCTCGTCGCCAACGCCGAGGTCGAGCTGACGAGCCGTGACGAAGTCGATGATGCCTTCGTCGACGGCCGAGTCATCGGGGATCTCGCCGTCGAGCACGAGCGCTCTGTCGAAGCGCCGTGCGGCCGCACCGTCGATGGTGGATGCGAAGAAGCGTGAGGGCTCGAGCAGCTTGCCGTGCACCTCGGCGGCGGTGAGCCCGATCGCTTGGTTGCGCTGGCTGTCGACCACCGAGGGAAGTGCTTCGATCTCGTCGAAGAGCCCGGCCGGCGGCACATCCCCAGCGGCCCCACCGGTCATCGCGTCGGCGGCGTCTGCCCACACCACGAAGCGGTCGAACGCCGTCGCGGTCCGCCGAGCGGCGGTCGCTGAGAACAGCGCGAAGCCGAGCGAGGTCGCAAGGACGAAGACGAGGAGCGCGGTGCGCGCCACCGACGTCCGCAGAACCCGTCGTGCCAGCATGATGACCGCCCTCATGGTGCCCAATGTCTACGTCTTCGCCCGACGACGACAGGGGGCTACCCTCACCTCGCGCGCGAGTTGACCCCCTTACCTTGCTCGTG
>DASUDP010000001.1:0-7211 GCA_036275535.1 Acidimicrobiales bacterium | reverse complement strand
ATGGCTGCACGTGGACGCTGATCTACACGCCGAACTTGGACGATGTCCCATATGGGACGTCAGCGGGGCCGATGCCCAGCCCCGATGCGCGCTTCGCCCTGCTGCTGTGCGACGGGATCACGGTGCGGCCGATCTGGGTGGCACCGAGTGATGTGATCGATTTGGATGCGGCCGCTCGGGCGGAGGCGGAGCGGTACATCCAGGACGTGCTGGTGCCGGCGGTGTCGATCGGGGCGAACCCGGCGGCGAAGGGGTTGGTCGGATTGCGGTCCTGGTTCTGGATCGAGGGGTTCGGGGGCACCGTCACGGCGCCGCCCATCTCGGCCTTCGGGATGACGATCGACGTGCGCATGTCGACCGGCTCGGTGACCTGGGACTTCGGTGACGGGACCGTCGAGCCCGGGGATCTCGGTCGGGCCTACCCGGAGGAGTCGACGGTGCAGCACGTCCACCAGCGGGCCGGCACCTACACCATCCGGGCCGACCTGGCGCTCGTCCCCGAGTACCGCGTCGACGGCGGACCCTGGCTCACCCTGCCGAACCTCACCGCCAGCGCCACGACGACCCATCCGGTCGAGGAGCGCCAGGCCGTCGTCAGCGGCGCCTGACCGTTCCCGGGCGATCTCTCCGTCTCGACCACGGGTCGTCGGCCCGTGAACGGTTGTTGGTGGGGGTGGGGTCAGCCCAGCAGGCCGTCGACCCACTCGGTGGTGCGGGTGGCGATGCGGGCGACGGCGCCGACGAGGAAGTGGTCGGCGCCGGGGACGACCTCGATCTCGGTGCCGGGACGGCCGCCCAGCAGGGCCTCGACGGCATCCGGCGGGCCGTACTGGTCGTGGGCTGGGACGAGCACGAGCGTGGGGGCCTCACCGGACGGGAGGCGGCCGCCCAGCAGGGTGACCGGCGGGGCCACCAGCACCCGGGCCACCCGCCCGTCGGGGCAGGCCTCGGCGGTGACGACCGAGCCCCACGAGTAGCCGACCAGCACCAGCCGATCGACGTCGAGCTGCGCTCGGAGCTCCACGGCGGCGGCGGTCAGCGCCGAGGCCGCAGCGTCGACGTCGGGGTCGCGGAGGTCGAGGCGCAGGGCGGCGATCCCGACGTTGGCCAGCGAGGTGGCCACAGCGGTCACGAGCGGATGGTGCCGGTCGCCGCCCATCCCCGGGTGGGGGTGCAGCACGACGGCCGCGGCCCGCGGCGCGCCGGAGCCCGGCAGGTGGAGATCGCGGTCGAAGTCGTCGGGCACGGGACGGGACCGTATCGTTGGGGCATGGCCGACGAGCACGAGGGCGAGAAGCTCCCCATCAAGATGCTCAACGACCGGATCCTCGTGCGGCTCAGCCCCGAGGGCGAGCGCCGGACCTCGGGCGGGATCCTGATCCCCGCCACCGCCGAGATGAAGAAGCGCCTCATCTGGGCCGAGGTCTGCGGCACCGGGCCGAACGTGCGGACCATGGAGATCGGGGACCAGGTGCTGTTCAGCCCCGAGGACCGCTACGAGGTCGAGGTCCGGGGCGACGACTACATCATCCTGCGCGAGCGCGACATCCACGCCGTCGCGGCCAAGCGCCTCGAAGAGTCCTCGACCGGTCTCTACCTCTAGAGCCTCACGGCCGGGTCACCCCGGTCAGCGGGCAGGGGCGGTGGCGGCGGTGCCGAGGGGGTCGAGGACGCAGTAGAGGCCGGCCGGCACGACGGCGGCCATCCCCAGCTGGGTGGCCGGCGGTCGCGCGGGGCCGCCGTCGGGGTGCACAGCGGGAAGCGCCGGCATATCGAGGGCCTGGCGCAGCTGCGGCTGGAGCTCGAGCACCCAGAAGCCACCGGAGCGCGTGGCCCGCCAGATGTGGCCCGTGGTGGCGCCGTAGCGGCTGTGGGCCCACGCCTGGTCGAGCATCCCCGGCGTCTGGCCGGCCATCAGGTTGCCGGCCCCGTTCTGCCCGCTGGGCTGGGCGAGCTGGAAGCGACCCGGGTTGAAGTAGCACCGACGCGTTCACGCCGGAGGTCACCTGCTGGAGGCAGTGCTCGGGTTCGTTGATGGCCAGCCGCAGCTGGCTGCGCACGACACGGGTGGTCTCGTCGGAGATGTCGGTCAGGAAGGGCTGCGAGGCCCCACCCACCGGGGTCAGCACATCCGGCACGCAGCCCTTGGCGGTCGGGTTGACGACGCTCTCGTCGGAGTGGACGAGGTACGGCGTGCCGTCGATGGTCGCCGAGCGGATCGAGTGCCCGGGCCCATCTTCTGCACGCCCTGGGCGGCCAGCTCCTCCTCGAGGTTCCCGAGGACCACCGGGTGGCGGGGGTCGGTGAGATCGACCGCGGAGAGGGGGAGCGTGTTCCAGAGGCGGGTCCCGTCGGCGCTCAGCGTCTCGACCGGCCGCCTCGCCCGCCGAGCGAGCTGTAGTCGCCGAGGCTCAGCCCGCAGCTGTAGCCCTCGTCGGCCCGTTCCGAGATCTGGTCCCGCAAGGGGACGTCGCCCGGCACGGCGGTCTCCGGACGGTCCTTGGAACCGCAGCCCGAGGCCGCCTCCACCCGGGGGGCCGGCCCGAAGCCGGCCACCACGCCGGCGGTGAGGGCCACCGCGACCACGATCGTCCGGCTACATGCTCGCATGCGTCGGCTCCCCAGCTCGTCATGGTGCGGGCGATTTTGGGCCGGTCGTAGGACCGCCGGCCGGCACCGATCCCATTTCGGGCCGTCCTCGACGTCCCCGTACGATGCAGCCCATGCCCGCAGCCACCCCCATCGCCGCCACCGACGAGCAGCTCGCCATCGTGAAGTACGACGACGCCGGCCTCGTGCCGGCCATCGTCCAGGAGGAGGGCAGCGGGCAGGTGCTGATGATGGCCTGGATGAACGCGGAGACGCTGCGGCAGAGCCTCGAGGAGGGGCGCACGGTGTTCTGGAGCCGCAGCCGCCAGGAGGTCTGGCGCAAGGGCGACACGTCCGGCGACCGGCAGTTCGTCCGGGAGGCGTACTACGACTGCGACGGCGACACGCTGCTGTTCGTCGTGGAGCAGGAGGGCAAGGGCGCCTGCCACACCGGGGAGCGATCCTGCTTCTACCGGGCCTTCGGGTGACCACGCCTTGACGCTGCGCCCCACCCGGGACGAGTTCCGGGCGCTAGCCCGCGACCACACGGTCATCCCGGTCTGGCGCCAGCTCCTGGCCGACCTCACCACGCCCGTGGCCGCCTTCGCCCGCCTCGTCGGCGACGACCCGGGCTTCCTGCTCGAGTCGGTCGAGCACGGGGAGCGATGGAGCCGCTGGTCGTTCATCGGCCGCAACCCGCTGGCCACCCTCACCGCCCGCGGCCGGCACGTCGAGGTGTCGGGCCGCCTCCCCGACGGCACGCCGCTCGACGAGGGGATCCTGGCCGCCATCGAGCACCTACTCGAGGCGTGGCGGGCGCCCACCCTCGACGACCTCCCGCCCCTGCACGGCGGGATCATGGGGTACCTCGGCTACGACGTGGTGCGGGAGGTGGAGCGCCTCCCCGACATTCCCCGAGACGACCTCGGCCACCCCGACGCCATGGTCTCGGTCATCGGCCAGCTCGCCGCCTACGACCACTGGCGCCAGCGGGTCACCCTCATCGACAACGTCCTGGTGGAGCCCGGCCTCTCGGCAAGCGAGCTCGACGATCGGTACGACGCGGCGGTCGAGCGGCTCGAGCAGCTGGCCCGCGACGGGGCCCGTCCCCTCGACGAGCCCCTCGTGGAGCCACCGGACCCGGGCGATCCGCTCCCCGAGGTGCGCTCGACGATGGGCAGCGAGGCCTACCAGCGGGCCGTCGAGGTGGCCAAAGAGCACATCCTGGCCGGCGACATCTTCCAGGTCGTCCTGGCCCAGCGCTTCGACCTCGACCTCGGCGCGCACCCCTTCGACGTGTACCGCGTGCTGCGGCAGGTGAACCCGAGCCCGTACATGTACTTCGTCCGCCAGCCGGGCGTGACGCTCGTCGGCTCCTCCCCGGAGCCGATGGTGCAGCTCCTCGACGGCACCGTCATCTCCCGGCCGATCGCCGGGACCCGGCGGCGGGGCCGCACCGACGAGGAGGACCGCCGCCTCGGCGCGGAGCTGCGCGAGCACCCCAAGGAGATCGCCGAGCACGTCATGCTCATCGACCTGGCCCGCAACGACGTCGGCCGCGTCGTGGAGTACGGCACGGAGAAGGTCGACGAGATGATGACCCTCGAGCGCTACAGCCACGTGATGCACCTCACCTCGCAGGTGTCGGGTCGGCTCCGCGCCGGCAAGAGCGCCATCGACGTGCTGCGGGCCACGTTGCCGGCGGGCACGGTCAGCGGTGCCCCCAAGGTGCGGGCCATGGAGATCATCGACAGCCTCGAGCCGACGAAGCGAGGCCCGTACGCCGGCGTCGTCGGGTACCTCGACTTCTCCGGCAACATCGACACCGCCATCGCCATCCGCACGCTCGTGGCCGGCGACGACGGTCGGGCGTCCGTGCAGGCGGGCGCCGGCATCGTCGTGGACAGCGTCCCCGAGCACGAGGACCTGGAGTGCCACAACAAGGCCCGTGCCCTGCTGGCCGCCATCCCCGCCGCCCGTCGCATGACGGCGACGAGGGCCGCCCACCACGCCGGGCGGGCCGATCCCGGCGACGGGCCCGCCGTTCAGTAGCGTTCGGCCATGTCCGACCTGCCCGATCTGCGCACCACCCTGGGGGCCGCCCCGATCGTGCGCGACGTCGTGCGGGTGCACGGATCGGAGGCGGTGGCGTTCCTGCAGGGCCAGCTGAGCCAGGACGTCGAGTCCCTCCCGGTGGGGGAGGCACGGCCCTCGCTCCTGCTGCAGCCGACGGGCAAGGTCGACGCCTGGGTGCGCGTCACCCGGGAGGCGGAGGACGCGCTCCTCGTCGACGTCGAGCAGGGGTACGGCGAGCTCGTCCTGGCTCGGCTGCGCCGCTTCAAGCTGCGGACCAAGGCCGAGCTGGAGCCCACCACGTGGAGCGGCCTGGCGCTGCGCGGTCCGGGCGCTCGTGAGGTCGACGTCCCGGTGGGAGCCTGGGGGCTCGACGCCCACTGGCCCGGGGTGCCGTCCGTCGACCTCCTGACGGCCGGCGAGCTGGCCCTCGCCGGCGTCGCCCTCGTCCCCGAGGCCGCCATGGAGGGCCTGCGCATCGAGTGCGGGGTGCCCGCCATGGGGGCGGAGCTCACGGACGCCACCATCCCCGCCGAGGCCGGGCAGTGGCTCATCGACGCCTCGGTGAGCTTCACCAAGGGCTGCTACACGGGGCAGGAGCTCGTCGCCCGGGTCGACAGCCGGGGCGGCAACGTGCCCCGCCCGATCCGGGGCCTGCTGATCGGGGCCCCCGGCGTCCCCCGCGGCGCGCAGGTCCTCACCGACGACGGCGCCACCGACGTCGGCCACGTCACCTCCGTCGGGGAGTCACCCGCCCTCGGGTCCGTGGCGCTGGCCGTGGTCAGCCGCACGGTGGAGCCGGGCGCGCCGGTCGTGCTCCGCTGGCCGGACGGCGAGGCGCCGGCCAGGGTCGCCGCCCTGCCGCTGCGGTGAACGGGACGCGGCGGCTCCTCGCCCTCGCGGCGGCAGGGGCGCTGCTCGTCGCCTGCACCGATGACGGCGGCGATGCCGGTCCCAGCCCCACCACCGAGCCCGGCGCCACGACCACGGTCGTCGACCGCAGCGGCATCGCGCTGGCCGGGGTGCCGGGCGAGACCACCTCGACGATCGTCGAACGGGGCACGGCCAGCATCAGCGGCGCCGTCCAGGGCCCAGAGGGCCTCGTCGCCGGAGCGACGGTGCGCGTCGAGCGGCTCGTGGCCGGGCGGGAGATCAGGAGCGACGTGCTGACCGGCGCCGACGGCCGCTTCCTGCTCGGCGGCGTGCCCGGCGGTCGATACCGCATCCGGGCCTTCTTGGCCCCCACGCTGGCCCAGCTCGAGCCCGAGGTCCGCTTCCTCGAGGACGGGGAGGACCACACCATCGACCTGACGATGGAGGCCTTCGGCGGCGTGTCCGTGCTGGCCGACGTCGCCCCCGACCCGCCGGTCGTGGACGGCGCGGTGAACCTCGTCGCGGTCGTCCTCAACCGCTCGGTCGACGGCGACGGCGTCGTTCGCTCCGTCCCCGTGCCCGGCATCTCCGTCGAGCTGACCGGCCTCGGCCGCTGGAACGCCCGAGGCGGTCCCACCACCACCACGACCACCACCGCCCCCGGGGCCGGCCTCCCCACTTCGACCACCCGGCCCGCGACCACCACGACGACCCGACCGCCGTCGTCCCTCGCCGCCCGCACCGACGGCGACGGCCGTGTCCGCTTCGAGCTGCGCTGCGACGCCGCCGGCGACGCCGGCCTCACGCTCCGCGTGCCCGTCCGGTCGGCACCCGGCCCGGCCCCGGCCGACCCCGCGGCACCGACCACCACCGGGGCGATCACGATGCAGACCTTCGCCCTCGAGCTGCCCGCCTGCGTCGATCCGGCCGCCACCACCACGACAGCCCCGCCGACCACGGCGGCGACGACGGCCAGCACCCAGGCCGCCCCCGGCTGACCCCGCTGGTCGCCGGACCGCCCGTCGGTACGATCGGCTCGTGAGCCACTACGACGTCCTCGGCGTGGTGCCGTCGGCGGACGACGCCACGCTGCGCCGGGCCTACCTGGACCTCGCCCGTCGCCACCACCCCGACCGCGAGGGCGGGGACGCCGCTCGGATGCAGGCGATCAACCAGGCCTGGGCCACCCTCAGCGACCCGGCCCGCCGGGCGCAGTACGACCGCTCGCTCCACCACCTGCGCTCGGGCCCTGCCGCCCCGGCGGCCCCCGCCCCGAGCGGGCCGAGGCGCGGCTACGAGCCCGACCCCGTCTACCCGGCGACGGACCTTCCGGAGGACTGGGACGACTGGGACGACGTCGATGCGGACGAGCATCCCGTCCGGGTGACAGTGGCCCTGCCCCGCTGGCTCCGGATGCTGCCCGCCGCCACGCTCGGTGCCAGCGGCGGGGCGTTCGTCGTCGGGGTCATCCTGGCCTCGGAGCCCCTCCTGGCGCTGGGCCTCATGCTCCTCGTCCTCAGCGTGATGTTCTTCCTGTCGGCCCCGTTCATCGCCCTGCTGGCCAGCCGGGGCGGCGACCGCGACGGCGATCCGGCCTGAGCGCCCTGGACCGGTCCAGGCTTCGGTCGGGCGGGATGGGCCCGGTAGCGTCAAGGCCTCCATGACGACCTACCTGG